>NZ_JACUUJ010000046.1 GCF_014859355.1 Yoonia sp. | reverse complement strand
TGTCATAGACCGGCACGTTCTTGGGGGCGGCGATGGCGTTGGGAATATCGGCGATATTGGTCTTTTGCGCCGTATGTGCCGCGAAATCAGCCAGACTGCATGCGGATTCATCGTAAAAACCCGTATCGGGGGTGATTGAGCCGTGGTTCATTTTGGCATCCTCTCATGGATATATTCTGGCCAGCATAGCGATGGGCCATCTTGTTCAGATCACAAAAACACATCAAGAATACATCAATGACACATCGTTTTCCCATCAAGGAGATTGCCCGGCAAGCCGGGCTTGGCACGGCCACCGTTGACCGTGTGCTGAACAACCGGTCCCATGTCAGCCCCCAGACCCGTAATCGCGTTGCGGCGGCCCTGCGCGAATTGGAGGCGCAAGAGGCGCAGCTGGTGGCCAAGGGCAGGAGGATCATTCTTGATGTGCTGGCCGAGTCGCCAAAACGGTTTTCGCGTGAAATTCGCCTTGCCGCAGAGTCCGCTGTGGGGTCCATCCCGAGCGCTGCAATCCGGCTTCGTTTTCAATTTCAGGAAGTCATGACCGAAGCAGAAACCATTGCCGCGCTGAACCGCATCGCCAATCGTGGTAGCCACGGTCTGTGCCTCAAGGCACGCGACACGCCTGCTGTGCGCGATGCGATTGGCCGGTTGGCAGCGGCGCGGATTCCCGTCTTTACGCTGGTCACGGACTTGCCGCTGACGGCGCGCCAAGGGTATTTTGGCCTGAACAATGCGCAGGCAGGGCGCACAGCTGCCTATCTGATGGCGCAAAGCCTGCCTGCGTTGAAAGGCACCGTGCTGATGTCGCGCAGCCAAGACAGTTTTCGTGGTGAAACTGACCGCTATACCGCCTTTTGCGACCTGATCACGACCTTGCGGCCGGGCGTGCGGTTGATGGATGTCAGCGGCGGTGCCGGGGTGACGGCAACTACGGCGCAGCGGTTGCAGTCTGTTCTGGCGACGGGTGCGTCTGTGACTGCCGTCTATTCCATGGGCGGCGGCAATGCGGCGATTTTGCGGGTGCTGGCCGCGCACGGCCAAACCCCCGCAGTTTTCGTGGCGCATGATCTTGACCGCGAAAACAGGCATCTTTTGGCGGTTGGGGCAATTCAGTATGTACTGCACCACGACCTGGAAAAAGACATGCGCACCCTCTTGGGCGCGGCGCTTGGCGGGTTCAAAAGCATGCCTGCCGTCCGCAATGTCGCATCAAGCGCGGTGCAGATCATCACCCCCTTTAATCTGTCAGACCTGTCAGGCGGTGTGTGAGGTTTGGCGGCAGCCATGGTGCGGCAGATGTCGTTGGCCCGTGCGCCCGTGATTTCAGAGAAAGAGAAATGGTCGCACCAGCCTGCATGCCGATCCGCGTCTTGCATGTCTTGCACCCTGATGTTTGCATAAGCCAGGGTCGGGCCACAGGTTCAACACCCCCAAAACGAGGAGACAGATCATGGCCTTTACCCTGCGGCAGTTGCAGTTTTTTATCGCTGCGGCCGAACAGGGGTCGGTGACAGGGGCGGCGCGTGTCTTGTCGATCTCGCAATCCTCGGTGACAGAAGCGATCCGCGCGTTAGAGGATGATCTGGGCGTCACCCTGTTCGAGAGACACGCCCGGGGCCTGATGATCACCCATTTGGGAAGCCAGTTCCTGCGCCATGCGCAACAGATTCTGGCCGATGTGTCGAACGCGCGGCGGGCGTTTCGCGATCAGCCAGAGCAGGAAGGCGGGCGTCTGGCGCTGGGCGTGACATCGCTTGTCGCGGGGTATGTGCTGTCGGATATTCTGGCGCGATTCCGCCGCGCCCACCCCAAGATCGAGCTGAGCGTGATCGAGGATAGCGGTGAATATTTGCAGCACTTGCTGATCGGTGGCGAACTGGATGTCGCGGTTCTTTTGACGTCGTCGGTCAAGGACCGGATGGCGCTGCAAGTGGAAACACTGCTGGTGTCGCCCTATCGGTTATGGTTGCCGCTGGGGCATCCTTTGGGGCAGTCTGATGCCATTGCACTGGATCAGTTGGCAGATGAACCGATTATTCAGTTGATGGTGGACGAAATCGAAGAAAGCATGCGCGAACTTATGATGGCCATGGCTGTCAAGCCGCGCATTGCCTTTCGCACGCGGTCGGTCGAGGCGTTGCGCAGCCTTGTTGCCACGGGGGCCGGGCTCGCTATTTTGCCGGGCATGGTCTATCGGCCTTGGTCGCTGGAAGGGGACCGAATCGAAATTCGTGATGTCTCGGGTGATCTGCCAACGGTTCAGGTGGGGCTGGCGTGGCGTCGGGGTGCGCCGCTGGGCCAACCTGCCCGTAATTTCATCAGGGTGGCACAATCAACGCTGCCGGGGCGCTAAGTCTGCTTTCTGCAATAACCTGAAAATACACGCAAACCCGTGGCTTGCGTGACCTATCGGAAAAACCGATGGCAGGCTTCTGCATTTTGATATTGCGAAGATGTTCATGGGTCTTAACCTGATTTTAAAATCGTGCCGATCAGGGCCGTGACACAGGGAGCACTGAAATGAAACACCTGAAACTATTGGGAACCACAGCATTGGCAGCGATCATCGGTTTCAGCCCGGCGATGGCGCAGGTTGCAGAACTCGGCACGCCAGAGGGCAAGCTGAACATTGTTGCTTGGCCCGGCTATATCGAGCGTGGCGAAACGATGGCGGAATTCGACTGGGTCACCAGTTTTGAAGAATCGACAGGCTGCATGGTGCAGGTCAAGTCTGCCAATACATCTGACGAGATGGTGGCGCTGATGAATGAAGGCGGCTTTGACCTGGTCACCGCTTCGGGCGACGCATCGCTGCGGTTGGTGGCGGGGCAACGTGTGCAGCCGATCAATCTGTCGCTGATCCCTTCTTGGGATACGGTCGATGATCGCCTGAAAGAAGCGCCTTGGTATGTCGTCGATGGTGTGCATTACGGGGTGCCCTATCAGTGGGGTCCGAACGTTTTGATGTATAACACCGACGTGTTTGGTGACAGCCCGCCGAATTCTTGGGATGTCGTGTTCGCGGAAATGGACCTGCCCGATGGCCAGACCAACAAAGGGCGCGTGCAGGCCTATGACGGGCCGATCCATATTGCGGATGCCGCGCAATACCTGATGTATCATAGCCCGGAACTGGGGATCACATCGCCCTATGAACTGAACCAGGCACAATATGACGCCGCACTGGATCTGCTGCGCGTGCAGCGCACGCTGACGGCGCGTTACTGGCATGACGCCTTTATCCAGATGGATGACTTCCGCAACGAAGGTATGGCGGCATCTGGCACCTGGCCGTTTCAGGTGAACCTGTTGCAGGGTGACGGCGTGCCGGTGGCCAGCGTGATCCCGCAGGAAGGGGCAACCGGCTGGGCCGATACCACGATGATGCATGTAAATGCCGAAAACACCACATGTGCCTATTTGTGGATCGAACACTCATTGTCATCCAATCTTCAGGCGGATCTGTCCGTTTGGTTCGGGGCAAACCCTGTCGTGCCAGCGGCCTGCACCGACGGGCGTGGGATGCAAACCGCTGAAGGTTGCACAAAGAACGGTTTTGATGACTTCGACAGAATCCGGTTCTGGACAACCCCCGTGTCCAGTTGCGAAAGCCAAGATGAATGCGTGCCCTATTATCGTTGGGTATCGGATTACATCGGTGTGATAGGCGGACGTTAAACACCACTCACTTACCGCTCACACCTGACAGGCGCCCCCCGATTATACGGGGGGCGTCACTTGATAAATTTGGACCTGCCCCATGACCGCTGCTGTCGAATTTTTAAATGTATCACGCCATTTCGGATCAATCCGAGCGGTAGATCGCCTTGACCTGATGATCGCGGAAGGGACATTTTTTGCCATGCTTGGCCCTTCGGGGTCGGGCAAGACAACCTGTCTGCGGCTGATTTCCGGGTTTGAACAGCCAACCGGCGGGGTCATTCGTATTTTCGGGCAGGACTGTAGCGCGGTGCCGCCCAATCGGCGCAATGTGAATACGGTCTTTCAGGATTATGCCCTGTTTCCGCATATGAACGTGCGTGACAACGTGGCCTATGGCCTGATGGTGCGCGGGGTGGATAAGCGCACGCGCCTTGCGCGGGCCGATGAGTTGCTGGGACTGGTCAAATTGGATGATTACGGCAAGCGCAAGCCTGGCGAGTTATCAGGCGGCCAGCGCCAGCGCGTCGCCTTGGCCCGTGCGCTGATAAACGAACCGCGCGTGTTGCTGCTGGATGAACCGCTTGGCGCGCTGGACCTGAAACTGCGCGAGGCGATGCAGGACGAATTGAAGGCGCTGCAACAGCGGCTTGGCATCACATTTGTGTTTGTCACCCATGATCAGAGCGAGGCCCTGTCCATGGCGGATCAGGTGGCCGTTTTTTCGGATGGGAAGATCGCCCAAATTGGCACCCCCGCCGAGATTTACGACAAGCCAAGGACAAGGTTCGTGGCTGATTTTGTCGGGTCGTCCAATGTCCTGAGCAGCGACATGGCGGCGCATTTTGGTGGCCCGGCGCGTCCGGCCAGCCTGCGCCCTGAATCTGTGCGCATCGTTGATGATGGCGCGCGCGTCCATGGCCATGTGACCACGCTGCGTTATCTTGGGTCAGGCACCCGCGTTGTCGTCACAGTGCCGGGTGGCGAAATATCGGTGTTTCTGGGCAAAGAAGCGCTCCTGCCGGAAAAAGGCAGCGCAGTTGGCCTGACGTGGGATTCGCAGGCCATGCATGTGATGGAGCAGGACTGATGACGCTGGCGGCGGATCTGACCCCGAGAGAGGCAAAACCAAACGGAGCAGTCCTGCCAAGCCGCGGGTTGGGCGACCGTGTATCGGCGGTGTTCTGGCGGCACCCCAATGTGCTGCTGGTCACACTGCTGGCGTTGCCCTTGCTTTGGCTGGTTGTCGTTTACCTTGGGTCATTGGCGGCGCTGCTGTTGCAAAGCTTTTATTCCATTGATGAATTCTCGGGGATGATCAGGCGTGAATTCACGCTGTCCACATATGCCGAACTGCTGCGCCCGGCAAATATGGATATCATTATCCGCACCGTATCAATGTCGGCCGCCGTGACGCTGGGGGCCGTGATTATCGCCTTTCCCATCGCTTATTTTGCGGCCCGCTATGCGCGCGGGCATTGGAAGGCGCTGTTTTATCTGGGGGTCATGCTGCCCTTGTGGTCGTCGTATCTGGTCAAGGTCTATGCGTGGAAATTGATCCTTGCCCGTGAAGGAATTATCACTTGGGTGACTGATGGCATTGGCGCGTCGGCGGTGCTGAACGGTATTCTGGCCCTGCCGGTCATCGGGGGCAGTTCGCTGTCCACCAGTTATATCGGAACGTGGTTGGTTTTTCTGTATGTCTGGTTGCCTTACATGATCCTGCCGATGCAGGCGTCGCTGGAACGGGTGCCGCAATCCATGCTGGAAGCTTCGGCTGATCTGGGGGCAAGCCGCTGGCAGACGTTGCGCACGGTGATTTTTCCGCTGGCCCTGCCGGGGATCATTGCCGGGTCGATCTTTACCTTTTCACTGACGATGGGAGATTACATCATCCCGCAGATCGTCGGATCGTCGCGCCGGTTTATCGGGCAGGCGGTTTACCAGTTGCAGGGCACGGCGGGCAACATTCCGCTGGCGGCGGCCTTTGCCGTGGTGCCCATCGTCATCATGCTGATCTATCTGACCATCGCACGGCGCAAGGGGGCTTTTGATGCGCTCTGACAATCGCCCACCGCTTTTTTTGACCATATCCGCCATCGGAGGGCTGCTGTTTTTGCACCTGCCGATCCTGCTGATCTTTCTGTATGCGTTCACCACGGATGAACGCACCTACCAGTTCCCGCCGCCCGGCCTGACAACGCAATGGTTTGCGGTCGCATGGCACCGTGCGGATATCTGGCCTGCGCTTTATCTGTCACTGCGGGTTGCCGCGTTATCGACTATCATGGCGTTGATCCTTGGCACGCTGTGTGCCGCAGCAATGGCGCGCACGCGGTTTTTTGGCCGCGATCAGATCAGCTTGTTGATCATCCTGCCGATTGCGCTGCCGGGGATCATTACGGGTATGTCGCTGCGGTCTGCGTTTTCGATCATGGATATCCCGTTTTCGACATGGACGATCCTGATGGGGCACGCGACCTTTTGTATCGTGATCGTTTTCAATAACGCGGTCGCGCGGTTTCGGCGGTTGTCTGGCTCGATCGTCGAGGCATCATTGGATCTGGGGGCGAATAGTTTTCAAACCTTTCGCTATGTTTTGCTGCCCAACCTGGGGTCGGCGCTGTTGGCGGGGGGGATGCTGGCCTTTGCGCTGTCGTTTGACGAGGTGATCGTGACGACCTTTACCGCAGGCCAGCAAAGCACGCTGCCGATCTGGATGCTGAACGAACTGGTGCGGCCGCGTCAGCGCCCTGTCACCAATGTTGTCGCGATTGTAGTTTTCTTGACGACTTTCGTGCCGATCCTCATCGCCTACTACCTGACGCGCGGTGGGTCTGAAACCGCTGGCGGGGGCAAGTGAACCCGCACATGAACGCAATGACCCAAGGGAGGTTACCACATGGGCAAGATTGATACAGACCTGTTGATCGGTGATCGGTTTGAACCGGGCCAGGATGCAGCAGAACCCATCCTTGATCCGCGCACCGGCGCGCTGATCCTTGATGTCCCCGAGGCGAGCACAGCGCAGGTTGACCGCGCGGTTGCAGCAGCACGCAAGGCGTTTGAAACCTGGTCGCGCACAACACCTGGCGAACGGTCCGCCGCATTGTTGCGGATCGCTGACAGGGTCGAAGCCGAGGCGCAGGGGTTTGCTGCGCTAGAGGCATTGAACTGTGGTAAGCCGATCAATGCGGCGCTGAACGATGAAATTCCCGCCATTGTAGATTGCTATCGCTTTTTCGCGGGTGCCGTGCGCTGCCAGACCGGGGCGATTGCGGGTGAATATTTGGAAGGCCACACCAGCATGATCCGGCGCGATCCTATCGGGGTCGTCGCGTCGATTGCGCCGTGGAACTATCCGCTGATGATGATGGCGTGGAAACTGGCCCCGGCAATCGGCGGCGGCAATACAGTTGTGTTCAAACCATCCGAACAGACCCCCCTGACGGCGCTGAAAATGGCACATATCATGGCCGAAGAATTGCCCGCAGGCGTTGTTAACGTTTTGCCCGGGCGCGGGCATACGGTGGGCAACCATCTGATCAATCATCCAGATGTGGATATGATCAGCCTGACGGGTGATGTCGCCACAGGCAAAAAGATGCTGGATGCTGCCGCTAAAACGGTCAAACGCACCCATCTGGAACTGGGCGGCAAAGCCCCTGTCATCGTGTTCGATGATGCCGATGTGGCGCAGGTTGTGGAAGGGTTGCGCGCCTTTGGCTTTTATAATGCTGGTCAGGACTGCACTGCAGCTTGCCGGATCTATGCCGGTAAAAAGGTTTACGACAAACTGGTCGCCGATCTGACTTCGGCGGTGGCAACCATCGCGCTTGGCAATGATGACGACAGCACAAACGAAATCGGCCCCCTGATCAGCCTGCGCCAGCGTGACCGCGTGGCCAGCTTTGTCAACCGCGCGCGCGAAATGAACCATATCGAGGTCACAACGGGGGGTGAGGTCATGGACAAAGGGTTTTATTATCGGCCAACGGTCGTGGCGGGTGCCACCCAAGCCGATGAAATCGTCCGGCGCGAGGTATTCGGCCCTGTCGTGTCGATCACCCCGTTTTCCGATCTGGAAGAGGCCGTGACATGGGCCAATGACAGCGATTACGGGCTTGCTTCGTCGGTGTGGACAAATGACGTGGGTCGCGCAATGGCAACAGCCGCCCGGCTGCGCTATGGCTGCACATGGATCAATACCCATTTCATGCTGGTCAATGAAATGCCGCATGGCGGGATCAAGAAATCTGGCTATGGCAAGGACATGTCGTCTTATGCGCTGGAAGATTATACCTTTGTCCGGCATGTGATGATCAATCACGGCTAAGCGATACAACTGCCCCTGACCTGCGCAATTGGGTCGGGGGCTTTGTCGCAATAGGCCAATTTGTGCAGGTCAGATGCGGGCCAGACGCCAATCCGGGAAAAGACAGGCCTGTTCTGAAAATGCCTGCGTGTCGAAACCCGCAAACAAGCCGTCTTGTGTCACAAGCACAGTGCGCCACCCACGGGCGGTCGCCCCCAGTATATCTGTGTGCAGGGTATCACCACACATTGCGATTCTGTCCGGTGCAACAGTGGATAATGATGTCTCGATCAGGTCATAGACTTCGCTGAACGGCTTTCCAAAAAACCGGACCTTGTCGGGGAAAAGATCAGCGATCAGATGGCCAAAATGCCCCGGTTCGCGCGAAAAACCATCATCCCGTGGGGCGGCCAAATCAGCGTTTCCGATCAAGAGATTGCGAGGATGGCGCTGCATCGCGGCAGTCAAAAGGTCTTGCCTGGCTGGCGTCCAATCGGCGGTTGATAGAAACAGGAACTGATCGACCGCATCATAGTCTGCTGCCTTGTCGCCAAGCCGTATCACCGTGGCGGGCAGGTCGTGCAATTGGTCAGTTTTGGCGGCGATGACGCCGCACTGGCCTTTGCCCAGATACAGCAGCGCGGCTTCGCGGCTGGTGATGATTTCATCATCTTCAACACCAATCCCAAGGCTTTTGAACTTTGCAATCGCGCCGCTTCGGTCATAACTGGCCGCATTTGTCAGAATACGAATGGCGCAGCCGCGCGCGCGCAGCTGGTCCAGCCTGCGATCTGCCCCGGGAATCATGGTGTCCCCGACATTCAGAACGCCAAATGCGTCAAAAACAAAGGCGTCTATGTCGTCGGCAATATCCAGCAATGACGAAATTTCGACTGTCACCCGGGGCAAAGTCACTTTTGGAAACCGGCTGCGAACTTGCTGATAACGATCAAAGATTGCTTGCGTTGTAAGCATTTTCCCCCGCAATGTTCTA
Source organism: Yoonia sp. (assembly GCF_014859355.1). GTDB lineage: Bacteria > Pseudomonadota > Alphaproteobacteria > Rhodobacterales > Rhodobacteraceae > Yoonia. Next base: position 9,969 of record NZ_JACUUJ010000046.1, on the reverse strand, counting down.
TGGCTTCACGCCTTTGCGTCACGTTAAGGGTAAATCCTAGAAGGGGAAGAAAAAACAATAAAACAACATTTTTTAATAAAAAATCGATTATGCCACACAAATGTAACAGAATTTCTACGTTTTTGAGGGATATTACGGTAAATATTGCGATTAAAGTAAAATAAATATGTTGTTTTGTTGTTTTTTTGATCCTAGCATGACTGTAGACTTTCCAGTGAGGTTGGCATGTCATCAAAAATGCAACGCCGGCACGATGCTATCACGGCACTTGTGTTGGAACAGGGTGCTGTCACCGTTGGCTCGCTTGCAGAACGCCTTGGTGTCTCGATGCAGACAATCCGTCGTGATGTAGAGACCCTGTGCCAAGGCGCGATGCTGCGCCGCGTTCACGGTCGGGTCGAGCTGAGCGAAGAGTTGATGAATACGCCGTTTGATCAGCGCGCGGGCACCAATCTGGTTGGCAAACGCGCCATTGGCGAAGCCGCAGCGCAGCTGATCCCCGATGGTTCGACATTGTTCATATCAATCGGATCAACGCCCCTGAGCGTCGCGCTCGCCTTGCGTCGCCGCAAGCGTTTGACGGTCATTACCAACAACCTGAGTGTTGCGATGGCGCTGAGCGAAGAAATGTCAAACCGGATCATCCTTCCCGGCGGAGAACTGCGTCTGCCGGACCGTGATATTTTGGGAAATGACGTTCTGGAATTTTTTGGGCGGTTTCGCGCAGATTTTGCAGTGTTTGGTGCGGCGGGCATCGCAGATGATGGCTGCCTTTTGGAATTTCATACAACCGAAGTCCGCGCGACGCAAAAAATTTGTGAAAATGCGCAGAAATCGATTTTGGTGGTCGATTGGTCAAAGTTCGGACGCCAGGCACCCGCCTTGGGGGACAACATTGCCACAATCGACAAGACGATCATCGACCGGCGTCCGCCCGACAATTATGCGCTGTTGCTGGACAGGATCAAAGACAGGTTGCTGGTGGCCGAAGGAGACGCGACATGACAACGCCCCCGTTTGTGGTGCTGAAAGATATTGCAAAGCGCTGGAATGGCCAGCTGGGCGTCGAAGGTATTTCCTTGGATATTCCCGAAGGCAGCTTTACCGCGTTGCTGGGGCCCTCTGGCTGCGGAAAGTCGACAACGCTGCGCCTTTTGGCCGGGCTGGAATTGCCGGACGAAGGGCACATCCTGATTGACGGCAAGGATGTCACGACCAGCGCGGCATCCGACCGAAACTTGTCCATGGTGTTTCAGTCTTACGCGCTGTTTCCACATCTTTCCGTTGCGGAAAACGTTGTGTTTGGTCTGAAGGTCCGGCGTGTCGCTAAAAAGGAACGCCAGATCAAGCTGCATCGCGCTTTGGAAATCACCGGATTGTTGGGCCTTGAGGACCGAAAGCCCGGGGAATTGTCGGGTGGCCAGCGCCAGCGCGTTGCACTGGCCCGTGCCATTGTTGCAGGTCAGCGCCTTTGCCTGATGGATGAACCGCTGTCCAACCTTGATGCAAAGCTGCGCAATGCGGTGCGCAAGGACATCAAGAAACTTCAGCGCGATCTGGGTATTACGGTGGTCTATGTCACCCATGATCAGACCGAAGCAATGAGCATGGCCGATACTGTTGTGCTGATGAAAGACGGGCATATTCAGCAGGTTGGCGCACCAGAAGACCTGTATAACAAACCCAACAACACTTTTGTGGCTGAATTTATCGGCGCACCGCCGATGGCGTTGATCGGTTCCGGGGCGATTTCGGGCTATGGCGCGGGGCAAACCATCGGAATACGGGCAGAACATATCCAGATTGTGCCCAAAGGCGAGGGGCGGCTCAGATGCACTGTCAATGAAAGCGAATTTCTGGGTTCGGAAACGCTGATTGGCCTGAAACACGCCGATGCGGTTGGCTTGTGCGTGCTTAAACCCGGGTTGTCGATGATGCCCGAAGGTGATGAAATCGACATTACCTTTCACGATGACAACCTGCACGTCTTTGACGCGGCAGGCCACCGGCGTGCCGCCTCGTGAGAAGTAACTTTGCCTGCAAGATTTACTCTGAAAACAAAGGGAGAGTGACATGAAACTATTTTCGACAACCGGTGTGGGTTTGGCTGCTGCAATGGCGGTTGGGCTGGCAGCCCCCGCAAGAGCAGAAATCGAGCTGACAATGTATTACCCGATTGCCGTGGGGGGGGCGTTGACCGACGTGGTGGATGGGATCGTTGCCGACTTTGAGGCTGCAAATCCTGACATCAACGTCACGGCGATCTATTCGGGCAACTATGATGATACGCGTGTGCGGGCGTTGTCTGCACTTGCATCGGGTGAATCCGCACAACTGGCCGTGCTGTTTTCAATTGACGCCTATGACCTGATCGAACAGGATCTGATCGTTCCATTCGAAGAAGTCGCAACATCGGATGCCGACAAGGAATGGCTGAACAGCTTTTATCCCGCGCTGATGGCAAATAGCCTGATCGAAGGTCAGACTTGGGGCATCCCGTTCCAGCGATCAACGATCGTGGCCTACTATAACAAGGACATGTTCCGCGCCGCAGGTCTTGACCCGGAAGCACCGCCAACAACATGGGATGAAATGGTGGAAATGGGAAAGGCCCTGACCCAAGGCGACACCTACGGTCTGATGATCCCGTCAACGGGCTATCCCTACTGGATGTTCCAGGCGCTTGCTATTCAGAACGGCAAGGAACTCATGGCAAATGATGGACTGACGACGTATTTTGACGATCCGGCTGTCGTTGAAACGCTGGAGTTCTGGAAATCTCTGTCAACCGAACATGGCATCATGCCAACAGGCACCGTTGAGTGGGGCACATTGCGTCAGGCGTTTCTGGAAGGGCAAACCGCAATGATGTGGCATTCGACCGGCAACCTGACTGCGGTGAAAAACGCCGCCAGCTTTGATTTCGGTGTCGCGGAACTGCCCGCAAATCTGCGCAAAGGCTCTCCTACAGGGGGCGGTAACTTCTATCTGTTCAAAGATACGACAGACGAAGAACGCGCTGCCGCGCTCAAGCTGATGCAGTTCATGACGGCACCTGAACAGGCTGCGGCATGGTCGATCGGAACTGGTTATATGGGGGTGTCACCTGCCGCCTACGAGACCGAGGCGCTTAGGACCTATACGGCAGATTTTGCCCCTGCGCTTGTGGCACGCAACCAGTTGGAAAGCGCCGTCGCCGAGTTTTCAACCTTTGAAACGGCGCGTGTGCGTGATGGGCTGAACAACGCAATCCAGTCGGCATTGACAGGCGCGAAAGCCCCTGCCGATGCATTGTCTGATGCGCAGGCTTCCGCAGTGCGTCTGCTGGCTGACTATCAATAAGATACCTGGTCAGGGCCGGTGCAACCTGCATCGGCCCGGCTACTTTTGCAGTCCGGAGATACATCATGTCCGCCCATGCCAACCTTGAACGTCGCAGGCAGGCCATCTACGGCTGGCTGTTATTATCCCCCGCTGCTGTATTGCTGACGATCTTTGCGTTTTACCCGTCAATCGCAACCCTGTGGTCAAGCCTGTTTTCCCGCGGCACACGCCGCAACCCGGCCGAATTTATCGGCAGCGGAAACTATGCTGATCTTTTCGCGGACCCGACGTTCTGGCTCGTGGTCAAGAACAACCTGTTTTATGCGGGCGTAACGATCCCGGCGTCTATTTTCATTGCGCTTGCCATGGCGCTTTGGGCCAACTCCAAGATTTCTGCGCGGGGCTTTGTGCGGACCGCCTATTTCACGCCAACCGTTTTGCCGATGATTGCTGCCGCGAATCTGTGGCTGTTTTTCTACACACCCGGACTGGGCGTGCTGGACCAGATCGGAAGCATCTTCGGCCTGCCATCCGTCAACTGGCTGGGTCAGCCAGAGACAGCACTTTGGGCCATCATCATCGTGACGATATGGAAAGAGGCGGGGTTCTTCATGATCTTCTATCTTGCCGCTTTGCAGACGATCCCCGAAGACCTAAAAGAAGCCGCCGACATTGAAGGCACCAGCCGCTGGACCTATACCCGGCGGATCGTGCTGCCACTGCTGATGCCAACAACGCTGTTTATCGCCGTCAATGCGATGATCAATTCGGTCAAGCTGATTGACCACCTGTTCATCCTGACCAAAGGCGGGCCGTCAGATGCGTCCAAACTGATCCTTTATTACATCTGGGAAATGGCCTTTGCGTTTTTCGATGCACCTCACGCGGCGGCAATGACGATCCTTGTGATCGCCGTATTGGGGCTCGTTGCGGCGGTGCAGTTCTTTTATCTTGATAAGCGGACACATTACCAATGAAGAGCCTGACAAAATTCATGGATAGCTTTGGTGCGATCTTGTTGGCCATCATCTGGATTGCGCCGCTGCTGTTTGCCTTTTGGGCTGCGACGCATTCGACGTCTGATGCCGTCAATCTGAACTTGTTCTCACCTTGGACGCTGGAAAATTTTCGCGTGGCCTGGGGCGGGGCGCCCTGGCTGAAATACTTCATGAATACCTTTATGCTGGTGACAGTCATTCTGATTGGGCAGTTTGTTCTGACGACGCTGGCCGGTTTTGCCTTTGCGCAACTGCAATTCCCGGGCAAGGATTACGTCTTTATTCTGGTGTTGATGCAACTTTTCATTCTGCCCGAAGTTCTGATCGTGGAAAACTATGCGATGGTGTCGCGCCTTGGTTTGTTCGATACGATCTTGGGCGTTGGTATGCCTTACATGGCCAGCGCCTTTGGTATTTTCCTGATGCGGCAGGCGTTCAAAGGTGTCCCGATAGAGTTGCACGAAGCCGCTCGTATCGAAGGCTGTGGGTTATTGGGCATCTTGTGGCGGGTCTATGTGCCGTTGGCGAAACCGACTTATCTGGCGTATGCGCTGGTTTCGGTTTCAACCCATTGGAACAACTTCTTGTGGCCCTTGATTGTTACAAACTCGCCCGATACGCGGCCCTTGACCGTCGGGTTGTCAATTTTTGGTGCGCCAGAAAACGGTGTTGATATCAGCGTTATTTCAGCGGCAACCATGATGTCCGTTGCCCCCCTGCTGATTGCTTTTCTGATTTTCCAGCGTCAGTTCGTGCAGGCGTTCCTGCGTGCAGGGATCAAATGACAGCGATCCTGCAACTTAGTGATGCGCATATCGTGCCCAAAGGGGCGCTTGTTTCCGGTCGGCTGGAAACCTCTGCCGCTTTGGCGCGCCTGGTTGGCCGGATCACCACGATCCGTGACCAGATCGGCCCGATCGATGCTGTTTTGGTCAGTGGCGATCTGAGCGACGATGGAAGCCCGGAAAGCTATGTGCGGTTCAAGTCGCTGTTGGCGCCGCTTGATTTGCCGGTCCATGTGATCCCTGGAAACCATGATAACCGCACGGCTATGCGCCACGCATTTGTTGACCTGCTTCCGGTTTCTGGCCCGTTGAACTGGGCATGCCGGGTTGGCGATATCACGATGATCGGCCTTGATACACTGGTTGAAGGACAGGGCCATGGCACCCTGTCAGGTGAAACTCTGGCCTTTTTGGAAACGGCATTGGCGCAGGCTAACAAAACCCCTGTGCTTTTGGCGCTGCATCATCCGCCCTTTCAATCCGGTATGCGCTTTATGGATGCAATCGGTCTGACCAATCGGGCAGCGTTCCGCGATGTCGTTGCGGCATACGGGGGGGCCTTGCGGATTGTCTGCGGACATATCCACACCATGATGGTGGCCGAAATCGCGGGCCATATTGCCTTGTCTGCGCCTGCGCCGTGCAGCACATTCGCCTATGACCGCCGTGCGAATGCGCCAGTTGGCTATTTCACCCAAGAAGATGGTTGCCTTTTGCATCGTTGGGAGGGTGAATTCCAAAGCATCCGTATCGGTCCGGCCGCGGGATCTGGTCCTTTTCCATTCTGATCGTATCCCTTGAAAGAAAGATTGTTCGGTGGATGAACCGCACGTAATCCAGATTCTGATCAGCATTGCAGGCGCTTCGGCCCTGTTGATCTGGGCTGTGCGATTGGTGCGGACCGGGGTGGAACGGGGGTTTGCCGCGCCGATGCGCACCTGGCTGCGACATTCAGCAAAAAACCGTTTGCTTGCAGCCTGCACGGGTTTGGGCGCAGCCGTCTTGCTGCAAAGCGCCACTGCCGTGGCTGTCCTGGTGTCCAGCTTTGTGGCCAAGGGCGGCCTTGCTGCCGCCGTTGGACTGGCAATTCTATTGGGTGCCGATGTTGGGTCTGCCATCGTCACACAGATTCTGACGGTGCGACAACCTATTTTGATTCCGCTGCTTATCCTTGTTGGCGTAGTCATTTTTCTGCGTGGCGAGGGCAGCAGCACGCGGCAGATTGGCCGTATCTTGATTGGGCTGGCTTTGATCTTCGTATCGCTCGACATGATCCGCATGGCCACTGAACCGATGGTGTCAAATCCCGGCACCCAGATAGTCATGGCCTATTTGGGCCGTGATTTGCCGACAGCTTTTTTGATTGGGGCGGTTTTTACGTGGGGGGTGCATTCCAGTGTGGCGGCGGTGCTGCTGTTTGTCACATTGGCCGGGCAGGGGATCCTGCCACTGCCGGCTGCCGCCGCAATGATCCTTGGCGCCAACCTGGGTGGGGCGTTCATTGCCTTTGTCTTGACGTATACGGCACCGATTGTCGCGCGGCGGATGATCATGGCGAACCTGGTTTTGCGTGGTGGCGGCGCAATTTTGGCGCTATTGGTTATCATGGTGATGCCTGATGTATTGGGGTATTTGGGGGGCACGCCGGCGCGGCAATCAATCAATCTACATCTGACGTTCAATTTGATCCTGGCGGTTGTGGCCCTTCCCTTCGTTCGGCCAACGATGTCGGCAGTTACCTATCTGATGAACGAAAAAACGCCTGCAGATAATCCTTTGGATATTATCAGTGCGCTTGACCCCGGCGCGCTGGACAGGCCGCAACGCGGCCTTGATTGCGCCGCGCGCGAACTTTTGAACATGGGGCAGAAGATCGAACAGATGCTTATTGCGATTAACCCGCTCTATGCTCACTGGAACGCCATCCCGGCCAATGCGATCCGCGATCAGGATTCAGCAATCAAAAAGATGCACCTTGATATCAAACTCTATCTGGCACGCTTGTCGCAGAAAGGTCTGGAAGAGGATCTAAGCCGCCGGTCGATGGACCTTGCTGCGATTTCGTCCAGCCTCAATGCTGCGTCCGATGCTATTGCACGTATTATGCTGGAACTGGCTGAAAGGTTGGATTCACAAAAACTGCGGTTTTCGCCGGAGGGCCGCGAAGAGATCAACGACTTTACGGACCGGGTCCAAAGCAATGTGCAACTGGCGCTGAACGTGATGATGAACCAAAACCCCGCCGAAGCACGCGAACTTGTCGCGGCAAAGGAAAAGGTGCGTCAGGTCGAACAGAAGTTGCAACGCAACCATCTTGGCCGGTTGCGCGACGGATTGGTGGAAAGCATAGAAACCAGCAATATCCATCAGGAAACGCTTAGGGCGCTGAAACAGATCAACACCGCGTTTTCAATGGTCGGCTACCCCATCCTTGTGAAATCCGGTGATCTGCTCGACAGCCGTCTTACGCAAGGCAATGGTATGAACGATTATTCCTGAGTGCGGCATAAAACCGACTGGTGTTTGTGCAGTTGAACGGGGGCGGTTGATCAGGGCGGGACGCGGGATATAGATAAGACAGATATCTACCCCGGCATGCTAAACTGCGCCGTGTCTGTTGTAATGGCAAGATCGCAACCGGCGCCCAATTGAAGGCCTGCTGCGGTGGCAAAGGGGCAGGGCCATTGCGCCCGCGTCATTGCGAACACCTCGTGCGGGGCCGTCGCTTTTTGCCGCCATATCTACCGCTGCCTAAGGTCGCCAAGGCCAAAGCCGCATCACCGGCATTATCTAGCTTTCAAACCATGCCAACAGGGCCGTGTTCAGGTGCTCCAGATCACGGCGTTTTCGTGGCGCAGGATGACGGCGCGCAGATCGTCAAACGCCGCAGTGATAAAGCGCACCAGCTTGTCTGATGCGGGCAAGGCCGGCGCGTCTTTCAGCCGCAGGAGACCCAGAGACCGGTCAGGTTGGGGGATTTGTATCGGCACGGTCTTGAATTTGCCGGTCTGGCGAAACGCGAGCAGAACACTTTGCGGCAGCACGGTCAGGGCTTCGTTTTCTTCGATATAGTTCAGCACGCTCATCGGGGATCCGCCGGAATAGCGCACGTTCACCTCGCTCATGCCGATGGACAGCAGGATCGAATGAATGTCCGCCAACAGCGGCGAACCGGGTAGGGGCGGGATCCACGGATAGCGCAGCAAATCGTTTGATGTGACCGATTTTTTCCGAAACAGCGGGTGCCTTGCACGGGCGGCGACCACGTTGCGCCCCGGCAGAATTTCAGTGAATTGCAGTTCTGATCCGGGTTCTGCGACACCCAGTGGGCAAATCGCTAAATCCAATTGCCCCGATCGCAGGCCGGCCTGCATTTCGGGCAGGTTACCGTAGGATTGATCAACGCGAATATCGGGCCATTTGACCTGAAACTGCCCGATCATCCGCGAAATCACCGCATCCATGAAAAACTGCACCCCGCCGATCCGCACCGTCCCGGCAGAGCCTGCGCGAAAACTGCTGACGGTTTCGGATGCCTTGCGCCCCGCCTCTAGAATGATCTTGCCACGAACGGCCAATTGCCGCTCGATGATCGTTGGCACCAAGGGCCTGCGACCGGGCAAGAACAAAGGCTCGCCCAAGCGTTTTCACAGTGTGGACAGGGTGCGCGACACGGCAGTCTGGCTAAGCCCCAGCAGGTTCGCCCCTTCGGTCACGCTGCCCGCTTCGATCACGGCAGAAAGCTGGGCCAGATGCTTTGCATCAATTTTCATAGCAAATCGTTATGTTGGATGCTGAAAATTCGATACAATCGAATGTCGCGCCGATTAAGCTTTTTGTCAAACGGGAGGCGTGCAGCAACCGGGCGTGTCACATGGCATGCAGGCTGTCTGCAACGGATTGGTCCGCGCAGGCGGGCATCAACGCGCTATATTCTGGGTGGAAAAACCACGGCCAGATCAGTGGCTATCATCATTTGACGCTCGGCACGCATGGCGTGCAGGAAGACTATGATTTTTACACCAAAACGCTTGGGCTGTAGTCGATCAAGCGCACGGTATTGTTTGACGGCGTGTTGCCAGTCCATCACCTTTACGACGGGTCGAACCAGTCAAAGGTTGTGATGCAGTCGATTCCGGTGGGGGCCAGTGAACATTGGGTCAACCGTTTGAACGAAATGGGCGTATCGGCCACCAAAACCACATGGTTAGGGGCGGATCGCGTGGTCTTTGCCCACCCTTGCGGTATTCCGCACGAGTTGGTCGAAAACCCAAGCGACAAACGTCAGCTCATCGTGAACGAGGCACAGGGCGTGTCGGCGCAACACGGGATCAAGGGCATCTAGGGTGGTGCTGTGTCCGTAATGGACCGCACCGCGATGGATGATTTCCTGTCCATTGCCCTGCCGATGGAAAAGGTTGCAGACAACCACGAAGGTCTGGTTTTCGCCGTGCCCACCAATGATGGCGCGACATCCATGGTCGAGGTGCTGCACGAACCTGACGTGGCCCAGGGCACATGGACGCTTGCGGGCGGCACCATCTACCACTTGGCGCTGAGTACTGGCGACGAAGAAAACCAGATGGCCCTGCGCGCGCACATCGAAGGGTTGGGGTTCACGGATATATCCGAAAAAAGGACCGGATGTATTTCAAATCCTGTGATGTGCGCAGCCCCGGTGGCGCGCTGTTCGAACTGGCATGGACCGTCCCCGAAGGCTGGGCGAAGGATAAACCGGCAGATGCCATCGGCCAGACGCTGGTGTTCCCGCCATGGTTTTCCGAACGGCAGGCCGAAATGGAAGCAGGGCTGGGTGTTCACCGCTGACGGGGATTGGCGGCGAGGCATGTGAAGATGCTGCG
>NZ_JACUUJ010000015.1 GCF_014859355.1 Yoonia sp. | reverse complement strand
CCACCGATGACATATGCGAATTGGGTGTCGTTGTCATAGGATGCGTCGTATGTGAATTCGCTTGTGATAACAAGCGCGTCCGCATCAATCGTTACGGCGCGAAGCCCACCGTGCACGCTGAAGTTTTCGTCGAACTTGTAGCGTCCCAGGACGCTGATACCCGTGCTGCGAAACTCGGCTTTGGATCCTGCAAGGGGATACCCCGGTTGGGAATCATCATAAGCGACGTTCGCGCCGTAGGGCTGATCGATGATCAACGCATAGGATAACTGTTTGGTCAGATCGCGTTTTACCGCAGCGCCGAATTGGCCGTAATCGACCCCGATGTTGCCACTGCCGACCCCGGGCGCAGCGGTGACCACGCCGGAAACGTCTGGCATGACGTAGCCAAAGCTCAATTCGACATATGTGCCATCTTCAAAAATTGCACCGATACTTTGACCAGACCGGTCCAGACCACCAGCAATTGCTAGCGATGTCGTCATCAGCAGCACTGCACCCGCTGCGATTGTTCTTTTCATGTCTCTTCCCTACCATGAAATAAAAATATGTGTTTAAAGTTACATACAGCCTGATCTTGACGTCAATTATTGACGCAACGTCACCTTTTTGTGCGCGCCGTGACGTCACAAAATCAAAATGCTTGCCTATCTGAAGGTTTATTTTGCGATCCGTGCCAAACGCCGCAGCGGGTTGGACTGCGTCATGTTGATATAGTTCGCAAGGAAGATCAGGGCAGCACCAACAAACACAAGGGTTTGCAGCGGCTCATCGTAAAACAGAACACCGATCACAGCGATCGTCGGCAAACGGGCAAAATCCATCGGCATCACGATGCTGGCGGGCGCAAGCCCAAGTGCTGTCGTTAGACAAAAATGCGCCGACAGCCCCGCACAGCCAATCAGGATCACCCAAGGAAGCGTGGTTCGCGATGGCAGTGCAATATCACCGTCATAGCCGGCGCAGATCAGGCCAAAGATGGCCTGCATGGTTGTCAGATAGATCAGGATGGTGGTGATGGTTTCCGTCTGGGTCAGCTTACGCGTGAAAATCGCGCTAAGCGCAAAAAATACCGCGCAGGCCGCAGCGGCTAGCAAACCGGGGCTCATGTTTGCAGGGTCGGGTCGGGCCACGATCAGGATTCCGACAAACCCGAGTGCGGCGGCGATCATCCCCGTCCGGGTCAGCCGTTCGCGCAGAATCAACGGTGACAACAGGATCACCCAAACAGGCGTCGTGAATTCCAGTGCGAAAACCTGTGCAAGCGGAATAACGGCAATCGCAAAAAACCACAGATTCTGCCCGATAAAGTGACAGATGTTGCGCGTCAGATGCAGACCAAGCCGTTGTCGGCCAATCTGGTGCAAACGGCCCGTCGCGGTCACAAGGCCCAACACGATGACAATGCCGACCAGGCTGCGGTAAAACATGATTTCAAAGGTATCAAGTTCAACGCTGACCACGCGGCCCGCGACCGCCATCGTGGTAAAGGACGCGATTGCGCCCACCATCCACAACATCGCTTTTAGGTTTATATGCATGGGCTGATGTGTCATTCTTGACGCCGGATTTGCAAGCCCTGGTTTTGGACTTTGTGCCTGCAAAAACAAAAGACGGGTGCGTGTCATGAAGTGGGTTTTTATTGTGCTTGCGGTTCTGGCTGGTCCCGGCATCGCAGATCCGGTGGATGATGTGGCTGCGGCGGCGCAGCGTGCTTTTGACCGGATGCCGGTCTTGCGGCGTGTCGCGCAGATCCCCGGTTCGTGCGGTGCGGACGATACGGTGTTTGACGCGGTCGTTTATTGCACCACACGCAATGTGGTTTACGTTACCACGGCCGCGGCTGTGCTACCTCAGGCGGTCTATCTTGTGGGGCATGCTTATGGCCATGCAGCGCAGGTCCAACACGGGGTGGCCGACCTTGCCCTTGCCCAGATCCGCGCACGCCCCAGAAAAGAGACCATGCTGCGCGGGCTGGTAGAGCGGCAGGTGGATTGTCTGGCGGGTTTTTTTGTGGCGCGCGCCGGTCTGCCGCGATCCGATTTGACCGGATGGTTCAACACCGATCCGCTTGCCGCTGCACATTGGGGCCGCGACCCGTTGCGCATCGGGCCGCGTGTGCGCGTGGCGCTGGACGCCCGCAATGACTGGTTCCAGCGCGGGCAGGGTGGTGAACTGGCCGCATGCGCGGTCGGGGAATTCGGGGCGGAATTGTTGGTGCAGGCCCTGAAAAGCTAGGTCATCTGAATCTTTGACGCGCTTCTTTTGAAAACCGACTATCCGCATCAATTTGTTTGACATAGTCGAACATCGAGGGACCTGCTAAAAATATGTCGGGCAGCTTTGCAATAACTTTGTCAAACTTTTCGTAAGTTTTTGCTGCATTCTCTTTCAATTCTGCGGGAATGTGTTTTTCTTCGCGGAGCGTTCGCGCTGGAAGGTTGAACCTATGTCCCGTGAAGTCGGAAATTTCCGATGCATTTTGCCATAGACTGTCATATCGAACACATAGGACTGGCACTTTGTCCTCAACTGCCCATGCCCTTACTTGTTGAGACATGCCAAGCGCATCAAAATCGAAAATGTCATCAAATTGTGCGATGCTTTTACAATGATCGAAATGGCTTGAAATCCACTCGTCACCATACTTTTCTCGACATGCGTAAACAGAAAGGCTTGCTTCATAGGTCGAACCGAAAACAAATAAAACCTTAGCTTGACCACTTTTATCCGACAACGAGTCTGGATAATCGTGGGTTTTTATAATTGTTCCGGGCTTTAGTGGGGCTTCACCCAAGCTGGGATAAAAGCCCCGCCCTTTTTTACGCCGCCATCTTGAAGATGGCCGACTTAAAGTCGTGTAGCACAATGTGCTGCCTGATCTTCCCATGCTTGCGACGACGATGCAGGAAGCTGGTCGAAAAAGATTGATCATTATTCCCACTCGATCGTTCCGGGGGGTTTGGAGGTGATGTCATAGGTCACGCGGTTGATGCCCTGCACCTCGTTGATGATCCGCGTTGCCGTTTCGCCCAGAAATTCGTGGCTGAACGGGTAATAATCCGCTGTCATCCCGTCAACGGATGTCACCGCGCGCAGCGCGCAGGCGAAATCATAGGTGCGCCCGTCGCCCATCACGCCCACGGTGCGCACCGGCAGTATTGCGACAAAGGCCTGCCAGATATCATCATACAGCCCGTGCTTGCGGATCTGGTCGATGAACACCGCATCGGCCTTGCGCAAAATCGACAGCTTTTCGCGGGTAATCTCGCCGGGGCAGCGAATGGCAAGGCCCGGTCCGGGGAAGGGGTGGCGCCCGATGAACGACGGCGGCAGGCCCAGTTCGGCCCCCAGCGCGCGCACCTCGTCCTTGAACAGCTCGCGCAGGGGTTCGACCAGTTTCAGCCCCATCTTTTCCGGCAGGCCGCCGACGTTGTGGTGGCTTTTGATGGTTACAGACGGACCGCCGGAAAACGACACAGATTCGATGACATCAGGATAAAGCGTGCCTTGTGCCAGGAATTCCGCGCCTTCGATGCCGTTGGCGTATTTCTGGAACACGTCGATGAACAGCCCGCCAATGATCTTGCGTTTGGTTTCAGGGTCGCTGACGCCTTCCAGCTTACCCAGGAACAATTCCTGTTCGTTCGCATGGATCAGCGGCATGTTGTAATGGTCGCGGAACATGGTCACGACCTCTTCGGCTTCGCCCTGCCGCAACAACCCGTGATCGACGAAAACGCAGGTCAGCTGATCACCGATCGCTTCGTGGATCAGCACCGCCGCGACCGACGAATCAACCCCGCCCGATAGACCGCAGATCACCTGTTTGTCGCCCACCTGTTCGCGGATCAGGCGGATCGCCTCTTCGCGGTAGGCGCCCATGGTCCAGTCGCCGGTGAACCCCGCGATGCGGACAAAGTTTTCATACAGCTTGGCCCCGTTCGGGGTGTGGTGCACCTCGGGGTGGAATTGCACGGCGTAGAAATTGCGCGCGACATCTGCCGTTACGGCAAAAGGGGCATTGGGCGATGTGCCGTAAACCGCAAAACCGGGCGCAATTTCAGAGACATGGTCGCCGTGGCTCATCCAGACCTGTTCGCGGTCGGTCAAAAACCAGCCATCCAGCAGCGCCAGCTTGCCCACCGGTGTGACATAGGCGCGGCCGAATTCGGCGGTGCCGTGCCCGCGTTCTACCTTGCCGCCCAGTTGCGTCATCATGGTTTGCTGGCCGTAACATATCCCCAGCACCGGCACGCCCAGTTCGAACACCAGCTGTGGTGCGCGTGGCGATCCGGGGCGTGTCACGCTGTCAGGCCCGCCCGACAGGATCACTGCCTTGGGCGCAAAGCCGCGCAGAAAGGCATCGGTCACCTTCTGATATGGGTGAATTTCGCAATAGACGTTCAGTTCGCGCAAACGCCGCGCGATCAGCTGGGTGACCTGGCTGCCGAAGTCGATAATAAGAAGGCGTTCATGGGATGTGTCTGTCATGCTGTCTGATAGAATTGCCCCGCTTCAGTTGCAAGACCCCGCGCGCCATGCCGCGATGTCGTTTTCGCGTCGGATATGGCGCAAAAGCATCAGGGCGATGCGGCCGCTGCGGGTATCACTAGCCCAATTAATGCATCAAGAGGATCAGCCATGTCGCAAGCACCAGCAACAACAGCCCGTCGCGCACGTGGTGGTGGCGGTGCCGCACGCCGGGCCGAACGCACAGCTGTCAGCGTCGACACCGCGAAATATATCGAACGCAACATCCCCAATTACGAGGTACTGACACAGGAAGCGCTTGATGTGATCGAGGCGAATGCCGAAACGGTGCTGGCGGAAATCGGCGTAAATTTTGTCGACAACCCCGAAGCCCTGGACCGCTGGCGTCAGGCAGGGGCAGAGGTTGAAGGCGAACGCGTACGGATTCCGCGCGGTCTGGCGCGCAAGCTGTGCAGCACGGCACCGTCGCAATTCACCCAGCATGCCCGCAACCCCGAACGCAATGTCGTTATCGGCGGTAAGAACCTTGTGCTGGCCCCGGTTTACGGCCCGCCATTTGTGCGCGATGCGGAAGGCGGGCGGCGCTATGCCACGATGGCCGATTTCGAAAAATTCGTGAAACTGGGCTATATGTCGAAATGGCTGCATCATTCGGGTGGCACGGTCTGCGAACCCACCGATGTGCCGGTGAACAAGCGGCATCTGGATATGCTGCTGGCCCATATGATCTATTCCGACAAACCATTTATGGGGTCGGTGACAGAACCCAGCCGCGCACAGGATTCGGTGGACATGTGCGAAATTCTTTTCGGCAAGGATTTTGTGCAGGAAAACACGGTCATGACCTCGCTGATCAACATCAACTCGCCGCTGACTTTTGATAGCGTCATGATGGGTGCGCTGGAGGTGTTCGCGAAAAACAATCAGGCGTCGATCATCAGCCCCTTTATCGTGGGCGGGGCCATGGCACCTGTGTCCGTGGCGGGCACGTTGACGCAGGTGCTGGCCGAGGTGCTGGCCGGTGTCGCCTATTCCCAGATCATCCGCCCCGGTTCGCCCGCGATCATGGGCACGTTTGTTGCGTCGATCGACATGAATTCGGGCGCGCCCACGTTCGGGACGCCAGAGGCGGCGCACATCACCTATGGTGCCGGTCAACTGGCGCGTCGTCTGGGGCTGCCATACCGGTCTGCGGGGTCGTTCTGCGGGTCTAAACTGCCCGATGCGCAGGCGGCTTATGAAACATCCAACAGCCTGCAAATGGGGCTATTGTCGGGGGTCAATTTCATGCTGCACGCCTGCGGTTGGCTAGAAGGCGGGCTGGTTGCATCGTTCGAAAAGTTCGTCATGGATGCTGACCAGTTGGGCACCTTGCACCATTTTGCACGCGGCGTGGATATTTCCGAAAACGCGCAAGCCATGGATGCCATCGCCGAGGTCGGGCCGGGCGGGCATTATCTGGGGTGCGCGCACACGCAGGCCAATTTCAAGGCGGCGTTCTGGCGGTCTGACCTGTTTGATTACAAACCGTTTGAAACATGGGACGAAGAAGGCGCGCGTGACACGCAGGCGTTGGCTGCGGTCCGGGTGCAAAGGATGCTTGATACCTATCAGCAACCCGCCCTTGACCCCGAGATCGAAGGCCGCCTGCGCGCCTATGTGGCCGAGAAAAAGGCCAGCATGCCCGACGCCTTTACATAAGGCGCGGGCGGGTCGCCTGTAGCAGGCGCGCTTCGCCTGTAATGGCGATCAACACATCAACATGATGGGCGGCCATATATGTGCCGTCCTTCGCCCTGCGATGATTGTCAACTTCTTGTTCCATATCCAAGAGGCGCATCAGCGCATCGGCGGGCCGGGGCAGTGGGTCCATCCGCAAAAGGCGGCGCAAATGCACTTCCCGCCGGTAATCATCGACGCCAAATCTGGCTGCCCTTGCCAAAAGTGCGGGGCGTTTCAGTCTTGCGATTCGTGTGTGCAGATCCTGCATTTATCCTGACTCCATTGCCGTCGTTACAGGCAAGAGAATGGCACAGCTGTGCCGGGTGTTGCGGGAACGCCAATGGTTAAGAACGCATTGGTCAGACTTGTTTATTCTTTTGAAAGAATAGTTGACGGGCAAACCATAGCGTTAACCAATAAGTAACCAAACATGCACAGGTTGATGAATTGATATGTTGGCCAAGCGAGCTGACCCTCCTGTTCGTGTCGGGACTTCTGAGTAGGAGGACAACTGACATGACCCCGCAATCAAACCCCGATGGCCCCACGCGCTTGCCGCAGTGGGTGCCAGAGGCCGCACGACATTATCTTGTTCATACAGAAATGGGCCTTTCGATCCGGGCATTGGCGCGGGCCAGTGATTGCCATCCGTCAACTGTTTTGCGGCAGGTCCGTCGTTTCGAATGTCGTCGTGACGATCCGCTGATCGATGCGGCGCTGACGTCTCTGTCCGGCTGTGTTTCTGCACATGATATTGTTAAAAATAGGAAAACCGAAGCGATGAATATTGCCCATCTGAACAGCGTTCGACCAACCTCTGTGGAATTGACCCATGACCGTGTGGATCAGGAAGCCAAGCGCATCCTGCATCGGTTGTGCGAACCGCTCGCCGTGCTGGCCGTGGCCCGCGACTTGGAATCTGCCGTCGTCGTGCGCGAAACCGAAAGCGGAGACCATTTACGCACCGCTGTCGTGGGCCGTGAAATTGCGCAGGCCATGGCGCTGAAGGACTGGATCAGCTGCCCACAGCCCGACGCGCGCATTGCCCGCTATTTCATCACGAATACCGGACGTGCAGCATTGCGCCGGCTGATCGCAGAAGACGAAAACCGCGCCGGCGGATTTGGCGAACGCCGCGCCCGCAAAGACGCTGATACCGGGTGGGATATGGATGCCATCGCTGGCCTGGCCGGGGCGCAGCCACGTTATCATGCGACCGAAAGCCCGCTTGCAGGACTGGCCCGCAGAAAGGATCGCAACGGTGATCCGTTCATCACACGCACGCAGGTTACGGCGGGCGAACGGCTGCGCGAAGATTTTGAACTGGCACAGGTTGGCATGGGCAGGATTGAAAGCTGGGATGCCTTGATGGCGGATACCCCCGCGCCTGACTCTGCGGGTGGCTTTCTTGGTGCCATGTCGGCCCGCGCGCGGTTGCGCGCGGCACTGTGCGATCTTGGCCCCGGATTGGGCGAAGTTGTCTTTCGCTGCTGCTGCCTGCTGGAGGGTCTGGAACAGACCGAAAAAACGATGGGCTGGTCGGCGCGGTCAGGCAAGATTGTCTTGCGGATCGCCTTGGAACGGCTGGAGCTGCATTATCGGCAGACCCAAGGCCAATTTGCCCCGCTGATCGGCTAGGTGCAGGATCATGCACCCACTGCAGGGCCGCCATGTGGCCCGCTGTGGTATTGGACAAAGCCGGATAAGCGGGCTAAGTCTTGGAACAGTCGAAACGGAGCCTGTGATGTCCCCACGCGATCTGAAAATCCCTGCCCAGCGCCACCCTGAAAAACAGCGGCGGCCTGACAGTGCGCAGCCCCAAAAACCCGATTGGATCCGTGTCAAGGCCCCTACGTCGGACGGCTATAAGGCGACGCGCGATATCATGCGCGAACACAAGCTTGTCACTGTCTGCGAAGAGGCAGGGTGCCCCAATGTGGGCGAATGCTGGTCGCAAGGCCACGCCACGATGATGATCATGGGCGAGGTTTGCACCCGCGCCTGCACCTTTTGCAACATCGCCACCGGGAAACCGCCCGAGGCACTGGATGTGTTCGAACCAGGGCGCGTGGCCGATGCGGTGAAAAAACTGGGGCTGAAACACGTGGTCATCACATCCGTGGACCGCGACGATGTAGAAGACGGCGGTGCCGAACATTTCGCCCAGACGATCCGCGCGATCCGCCGCCAGTCGCCGGGCACGACCATTGAAATTCTGACGCCTGATTTTATTCGCTGCGATCCCGATGTGCTGCGAATCGTTGTTGATGCAAAACCGGATGTGTTCAACCACAACCTTGAAACCGTGCCGGGCCTTTACCCAGAGGTGCGCCCAGGCGCGCGCTATTTCCACAGCCTGCGGCTGTTGCAGCGGGTCAAGGAACTGGACCCGAGCATGTTCACCAAATCCGGCATTATGGTTGGTCTGGGCGAGGATCGGCAGGCGGTGATGCAGGTGATGGAAGACATGCGCGCCGCCGACATCGACTTTCTGACGATCGGGCAGTATCTGCAACCGACGCCAAAGCACCACAAGGTAGATCGTTTCGTGACACCGGACGAATTTGCCGCCTATGAAAAGGCCGCTTATGGCAAGGGGTTCCTGATGGTGTCGGCCACGCCGCTGACACGGTCATCCTATCACGCAGGCGACGATTTCGCCCGCCTGCGCGCGGCACGGATGCAGAAACTGGGCGCTGTCTGATCCGTTATTGCGGGTTGGGCACCGCTGGCACGGCTTTCAGATAGGTGGCGATCGCGGTGCGGTCTGCATCGGACAGTTGCGCGGTGTTCAGCACCACATCGGCCATTGTGCCGCCCGCCGTGTCGAAATCAGGTGTGAACCCGCTTTCCAGATAAATCGCGATATCCTGAATTGACCAATTCAGCGCGCCGGGCGTGATATTCGGGATCCGCCCGTCGCCTGACGGGTTTGGCGCACCGGCCAACCAGTTGCCCCGGTCCAGCCCGCCCAGCGCCCCGCGCGGGGTATGGCATTCGGCGCAGTGGCCCAGCGCCTCGACCAGATAACGCCCGCGTTCCTGTTCCGCCGTCAGATCGCCGCCCAACACCCAGTCATCATTGGCGAATAGCAATTTCCATGCGCCGACACTGCGCCGAATATTGAAGGGAAAGCCCACCTGATGCGGCTGGTTTGGCGTGGCGTCCGGGGGCAGGGTCCGCAGATGCGCAATCAGGTCGGCGATATCCTGTCGGCTGGCCTTGGCATAGGCGGTATAGGGAAAGGCGGGGTAATAATGCCCGCCATCGGGGCTGACCCCGCGCTGGATTGCGCTGGCCAGTTGCACATCGGTCCAGCGGCCGATGCCCTGCACCGGATCGGGGCTGATGTTGGGGGCGTAGAATGTGCCGAAATCGCTGGCAAAGGGCCGCCCGCCCGCCAGTGGGCCATCATCAACCCCTGGCGCACGGTGGCACGCGGCACAACCGGCGGCGGCAAAAATTACCGCGCCGCGTTCAGGGTCGGCGGTCATGCCCGCCAGTGCATCGTCAGGCAGGGGCTGGGGCCGGGTCAGCGCCACGCCTGCCACAATACCCACGACAACCAACAGCGTCAGCCTCCGCCGGACTCGCACGATCAGTTATCCGATACGCGATAGGCCCGGTGACACGCCGCACATGATCCGCCAACCGGACCAAAGGCACCTTTCAACGCATCCAGATCGTTACCGGCAACAGCGGCCAACGCCGTGCTGGCACTGGCAAGTGCCGCGATTTTTTCGGCGTAATCATCGGCGTTGGACCAGATTTCAGCTTTGGCGCGGCTCCCCTCAACGCTGCTGTCAGAGCCTTCAACCCAATACGCGCTTTGGTCCATATTGGCTATTGCGGCCAGATTGTTTGCCGCCGCTGTTGCCGCTGCCGCATCATAGGGGGTCCGATCCTGCGCCATGCCGCCAAGCGTGGCCATATTGAAACTGTAAAGCGTCATGTGCGCCTGCCGCGCCTCCATGGCTTTCGTCACGTCTTCACTGATGTGACCTGCAGCAAAGGCAGTGCCCGTCAAGATAACGGCAAGCCCCAAAGACGTCGCAAAATGGCGTTTTTTCATGTCAGTTCTCCCTAGCGGTGCGTTCAGCAAAACATTGCATATCTTTCAAATGGTCCGATGGTCCTGTTGGTCAACTATGCGTGATTGGCAATTTTCCGCGTGATCCGATCTAGCCCGCGTTGTCGGTAAAGCTGACTTTGCCGATGTAGGGCAGGTTGCGGTTGCGTTGCGCAAAGTCGATCCCGTAGCCCACCACAAATTCATCGGGGATCTCAAAACCTGTCCAATCCGCAACGATGTCGACCTCGCGGCGGGCAGGTTTATCCAGCAGGGCAATGGTGCGCAGACGCGCCGGGTGCCGGGTGGACAGAAATTGAATGACTTGCGACAGTGTATGCCCGGTGTCGACGATATCCTCGACCACCAGCACATCACGGCCTTCGATCTGGCCGCGAATATCCTTGAGGATCCGCACCTCGCGGCTGCTTTCCATCGCGTTGCCATAGCTTGATGCCTCAAGGAAATCGACCTCGACCGGCAGGTCCAGTTCGCGCACCAGATCGGCAATAAACACGAATGACCCGCGCAATAGCCCGATCACGACCAACTGGTCGGTGCCGTGGAACTCTGTCGCGATTTCGCGGGCCAGCACTTCGATCCTTGCAGCGATGGATTTGGCACTGATCATTTCGTCGATGACATAAGGCGTCTGCGGCATTGAGCCCCCTAAAAAAGGAAAGGGTTGATTTTCCCGCCCAAGTTTACGACATCCGACGGCGAAGTCACCCGCGAAAGCCCATTATGACCACCCATTCCGAAACAAAGTTTGTGCCCTATACAGCCCAGAAAATGTATGATCTGGTCGCTGATGTGGCCAATTACCCCAAGTTTTTGCCATGGACCGCCGCCGCACGTGTGCGCAGTGTCACGTCGCATGGTGATCATGATGTCATGCTGGCCGACCTCGTGATTTCGTTCAAGGTATTCCGGGAAAAATTTGGCAGCCGCGTCACGCTCTGGCCGGACGAAAAACGGATCGAGACCGAATATCTGGATGGTCCGGTGCGGCATCTGGAAAGCACGTGGCGTTTCAAAGACGTAGATGGTGGGTGCGAAGTGTCGTTTCACGTTGATTTTGAATTTCGCAGCCGGTTGCTGCAAGGGGCGGCAGGTATGTTTTTCAACGAAGCGATGCAACGCGTTGTCCGGTCATTTGAACGCCGCGCCGCCGAGCTTTACGCATGACACCCGAGGCGCGGATCGCGCAGTTCATCGCCACCGCCACCCCGCCAGAAGATGCGCTGGCAATCATCCGGCTGGCGCTGTTTGATTGGGCGGTCTGTGCCGTTGCGGGGCGGGGTGAACCCGTCGCGCGCATCCTGCGTGATCTGGCCGTCGCCGAAGGCCCGGTCGGTGACCGCCTGCCACCCGCCCGCGCGGCGCTGATCAACGGCGCGACCAGCCATGCGCTGGATTACGACGACACGCATTTTGCCCATATCGGCCACACCAGTGTGGCGGTCATGCCCGCTGTGCTGGCGCTGTCGCAGGGGCGGACGCTGGATGATGCGCTGCAAGCCGCCCTGATCGGGTCCGAAGTTGCGGTGCGTGTGGGCTTGTGGCTGGGGCGCGGGCATTATCAGGTCGGGTTTCACCAGACAGCGACTGCGGGGGCCTTTGGGGCTGCGATGGCCGCAGCGCGCTTGCTGGGCCTGACGCAGGGCCAGATCATCGCCGCCCTTGGGTTGGCATCGACCAAGGCGGCGGGCCTGAAATCGCAGTTCGGGACCATGGGCAAGCCTTTGAATGCAGGGCTGGCCGCTGAATGCGGTGTGCTGGCCGCGCAATGGGCGCAGGCGGGCATGACATCGGCCGATGCGGGGCTAAGCGGGCCATTGGGCTTTGGCGCGACCCATCACGGGGCCGGGGATATGGCCGGCTTTGATCGTATGGGCGAGGATTGGTTGATGCGCGCGATCAGCCATAAATTCCACGCTTGCTGCCATGGTCTGCACGCCACGCTTGAGGCGTTGAAGGGGCTGGATGGCGATGTCGCGCAACTGACCATCACGACGCATCCGCGCTGGATGACCGTCTGCAATATCGTGACCCCGCGCAGCGGGCTGGAATGCAAGTTTTCCTACCGCATGGTGGCTGCGATGCATCTGGCCGGGATCAGCACGGCGGCGATTGACAGCTATACCGATGCGGCGGCAGCTGATCCGGCCTTGGCTGCGCTGCGCGACCGGGTTGCGGTGCGCGAAGATGCCGGTCTGACAGAAATGCAGGCGCGCGTTGATGTGACCTATCGCGATGGCCGCAAGGCGCAGTTGTTCCACGATCTGAACGCACCGCTTGATCTGGCGACGCGGGTTGACCGGCTGACACAAAAGGCGCGCGCTGTCGTGGGGGGCGCATTGGCCGACGATCTGTGGGCCGCGGTGCAGGCGGATGACACGCGCGCCTTGTCCAACCTGATTGGCTAATTCACCGGCGGAAAGGTGTCGATCAGCGCCATCAGCAGCGACAGTGCATGATCGCGCGCCGCATGTCGCACATTGTCGCGGCCCAATGCGCCAAATTCGACGGTTTCGGTCTGGCAGGTCTCAGGGGTGGCGACAGCGAAACAGACCCGGCCTTCGGGTTTGTGATCTGACCCGCCGGGGCCTGCGATTCCGGTGATCGCCACGGCAAGCTGCGCATCTGCATGGGCCAGCGCGCCTTGGGCCATGTCGCGCGCGACCTCTTCCGACACGGCACCATGCGCGGCCAATGTTGCGGGCGCGACGCCCAGCATCTGCACTTTGGCGGCGTTGGTATAGGTCACAAACCCCCGGTCAAAGATCGCCGAACTGCCCGGTATTTCGGTGATGGCCGCCGCGACCAAGCCGCCGGTGCAGCTTTCGGCGGTGGTGATCATGATGCCGCGTGCCTTGGCCGCTTGCAGCAAGGCCAGCGCGGTCATATCAGCACCACATGATAAAGCGCCGCCAAAGCGATAACCCCGATGGCCGCAAAGACGCCCGCGAACACATCATCCAGCATCACGCCTGTCGGCCCGTGCATCCGGTCGGCCCAACCGATTGGCCCCCATTTGGTGATGTCGAACAGCCGGAACAGCACAAAGGCAGCAATCCAGCCGGGCCAAAGCGCCGTGATCGGCACGCCATTATTGGCGGCACCAAATGCCAGCGGCAGCAGCGCGATCCATTGGCCGCAGACCTCGTCTATCACGATTTCGCTTGGGTCGTGGTCGGCTTTGCCGCGGGTTTCCACGCCCGTGGCCCACAACCCCAGCCCGTAAGACAGGATAACCCCCGCCAGCAGCCCCCAAGGCCCCGCCAGCACATAAATCACCCACGCAGCGGGCAGGGCGGCCAGCGACCCCCAGGTGCCGGGGGCAGGGCGCAGGTGGCCTGCATAAAAGAAGGTTGCGATCAGATGGGTCATGGTTTCACCAATGTTACGGTTGCTTGTGCTGCGATGCCTTCGCCGCGCCCGGTAAAGCCGAGCCGTTCCGAGGTTGTCGCCTTGACGCTGATGCGGTCTGCGGCCAACCCCATGATCTGCGCCAAGGCGGTTTTCATCGCTGCCTGATGCGGCCCGATCTTGGGGGTTTCGCAGATCAGCGTGCAATCAGTATTGCTGATCCGGTAGCCCTGTTCGGTGGCCAGTGCCACGGCATGTTCCAGAAAAATATGGCTGGCGGCGCCTTTCCATTGTGGATCAGACGGAGGAAAATGCTGACCGATATCCCCCATGCCCAGCGCGCCATAAATCGCGTCGGTGATGGCGTGCATGCCCACATCGGCGTCGGAATGGCCCTGCAGGCTGCGGTCATGGGGCAGTTTAACCCCGCACAGCCACACATGGTCGCCGGGGCCGAACCGGTGCACGTCATAACCATTGCCACAGCGGATATCCATTTGCAGTCCCATCAGTTTGCTTGCGCGGGCGAAATCGCCGGGCGTGGTGATTTTTATATTCTCTTCATCGCCCGCCACGATGGCCACGTCCAGCCCTGCCGCGCGGGCGACGGCCACATCGTCGGTCGCGTCATCGGTATTTGCGCGATGCGCCGCCAAAAGCGGCACCAGATGAAACCCCTGCGGTGTCTGCGCCCGGTAAAGCCCGCTGCGGTCTTGCAGGCCGGTTACGTGGTCGTTTTGCCCGTGCCACAGCGTATCTGTCACCGCCACCGCAGGGGCGGCGCCGGCATGGCTGTCAAGGGCTGCCAGAACCCTGTC
The DNA here is from genome assembly GCF_014859355.1 of Yoonia sp. GTDB lineage: Bacteria > Pseudomonadota > Alphaproteobacteria > Rhodobacterales > Rhodobacteraceae > Yoonia. Next base: position 50,182 of record NZ_JACUUJ010000015.1, on the reverse strand, counting down.
GATGATCGCGGCCGTGACCAAGGGGCGTGCGGCATCGTGGATCAACACCCGGTCCGCCCTGCCTGCGGCAGCGTGCAGCCCTGCCAGCACAGACATGCGCCGCGTCGCGCCGCCGGTCACGATGGACGCCACCGGATCACGCGGCCAAAGATCGCTGTCAACATCATCGGGATGCAGCACAAGGATCAGTTGGTCGATTCCCGGGTGGGCGGCAAAGGCTTGCATCGCATGGGCGGCTACGCAACGATCCCCAAGGCGCTGCCATTGCTTGGGCAGGTCACCTCCGGCGCGTGTGCCGCGTCCGGCGGCGACGATGATGGCGGCTGTGGTCATGGCGGATCCTTCGTATCACGGCACAGGTTTAGGCGGCGACTGGCAAAGGTGCAATTCGTCAGTTTGTAGCTTTCGTTGCTTAAAAATTAAGCAAACGCCATTTTTTGCGGAGATAATGCACCGCTCTGCGTTGTGAAATGTCCTGTCGCACCGTATCTGGTCAAGGACTTAGGCAGAAATGAAATGAACACACCCTTGCACAAGACGGACACATTGCAGCTGGATGATGTGGTGTTGCAGCCCCCCATTGCGCTTGCGCCCTTGGCAGGGATCACAGACTTGCCCTTTCGCCAGCTTGTCGCGTCTTTTGGTGCAGGGTGGGTTGTCAGTGAAATGGTTGCCAGCCAGGAAATGGTGCAGGCAAAGCCGGGGGTGCGCGAACGCGCGGAACTGGGGTTTGATCAGGCGAATACCGCCGTGCAAATCGCAGGCCGCGAGGCCTATTGGATGGCCGAAGCGGCGCGCATGGTGGCGGCCAATGGCGCTGCGATGATTGACATCAACATGGGGTGCCCCGCCAAGAAGGTCACAAACGGCTATTCGGGGTCTGCCTTGCTGCGCACCCCCGATCACGCCCTGCGCCTGATCGAAGCCGTGGTGCGCGCCGTCGATATCCCTGTGACGCTGAAAACCCGTCTGGGATGGGATGACGACAGCCTGAATGCCGCTGATGTGGCGCGCCGGGCGCAGGACGCGGGCATTAAACTGGTCACGATCCACGGGCGCACGCGGTGCCAGTTTTATAAAGGCGCTGCTGATTGGGCCGCGATCCGCGCGGTCAAGGACGCGGTCAGCATTCCGGTGATCGCCAACGGCGACATTGTTGATGCCGCGTCAGCGCGCCGGGCGCGCGATGCGTCAGGGGCGGCAGGTGTCATGATAGGGCGGGGGGCGCAGGGGCGCCCTTGGATCTTGGCCAGTGTTGCGGCGGCCTTGCACGGGCAGACGCCGCCGCGCATCCCCCAAGGGGCTGATTTGGTCGAAATGGTGGCCCGCCACTTCGAGGCGATGCTGTCGTTTTATGGCTCTGAAATGGGTCGCAAGGTCGCCCGCAAACATCTGGGGTGGTATATGGATGAAGTCGGAACAGGGCCGTCACTGCGCCGGGCAATTTTGACCCAAAGTGAACCGCGCGCGGTGCTGCGGGATTTGCCACAGGCCCTGAATGAAAGAATGGTCGCATGATCGTTGATTCCGCACTTTGGTCATCGCTTCCGGTGCCTGCACTGTTGTTGGACAACGCGGATTTGATCGTTGCCAGCAACCCCGCGGCCGAGGATTTCCTGAACATGTCAGCCAAGTCACTGGCAGGGCAATCCCTTTGGGAAAAGGTCATGATCGACGCACCTTTGGAAGCGCCGTTCACCCGCGCGCGCGAAAACCGCACATCGCTGTTTGTCAACGACGTGGATGTCGGCAGCGGCGAACGCGCCCCACGCTTGTGCAATCTGCAGTTTGCGCCTTTGCAGGGGGCCGCAGGCGCCATGATCGTGATGATCAGCCCGCGCGAGATTGCCAGCCGGATCAACCAGAACCACAGCACCGGCAAAGCGGCGAAATCTGCGATTGGGATGGCCGAAATGCTGGCCCATGAAATCAAGAACCCGCTGGCCGGGATCACAGGTGCAGCGCAGCTTTTATCCATGGGGCTGACACCTGCCGATCAGGAACTGACGGATCTTATTGTCGCCGAAAGCCGCCGGATCGTGAAGCTTCTTGAACAGGTCGAGCAATTTGGAAACCTGCGGCCGCCGCTTTTGAAACCGGTGAATATCCATGATATTCTTGACCGCGCCCGACAATCGGCGGCCGTTGGTTTTGGCGCGCATATGCTGTTCATCGAAGATTACGACCCGTCCTTGCCGCAAACACTGGCGGATGGTGACCAGTTGTTGCAGGTTTTCCTGAACCTGATCAAAAATGCATCCGAAGCCAACAAGGACGGTGGCGCAATCCGTCTGCATACGTTTTACGACACGTCCCTGCGCGTTCGCCGGTCCGACGGGACACAGGCGCGTTTACCCTTGCAGATCGAAATCATTGACGATGGCCCCGGCTTGCCGCCCGCAATTGCCGACGATATTTTCGAACCCTTCGTGTCAGGCAGGGACAACGGCACCGGGCTGGGTCTTGCGCTGGTGTCCAAGCTGATTGGTGACGCCGGCGGTTGGATTTCGGTTGAAAGCGTGCCCGGGCGCACTGTTTTCCGCATTTCATTGCCATTAGCCCCGAAAGAAATTGACACAGGAGAAATATAATGGACGGGACCGTTCTTGTCGCTGATGACGATCGAACGATCAGGACCGTGTTGACCCAAGCCCTGACAAGGGCGGGCTGCAAGGTGCATGCCACATCGTCGCTGGTCACGCTGATGCGCTGGGTGGATGAAGGCAAGGGCGATCTAGTGATTTCCGATGTGGTCATGCCCGATGGCAACGGGCTGGAACAACTGCCCAAGATTGCAGCCGCGCGCCCCGGTTTGCCTGTGATCGTGATTTCGGCGCAGAACACCATCATGACCGCCATTCAGGCCGCCGAGGCGGAAGCCTACGATTACCTGCCCAAACCGTTTGATCTGCCGGACCTGATGAAACGCGCCGCCCGCGCGCTGGAGGTCAAGCGCCGCGCACCGCTCACGCGCGCACCGGACATGGCGCCAGCCGAAAAAGGCGGTGATTTGCCCTTGGTGGGGCGCACGCCGGTGATGCAGGCCCTTTACCGGCTTGTGGCGCGGGTGATGAACACGCAACTGCCCGTGTTGATCATCGGTGAAAGCGGCACCGGAAAATCGCTGATTGCGCGTGCGGTGCATGATTTTTCCGATCGGCGCAGCCTGCCTTTTGTGGTGGTGTCCGCCAGCGACCTTGAAGGCATGGATGGCCCCTCGACGGTGTTGAGCCGCGCCAAGGGCGGAACGATCCTGTTTGATGAGGTCGGAGATCTGACCCAAGAGGCGCAGGGCCGCATCGTGCGGATGCTGGACACGCTGGGCGACAATGCGCCGCGCATGATGGCGACATCGCAATCTGACCTGATGGCGCGCATGGAAGAAGGCAAGTTTCGCGAAGACCTGTTTTATCGGCTGAGCGGCGTTACGGTGGATGTGCCCAGCTTGCGCGAACGTGTCGATGACATCCCGCTGCTGGCGGTGCATTTTCTGGCCCGCTCTGAACGTGACGGCGCGCCGGTGCGGCGGTTCGGGGATGCTGCACTTGATCTGGTCCGCGCCTATAGCTGGCCGGGTAACGTCCGCCAACTTCAGAACGCGGTGCGGCGGCTGGTCTTTACGTCCGCCGAAGAAGAAATCACCCGCACCGAGGTTGAGGTCGTTTTGGGTAACCAACCCGCCATCGAACCTTTACGCGCCGGTGGCGAAGGCGAAAAACTGTCTGCCAGCGTGGCAAAGCATCTGCGGCGCTATTTCGATCTGCATGGCGGGGTGCTGCCTCCACCGGGGCTTTACAACCGCATCCTGGCTGAAGTTGAAGGCCCGCTGATCGAAATAGCGCTGGACGCCACAGGTGGCAATCAGGCGAAATGCGCCGATTTGCTTGGAATTAACCGAAATACCTTGCGAAAGAAGATTACGGACCTCGATATCCGCGTGACACGTCGCCGCAAATTGATGTAAAACCGCAACAGAACCGTGGCCCCGCTGCTTCAGCAGTGGCAGGATCACAGGAAAATGCGATGCCGTGGGGGTGACCCCACCCCAAAACAGGTCATAGCGCGTGCGGCGGACCCTCAAGGGATTGAATTTGACGCGGTTCAGCCGTTGGCAGCGCCAGCGGCACGTGCGCAATGCTGTCACGGTGTTTCTGGTCATCCTCGGGCCGGTTCTGGCCGCAGCAACTTATGTGATCGTCGGGCCGCTGGGGCAGGGTGCGTCTTCGCCGCGGTTGCGGCTGGTCCTGCTGCTGGACCTTGTTTATGTGCTGATCGTCGCAGCCTTGGTCATGGGGCAGGTGGCGCGCATGATTGCCGCCCGAAGGGCCAAATCCGCTGGATCGCGGCTACACTTGCGGCTGACCGGCGTCTTTGCGCTGTCGGCGCTGATCCCGACGGTTCTTGTGGCCGTGTTTTCGGTGCTTTTGATTTCAGTGGCGCTGGATGGTCTGTTTTCAGAGCCAGTCGGCAATGTCTTGCGCACATCGCTGACCACCGCGCAGGCCTATGAGGAAGAGCATCGCCAAGAGCTGACGCGCGATGGCCGGGCTTTGGCCGCGTATCTGAACAGTGAACGCCAGCAGAACCTGTTCATGGACGACGGCGAGATCAGGCGCGCCTTGGGCGACGTGCAAGCCCAGATCGAGCGCGGGTTGAGCGAAGCCTTTGTGCTGGATGGTCAGGGCAACATTGCCGCGCGCGGGGCCCGATCGTATGAATTTGCCTATGAACGCCCCGCGCCCGCGGCGTTCGGTGCTGCCGATGATACGGGGCTCGTGATCATCGAAGATCTGGAAAATAACGAATTTCGCGCGTTGATCCCGCTGAATGCCTTTCGCGACCGCTATCTTTACGTCACGCGGCAGGTTGACGGCAATGTCTTGTCTTTGCTGGATGATACGACCGAAACAGTCGCGCAATACGAAGAGCTGGCCACCGAACGCGGGCAAATCCTGTTCCAGTTTGGTTTGCTTTACCTTGGCTTTGCGATGGTCCTTATTCTGGTTGCGATCTGGATGGGCCTTTGGTTTGCCGAACGGTTGTCGCGTCCTGTCGGGCGGCTTGTGTCGGCGTCACAGCGGGTCGGGTCCGGTGATCTGGACGTGCGCGTGATCGAGGATGAGGGTGACGACGAAATTTCGCAGCTGGGTCTTTATTTCAACCAGATGACAAGCCGCCTGAAAGGGCAACGTGACGAATTGCTGGAAACGAACCGCCTGACCGAACGCCGGCGGCGGTTATTTGACAGCGTGCTGAGTTCGGTCACATCCGGTGTTGTGGGGCTGGATGAAGACGGCCGGATCACCTTTGTCAACCCGTCGGCGCGGCGTCTGTTGTCGGTGGGATATGAAACAGCCGACTCTGCGCTGGCTGTTGCCATTCCTGAATTTGCCGCATTGTTCGATCGGGTGCGCAGCGCCCATAGCGACAGCGTTCAGGATCAGATCAACATGATCCGTCAAGGCAAGCAAGAAAGCCTGCTGGTGCGCATGTCCCCCCGGCGCAACGCCGATGGGGCGCTGGAAGGTTACGTTGTGGCCTTTGACGATGTGACCGATCTGGTCAGTGCGCAACGCATGGCCGCTTGGGGCGACGTGGCCCGCCGCATTGCGCATGAAATCAAGAATCCGCTGACCCCCATCCAACTGTCTGCCGAACGTATCAAACGAAAATTCAGCGCGCAGGTTGGTGAAGACGCTGATAAGCTGGATCAGATGACAGGTGTTATTATAAGGCAAACCAATGACTTGCGGCGCATTGTTGATGAGTTTTCAAAATTTGCACGCATGCCCGAACCTGAATTGAAAACCAGCGATCTGACGGTGCTGGTGCGTGATGCAGTGGCATTGCAACAAGTCGGCCAGCCTGATGTGCTGATCCACGCCGACGTGCCGTTACAGCCTGTTCTTGCGGAACTGGATGCCACGATGATTACGCAGGCGCTGACCAACCTGATCAAGAACGCCGGCGAGGCAACGGAAACCTATCGCGACACGCACAGTTTGTCGGGCTATCAGCCGCAAATTCTGGTGCGGATGACAGCCTCTGACAACGATGTGACGATCACCATACAGGACAACGGCGTTGGCCTGCCCGAAGACCGTGCCCGCCTGTTCGAACCTTATGTGACAACGCGCGTCAAGGGGACCGGGCTGGGATTGCCGATCGTGAAAAAGATCATCGAGGAACATGCCGGGACGCTGACGCTGACCGACGCCGACATATTTGAAGGGCAGGACCACGCGGGTGCCTGCGCAATCATTAAACTGCCTGTGTTGCCGGTATGCGCACAGGACACAAAAATTCCAGCATGAGGGCACAGATGGGCGATATTCTGATCACCGATGACGAACGCGATATCCGGGAACTGATTTCCGACATCTTGCAGGACGAAGGTTACACCACGCGACTGGCCGGCACATCAGACGACTGCATGGCCGAAATTGCGGCGAAGCCGCCCGCGCTGATGATCCTCGATATCTGGCTCAAAGACAGCAACATGGACGGGATCGACATTCTGAAATCGGTCAAGCGGGACCATCCCGATATTCCCATCGTGATCATCTCGGGCCATGGCAATATCGAAATCGCGGTCGCGGCGATCAAGCAGGGGGCTTATGATTTCATCGAAAAGCCTTTTAACATTGACCAGTTGCTTGTCGTGATCAGGCGCGCAATGGAAACATCGCGGTTGCGGCGGGAAAATATCGAACTAAGGCGTGGCGATGCGCTCAGCGCCGATATGCTGGGCGAAAGTGCCGCGTTCAAGGTTTTGAAGTCCAATCTGGACAAGGTGACAAAATCAAACGGGCGGGTCATGCTGACAGGGCCAGCAGGTGCAGGCAAGGAAACTGCTGCGCGCTATATCCATGCCAATTCCAGCCGGTCCGCTGCGCCCTTTGTCACTGTGAACTCGGCCTCGATCGCCCCCGAGCGGATGGAAGAAGTGTTATTCGGCCGCGAAGACGGCACGCGCGGGATCGAGCCGGGATTGCTGGAGGAAGCCAACGGCGGCGTCATTTACTTTGATGAAGTGGCTGACATGCCGATCGGGACGCAATCCAAAATCCTGCGGGTTCTGGTTGAACAACGGTTCCAGCGCGTGGGCGGCACCGATAAGGTGCAGGTGGATCTGCGCGTGATTTCCAGCACCAACCGCGACTTGTCTGTCGCGATTGGTGCTGGGACATTCCGCGAAGAACTTTACCACCGGTTGAACGTGGTGCCGATCGCTGTGCCGTCGCTTGAGGAACGCCGCGAAGACATTCCATTGCTGGCGGAACATTTTATATCCGCCTTTAACAAGTTGCAGGGCTTGCCGCTGCGCGATCTTGCAGACGACGCGCGCGCCTTGTTGCAGACAATGCTGTGGCCCGGCAATGTGCGGCAGTTGAAAAACGTCATGGAACGTGTTCTTATTCTTGGTGAAAATACCGGTGCAATCACGGCAAAGGAAATGCCCGCGTCGCAAGACGGTGACGGTGAGGAAGGGCGTATTATTCTGGCCGGGGGGCTGGCGACGCTGCCGCTGCGAGAGGCGCGCGAACTGTTTGAGCGCGAATACCTGTTGACGCAGATCAACCGCTTTGGCGGAAACATCAGCCGCACCGCGTCGTTTGTCGGGATGGAACGGTCCGCCTTGCATCGCAAGCTGAAATCGCTTGGTGTTGTTACATCAAGCAAGGCTGGTGGCCGTATCGCATATGTGGAAGAAGATGCATCATGAAGGTGATTATCTGCGGCGCGGGCCAGGTTGGCTGGCAGATTGCGCGCCACCTTTCGGGCGAAAAAAACGATGTGACGGTGGTGGACAATAACCCCGAACTGGTGCGCCGGGCGACGGATACGCTGGATGTTCAAGGCATATCGGGGTTTGCCAGTTACCCTGATGTGCTGGAACGTGCGGGCGCGCGCGACGCTGACATGATCATTGCCGCCACCCATTCAGACGAGGTGAACATGGTGACCTGTCAGGTTGCCCATTCGGTCTTTGGCATCCGTCGCAAAATTGCGCGACTGCGCGCACAAAGCTATCTTGATGCAATTTATTCCGGCCTTTACCGCCGCGACCATCTGCCCATTGACGTCGTGATTTCCCCCGAAAAAGAAGTGGCCGAAGCCGCGTTGCAACGGCTTTCAGCCCCTGCGGCATTTGACACGGAAAGCTTTTTTCAAGGGCGGTCACAGCTTTTGGGCATCACGATTGACGATGATTGCCCGGTAATCAACACCCCGCTGCGCCAATTGACAGACCTGTTTTCCACCCTGCGCGCTATTGTCGTGGGGATTCGCCGCGATGGCGTGCTTTTTGCACCTGCGCCGGGGGATCAGATTTTCACGGGCGATTCCTGTTATGTTTTCACCGACACGCAGGACATGGCCCGCACGTTGGAAATTTTCGGTAAAACCCAATCGAAACAGGAACGTATCATTATTATCGGCGGTGGCAACGTAGGGCTTGCGGTGGCGCGCGCGCTGGAAGAACGCACAGACCGCGTGCGCGTCAAGGTGATCGAAAAGAACCGGGCGTTTGCCGAACGTGCGGCAGATGCGTTGGACCGGACGATCGTTCTACACGGGGACGGGTTGGAAAGCGCGCTGCTGGCCGAGGCGCAGGTCGGGTCAGCGGATGCTGTGCTGGCCGTCACCGACGATGACAAAACCAACCTGTTGGTGTCGGTCAGGGCCAAGGAAATGGGCTGCAAAATGGCGATCAGCCTGATCAATGATCCGTCATTGGTGCCGCTGATGGAACCGCTGAACATTGACGCCTACATCAACCCGAGGGCGACGACTGTCAGTTCGATTCTGCGCCATATCCGGCACGGAAGGGTGCGCGGCGTTTATTCAATCGGCGATGCCGAAGCGGAAATCATTGAGGCGCAGGTTTTGGGCACATCGCCCATTGCAGGCGAGCTGATCAAGAACGTGGCCTTTCCCGAAGGCGCGTTGATCGGTGGGGTGATGAAGGGCGACAAGATGGTGCGCCCCATGGGTGACACACGCATTGAAGAGGGCGATGTCATCGCCATCTTTGCAATGGCTGAGGACGTGCCAGAGGTCGAACGGCTTTTGCAGGTCTCGATCGACTTTTTCTGATGACCTGGATCCAGCGGCTGCCATTTTTTGTGGTTTTGATGGGCCTTGGCGCCTTGGCGATGTTGGTGCCGGCAATGCACGGCGCTATGATGCAAGACTTTAACACCATGCGGGTGTTCTTTTATGGTTTCGTTCTGTTTTCAATCCTGACGCTGGTCATTGGTCTGGCGACAGTGGGTTATAAACCGGCCAGCGTCGCCCGCAGTCAGCTTGTCGGGCTTTTGTCAGCATTCGCCTTGCTGCCCGTGATGCTTGCGGTCCCTTTCTACGAAGCTGTGGGGAACACGCCATTTTTAAATGCATGGTTTGAAATGGTATCCAGTTTTACCACGACAGGGGCCACCGTTTATGACAACCCCGGTCGTTTGAGCCCGTCACTGCACCTGTGGCGGGCGTTGGTTGGCTGGCTGGGCGGACTGCTGGTATGGATCACCGCAGTTTCAATCTTTGCCCCCATGAACCTTGGCGGTTTCGAGGTGCGTGCCATCGGCACCGCCGGAAAAGGGCCAGCACCGTCTTTTACACAGATTTCCGAAATAGCCGATCCTTCGGTCAGACTGGTGCGCTTTACCTTGGTGCTGACGCCCATTTACATCGGATTGACGTTGATGCTGTGGGTCGGGCTCGTGATTGCGGGCGAATTTCCCTACATTGCGCTTTGCCATGCGATGTCAACGCTTTCGACATCGGGCATATCACCGATTGGCGGGCTCTATTACGCCGCCTCGCGGTTTTGGGGCGAACTGTTGGTGTTCTGCTTTTTCGTTTTTGCCCTGTCGCGCCTGACCTTCAGCCGCAATATGAATCGCGATGTTAATCAGGGCCTGCTGCGTGATCCAGAAATTCGGACTGCGGTGGTCCTGATCAGTGTGGTGACAGGGCTTTTGTTTTTACGACATTTTGTCGGCGCGACCGGATCAGAGGCAACTGGCAGCGGCGGAGACGGTTGGCGCGCGTTTTGGGGCATATTGTTTACGGTCACGTCATTTCTGACAACGACAGGATTTGAATCGCACTATTGGGGCGGCGCGCAAGGCTGGTCGGGACTTGATACACCGGGGTTGCTACTGATTGGCATGGCGCTGATCGGTGGCGGGGTTGCCACAACGGCTGGCGGGGTCAAATTGCTGCGCATTTACGCGCTTTACCGGCACGGGGAACGCGAACAAGACGTTCTTTTACATCCGTCCTCGGTGGGGGGCGGCGGGCCGGATGCGCGGCGCATCCGCACGCAGGGCGCGCGTATTTCGTGGGTTTTCTTCATGCTTTTCGTGCTAAGCGTTTCTGCGGTGATGCTGCTTTTGTCGCTGACGGGCGTCCAGTTTGAGGTGGCAATGGTGCTTGCTGTGTCGGCCTTGTCCACCACAGGGCCGCTGGCGGCCGTCGCCGCCGAGGCGCCGATTTCCTACGCGGGAATTCCAGACGCCGCCAAGATCATCCTGGCCGCCGCAATGATTTTGGGGCGCTTGGAAACACTGGCGATCATCGTGCTTTTCAATCCAGAAATCTGGCGGCGCTAGAGGCAATCTTTTGGGCTGGAAACTTTTCAGTGGCCAAGACATACTACAACCTGAACGAAGGGGGCCGCGATGCGGCCGTAATAAAAATAAAAGGGGTTCACTATGGCTGCCGACAGGGCCAATCTTCAGGATGCTTTTTTAAATCACGTCCGCAAGACGAAAGTGCCGGTCACAATCTTTCTTGTGAATGGTGTCAAATTACAGGGCGTCATCACGTGGTTTGACAGTTTTTGTGTGCTCTTGCGCCGTGACGGGCAATCGCAGTTGGTCTACAAAAGCGCGATTTCCACGATCATGCCTGCACAACCCATCAGCCTTTATGAAGGTGAAGAATAACTTTGTTAGAACATGACAGGCGCGTCACCCGCGCTTGGGTGCTTCACCCTGACCTGAAATCTGACTTTGACCGCCGTGCCGCTGGCCCAGCATTAGAGGAAGCCGTAGCGCTGGCTGCCGCTTTACCTGATCTTGATGTTCTTGGGGCCGATAGCGTCAGGCTACCCAAAATTCATCCCGGAATGTTGTTTGGCAAAGGTAAAATTCAGGAACTAAAAGAAAAATTCACCCAAGCCGAGGTGGAACTGGTTCTGATCGACGGACCAGTGACGCCTGTGCAGCAACGTAACCTGGAAAAGGCGTGGGACGTCAAACTGCTTGATCGCACGGGCCTGATACTTGAAATTTTCAGTGACCGCGCCCGCACGTCCGAAGGTGTGTTGCAGGTCGAAATGGCCGCCTTGTCCTATCAGCGCACGCGACTGGTGCGGGCATGGACGCACCTTGAACGCCAGCGCGGCGGATTGGGGTTTGTGGGCGGACCGGGTGAAACCCAGATCGAGGCAGACCGCCGTGCCATCGACGACCAGTTGAACCGCCTGCGTCGTCAGCTGGCTAAGGTTGTGAAAACACGCGAATTGCATCGCGCATCTCGGGCCAAGGTGCCGTTTCCCGTTGTTGCGCTTGTCGGCTATACCAACGCGGGAAAATCGACCCTGTTCAACCGTCTGACAGGGGCCGATGTCTTTGCAAAAGACATGTTGTTCGCCACACTCGATCCAACCATGCGCAAGATTGTCCTGCCCGCCGGGGACGAGATCATCATGTCCGACACGGTGGGTTTTATCAGTAATCTCCCAACCGAACTGGTCGCCGCCTTTCGCGCCACACTGGAAGAAGTGCTTGACGCCGATCTGATTGTGCATGTCCGCGACATCAGCCACCCCCAGTCCGAAGAACAAGCCGCCGACGTGATGACGATCTTGCACAGTCTTGGGGTCACAGATGATGCGCCCCTGATCGAAGTCTGGAACAAGATCGATCTGCTGGATGCCGACACACGCGATGCGATCTTGACCCAGGCGGCGCGCAACGCCAATATTTTCGCCGTTTCGGCGATAACGGGTGAAGGCCTGAACGAGTTGCTGTCAACCATACCGGACAAGCTAAGCGATCCAAAGACCGAAGAAACGCTGACCCTTGGGTTTTCGGACGGGCGCAAGCGCGCATGGCTTTTTGATGCCGGTATCGTCACTGACGAAACCCAGACAGAAACCGGTTATCGGATCACGGTTCTGTGGACGGCCTTGCAAAAAGCGCGGTTCGGTCTGTTTTAGTGCGTATCGGCTTTATCTGTCATCACGATTCGCAGTGTCTTTATGCCGGGTTCGCGCGATTTCAGGTGTGCCATGCCCCAAGTTGAAGGCACGACGCCTTAGTCATCTGGAACCAGTTGTGTCACCCCGACAGCCGCCGCGCGCGCCAGGTCGGCATCCAGCGACATGGGGATATATTCGCCGCGGCGCCACAGTGTGCTCAGGTTGTCGTAATAGCGCGATAATGGATGCCCCGACTGTCCTGTTGCCGTGACGAATACCGAACTGTCAGGATCCGCGAAATCATAAACGCCCCTATATCCTGCAGCGTGAACATTCCGAAACGGGGCAGGGCCGGTGCCAATGGTCTTGCCGCGTTGCAGCGTATGATCGCCGCCGCTGGTGGATTGGCGAATGTTGACCAACCAGTTCAAAATCGGTGTGCTGCCCAGCACGGGGTGGTCATGCATCGCCTTATGGGCATCACCCCAACGTACTGCCTCGATCGCAGTGCCGTGGTTTTCGGTGATCCAGACCAAAGCATCATCCAGCGATTGCCGGGCAATATCGGTGCAGGTTTCCTGTGCGGCGGACTGAATCACATTGCACCAGATCGCGGCACCGTCGATGTCACGCAGGACGCGTTCCAGAAAAACCGGGTCAGGGTGGGTATATTCGGCTGCCAAAGGCCCTAATTCGTCCCGGATCAGGCGGCGCTGAAATTCGCGGACCCACGCGGCATATATCATTGGTTCTGGCAAATGTTCGTTCATCTCGCCGTTCCAGGCAGACAGAAGATCAAGCGCGATCTGCCGGCGGCGTTCGGGCGTGCCGTCGGGGGCGGCTTCACCTGTGTACCACAGATCGGCCCCCATCAGCGTTAACAGGCTACGCGCGGTAAAGCTGACGGGATCAAGTTGCGCTTCGATAAAGCTGTCGCGGGTGTGAACGCCGCGGGCCTGCATCAACCGCTGCCAGCGGTTGATCCGTTGGGTGTCGCCCCAGCGATGCGCGATATGATAGGGGAAGTCGCGATCAACGGTCTTGTTGTTGGTATTGCCGATGATCCCGCCATCAGGGTTCAGAAATTCCGGATTTTCCGCATAGGCAAAGCGCCCCTTCCAGCGGTTTTGCGGCAAATAGCCAAAGGCCGGCATCCGCCCCTGTGTCTGGTGGGCGGCGTCACGCGCGGGCAATGCCCCCATGGTTTTCAGCGCAATGCGGTTGCGATCAGCGAGTATCAGGTTTTGTGCTGGCGCGATCAGACCTTCACCAGCGGCTATCGCAGCCTCGGCTGTGCGGGCATACATGATGGCGACAGCCGCCGACATGGATGTGTCGCGATCAGAAAGTGCGGTCCAGGCGATCGCGGCGACATGACCCGGTGGCGTGATCGTGCTCAGATCGAACTGTGACCGCGGCATCACCGGTCCGTTTTCAGTCCAACGCAGGCGCAGGGTGATTGCAGGGGCATCCTTGATGGTGACAATGCTGTCGCGTTTGCGAAAGGGCACCCAACCGTCAAGCCCGCGGTATTCATCCGGGTTTTCGGGGTTCACTTCTTCGATCAGGATATCCTGATCATCGACATAGGCGCTGGTCAGCCCCCAGCCCAGATCGGTACTGCGCCCGCTCAGGATTACCGGCATCCCTGGAATTGTCGCGCCAATCACGCCACCCGACTGTAATTCCAGCCGCGCCAGATACCAGACAGTTGGCGCTGTCAGGCCAAGATGCGGATCATTCGCCAAAAGAGTGGAGCCGGTGGCGGACCGGCTTGCGTTGGCCGCCCATGCGTTTGATGCTCCGGCCAATTCGCGGGGTTTCAACGGCGACAAAGGGTCAAAGGCCATGCGCGTATTTGGCGCGAAAGCCGGGACATCGGGCATCAGGCTGGCATAGTCGGGCAAGGCAGCAACCCCGGTGGTGGGGTCATCGGGCAAAATGTCGCGCAACCTGTCATTATCAATGATCAGTGACGTGCGGGCGCGCAGCACCTCGTCTTCCAGTTGCGACGTCAGTTGCAATGCCATCAGTTTCAGAATCGCCAACGAATCAGCAGGCTGCCATGGGGCAATGGCATGGTTGAACAGCCACATTTCCGGTGCGCCACGTCCCAAGGCACCTTCATTGATCTGCGCCAGCCATGCGTTCACACCCGCAGCATAGGCCGTCAACGCCGCAGTGGTACGCGCATCCTGCACAGCCACCGACGCCGCCGCGAGATTGTAAATATCAAACCGGCGCAGCACTTCGTCAATGCCGACAGTGCGCTTGCCAAAAAGCTCTGACAGGCGCCCTTGGGCGGTGCGGCGCAGCATGGTCATCTGCCACAGACGATCCTGCGCATGGGCATAGCCAAGCGCGAAATACACATCGTTATCTGTCGCACCAAAGATATGCGGCACATTGGCATTGTCGCGCACGACCTCGACGGGGGCGCTGATTTTGGCAACGGCCACGCGGGCGTTATAGTCGGGCAAGGATCGCGATGCGAAATAATACACCAGTGCAATACCGGCGACCATCAGCACGATCAGGCCCGCAGCCAAACGGACCAGCCAGCGAAAGATGCGTATCATCAGATCCTCGTGTTTGCCTGACCTGCTTGTAACAAGGCAGGCGGCAAGAACAAGTCAGCGTTCAGGGATCAGGCCTTTTGGGCTGAACCGAAGCACGAACAACAACACCAGACCCATCGTCAGCAGGCGCATATGCGCGGCAGAAGCGATCATCGCGTCTTTTGTGGCGCTGCCGTCCTCAAGCCCAGAGGCCAGAATATTCATCAAGCCCAGACCCAGCGGTTCAACCTGAACCCATAGCCACCAGATAAGAAACCCGCCCAGCACAGCGCCAAAATTATTGCCCGATCCCCCCACAATCACCATCACCCAGACAAGAAAGGTAAAGCGAAGTGGCTGATAGGTGCCGGGCGTTAATTGCCCGTCGAGCGTTGTCATCATCGCGCCTGCAATGCCGCAAATGGCGGACCCGAGGATAAAAATCTGCAAATGCCGTGCTGTCACGTCTTTGCCCATTGCCTCGGCGGCGACTTCGTTGTCGCGGATTGCGCGCATCATCCGGCCCCACGGGCTTTTGAGCGCCATCTGCGCCATCCACAACAGGATCAGCAACACGATGGTGAACAGGATTGCATAGCCTATTTTTGTATAAAGCGTCGATGCTGTCACAGGGTCCAGCCCGATGCTGGCGGCGCGTTCGACGAAACCGGGGTCGCGTTGCAGATCAACTTCGTAAGGCACAGGGCGGGGCAGGCCGATCACGTTTTTCACGCCACGCGCCAGCCAGTCTTCGTTTTTCAAAACGGCAATAATGATCTCGGCGATCCCCAGCGTGGCAATGGCAAGGTAATCCGACCGCAGACCCAGCGCTGTTTTGCCGATGATCCATGCGGCACCGGCGGCCAGTAAGCCGCCCACGGGCCAACTAAGCAAAATAGGCAGACCAAGCCCGCCGATGTTACCCGACACCGCCGGGTTCACGGCCTCGATCGCCTGCACGCCGCCATCAAATACGGCACGAAACAGAAAAAAGCCGCCAATCATAATTGCCAGCGTGCCGATAATCTTGTTGCGCCCGCGCAACCGTTTTTGTGCCATGACAGCCGCCACGATGGTGGCTGCACCCAACAGCAACCCGCCCACAACACGCAAACCGCCGACGGCCCAAGCCTCGGTCACGGGGGGCATGGCCACCAAGACCGTCGCAAGCCCGCCAAGGGCAACAAAGCCCATGACCCCAATATTGAACAAACCTGCAAACCCCCATTGCAGGTTGACCCCCAGTGCCATCACAGCCGAAACCAGCCCCATATTCAGGATCAACAGTGCCGAGTTCCAGCCCTGCACAATGCCGGTGCCAAGGATCAGCACGCCAACAAGGGCAAACAGAAGGGAATTTTTGACGAGAGGGTTCATACGGATTGCCCCTTGAACAGGCCGGTCGGTTTGAACAGCAAAACAACGATCAATATCGCAAAACTGACCGCAAATTTATAATCGGTTGACATAAGCTGCACCAATCCATCCGGCGCAAGGCTGTCAGGCAGCAGATAGGTCAGCACTTTTTTCCATGCGTAGGTGATTGTTACTTCGGAAAATGCAATGACGAACCCCCCCGCAATCGCCCCCAAGGGGTTGCCAAGCCCGCCCACGATCGATGCGGCAAAGATCGGCAGCAGCAGTTGGAAATAGGTGAACGCCTTGAACGATTTATCCAGCCCGTAAAGCACACCTGCCGTCGTTGCCAATGCGGCGACAATCATCCATGTCACCTTGACCACCCAGTCAGGATTGATGCCCGACAACAGCGCCAGATCTTCGTTGTCGGAAAAGGCGCGCATTGATTTGCCGGTGCGGGTCTTGTTAAGAAACCAGAACAAGATCGCCACAACAACAAAGGCGACAACAACGGTAATGGCCTGCGTGGTCTTGATGGCAAGGCCTTCGTCCAGCCCGGTCATGTTTCTGAAATCGCGCGCCGTGATGATAAACCGTTCCCCGTCGGCAAAGCGGATGTCATCAACCCCGATCACGAAACGCACGATCCCGTTCATGACAAACATCACGCCCATCGACACGATGACAAGGATCACCGGCGCGGCCTTCTGATCGCGATAGAACTTATAGACCAGCCAGTCTATCAACAGCACAAGCAGGACAGTTGCGCCGATCCCAAAGGGCAGCGCAAGCAGTGCGGTTGGCAAGGGGCCGAATGTAATCCCCAACCCCAACAGAACATTGGTGCCGATGATGGTCAACGCAGTGCCAAAGGCCATGGTGTCGCCGTGGGCAAAGTTTGAAAACCGCAAGATGCCATAGATCAGCGTGACCCCCAGCGCGCCCAGCGCCAACTGAGCGCCATAGGCCAGCCCAGGCACGAAAACGAAATTGGCAAATGCGACAAGGGCGTTCAAGACATCCATTGATCGGCCCCCGGGAAAGATGTGTTCATATTGTGATCCATTGTCTTGGTCATCCGCCCAGAAAGCTTTGCCGGACCTCGGGGTCGGCCAGCAATTCCTTGCCTGTGCCTGTATGGGCATTGCGGCCCTGTACAAGAACATACGCTTTATCTGCAATTTCAAGTGCTTGCCGGGCGTTTTGTTCCACCATCAAGATCGGGATTCCGGTGCGCGCGACCTCGATGATGCGGTCAAACAATTCATCCATCACGATCGGACTGACCCCGGCGGTTGGCTCATCCAGCATCAGCACCTTTGGCTTTGTCATCAGCGCGCGCCCCACCGCGACCTGTTGGCGTTGCCCGCCCGATAATTCGCCCGCCGCCTGATTGCGCTTTTCCTTAAGGACGGGAAACAGGTCATAGACTTGGGTCATCGTATCGCGGAAATCATCGTGGCGGATAAATGCCCCCATTTCGAGGTTTTCTTCCACCGTCATCGACGTGAAAATATTGCGCACCTGCGGCACGAACCCCATGCCTTTGACGACGCGCTGTTGTGGGGTCAGGTGTGTGATGTCTTCACCGTCCAGCCGCACCGACCCTTTGTTGACGTTCAACATTCCGAACAGCGCCTTCATCGCTGTCGATTTGCCCGCCCCATTGGGGCCGACGATAACAGCTATTTCGCCCTTTTCAGCGGCGATGGTGCAACCGTGCAGGATATCAGGGCCTTTTCCATAACCACCGGTCATGGAATCACCAATCAGAAATGGCGCGCTCACGGGGTTACATACTCTTCTAGAAAGGGGGCATAGTCCAAAAGCGTGCTGCGCATCATGGCCCGTTCGGACGCATCAGCATGGTTTTCATAGATATAATAAAGCGTCGCGCCTGCGCCCAGAACCATGCCTAACAGCACGGTAAGAATGAACCTGATCATGCCGTCACCTTGTCCTTGTTTTTCAATCCGGTGCCAAGATAGGCCTCGATCACCTGTTCGTTGGCCTTGATTTCATCCAATGTGCCTTCGGCAAGAACGTGCCCTTCGGCCATGCAAATGACCGGATCACACAAGCGGCCGATAAAATCCATATCGTGTTCGATCACGACGAAGGTATAGTTGCGTTCCTTGTTCAGGCGGATGATGGCATCGCCGATCGTGTTCAGCAACGTGCGGTTCACGCCTGCGCCGACCTCGTCCAGAAAAACAACCTTGGCGTCAACCATCATGGTCCGCCCCAGTTCCAACAGCTTTTTCTGCCCGCCGGACAGGTTGCCCGCCTTTTCCTCTTTCAGGTGATCAATCGTCAGAAATTCAATCACCTCGTCCGCCTTGGCCATTAACGCACGTTCTTCATCGGCAATTCGTTTGCGGCCAAACCATGTATTCCACAGCGTTTCACCTGACTGGTTTGCCGGAACCATCATCAAATTTTCCCGCACGGTCATGGATGAAAATTCATGCGCAATCTGAAAGGTGCGCAACAAGCCCTTGTGAAACAAAGCATGCGGCGGCAGGCCGGTGATGTCTTCACCCTGCATCAGAACGCGCCCGGACGTTGGTTTAAGAACGCCCGCAATCACATTGAAAAGCGTTGTTTTTCCGGCACCGTTCGGACCGATCAAGCCGGTGATAGTGCCCGTTTCAATCTTGAGCGATGCCCCGTCGACAGCGCGAAAACCACCAAAGGTTTTCACAAGGTTTTCGACAACGATCATATCCATCCCTTCGCGCGCAATGGCTTGCGTCTGATTTTTGGGAAACGGCGCAGGCTGCCCCGCGCCGTTCCTGTTCTTTCAGCGCCGGTCAGCGATAACCGATGGTGGAATAGACACCATCCGCAAATTCGATTTCCTGATAGTTGCCGGCAGATTCGCCCGGCACGATCAGTTCGACCGCAGATGCACCAACATAGTCGATCTGTTCGCCGGCGGCGATCAGCTCAAGCCCCTTGCCCAGTTCACCGGGAAAGATTTCGATGCCCGGTGCGTTTGCCACGTCAAAGATGTGGTTTTTGAAATCACCCGAGGCCGAAGACCCGGCCGCCTGCATCGCCAGCATAATCAGCGCTGCCGCATCATATGATTCTGGTGCAAACGCCCCGGTTCCGTCAAAACCGGCACCTTCGGCAAGGCCCTCGAACAGGGTCGCGCCCGGGCTGTCGGTGCCGGGATAAGCGCCGAATGACCCGTTCAATTCATCGCCAAAGTTTTCGTTCAGTCGCACACCGACCATGCCGTCAGGGAAATAGAAGGTGTCAAATGCACCACTGTCCAATGCAGACCGGACAACACCGGACCCGCCTTGGTCAACGTAGCCGGCAACGACCAGCACATCGCCCCCGGCGGATGCCAGCGCGCCGACTTCAGCAGAATAATCAGCCTTGCCGTCTTCATGCGCGGCCGAAATCGTCACCTTGCCGCCCGCGGCCTCGAAGGCAGCTTGGAAGGCATCGGCCAGACCCTTGCCATAGTCGTTGTTTGTATAAGTCAGCGCGACTTCGCTAACGCCGCGATCTTGCAAAATCTCAGTGATGATCACGCCCTGACGCGCATCAGAGGGGGCGGTGCGGAAAAACAGCCCGTCGCTTTCGACCGTGGACAGGCCCGGCGATGTTGCCGATGGCGAAATCATCACGATGCCGTTCGGGCGCGCAACGTTCTGCAAGATAGATCCGGTCACACCGGAACAATCGGCCCCCATGATCGCGTTGACGCCATCAGATGTGACCAGACGTTCAGCCGCACTGGCTGCCGCACCTGAATCGATACATGTGCTATCAGCACGCACCGATGTGACGGTTGCGCCACCCAGCAGCGCACCGGATTCTGTGACTTCGGCCATCGCCATTTCAGCTGCGGCACCCATTGCCGGGGTGATCGATTCCAAAGGCCCCGTAAAGCCAAGGATGACACCGATCTTTACCTCTTCTGCGTGGCCAGCGGCAAATGCGCTGCTTGTCATCATCGCAATGGCGCTTGTAGCCATCAATAGTTTTTTCATGCGTCGTCTCCCTATCGGATTTCGTTATCCTAGGGCACAGATTAACAGCATGTTTCCAAAAGAAAAGGTCGAACCAAAAGACAATTCGCCTGCAACACACAAAATTTCAGGCATCTGTCCTGCAATCGCAGGGTGAAAGCGGCCATCGCAGTTGCTGTCAGGGCCAATCAGCCAAGAATCCGCGCTGCATGGCTGCCGCGTTCGCGATAGGGCGTTGTGTCATAATGCGACCGATAGCATTTCGAAAAATGCGATGGCGACGCAAAACCACAGGCCAGCGCCACGTTGATCACCGTCATATCGGTCTGCATCAGCAGATTGCGCGCTTTTTGCAGGCGCAATTCCATATAATATCGCTTTGGACTGCGCACGAGATAGCGGCGAAACAGCCGCTCTAACTGTCGCGTGGACATCCCCACATCCTTGGCCAGGATGGCCGGGCTGATCGGGTCTTCGATGTTGGCTTCCATCATCTGAATGACCCGGCTGAGCTTTGGGTGGCGCACGCCGATGCGGGTGGGAATCGACAGGCGTTGCGTATCCTGATCGGTCCTGATGGCGGAATAAATCAGGGTATCCGCGACAGCATTGGCCAGGTCTTCGCCAAAATCATCGGCAATGATTTTCAACATCAGGTCAATCGACGCGGTGCCGCCGGCTGTGGTGATCCGGTTGCCATCGACCACAAAGACAGATTTCGTCAGGGTCACGTCTTCGAATTCTTCGGCGAAACTATCCTGATTTTCCCAGTGGATCGTCGCACGTTTGCCATCCAGCAGCCCGGCTTTGGCCAATGTGTAAGCCGCTGTGCAAAGCCCCGCGATGGTCGCCCCGCGCCGGGCTTCGCGGCGCAGCCAATTGAGCGTGCGTTTCGTGGTGGCCGCCTGCACGTCAAGACCACCACACATCATGATCATGTCATCGCGATCGAGGTCAATCAGATCGCTGTCCACACGAAAGGCACAGCCGTTTGAGCAGGCCACATCTTCGCCGTTCTCGCTGACGATCTTCCAGCTATAAAGCTGTTTGCCTGCCGTCCGGTTTGCCAACCGCAGGCTTTCGATCGCGCTGGCAAAGCACAGCATGGTAAAGTTGCGCATCAAGACAAAGACAAAACGGCGCGGTTTGCCTGTGGTTTCAACGTCTACGATCTGCGGTTCGATTGACATGCGCCCGATTTTCCAATTTTTGTCTCACGACTTGATCAGTTTTGCGGCCCGCGTTCAAGTGTGAACCCTCAAATGCCCAGGCAAGGCCAGCCCTGAAGGTAAAGTTAACCATTGGCCCCGCGGCGCACCCGCGTTATACGACGCATTTGATACCGCTAACCACCCACGAACGGAGCGAACCAATGACTGACTGGCAAAAATCTGACTGGCGCAACAAGCCCCGGGTGCAGATGCCTGACTATACCGATGGCGCAGCCCTGCGTGCTGTCGAGAAACGTCTTGCCAGTTATCCGCCACTGGTTTTCGCTGGTGAGGCACGCAAGCTAAAGTCGCAGCTGGCCGCCGTCAGCCGTGGAGAGGCGTTTTTGCTGCAAGGCGGCGATTGTGCCGAAAGTTTTGCGGAATTTTCTGCCGATGGCATCCGTGACACGTTCAAGGTGATGCTGCAAATGGCAATGGTGCTGACCTATGGTGCCAAGGTGCCGGTGGTCAAGGTGGGCCGCATGGCCGGCCAGATGGCCAAACCCCGGTCGGCCCCGACCGAAACCATCGGCGGCGTGGAATTGCCCAGCTATCGCGGCGATATCATCAACGGGTTTGACTTCACGCCCGAAGCGCGTAACCCCGACCCCGACCGCATGTTGCAGGCCTATTTGCAGGCAGCGGCGACGCTGAACCTGCTGCGCGCCTTCTCGACAGGCGGTTTCGCCAATGTCCACGAGGTTCACAAATGGACGCTCGGGTTCACTGATGGCAACGAGGTCAAGAAATATTCCGACATGGCCAGCCGGATCAGCGATACGCTGGATTTCATGCAGGCCGCGGGTTTGACGACAGACACGAACCACGAATTGCAGACCGTGGATTTCTACACCAGCCACGAAGCCTTACTCTTGGAATACGAAGAGGCGCTGTGTCGTCTCGATTCCACCTCTGGCAAATGGCTGGCAGGGTCGGGCCACATGATCTGGATCGGGGATCGCACCCGCCAGCCCGACGGCGCACATGTCGAATTCTGCAAGGGCGTGCTGAACCCGATCGGGCTCAAATGCGGCCCCAGCATGACATCGGGGCACCTCAAGGCGCTGATGGCCTCTTTGAACCCTGACAATGAACCGGGCCGTCTGACGCTGATCGCCCGGTTTGGGGCCGGGGCTGTTGCCGACCATCTGCCGCGCCTGATCCGCGCAGTCGAAGAAGAAGGCGCAAACGTGGTCTGGACCTGTGACGCGATGCACGGCAACACGATCAAATCGACCAGCGGCTACAAGACCCGGCCGTTTGATTCGGTGCTGCGCGAGGTCAATGAATTCTTTGCGATCCACAACGCCGAAGGCACGATCCCCGGTGGTGTGCATTTCGAAATGACCGGGAAAGACGTGACCGAATGCACCGGCGGCGTGCGCGCTGTCACCGACGAGGACCTGTCCAGCCGCTATCACACGGCTTGCGATCCGCGTTTGAACGCATCGCAGTCACTGGAACTGGCATTTCTGGTTGCCGAAGAATTGTCGGCGCGTCGTGACAAGCTGCAACCGGCCAAAGCCGGCTGAATTACGTATTATCAATGACCAGCGAAAGGGCCGGGCGCTGCGCGTCTGGCCCTTTTTTCTGGTGCGGTCTTGGGATGGCCTGTGAACTTGCCAGATGCAGGCAAAATGTTTCATGCCGGATCAGCGCCCCGTCAGGCACACAAAAGCGGCGAGGCCGGTTGCCGGGTATCCCGTCGGTGACAAGCGCGCCCAGAATTCGGGTCGTGTTACCTTTTTCGTCGCTCATGGGCAGCAGCAGCATGGTTCCGGTCATATTGGGCCGCAGCAACCGGCCATGCGACAGCAACGGGACAGCAATAATGGCCGGTTCCTGAAAGGCCGCTTCGACCAGATCCGCGATCAGCGCGCGTGCTGCCGGTTCAAAGAACGTGCTGATAGGCATGCCTCGCGCATCCATCTTGAGAAGGTCGTGCAAATGCCGACCAGCCACGCGCATCCGGGCGATCCCAGGGGCAACGCGTTGCAAGATGAATGCATAGGGCAATGCCAGGTCAATCTGGTCGGGTGCGATATCGGTGCGCTGGGGCAGCCGCCTTGCACGGCGCAAACTGTGCCAATAGGTTTCCAGCCCGCGCAGAACCGGATGATCGGCCCCCGGCAGGCACTGTCGTTTCTGGCTGGGGCTGTCATCGGTGCGTTTCATCCTTGACCTCAAATCTGGGACGTCTGACCTGCCGACATCCGGTGATGCTGTGGTGGCAAGATACCAAAGATTCACCCACTTTTCACTTAACAAATTATTAATGGGTTAACTCGGCAGCGGCTCAGGGTTGCCCAGGATGCGCCTTTGCCGTTAGGTGCGCCACAGAACATGAAAGGGGACAACGGGCATGATCCATTCGATGACAGCTTTTGCCAGCCTGACAGGGCAGCTTGGCACGACATCGTGGCATTGGGACATGCGCGGGGTAAATGCGCGGGGGCTTGATCTGCGCTTGCGCCTGCCTGACAGCATCGAAGGGTTGGAGGCCCCGCTGCGCGCGGCCCTGACAAAAGGGTTGGGGCGCGGCAATGTGGCCGTCAACCTGCGCTTGCAACGTGGCGAAAGCGAAGCGCCCCTTGTGATTGATCAGGCGCAACTGGACCGCGTGTTACAGGCGTTGGACACTGTGCAGGAACGGGCCTTTGCGATGGGTGTAACGTTGGGGCAGCCAACGGCGGCCGATGTGCTGGCGCAGCGCGGGGTTGTCATTTCTGCAAAGCCCGAACAGGACGATGGCGCGCTGACCCTTGCGTTAGTGGCCGATATTGCGCCGCTGATTGCTGCATTTCAACAGATGCGCGCGCAGGAAGGCACCGCCTTGCACGTCGTGATTGCCCAACAGCTGGACCGCATTGATACCCTGACAAAAGCTGCCGCAAGCGCCGCCGCCGCGCGCGCGCCCGTTGTGCGTGCAAACCTGACCGCAGCCTTGCAACGCGTTCTGGATGATGTGGACAACATCGACCCCACCCGCATTGCGCAGGAACTTGCCATGCTGGCCGTCAAAGCCGATGTCACCGAAGAAATCGACCGGCTTCGGGCGCATGTGGCCGCTGCCCGCGATCTGTTGGATCACCCTGGTCCTGTGGGGCGGAAATTCGATTTTCTGTCGCAAGAATTCAATCGAGAGGCGAATACGCTTTGCGCCAAGGCGGGGTCTGCGGCGTTAACGGCGATCGGCCTGGACCTGAAGACGGTGATCGACCAGATGCGCGAACAAATTCAGAATGTGGAGTAACCAAATGTCACGACGCGGCCTATTGATCATCCTGTCATCCCCGTCGGGCGCTGGAAAATCCACGCTGGCGGGTCTGTTGCGCACTTGGGACGCGACACTGGCGTTTTCGGTCTCTGCCACAACCCGTGCGCCGCGCGCTGGCGAGGTCAACGGCAAGGATTACTTTTTTGTCACCGCGCCAGAATTCCAAAAGCAGGTGTCCGATGGTGACATGCTGGAACACGCGTTGGTCTTTGGCAATTACTATGGATCGCCCAAAGCACCGGTAAAGGCGGCAATCGACGCGGGACGCGACGTGCTGTTCGATATTGACTGGCAGGGCGCCCAGCAGATCAAGAACTCCAGCCTTCAGGAACATGTGCTGTCGATCTTTATCCTGCCACCGTCGATCAAGGAATTGCACCGCCGTCTGGTCAGCAGGGGGCAGGATGCCCCCGAAATCATCGAAAAGCGGATGCAAAAAAGCTGGGATGAAATTAGCCATTGGGATGGTTATGATTATGTTTTGATCAATGACGATCTGGCGACAACGCAAGAGCGGCTGAAAACCATCATCAGCGCCGAACGGCTGCGCCGGTCGCAGCAACCTGATCTGGTGGGCCACGTCCGCGCCCTGCAAGCGGAATTTGGAGATATGACATGACACTTTATGCATTGGATGACATCAGCCCCGACATCGCCGATGACGCATGGGTCGCGCCGGGATGTTATATTATCGGCAAGGTGCGGCTTGGTGCTAGGGCGTCGGTCTGGTTCGGCAGTACGCTGCGCGGCGATAACGAGCAGATCACGGTCAGTGCGGGCAGCAATGTGCAGGAAAATTGCGTGCTGCACACAGACCTGGGGTTTCCCCTGCACATCGGGGCAGGCTGCACCATTGGCCACAAGGCAATCTTGCACGGCTGCACCATCGGAGACAATTGCCTGATCGGCATGGGGGCCACGGTGCTGAACGGTGCCCGGATTGGCAGGAACTGCCTGATCGGGGCAGGGGCCCTGGTGACCGAAGGCAAGGTGATCCCTGATGGATCACTTGTCATGGGGGCCCCGGGGCGGGTTGTGCGCGAACTTGACCCGCAGACCATCGACGGGCTGAAGGCATCAGCACTGAATTACCAACAGAACGCGGCCCGTTTCCGCGCCGACCTGCGCGCGCTGTAGGTGTCGCGTGCTGACACAACCAGACGGGTATGCCCGGTGATGGCGAAACCACAGGGCCGCAGCCGCGAAAGAAAAGCTGATGATAACGTGTGACATGACCACGCTGATCAACGCGTTGCCCTTGCCGATCATGGCCGTTGGCGAAGATGAACGGGTGCGCGCGGTCAATGCCCCGCTTGTCGCGATGTTGGGCCCTGATCTTTTGGGCAAACATCACGTCGCGGCGCTGCGTCAACCTGCCGTGCTGGATGCCATCATGATGGCGCGCCAAGGCGGTGCCCCGACCACCGCCCAATATCTGGGACGCGACGGGGACCGCGACACAACCTACCGCGTTGTCGCAGCCTTGGCCGGGCGCGATGTTGTGGTGTCTTTTGAAGACCAGACCGCCGCTGAATATGCCGGCCAGATGCGCCGCGATTTCGTGGCCAATGTCAGCCACGAATTGCGCACCCCGCTGACCGCACTTTTGGGGTTTATTGAAACTCTGGGTGGTGCGGCGCGCAACGATGCTGCCGCACGCGACCGGTTTCTTGAAATCATGACCAACGAAGCCAATCGCATGACGCGGCTGGTCGACGATCTGTTGTCGCTAAGCCGTGTGGAAGATGACGAAAGGGTGCGGCCCCGTGAAAATGTGAATATCGGGGATGTGTTGGCCTCGGTCATCAAAGGGTTGGAGCCGCAGGCGGCAGCCGCTGATGTCACAGTCACGTTGGACCGGCCCACGCAACAGGTGACGTTGCCGGGCGACACCGGACAGTTGGTGCAGGTCTTTACCAATCTGGTTGAAAACGCCATCAAATATGGTGCTTCTGGCGGCAGGGTCGTCGTGCGTTTGTCGCCGGCGGCGAATCAGCCAAGGCTGCGTAGCGAAGGTGTGCAAATCGAAGTGATCGATCATGGCGAAGGCATTTCCGCGCACCACATCCCCCGTTTGACCGAACGTTTCTATCGGGTCGATAGCCATCGGTCGCGTGCAGTCGGTGGCACGGGACTGGGGCTTGCGATCGTGAAACATATCATCAACCGCCACAGAGGCCGCATTTCGATTGAAAGCATCGTAGGGCAGGGCACCACGGTGCGCGTTCTATTGCCGATAGAATCGAAAGCCTGACGCAACGACGCAACCCCGTCAGGCGATGGTTTCGGAAAACAGATACTGCACGACAATAAAGACGACATAGCCGAAGACCATCACGGCCCCAATCGGTCTGGTCAGCCGGCCAACGGTCAGCATCCAGGCTGAAAACACCACAGCCACACCGACTGTCACCCAAAGTTCCAGACCCAACAGCACCGGATCAACCCCGATCGGCTTGATCATGGCCGTCAGACCAACGATCGACAAGATATTAAAGGTGTTTGACCCGATGATATTGCCCAAGATCAGCCCCAAGGACTGTTTGCGCGCTGCAGCGATACAGGTTGAAAGTTCGGGCAAAGAGGTGCCAAAAGCCACGACTGTCATGCCGATCACCGCCTCTGGAACCCGCATCGCAGTGCCCGTTGCCACAGCCCCCTGCACAAGCAGTTCTGACCCGACTGCCAGTGCCACTAGCCCCATCAGCAAAATGAGAATGGCAGCCTGCATGGTTTCGATAATGACGGGTTCACTGTCATCAACATCATCGTCGTCATTCTGTATCGGCAGCGTGTCTGTGCGGTATTGGTAAAAGACGAACGCAACAAGCAAGATGAACATGCCCAAGCCAAAAAGGCTGGTCAGGTGATCGGTGATCATGCCCACGGCCACGATCGCCGTGGCCAGCAACATCATCGCCAAATCCTTGAACAATGCGCGCGGCGTGCCGGTCACAGTCAGAAAAACCGCCGTTACCCCCAGCACAAGCAGAATATTCGCCACATTCGAGCCCAGAACATTCCCCAGCGAAAGCCCCGGGAAACCCGACAAGTTGGCGTTCACAGATGTAAAAAGCTCTGGCACCGATGTGCCGAAAGAAATGATCGTCGCGCCGATAAACAGTGGCGAAAGCCCCGTGCGTTGAGCGACGAAAACGGCCGCATCAACGGTATAATCCCCGCCTTTTATCAGCAGATACAGCCCAAACAGCATGGCCCCGGTGGCCAGCACGAACAACTGGTAGGACGTTAATTCAAACAAGGGGCGGCCTTCTGATCAAAAAGATGAATCGTGTTGCGACCGAAGACCGATCATACATGCGATAAAATAACGCCAGACATTAACAGCGTTTCCACGTGTCCCGAAAATCTTTTGTCCGGCATAGATACGTCCATTCACGTCATTTTTTCCTACACATTTTTTCCATGTAGGATGGAGCGGACGAATTTTAAAGTGGCGCTTACCTGGAAAAACACCTTTTCAACCTGACACCAAACGGTCTGGTATCAGGTGAAAACGCTGGGCGCAGGATCTTGTAATTGCAAGTCTGCGCACCAGCAGTCCACGGGCCTTAGGCCACCACTCACAGGACACTATGTTTATGCGGAATTAACGGTGAAAATGAAAGTCAGGGAAACCTGACCTTTGATCTGTAAATGACCATTTCAGCATGTCATTTGGAACTTAATTGCGTCAGGCCGCATCGTCCATGATGAACATTTGATTGTGCAAGGCTAGCTTCAAGACTGCCTGTGCTGTTGTCTCTACGCCTAAGGCCCGACGCGCGAGTCGAAGGTGTTTTTCAACGGTCGCAGCGGTCAAGCCCAATAAAACCGCAATATCCTGTGTCGTCTTGCCATCTGCGACCCATTCCAGCACCTCGCGCTGCCGCTTGGTCAAACGTCGATTGCCGAAATAGGGCAGGGTCAGTAATTTCAGATGCATCACATTATTCATGACGACAATAGCATCACCATGTTCGGCCCACATTTCATCCACCATATCTTGGGTCAGGCCGGGTTTTGCTGTCAGCGCAATTGCACCCTTTGCCCGCGGAGAAATTGATTTAAAGCTGATGGTATAGCCTGCAATCACATTCATCTTGCGATTGAATTCTAAGACGCGCCGTTCGCGGTCCGACAGCTTGTTGGCATCGCTCATTTCCTTAAGCCACGACCAACTGCAAGCACCGCTGTTGGCCAGCGCCCATCTTATCATCGGGGCGTCAAAATAAAGCCCACAATCGATGAATACTCGCATATATGCAGGTGTTTGCGTTGAAAGCAGTATCCAGTCCTGCGGATCGCCAAGCGATTTCGTTGTGCGATACTGGGTAAACCCATAGATCAACCTGTCAAATCCAAAGCTGTTCATCTTGCTGGTTTGCAAGCTCCACAGTTCTTCAACGCTTTGCGCATTGGTCAGATCGACAAGATGGCGGATCAAATCAGGCATCGTCTCCGCCAAGCCAAGACAGCAACGCGTCCATCGCCAACGGATAACCCGCAGCACCGAACCCGCAAATCTGACCGACAGCAACCGGCGCAATATAGGATTTTTGCCGGAACGCTTCGCGGGCGTGGATATTCGACAGATGAAGTTCGACAACAGGAAGCTGGATCGATGCGATCGCATCCATCAAGGCAACCGACGTGTGTGTATAAGCACCGGCATTCAAAATCACACCGTTATGCGTTCCGCGCGCGGCATGTAACGCATCGATCAATTCACCTTCATGATTGGACTGGCGGAACACGACTGACACCCCAAGGGCAACTGCGTGTTTGACACACAGATTTTCGATATCTTGCAAGGTTGTTGTGCCATAAACTTCGGGCTGGCGGGTGCCTAGCAAGTTCAAATTCGGACCGTTGAGAATGAGAAGTGAGCGTTTCATGAGTGTCCTGTAACAGTTCAGTCGTCATACACAAATAATTTATTCATCAACCAAAGTATAGTTTGGGAGTTTATATTACATAATACTGATTATGCGATTTAACTGTGAATTATCGGGCAGCCTTCAGCCGACCATCCCCGGGCAACAAAAAAGCCCGCACGCATCGCGCACGGGCCGTTTGTTCAAAACAAGGCTTTGTTCTTAGCCGTGCATCTTTGCGACTTCGGCAGCAAAGTCTTCTGCGACTTTGTCAATGCCTTCACCAACTTCCAGGCGCGCGTAACCGGTAATTTCAACGCCAGCTTCCTTTGCGGCTTCTGCTACAGTCAGATCGGGGTTTACCACGAACTGCTGGTTCAGAAGCGTGACCTCGGCCATGTACTTCTTCATCCGGCCTACGATCATCTTTTCGATCACCGCTTCTGGCTTGCCGCTTTCGCGCGCAATATCCATCTGGATGTGTTTTTCTTTTTCGACCACAGCCGGATCAAGATCCGCTTCGGACAAGGATGCAGGGTTTGCAGCGGCCACGTGCATGGCGACCTGACGCGCAAAATCTTCGTTGTCGCCGTTGATTGCGACCAACACGCCGATGCTGCCCATGCCGGGTGCTGCAGCATTATGGACATAGCTGACAACCTTGCCACCGCTCAAGGTTACCATACGGCGCACGGACATGTTTTCACCGATCACGGCAACCGCATCTGTCACGGTCTGTTCGACAGATTTGCCGCCCATGTCAGCCGCTTTCAGCGCGTCCAGATCAGCCGCGCCCAATGCAACCTGCGCGATCCCGGCGACCATTTTCTGGAAATCGGCGTTTTTGGCGACAAAATCAGTTTCCGAATTCACCTCGACCGCGACACCCTTGCCACCGTCAACAGCCACAGCGACCAGACCTTCGGCGGCCGTGCGGCCGGATTTCTTGGCGGCCTTGGCCAGACCTTTGGTGCGCAGCCAGTCAACCGCAGCGTCCATGTCGCCATTGCTTTCGGTCAATGCCTTTTTGGCATCCATCATGCCTGCGCCAGTGCTGTCGCGCAGTTCTTTCACCATTGCAGCGGTGATTGCCATATTGTCTCTCCTCGTGCGGAATGCGTGTGGTTTGCGGATGGGGGCATAGGCCCCCTACCCGTCTGTTTTATGACGCTTGCGCTGCGGCAGCTTCTTCGGCCAGCACTTCTTCGGCCAGGTCTTCCATGGCGCCCATGTCAACACCAGCAGCACCCAATTGTGCTGTCATGCCGTCAAGTGCGGCGCGTGCTGCCAGATCGGTATAAAGCGCGATCGCGCGGGCTGCGTCATCGTTGCCGGGAATGACGTAATCAACGCCGTCGGGCGAACAGTTGGTATCCACCACGGCCACAACAGGAATGCCCAGTTTCTTGGCTTCTGCGATTGCCAGATCTTCCTTGTTCACGTCGATGATGAACAGCAGGTCAGGCACGCCGCCCATTTCGCGGATGCCGCCCAGCGATGCTTGCAGTTTGCCCTGCTCGCGTTCCATGCCAAGGCGTTCTTTCTTGGTCAGGCCAGCAAAGCCGTTTCCGGCGGCTTCGTCGATCTGCTTGAGACGATTGATCGACTGCGACACGGTCTGCCAGTTCGTCAGCGTGCCGCCCAGCCAGCGGTGGTTCATGTAGAATTGCGCGGATTTTTCAGCGGCGTCCATGATCGGCTTTGCCGCCTGACGTTTCGTGCCGACAAACAGCACACGACCGCCTTTGGCGACGGTGTCGCGGATGACTTGCAGCGCCTGATCCAGCATCGGAACAGTCTGCGTCAGGTCCATGATGTGGATGCCGTTGCGTGACCCATAGATGTAGCGACCCATCTTGGGGTTCCAGCGTGCGGTCTGGTGGCCAAAGTGAACGCCAGCTTCAAGCAACTGGCGCATGGAGAACTCGGGAAGAGCCATGTGTTTTTCCTTTTCCGGTTTCAGCCTCGGCGGGGGATCAGGCGTTTGCCCAACCGGTGGATCGTTTGGGATTTCTCCCCAACCGACCCGCCCCCGCCTGCGGGATTAAGTGCGCGCTTCATAGTCGGCGTTGTGCGGCGTGGCAAGTGGTGTGTCGCCTCCGGCGGGAGTTTTTTGGCCAAGATGAAGACAGGAGCGGCCTTGCCCGGCGCGCGGTTTACAAGATCACCCGTTCGATCACCCAATAGGCCCCGACCGCCGCAATCGCCACAGAGGCAGGCACAGCCACCAGACGGCGATAGGCATCGATCTGATCGCGCATCTGGATCGACACGGCTGATAGCACAAAAATAGCGGCAATTGGCCCGGCAAAGACCCAGACAGGCGCCTCGAATGCGGTTTCCAAGGCGGGCGGGTTCACGGTGATCAGCGCCAGAGCCGCGACCAGCAGCACTGCATAAATCACAAGGCCCTGTGTCGCTTCATTGCGGCCGCGATCTATCCGCAGCGCCTGCCAGACACAAAGCAGCATTGTCGCAATCACGAACAATTGCCCGACCTCGACGCCCACGTTGAACCCGATCAGCGCAGGCACGAAGGTGGTTTCGGGCAGGCCGAATTCCGCCAGCACCGACGCAAAGCCCAGCCCGTGCAGCAAGCCGAAGAAAAAGATCACGAAGGGCCGCCATGGGCTGATCCCTTTCATGAAAATATTCTCGACCGCGACATAGACGATCGACAATGCGATCAGCGGTTCGACCACGTCGATGAATGCCACCCCGAGATTTTCCTCAAAGAAATCTTCGAGAAACGAAGTGTGCCCGAGTGCCGCCAGCGCTAGCGTGATAGTGTGCGCCACTGTAAACAGCGACACCTGCAAAATCAGCGGGCGCAACCGGGCGGCCAGAAAGAACAGCCCCAGCACGAACAGGATATGATCCAGTCCTTTGGGCACGATATGGTCGAAACCGATCGGGATGTAGTTGAAAAAACTTTGCCATGCGGTCGCCTGATCCCCGCCCGCCAGCCGGATCGGGGGGCTGACCGCGCCTGCCTCAAGATAACCGTCATAAGGGGCGTCTACCCCCATCTGGCGCACCACAAGGGTGCCAAATGCCCTGTCCCAGCCAAATGTCAGGGTTTGCGCCCCGTCCGGCAGGGCGGCACTGAAAGTGAATTCCGATGGCCGCACAAGGGCGGGGTTGCCGACAGGGGCAACGGCGACACGATCCAGTTCGGGCGTTAGCGTGATCGCGTCTGCCGTCAGCGTCAGGCGCGCCGCCATTTCGGGCCAGAAGGCGCGAAACCGCTGTTCCAGCTGCGCAGGTTCCAGCACGCGCAGGCTGTCGTAAGTCTCGGCCTGAGGGGCCGCGTTGGTGTCGTCCACCGCTGTCAGGTCGATGCCAGCCACGAAACTTTCCAGATTGGCGCGCATTTCGAAAACGATGCGCCCGTCCACTTGGGTCATATCGGTGATTGACGGCAGCACCTCATGCGCCCCTGCGGGTGACAGCCCTGCAAGCCAGATCAGCACCACGCTTGACATCACCCGCAACAAAGCCACTTTTGCAGCAACAAAAGAGGGTTTTTTCATGCGCGTTGTCACTTTCATTCTTGCCGTCGCCGCTGCACCTGCCGCGGCCCATGAACTCTGGCTGGAGCCACATGCCTATCAGGTGCCGGCGGAAGGTAGTTTGCAGGCCGATATTGTCAACGGCGAGAATTTTGACGGGATTATCCTGCCGTTGCTGCCCCAGCGCATCGTGAATTTTGTCATTTTCGCTAACGATCAGGCCGCCCGTGTGCAGGGCCGCCCCGGCGATCGCCCGGCGTTGAACCAGCCCCCTTTGGCGCCCGGCCTGAATATCGCGGCCTATCAGGCGCAGAATGCGACGGTCGATTATGAAACGCTCGGAAAATTCGAAACCTTCGTCGATCACAAGGATCTGGGCGATGTCATCGCTGTTCACCGTGCCCGCAGCCTGCCCGAGGAGGATTTCAAGGAAGTTTATTCACGTTATTCCAAGACCCTTTTCGCGGTGGGTGACGCCGTGGGGGCTGACCGCCGTGTCGGGCTGGAAACAGAACTGGTGGCGCTGACCAATCCCTATACTGACGATCTGTCAAACGGGGTGCAGGTGCAGCTTTACTACCGCGAAAACCTGCGTGCGGACGAACAGGTCGAGGTTTTTGAAAAGGCCCCTGATGGCGCCGTGGCGATCACGCGCTACCGCACCGACGATCAGGGGATTGCGACGATACAGGTCAAGCCCGGCCATGAATATATGGTCGATGCGGTCGTAGTGCGCATCCCCAATGATGCATTGATGGATGAGACCGGAGCGGTGTGGGAAACGCTGTGGGCCAATCTGACTTTTGCCGTGCCGGAATAAGGCGGCTGGAAAGGCTTGCCTTGGGCCGCTGGCGCGGTCAAAACCCGTGGCATGAACACACCAGTTGATATTCTTTGCATCGGATCGGTCCTGTGGGATGTGATCGGGCGCGCGGCCAGCCATATGCGCGTTGGATCCGATGTACCGGGGCGGATCACCCGCCTGCCCGGCGGCGTGGCGATGAATATTGCCATGACGCTGCGCCGTTTCGACATGACGCCCGCCCTGCTGACGACCATAGGCCGCGATGCCGAAGGTGATGAACTGGTTGCAGAGGCCACGCGCATGGGGCTGAACTGTGATCATATCTATCGGTCGGACGATCTGCCCACCGATGTTTATATGGCCATCGAAGGGGCAAACGGGCTGATCGCCGCCATCGCCGATGCCCATTCGCTGGAGGCAGCGGGCGACAAGATCTTGCGCCCGCTGGCCAATGGCAGGCTGGGCACGCCAGAGGTTCCATTTGCGGGCTGTATCGCGCTTGATGGCAATCTTACCACTGATCTGTTGCAGCACATCGCCACATCGCCACTGTTTCGCGCCGCCAATCTGCGCGTGGCACCGGCATCACCCGGCAAGGCAGAACGCCTGCTGGCGCTGATCCATCACCCGTCAGCCACGTTCTACGTGAATCTGGAAGAGGCCGGGTTGCTGTGCCAGACGGTGTTTGAAAATTCTGCCGATGCCGCCGCCGGAATGCTCAAACGTGGCGCGCATCGCGTGCTGGTCACAGACGGCGGCAAATCCGCATCCGAAGGCACCGCAGGTGATATCATCACCCAAACGCCGCCCGCTGTCATGGTCACGCGTGTGACTGGCGCGGGCGACACATTCATGGCCGCCCATATCGCATCCGAGGCGCAAGGGCTGGACCGCGCCACCGCCCTGACCCGCGCCTTGCACGCCGCCGCCACCTATGTTTCTGGAGAAACCCCCCTATGATCCCCATGTCCTATAGCGCCGAAGTCGCCAATGCCCGTGCAAGTGGCGGCGCGATTGTTGCGCTTGAAAGCACAATCATTACGCATGGTATGCCATTTCCACAGAATGTGGAAACAGCTCGGCTGGTCGAGGATGATGTGCGCGCCGCAGGTGCGACCCCTGCGACCATCGCGGTGCTGGATGGCACGCTGCACATCGGGCTGGAACCCAACCAGTTGGATGCGCTGGGGCAGGCCCGCGGGGTTGCCAAACTGTCGCGTGCCGATATCGCCGCTTGCATCGCCACCGGCGAGACCGGGGCGACCACGGTTGCGGCCACGATGATTGCGGCACATCTGGCCGATATTCATGTTTTCGCCACCGGCGGGATCGGCGGGGTGCATCGCGGCGCTGAACACAGTTTCGATATATCGGCTGATTTGCAGGAACTGGCGCAGACGCCCGTGACGGTCGTGGGCGCGGGCGCCAAGGCAATCCTTGATCTGCCCAAGACGTTCGAAGTGCTGGAAACGCTGGGCGTGCCGGTGATTGCCTATGGTCAGGACATGCTGCCTGCATTCTGGTCGGCACAGTCCGACCTGCGCGCGCCGCTGCGCATGGACAGCCCCGCCGCTATCGCCCGCGCCCAGCAGATGCGCACCGCGATGGGGTTGAAAGGCGGGCAACTGGTGGCAAATCCGATCCCACGCGATGCCGAAATTCCCGCCGATGTGCTGGCGCCCATCATCGCGCAGGCCCTGTCAGAGGCAGACGCCAAAGGCATCACCGCCAAGCAGGTCACGCCCTTCTTGCTGGGCCGGATTTTCGAATTGACCGCTGGGCAGTCGTTGGTGGCGAATATCGCTCTTGTACGCAACAACGCGCGGCTGGCGGCACAAATAGCGGTTGCAATGCAGAAATAGCGCCCGCGCGGATGCGGCCCAGCTTGCCGGTTGAGCGCGCGTTGCCTAGATAGGCGAAGAGCTGTTTTTGGGAACAACAAGATGATTAGCCCTGACCACGAAGAGTCGAAACGCCGCGGTCGTCCGGGTATTTTTGCCCGGCTGCGCAGCAACTTTTTAGCCGGGCTGATCATTGTTGCGCCCATTGGCCTGACATTTTGGCTGATCTGGACGGTTGTTGGCTGGGTCGATAGTTGGGTCTGGCCATTCGTGCCCGGCGCCTACCACCCCGAGGAACTGATCAACCGCATTCTGGGCCGTGGTGCCGACAATCAGATCGTGATCAACGTGCGCGGCATTGGCGTTGTTATCTTTCTGGTCTTTACCGTGCTTGTCGGTTGGATCGGTAAGGGTTTGATCGGGCGGTCTTTTCTTGGCATTGGTGAACGTATTGTTGACCGGATGCCCGTGGTGCGGTCCATCTACAACGCGGCCAAACAGATCGCTGAAACGGTATTTTCCCAACGCGACACATCCTTTGACAAGGCCTGTCTGGTGGAATATCCGCGCCGTGGGGCATGGGCTATCGCGTTCATTTCCACCAATGCCAAAGGCGAAATTCACGCAAAGCTGACCGATGGCGAACCTGTCGTCACCGTGTTTCTGCCCACGACACCCAACCCGACATCGGGCTTTCTGCTGTTTCTGCCGAAAAGTGACGTCAAGGTGCTGGATATGTCGGTTGAGGATGCGGCAAAACTGGTGATTTCAGCCGGGCTTGTCTATCCTAACGGCAAACCGGCAGACGCCCTGACATCGAAATAGATGCTGATCATCCCTGCCCTGACCGGCTTTGCCACCGGGTTTTCGCTGATCCTTGCCATTGGCGCGCAAAACGCCTTTGTGCTACGGCAAGGGCTGGCGCGGGCGCATGTGTTCTGGCTGTGCCTGCTATGCGCGACATCCGATGCGCTGCTGATCACGGCCGGCGTGCTGGGGTTTGGCGCGATTGTCACGCTCTATCCGATGTTGCCGCAGATCATGGCATGGGGCGGTGCGGCGTTCCTGATCGTCTATGGCGCGATGCGCCTGCAGGCCGCGTGGCAAGGCAAATATGACATGCAAATCGCAGGACAGTCGGCTGGGCTTTGGCCCACGCTGGCCACAGGGGCCGCGTTTACATGGCTGAACCCGCATGTCTATCTTGACACGCTGGGGCTGGTCGGTGCGGTGTCGACGCAATACCTGCAAACGGCCCCCAAAGCGGCCTTTGGGGCCGGGGCGGTCATCGCGTCTTTCGTCTTTTTCTTTGGGCTTGGCTATGGCGCGCGGCTGCTGACGCCGGTGATGCAATCGGCGCGGGCGTGGCGGGTGCTGGATGTGCTGATCGGGCTGGTCATGTGGGCGCTGGCGATCAAGCTGATCAGCTGATCACGCCGCCGTCCAGCCGCCATCGGCGGACAGGGTTGTGCCAGTGATTTGTGCCGCGGCATCCGAACACAGGAACACCACCATGCCGCCCAGCTGTTCGACCGTCACAAATTCCTTTGATGGTTGCTTGGCCAGAATCACCTTTTCGATCGCCTGATCTTCGGAAATGCCGTATTCCTTGGCGGTCGCAGGGATCTGCGCCTCGACCAGCGGGGTCAGCACATAGCCGGGGCAGATCGCGTTGGCGGTGATCGGCTCTTTTGCGGTTTCCAGCGCGACGACCTTGGTCATGCCGACAACGCCATGCTTGGCCGTCACATAGGCCGATTTGAACGGGCTGGCGCGCAACCCGTGGGCGCTGGCGATGTTGATGATCCGGCCCCAGCCGCGTTCGCGCATCCCCGTCAGGGCCGCTGCTGTGGTATGAAACGCCGATGTCATGTTGATCGCGATGATCGCGTCCCATTTTTCGGCGGGAAAATCCTGAATCGGGGCCACATGCTGGATGCCTGCGTTATTGATCAGAATATCACACCCCCCGGCCGCGACGATCAGGCGGCGGCAGTCATCCGCCTTGGACATATCTGCCTGCACATATTTCGCCTCTACCCCCGTCACATCGGCGATTTCAGCAGCCAGCGCGTGATCTTCAGGCGTGTCGCTGAAAGAGTTCAGCACCACATTCACACCCTCTTGTGCCAAGGCACGGGCAATCCCCAGCCCGATGCCAGAATTCGATCCTGTGATAACGGCGGTTTTTCCTGCAAGTGACATGATCAGTGGCTCCGATAGGTTGCTTTGCGACTCACCTTATATGCTGCATCTGCAAATGCCACCCGAAGGGCACGATGACCCGAAAAAAAAACGCCCGCACAAGGCGGGCGTGAAGTTATTGAGGCAGGTTTCATACAGGCAAGAAACCTATCGA
The DNA here is from genome assembly GCF_014859355.1 of Yoonia sp. Lineage (GTDB taxonomy): Bacteria > Pseudomonadota > Alphaproteobacteria > Rhodobacterales > Rhodobacteraceae > Yoonia. The sequence goes on along the minus strand of NZ_JACUUJ010000015.1, from coordinate 12,180 downwards.
GCAGTAAAGCTGTTATAAGCAATCTATCGCCCGTATCCAAGCTAAAAGTTTGAAAAGACTTACAAGCCTCTTTACCATCACATTAAACGGGCAATGACAAAAACAGGGAACCCCATCAGATGAGACCGCACATTCGCCGCGCAATCAGCGGCGTAATCGCACTGATCGCAATTGCCAGCATCGGCCACGCCGAACCCCAGCATGGCATAGCTATGTATGGCGACCCTGCCCTGCCACCTGATTTTGTGTCTTTGCCCTATGTGAACCCCGATGCCCCCCCCGGCGGGCGCATCGCCACCGCCGAGGTCGGCAGCTTTGACAGTCTCAACCCGTTTATCCGCAAAGGATCGGTGCCGTGGCAGCTCAGATTTTTTCTGGGCGAAAGCATGATGGGGCGCTCGTTGGACGAACCTTTCACGCTTTACGGACTTCTGGCCGAATCGGTCGAGACCGGGCCGAACCGGAAATGGGTCGAGTTCACCCTGCGCGAGGGTGCGGAATTCTCCGACGGATCGCCCGTTACGGTGGAAGACGTGCTGTGGTCCTACGAAACGCTGGGTACCGTGGGCCACCCCCGCTATCTGGGATTCTGGACCAAGGTCGAGGTTATGGAACAGACCGGCCCACGCTCTGTCCGGTTGACCTTCAACACCGAAGACCGCGAACTGGCGCTGCTGGCCGGCCTGCGCCCGATCCTGAAAAAGGCGCAGTGGGATGGCGTGGATTTCGCCGAAACCACCACGCAGATCGTGCCGATCACATCTGCCCCCTATGTCATCGACCGGTTCGAGGCAGGGCGCTATGTATCCCTGCGCCGCGACCCCGATTACTGGGGCAATGCCGTGCCGTTCCGCGTCGGCACCAACAACATCGACGAGGTGCGGCTGGAATTCTTTGGCGATGAAACCGCCGCCTTCGAGGCGTTCAAAGTGGGCGAGGTGAACACCAACCGCGAATTCAACGTGGCCCGCTGGGAAAGCCAGTATAATTTCCCCGCCGTGCAGAATGGCGATGTGGTGCTGTCGATCCTGCCACACGAACGCCCTTCAGGCATGACGGGTTTTGTAATGAACACCCGCCGTGACCAGTTTGCCGATTGGCGCGTGCGTGATGCGATGCTGCATATCTTCAACTTTGCCTTCATCAACGAGGCGATGACCGGATCAGCGCAGCCGCGTATCACATCCTATTGGTCCAATTCGCCCCTTGGCATGTCCGATGGCCCCGCGACAGACCGCGTGCGCGCGTTTCTGGAACCTTTCGCCGATGATCTGTTGCCCGGCGCGCTGGATGGTTACAGCCTGCCTGTGGGCGATGGCACCGTGCGCAACCGCGCCGGCACCGCCGCGGCCTTGGCCCAGATGGCGGCCGCAGGCTGGACCGTGCAGGACGGCGCGATGAAAGACGCGTCCGGCAAACCATTTACCTTTGACATCCTGCTGGCGCAGGGGGCATCTGAAAATCAGGCGATCATTGATATCTACGTGGAATCGCTGGCACGGATCGGGGTGACGCCATCCGTCACCGTGGCCGACAGTGCCCAGTTCAAGGAACGCACCGACACCTATAATTTCGACATGACCTATTACCGCGTCGGCGTATCGCTGTCGCCGGGCAACGAGCAATACAACTATTTCGGGTCCGAAACCGCCGACCAGCCCGGCGGGCGCAACCTGATGGGTGTGAAATCAGCCGCCGCGGATGCGATGATCGCCCGTTTGCTGACCTCGGAAAGCCAGGATGATTTCGTGGCGGCGGTCAAGGCGCTGGACCGGGTGCTGACGACCGGGCGCTATGTCATCCCGATTTACCAGTGGAACATCAGCCGCATAGCGCACAGCAAAAACCTGCAATACCCGCAGGACATCCCCATCTTTGGCGACTGGCCCGGCTGGCAGCCCGATGTGTGGTGGTATGCAGAACAATAAGCCTGCCCGCTTGTTCCAAATATCAATATCACCGCAGGAGGCATGAACGTCAGGTCAGCGACGTCACCCAAAGGATCGTTGCATCCTCGGCGCTGACCGACACCACGTTGTGGCCCATCGTGGCGTCGTAATAGGCGCTGTCGCCGCGCTTCATCTCTAGGGGTTCGTAAAATTCGGTATAAAGCCGGATCTGCCCGGTCAGCACATATAGAAATTCTTCGCCGTCGTGGCGCACCCAGCCATCGAATTCGTCCATGCTGCGCGCCCGGATGCGCGCGCGATACGGCAGCATCTTTTTCGTGGTCAGCGCCTCGGCCAGCAGGGCATGTTCATAGGTGGTGGTGATCTGCACCGGTTCATGGCCGTTGCGGGCCACGGCCATGCGCCCATTGACCTGCGCCTTGGATGGCGGCGTGAACAATTGCGGCACCGAAATATTCAGCCCCACCGCCAGCTTTCTCAGCGCGTCATAGGTGGGCGACATCTGCCCGTTTTCGATCTTGGACAGGGTAGACCGGGCCAGCCCCGCCTGTTTGGCTGCCTGTTCCAACGTCCAGTCGCGGGCCTTGCGCAATTCGCGCACCCGCGCGCCCAGATCCAGCGGTTCGGCCACAGCGCTTGCGCCGTTTTCACGGGCCACGCGGATCAGGTTCATCGGGTCATTGTCTGTCATGACGCTTTTCATAAGCAGCCGCACCTGCTCTTGCAACTGATCGCAACGCAGATTAGCGGTTTGTTATGTTGTCAATTACGCACCCCTCTGCCTTTCCGCCCGCGCCTGCCGGGTTCAACATGGCCGCCCATGTGCTGGCCCATGCCGACCGTCTGGCCGATAAACCGGCCCTGCAAATCGTGGGGGATATGGTCGAAACCTATCGCTATGCCGATATCGCCACCGCGGTGCGCGGGACGGCAGCCGGTCTTTTGGGCATGGGGCTGGTGCCCGGTGACCACCTGCTTTTGCAACTGGGCAACACGGCAGAATTTCCCATCACCTATCTGGGTGCCATTGCCGCAGGGATCATCCCCGTGCCGGTGTCATCGCAACTGACCGCGCCAGAGGTCGCAGCGATTGTCGCCACCATCCAGCCTGCGCTGACGATCCGCGCGCCCGGCATGGCTGCAGCCACAGGCCGCACAGAAGATGCCAGTATCTTGCATGATTTCAGGGCCTTGCCGCCGGCGCCGTTCGCGATGGGCGATCCCGACAGGCCCGCATATATTATCTATACATCCGGCACCTCGGGCAAACCGCGCCCTGTCGTCCACGCACACCGCGCGATCTGGGCACGCCAGATGATGTGGGACGGCTGGTATGGCCTGCGCGAGGACGACAGGCTGATGCATGCCGGTGCCTTCAACTGGACCTATACGCTGGGCACCGGGCTGATGGACCCATGGTCGGTTGGCGCAACCGCCCTGATCCCGGCAGATGGGGTTAGCGCCGACCAATTGCCCGCCCTGTTGGCCGCGCATAAGGCCACGATCTTTGCCGCCGCTCCCGGTGTCTATCGCCGTGTGCTGCGCGCCGGTCTGCCACCCCTGCCCCATCTGCGCCACGGGCTGTCGGCGGGCGAAAAACTGGCCGAAGATTACCGCAGCGATTGGGAAACCCAGACCGGCACCCCGATATTCGAGGCCTTTGGCATGTCGGAATGTTCCACCTTTATTTCCGGCAGCCCGGCGCGCCCCGCGCCAGTGGGCAGTTCCGGCTATGCGCAACCGGGGCGCAAGGTTGCGCTGATCGGGCCGGATGGGCCTGTGGAACGCGGCACGCCGGGCACTATCGCTATCCACCGCAGCGATCCGGGGCTGATGCTGGGCTATCTGGGCGCGCCCGATGAAACCGCCGCGCGCTTTCAGGGCGATTGGTTTCTGACCGGCGATATCGGGATCATGGCCGATGACGGCGCCATCACCTATGCCGGTCGCGCCGACGATATGATGAACGCCGGCGGCTACCGCGTCAGCCCGGTCGAAGTCGAAGACGCGCTGACCGCCCACCCCCACATCACCGAGGCCGCCGCCTGCGCCGTGCAGATCCGCACAGGGACGTCGGTGATTGCGGCCTTTTACGTCGCCACCGATGTGATAGACGAACAGGAATTGCGCAATTTCATGGCAGCCCGTCTGGCAGGCTATAAATGCCCGCGCATCTATGTGGCCCACGATGCGCTGCCGCGCGGGGCGAACAACAAACTTCTGCGGCGCGTCTTGCGTCAGGAATGGGAGACAGCCAATGGTCAAGCTTGATATTATTTCTGACCCGATCTGCCCGTGGTGCTATATCGGCAAGACCAATCTGGACCGCGCATTGGATCAGATCCCCGATCATCCGTTCACGATCGAATGGCACCCGTTCCAGCTGAACCCTGACATGCCCGCAGCAGGCATGGACCGCCGCACCTATCTGGAAACCAAGTTCGGCGGCAAGGACGCAGCCGTCAAAGCCTATGCGCCTGTGGTGGAGCAAGCCGAAAAGGCCGGCGCGCTGATCAATTTCGACAAGATCGAAAAAACCCCCAACACCATCGACGCACACCGCCTGATCCATTGGGCCGGGATCGAAGCGCGGCAAAACCTTGTCGTCGATCTGATCTTCAAGGCCTATTTCGTCGATGGCCGCGACATCGGCAGCCACGAGGTGCTGGCCGATATCGCCGACACCGCCGAAATGGATGCCGCCTTGGTTACGAAACTTCTGGGATCTGATGCCGACACCGCTGACATCCGAGCCCGCGACGCCCATAGCCGCAAAATGGGGGTGAATTCCGTGCCAACCTTTATCGTGGCCGGTCAACATGCCGTGCCGGGTGCGCAACCGCCCGAAATGTGGGCGAAAGTGATCACTGACATCATGGCGCAGATCGCCCCCGACACATGACCGATACCGCCCCGGTTGCCGACCCGGTCAAACGATTGCCGCAGGCCGAATTCATTGCCCTTTTGGCGATGCTGATGGCGACGGTCGCCTTTTCCATCGACGCAATGCTGCCTGCATTGCCTGAAATCGGGCAAGACCTGTCGCCCGCCAATCTGAACAATGCGCAGTTGATCATCACCAGTTTCGTGTTGGGGATGGGGTTTGGCACGCTGTTTGCGGGGCCTTTGTCCGATGCATTCGGGCGCAAGACGGTGATGGTGGGCGGTGCGGCGCTTTATATCTGTGCCTGCACGCTGGCATGGGCCGCGCAAAGCCTTGAGATGATGCTGGCGGCGCGGGTCTTGCAAGGGCTTGGGGCCGCAGGGCCGCGCGTGGTGGTCATGGCGCTGGTGCGCGATCTTTATGCCGGGCGCGATATGGCGCGGATCATGTCCTTTGTCATGGTTGTATTTTCACTGGTGCCAGCACTTGCGCCGACGCTGGGTTATTACATCATCGCAGGCTTTGGCTGGCGGGCGATCTTTGCGGCTTTCATGGTCTTTTCCGCCATATCCGTGATCTGGCTGATGCTGCGCCAACCCGAAACGCTGACCCCGGAAAACCGTCGCCCGCTTAGCATCAGCGCCCTGGGGCGGGCGGTGGTGGAAATGTTCACCCACCACACGGCGCGGCTTTCGATCATCATCCAGATGCTGACCTTCGGGATGCTGTTTACCGTGCTGTCATCCACCCAGCAGGTGTTTGACGTGACCTTTGGCCAAGGGGCGCATTTTCATCTGTGGTTCGGCGGGATCGCCATCATCGCGGCCTCGGCCAGCTTGCTGAACGCCAGAATCGTCGTGCGGGTCGGGATGCGGGCCATTATCAAGGGCATGTTGACCGCCCAGATCGGCATCACCCTGCTGATGATCGTGATCACCCTTGCCAACGGCCCCTTTTGGCTGGCCTTCGGCATCTATGTGTTCTGGGTGACGGCGAATTTCTTTCAGGCCGGGCTGACCATTGGCAACCTGAATGCGCTGGCGATGGAGGAAATGGGCCATATCGCGGGCCTTGCCGCATCTGTCATTGCGTCTGTTGCGACCGTGGGTGCGGTTGTGATCGCGGCCCCCGTTGCCCTGCTGTTCGATGGCACACCCATGCCCATGGCAATCGGCGTGCTGATCTGCGCCAGCCTTGCGCTCTGGCTGACAAGCCTCATCCGCCGCCCCGGAGAGGCATAGCCCCGCTTCTTCTGCGCAGCATTATCCCCGGCGTAGGCAAGAAAAACGCAGGGTTTATCCCGCGTTTTTCTTTTCATCGGCCAGCTTCGCGGCCAAATCGCGCGCGATGTTGAACGCGCCCTGTATCTTGTCGCGTTCGCGGGTCCAGTCGCGGCGTACCACGATCTTGTTATCCTTGACCTTTGCCAGACCGCGCTGATCGTTGATGAAATCCACCAACCCCGCCGGCGATGCGAATTTGTCGTTGTGAAACCTTATCGTGGCCCCCTTTGGCCCCGCATCCAGATGCGAAATGCCCGCGCGTTTGCACATCGCCTTGATCCGCACGACCAGCATCAGGGTATTCACCTCTTTCGGCAATTTGCCGAAACGGTCGATCAGTTCAGCGGCGAACCCTTCCAACTCGACCTTGGTGGTCAGGTCGGACAGGCGGCGGTATAGCCCCAACCGCACATCCAGATCGGGCACGTAATCTTCGGGGATCAGAACAGGCACGCCCAGGTTGATCTGCGGTGCCCATTGGCCATCATCCACGATACCTTCGGCCTGCCCCGACCGGATCGCGGCGATCTGGTCTTCCAGCATCTGTTGATACAACTCGTATCCGACCTCGCGCATCTGGCCCGATTGTTCCTCGCCCAGCAGATTGCCCGCGCCACGAATATCCAGATCCTGACTGGCCAGGGTGAACCCCGCGCCCAGCGTATCAATCGACCCCAGCACGCGCAGGCGTTTTTGCGCGGCATCGGTCAGTTTCTGGCGGGGTTTCGTCGTAAGATAGGCATAGGCACGGGTTTTCGACCGGCCCACGCGGCCCCTGATCTGGTAAAGCTGGGACAATCCGAACATATCCGCGCGCCAGACGATCATCGTGTTGGCGGTCGGAATATCCAGCCCGGATTCAACAATCGTTGTGGCCAGCAAGACATCGTATTTGCCGTCGTAAAAGGCGTTCATCCGGTCATCAAGCTCGCCCGCCGCCATCTGGCCAGTGGCGGTGATATATGTCACCTCGGGGATCTCGTGTTTCAGAAATTCTTCCATCTCGGGCATGTCGCTGATGCGCGGAACCACGACAAAACTTTGCCCGCCGCGATAATGTTCGCGCAACAGCGCCTCGCGCACGGTTATTGTGTCGAATTCCGACACGTAGGTGCGGATCGCCAGCCGGTCGATGGGTGGCGTGCCGATGATCGACAGATCGCGCACTCCCGACAGCGACAGTTGCAGCGTGCGCGGAATTGGCGTCGCGGTCAGGGTCAGCACATGCACGTCCGTGCGCAACTGTTTCAGCCGTTCCTTGTGCTGAACGCCGAATTTCTGTTCTTCATCAATAACAAGCAGGCCAAGGTTCTTGAACCGCACCGCTTTCGCCAGCAGCGCGTGGGTGCCCACGACGATATCCACCGTGCCCTTGGTGATCCCGTCACGGGTTAACGCCGCATCACGGGCCGACACGAATTTCGACAAGGGCCGCACCGTGACAGGAAAACCCCGAAACCGTTCGGCAAATTCCTGATAGTGCTGGCGCGCCAGCAACGTCGTCGGCGCAATAATCGCCACCTGCACGCCAGATAGGGCCGCGACGAATGCCGCGCGGATCGCCACCTCGGTCTTGCCAAAGCCAACGTCGCCGCAAATCAGCCTGTCCATCGGCTGCCCACTGGCCAGATCGTGCAGCACGTCTTTGATCGCCGCAAGCTGGTCATCGGTTTCGACATAAGGAAACCGCGCAAGAAACTGATCCCACAACCCATCGGGGGGTTCCAGCACTGGTGCCGTGCGCAGGGCGCGTTCGGCAGCGACCCGGATCAGCCGTTCGGCGATCTGGCGGATCCGTTCCTTGAGCTTGGCCTTTTTCGCCTGCCATGCGCCGCCGCCCAATTTGTCCAACAGGCCGGTTTCATGGCCGTATTTCGACAGCAGTTCGATGTTTTCAACAGGCAGGTAAAGTTTGGAGTTTTCAGCATATTCCAGCAGCAGACATTCATGGGCCGCGCCCAATGCGCTCACCACCTCCAGCCTGACAAAACGCCCGACGCCGTGATCCACGTGCACCACCAGATCACCGGGGGTCAGGCTGTTTGCTTCAGACAGGAAATTTTCCGCACGCCGCTTGCGTTTCGTCTGTCGGATCAGCCGGTCACCCAGCACATCCTGTTCGGAAATCACCGTCAGGTCCGGTGCCTCGAACCCGTGGTCCAGCGGCCAGACCGCCAGATGAACCCCGCGTTTGCCGACGCGGGTGAAATCTGTGACGGGGATCGCCTCGGCGATGCCTTCGTCCTCGATCAGCCCTTCAAGGCGTTCGCGCGCGCCATCGGAATAGGACGCGACGACAACAGGCCCCTTGTCCATTTGGGCACGAATATGATCCGCCAAAGACCCGAAAAGGTTGGTTTTTTCCTGCTGGCGTTCCGGCGCAAAATCGCGCCCGATCCGCCCGCCCGCGTCAACCACCCCCGGCCCGGTCGCCTGTTTCAGCGGGGCAAATTGCAGCACGCGTTTGCCCGCAACAGCCGCGTTCCAGGCCCCATCATCCAGATACAGCAAACCGGGCGGCGCCGGTTTATACACGCTATCCATCCGCCCCTTTTGCGACAGTGCGTGCATCCGTGTGCCATATTGGTCTGCGATACTTTCCCAGCGGGCAATCCGCATCGGGGTCATCTGGTCGTCCAACGTGACAGTGGCCTGCGGCAGATAATCGAACAGGGTTTCCAGATCATCCTGAAAGAACCCCAGCCAATGTTCCACACCGGCATGTTTGCGCCCCGCGCTTACGGCCTCGTACAGCGGATCATCGGTGCCGGCGGCGCCGAATTCGATGCGGTAATTCTGGCGAAACCGTGTGATTGCGGCCTCATCCATGATCACCTCGGACACGGGGGCCAGTTCGACCTGTGCCAATTTTTCGGTGGTGCGCTGCGTGGCAGGATCAAACCGGCGTGCCCCGTCCAGCACATCGCCGAACAGGTCCAGCCGCACCGGCCCGCTTTCGCCCGGCGGGTAAATGTCGATGATCCCGCCGCGCACGGCGTAATCGCCCGGTTCCATCACTGTGGGGCTTTGGGTAAATCCCATGCGCACAAGGAAATTGCGCAACGCGCCCTCGTCCACGCGGCTGCCGACCGTCGCGGTAAAGGCGGCCTCGCGCAGCAAGGTGCGCGCGGGCACGCGCTGGGTTGCCGCAGATAGCGTCGTCAGCAGCACAAAGCGGTCGGGCATGCCATGTGTCAATGCCGCCAGCGTTGCCATGCGCGCCGCCGAAATATCGGCATTGGGCGACACCCGGTCATAGGGCAGGCAATCCCACGCTGGAAAACTGAAAACAGGCATGTCGGGCGCGAAAAATGCCAGTGCGGCCTGCATCGCCGCCAGCCGCTTGTCATCGCGGGCAACGTGCATGACGGGGCCGCCCTTGGCAACCTCGGCCAGGATCAGCCGGGCATCAAACCCTTCGGGCGCGCCGCAGACGGTGATATGTTTGGGATCAGACATGTGGCAGTCACCTACCCCGCCGCATCGGCGTGTCAAGCTATCAAAAGATGAACAAACGGGAAAGGCTGAAAAACATACCATACATCGCTGTGACAAAGATCGACACCACCGCGATGGCCTGGATCCTGAATCGCAGCCGCAGCAAATCTTTGGCGAGTGCGCCACCGGTTGGTTGCTGGTCCGCATACCGTTGCGTTGCGCGCATGTTCAGCACCCCGACAAAGGTCAGCGGGAAGGCGAGTAAAAACATGCCTTGCGCCAGATCAAACCCATAATAAAAACCCATTGTAAACAAGCCGGCCAGGATGAAACCCGCAAAGCCTGTCAACCAGACGCTCGCCACTGCATGGATCGCGCCAAGCCTGCGCACATTGATGGCGACCAGCAGATCAAGATCCGCCGCGGCAACGCCCTCGTGTCGTCTGGCACGATGAATCATGTCATAGGGGACACCGATGATCCAATGACTGACCGTTGACCATGCCACGGCAACAGCAAGCCAATACCAAATGTTGGTAAACGTATCGAAATCAATAATTTGCAATATGGTGGCATTCAATGTCACAGGCAGGATCTTTCGCGTTGGTATGGCCTGCGGACCTTAGCGTTCTGTTCCTGCCTTGCCCAGACTTGTGAAGCGGGAAAATAAGTGCGACCAAGACGAAGATTTTTGCGAAAGGCCAGACTATGACACCGATCCTTGCCCCCTTTCCGGCCAGCCGCCAGCGCCGCATGCGCCAGTCACCTGCCCTGCGCGCGCTGGCGCGGCAAAATACGCTGACAGTCGATGACCTGATCTGGCCGGTTTTCGTAATGGACGGGCGCGATGATGAAACGCCCGTTGCATCAATGCCCGGCGTTGTGCGCCGCACGGTCGACCGCGTGGCCAAGGCCGCTGTCGAGGCGCAGAGCCTCGGCATTCCCGCGATCTGCATCTTTCCCTACACCGCGATGGCGGCGCGCACCGAAGACTGCGCCATGGCATGGAGCCCCGACAACCTGACCAACCAGACGATCCGCGCAATCAAGGACGCAGCACCCGACATTGCCGTGATGACCGATATCGCGCTGGACCCTTATAATATCAACGGTCACGACGGATTTGTCGAAAACGGTGAAATCGTGAATGACCGCACTGTTGATGCGCTGGTCAAAATGGCGCTGGCGCAGGCCGCAGCGGGGGCCGATATTCTTGGCCCGTCAGACATGATGGACGGGCGGATCGGGGCCATTCGCGCAGCGCTGGAATCCGAAGGGCATCAGAATGTCACCATCCTTAGCTATGCGGCGAAATATGCATCGGCGTTTTACGGGCCGTTCCGCGATGCGGTTGGCGCATCGGCGGCGTTGACGGGCGACAAGAAAACCTATCAGATGGATCCCGGTAATGCTGATGAAGCCTTGCGTCTGGTCGCGCGGGATCTATCCGAAGGCGCGGATATGGTGATGGTCAAACCGGGCATGCCCTATCTTGATATTTGCAGACAGGTGAAAGACGCCTTTGGCGTGCCAACATTTGCCTATCAGGTGTCTGGTGAATACGCCATGTTGCAAGCCGCCGCGCAAAACGGCTGGCTGGATGGCGACAAGGTCATGTTGGAAAGTCTGCTAGGCTTCAAACGGGCGGGCTGTGACGGGATTTTGACCTACTTTGCCCCGGCTGCTGCACGGCTGTTACAGGGTTGATGCCAAAGGCAACTGCCCTGTGGGCGGCCCATATCCCCAACCCTGTCATATGTGTAGAAAATCCAACGCGTGACAGGCGACAGGCTTTCGCCTATATTTCCGACGACAAGAGGCATCAAAGCCTCGATCAGGCAGATAAGGCGGAGAATTTCATGCGCATTCTTTCCCGGCGTCACTTTGCACTTGGTGCATGCGCCACAACGACCCTTGCAGCGTGCGGTAACGGTATTGGCAGCGGGGGTGCAGCAATGATCGACGCGCGTGTCGATAGCACCCTGAATTTCATGTATCAGACCTATCCCGGCACGCGCGATCTGGCGGAACGTTCTGCGGGTATGTTCGTCATGCCCTTGGTGACAAAGGCGGGCCTTGGGCTTGGTGGGTCGTTCGGGCGCGGCGCGCTGCGGGTCGGGCAGACTACGGTAGACTATTATTCGGTCACGTCTGGCAGTGCCGGATTACAGATCGGTGCGCAGCAGTATAGCTATGTGCTGTTTTTCATGACCAACGAAGCCTTGATGGAATTCCGCAGGTCGCAGGGTTGGGCGGCCGGGGCCGATATTGAATATGTGCTGAACGACCAGGGCGAAACCTTGCGGGCAGAAACCACGACATCCCTGTCGCCTGTGCTGGCTGTGATTTTTGCGCAGACAGGTCTGCGGATTGGTGCAACGCTGGAAGGCACAAAATACACGCGAATCATCCCCTAAACCTGCCGCGTCAGCCCATGACGACAACCATCGGGACCGCCGCACGCAATCGGTTTCGATTAATATCAAATTGCATCGCCTGCATGGCGTTTTCAAAACTTTCCTGCATCAGTTTCGGCGCAGACCGCGGCAATGGGCCGTCGGAATGGCGGGCAAGATGCGAAAGCGATTTTTGCAAGGCCAGTTGCACTTCGATCAGATGAGCACCGTCGCGGGCAATCGGCGTAAAACCATCTTTGATCATGTCA
>NZ_JACUUJ010000014.1 GCF_014859355.1 Yoonia sp. | reverse complement strand
CAATCGTGCCAATGTTCACGTGCGGCTTGTTGCGTTCAAACTTTGCCTTTGCCATTTAGCTGAGCCCTTAATTTTCTGAGGGGCCAAAATGGCCCGGTCCAACATCGCGGGCGATGTATTGGGATTTGGGGGGAAAATCAAGCGTGTTGCCGCATTCATCCGCCAGATAAAACAAATCATTGCGCCGCATCGTCACCGCGAAAACACCCCGCAAGCATACCTGCGATCAGGTGAACCGATTCGTCTTGGGGAAACCATGGGGGGGCCGCTTTCCGACACCGGCGCGGGCGGCTTTCCATTCGGACATGTCCGGTTCCGTGCGGGTCTTGCCGCCGCCCATCTGCCATGACAGCCCGTCATCCCAGTTGAACGTCGTGATATCCGACAAACCGCCATCCAGTTCCAGCATCCCCTGCCGCCCGGCGGCGCGTTTGTATTTCTGGATCCGCACGCCCTTGCCACGGGCCATTTCCGGCAATTCAGCAACAGGAAACACCAAAAGCTTGGCGTTTTCAGAAATCACCGCCACATGATCGCCGGCAATCCGATGGCAGACCTTGGCTATGGTATCCTTGACGTTCAGCACTTGTTTGCCGCTGCGGGTCTGGGCCAGCACATCAGCCTCTGGCACGATGAAACCGTTACCTTCAGCAGAGGCGACAAGCAGCCTTTGCCCCGGTTTGTGGACCAGAAAATCAACGATTTCCGCCTCGTTCGGCAGGTCTATCATCAGGCGCAGCGGTTCACCCATGCCGCGCCCGCCGGGCAGGTTGGCCGCGCTGACGGTATAAAACCGCCCGTTGGCACCGAACACCAGCAGCCGGTCGGTGGTTTCGGCGTGAAAGATAAAACGCGGGCCGTCGCCATCCTTGAATTTCAATTCGCGGGTCAGGTCGATATGGCCGGTCATGGCACGGACCCAGCCCATCTGAGAACAGACCACCGTGATCGGCTCGCGTTCGATCATCGCCTCTAACGGCACCTCGACCACTTCGGCGGCTTCAGCGAACTGTGTACGCCGCGCGCCACCAGCGCTGTCGCGGCCGAATGTCTTGCGGGTGTCGCGCAGCTGTTCGGCAATCCGCACCCATTGCAGGTCTTCGCTGTGCAGCAAACCTTCAATGCCGGCGCGTTCTTCCATCAGCGCGTCGCGTTCCGCGATCAGTTCCAGCTCTTCCAATCGGCGCAAGCTGCGCAGGCGCATGTTCAAAATCGCCTCGGCCTGCACCTCGGACAGGGTCACTTCGGCATCTTTTGCCGTGGGTGACACATAATCCTTTTCCGACGTGGCGCGGATGTGATCCTTGGCCCAATCTTCGACCATCAGGGCGCGTTTGGGGTCGTCATCATAGCGGATGATGTCAATCACGCGGTCCAGATGCAGGAAGGCGATAATGAACCCTTCCAGCACCTCTAGCCGATGGTCGATCTTTTCCAGCCGGTATTTGCTGCGCCGGATCAACACATCGCGACGGTGATCAAGAAAGGCGCGCAGCACCTCTTTGAGCGAACAGACCTTGGGCGTCAGCCCGTCGATCAGCACGTTCATGTTCATACTGAACCGGATTTCCAGATCGGAATTGCGGAACAGCATTCCCATCAACACCTCGGGATCAACGGTTTTGGCGCGCGGTTCCAGCACGATGCGGATATCCTCGGCGGATTCATCGCGCACGTCGGCCAGCAGCGGCACTTTTTTGGTCTGGATCACCTCTGCCAATTTCTCGATCAGCTTGGATTTCTGCACCTGATAGGGAATTTCCGTGACCACGACCTGCCACATCCCACGGCCCAGATCCTCGATTTCCCATTTCGCGCGCAGGCGGAACGACCCGCGCCCGGTGCGGTAAGCCTCGGCGATGTTTTCGCGCGGCTCAACGATTGTGCCGCCAGTCGGGAAATCGGGGCCGGGGATATAGTTCAGCAGCGTGTCGTCGCGGGCATCGGGGGTCTTGATCAGATGCAGGCAGGCGTCGATCAATTCGTGCAGATTGTGCGGCGGAATATTCGTCGCCATCCCCACGGCGATCCCGCTGGACCCGTTGGCCAGCAGGTTGGGAAAGGTCGCGGGCAGCACGGCAGGCTCGGTCAGGCGGCCATCATAGTTGTCGCGGAAATCAACCGCATTTTCAGCCAACCCTTCCAGCAGCGCCTCGGCGGCGGCGGTCATCCGCGCCTCTGTGTATCGGGACGCGGCGGGGTTGTCGCCGTCGATGTTACCGAAATTGCCCTGCCCGTCCACCAGTGGGTAACGCACGTTGAAATCCTGCGCCAGACGCGCCATCGCATCGTAAATCGCGGCGTCACCATGCGGGTGGAAATCACCCATCGTATCGCCCGCGATCTTGGCCGATTTCAGGAAACCGCCGGTGGGCGACAGGCGCAAACGCGACATGGCGTAAAGAATCCGCCGATGCACCGGTTTCAGCCCGTCGCGGGCATCGGGCAGCGCGCGGTGCATGATGGTGGACAGCGCATAGGTCAGATACCGGTCACCAATGGCCCGGCGCAGCGATTCGGTTGTTTCGTTCGGACCTGTTTCAGGCGCACTGCTGTTGTCATTCATGGCAGTGGGTTTAGCTGCGCTGCCTTTGGCCGTAAAGGTAGCAAAACGCACGCGCCAGATTGCAAAGGGCACCAATCACAAATGACACAGAAATCCATCCTGATTACAGGCTGTTCATCTGGCATCGGTCTTGACGCAGCACACGGGCTGCGCGCGGCGGGCTGGCGGGTGTTCGCAAGTTGCCGCCAGCCCGCCGATTGCGCGCGGTTGCGGGCCGAGGGCTTTGACAGCCCCCGCATCGACTATGCCGACCCCAACAGCATCGTGAATGGGCTAGCCGAAGTGCTGGAGGCCACAGGTGGCACGCTGGACGCGCTTTACAACAACGGCGCCTATGCCTGCCCCGGCGCGGTCGAAGATTTACCCGTCGGCGCATTGCGCGCGATTTTTGAAACAAACGTCTTTGGCTGGCATGAACTGACGCGCCTTGTGATCCCCGTGATGCGCGCGCAGGGGCATGGGCGCATTATTAACTGTTCGTCCGTGCTGGGGCTGGTGGCCTTGAAATGGCGGGGCGCCTATGTGGCGACAAAATTCGCGATTGAAGGGCTGACTGATGTGCTGCGCATTGAAATGACGAACAGCGCGATCAAAGTGATCCTGATCGAACCGGGGCCGATCACGTCAAACATCCGCGCAAACGCGATTCCCCACTTTGAAAAATGGATCAATTGGCAAAACTCTGCCCGCGCGAATGAATATCGCGACGTGCTGGACCGGCTTTACACTGACAGCGGGCCGGACAGATTCGAACTGCCGGCATCGGCAGTCACGAAAAAGCTGTTGCACGCGCTGACATCCCCCCGGCCAAAGGCGCGCTATTACGTGACGACGCCCACCTATCTTATGGGGTTTTTACGGCGTATCCTGCCGACACGGCTGTTGGATGCAGTGATTTTGCGTGGCTAAGGGTTTCCTTCCCCCGCACGCCTGCTACATCGGGCAGAACTAGATCAAAGGACCGAAAGACATGGCAGATGACCCGCTTTTCTGGCTCGTTGCCGTTGCCGTTCTGATCGTGCTTGGCATTTTGGTGCTGGGCATCGGGTCATTCGGCAAAGGGGGCGAATTCAACCGCAAGAATGCCAACAAAATCATGCGTTGGCGCATCGGGGCGCAGTTTGTCGCCGTTCTGTTGATTTTGCTGTTCGTTTATCTGCGCAGGCAGGGGGGGTAATTCATGGTTGTTCTGAACAAGATATACACCAAAACCGGTGACACTGGCGATACGTCGCTGGGCAACGGGGCGCGTGTGGCCAAACATTCGCTGCGCGTGACGTCCTATGGCACCGTTGATGAAACGAATGCCACCGTGGGCCTTGCGCGCCTGCATGCGACGGGCGAAATGGATGCACAGCTGGCCATGATCCAGAACGACCTATTCGATCTGGGCGCAGACCTGTGCCGCCCCGATATGGAAAAAGACGCAGAGGCCGAATACGCTGTTCTGCGGATGTCGGATGTGCAAATCGCACGGCTGGAAACCCAGATTGACGCGATGACCAAACGCGTTGAGCCACTGCGCAGTTTTGTGTTGCCCGGCGGTTCACCGCTGGCGGCGCATTTGCACCTGTGCCGCACAGTTGCGCGCAGGGCAGAACGCCTGACAGTGGAATTGGCGACCCTCGAACAGGTCAATCCGGCGGCAGTGAAATACCTGAACCGGTTGTCTGACTGGTTTTTTCAGGCGTCCCGCATCGCCAATGATGATGGCCGTGCAGATGTGCTGTGGGTGCCGGGTGCAAACCGTTAAAACCACCCTGCCTTGACGCGCACGTCAGGAACGTGGCGTCCCTTTGCCTTGCAGCGTCGATTTTGCACTGTTGTCGCAAGCCAGCAGCAGGTAACAAAGTTGCAAGAGCAAAAGAGCCAAACCTTTAGGAGAAAAAACGCAAATGAAGGTCATCGTACCCGTCAAGCGCGTGATCGACTATAACGTGAAAGTCCGTGTGAAAGCGGACGGTTCCGGTGTCGATCTTGCCAACGTCAAAATGTCCATGAACCCGTTCGACGAAATCGCCGTAGAAGAGGCGATTCGCTTGCGCGAAGCTGGAACGGTTGAAGAAGTCGTCGCAGTTTCAATCGGCGTGAAGCAGGCGCAGGAAACCTTGCGCACGGCACTTGCCATGGGCGCTGATCGCGCGATTCTGGTCGTGGCCACTGATGATGTGCATAACGATATCGAACCGCTGGCCGTAGCCAAAATTCTCACCGCCATCGTCAAGGAAGAAAACCCCGGGCTGGTCATCTGCGGCAAGCAGGCGATCGACAATGACATGAACGCCACCGGGCAGATGCTGGCCGCACTTCTGGGCTGGTCGCAGGCGACATTCGCATCCGAAGTGAACATCGACGGCGATCATGCCACCGTCACCCGCGAAGTTGACGGCGGGTTGCAGACCATCAAGGTCAAGATGCCAACGATCATCACCGTCGATCTGCGCCTCAACGAACCGCGCTATGCGTCGCTTCCCAATATCATGAAGGCTAAGAAAAAGCCGCTGGATGAAAAAACGCCGGCTGATTACGGCGTCGATGTCACGCCACGGCTCAGCGTGGTCAGCACGGCAGAACCGGAAACCCGCAAGGCCGGGATCATGGTCGGGTCGGTTGATGAACTTGTTGCGAAACTCAAAGAAGCGGGGGCTGTATGATGGCTGTTCTTCTGATTGGCGAAGTGACCGATGGCGCGCTGGCCGTCGACGCAACCGCAAAAGCCGTCTCGGCTGCGGTGAAACTGGGCGATGTGACCGTGCTGTGCGCTGGTGCCTCGGCCAAGGCCGCAGCGGAAGAGGCCGCCAAGATCGACGGCGTGACCAAAGTGCTGTGCGCCGAAGACCCCGCATTGGGCCATCGGTTGGCCGAACCAACCGCTGATCTGATCGTGTCGCTGGCGGGTGATTACACGCATATCGCGGCCCCCGGCACAACCGACGCCAAAAACCTCATGCCCCGCGTGGCCGCATTGCTGGACGCGATGGTAATTTCCGAAGTGACCGGCATCATTGATGCCGACACATTCGAACGTCCGATCTATGCAGGCAACGCGATCCAGACCGTAAAATCATCAGACGCGATCAAGGTCATGACAATCCGCACCGCTGGCTTTGATGTTGCTGGGATGGGTGGTTCGGCGACGATCGAGATGATCGGCGCGGCGGGCAACCCCGGCCTGTCGGAATGGGTCGAAGACAAAGTCGCCGCCTCGGACAGGCCAGAACTGACATCAGCCGGTGTGGTTGTATCCGGTGGGCGCGGCGTCGGATCAGAGGAAAATTTCGCCCTGATCGAGAAACTGGCAGACAAGCTGAACGCGGCTGTTGGCGCATCGCGCGCCGCCGTGGACAGCGGCTATGCACCCAACGACTGGCAGGTCGGCCAAACCGGCAAGGTGGTTGCCCCCGATCTTTACGTGGCCGTCGGGATTTCGGGCGCGATCCAGCACCTCGCCGGGATGAAGGACAGCAAGATCATCGTGGCCATCAACAAAGACGAAGAAGCCCCGATATTCCAAGTGGCTGATTATGGCCTCGTGGCTGACTTGTTCGTCGCGGTGCCGGAACTGACCGAAAAACTGTAGTTATTATTAAACAGAGCCGTAACAAAAGGCCCGCCCTGTATGGCGGGCCTTTTTGTTTGCGTTGGCCTGAAAACATCAAATTGTATATAGATTTTCCCGCAAAGCCGGGATGAGCGCGGCCCCCGCCTCTGCATGGCAAGCGATCCCCAGCATTTCTGATGCCAGATTTATCTGGCTTTCGGGAAAACGCATGCCCTTGACCCCTTTGGCCAAAGCAGCCTCTGATGGGTTGACCACCACGATATCGCGAACGAGCGGTTCCAATTCCTTGACCATCGACAGGGTGACGAACAAGGGATCGGTCTGCAACTGACCGGGCCGCCGCGACCAGTGATCATCGTTCAACGCATCCTCGGAAAACCATAACAGGATCACCCGCGGGCCGATTTGATCAAGCAAAAGCCTCATCCGTGCCAACCATGCCTGCCGCAATTCTGTCACCACGATATCGAATCGGCCAGGCGATTTTGCATAAAGCGCCCCAAGCATGTGCCGTGTGAATGAAAATTCAGAAAAATCAACATCGTCATAGATGGCCTGCAACACAGTAGATGCCGATAGAAACCGGTCATTCCGGCGTGGATGCACGGCATAAAACCGGTTGGTCAGGAAATTCGCACCCATCAGCTGCACGACCGTCATATCGGCGCGCCGACAGATGTCGATCACTGTGGGGTCGTTCAAAAATGCGTCGATGCCGCCATTCACACAGCCAAGGTTTACACAGGTTTTCCGCATCGTATTTTCAATCAGAACCGGGAACGGCCTTTCAATGAATTTACCATAGGTTTCCGTCCCCCCGACAAAGGCAAGATAGGGGCTGTCCAGCCGCCGCTGTGGCCCCCGAAACAACAGCCGGGAATTGCCATAACGGCAAGGCGCATAGGAAATATCATGCGTTTCAATAACGTCTTGCTTCATTTTGCCACCGCAGGTTTTTACACATCACCGCGCAAGTTTGGGCGCGCAACCTTGCGAATTTCCTAATAGTTGAATTTGTTGTTAATTTTCACGGCTTACGTGGCTTGATGCGCCCCCCTGCACAGGCCTATGGTGCGGGAGCAGGATTCAGGGGAACAGCATGGCGATCGAACGTGTAGGTATCGTGGGCGCAGGCCAGATGGGAAATGGCATCGCGCATGTCTTTGCACTGGCAGGCTATGAGGTGCTGATGACAGATGTCAGCACGGACGCGTTGGACGCCGCCATCGCGCTAATTGACCGCAACCTGACCCGGCAGGTCAGCCGTGACCTGATCACAGCCGACACCAAGGCGGATTCCATGGCCCGTATCGGCACGACGGTCAAACTGACCGACCTTGGCCCGACAGACCTGATCATCGAAGCTGCGACCGAACGCGAGACGATCAAGACAGCTATTTTCGAAGACCTTGTGCCGCACCTGAAGCCCGACACGATCCTGACATCGAACACATCGTCCATTTCCATCACACGGCTGGCATCACGCACTGACCGACCAGAGAAATTCATGGGATTCCATTTCATGAACCCTGTGCCGATCATGCAGCTTGTGGAACTGATCCGCGGCATCGCAACCGATGAACCCACGTTCAAGACCTGTCAGGATGTCGTGGAAAAGCTGGGGAAGACCAGCACCGCGTCTGAAGATTTCCCCGGTTTTATCGTGAACCGTATTTTAATGCCGATGATCAACGAAGCGATCTATACACTTTACGAAGGTGTCGGGTCGGTGCAGTCGATCGACACATCGCTCAAGCTGGGGGCGAACCACCCGATGGGGCCGCTGGAACTGGCGGATTTTATCGGTTTGGACACCTGTCTGGCTATCATGAATGTGCTGCACGATGGGCTGGCCGATACAAAATATCGCCCCTGCCCCTTGCTGACAAAGTATGTTGAAGCGGGGTGGTTAGGCCGCAAAACCAAACGTGGCTTTTACGATTATCGCGGCGAAACGCCGATCCCGACGCGCTAGCGCGCGGCACCAAGATCCAGAGTCAATTGCCGTAACCACACCATAAAACCGCGCTGGTCCGATACCTTGTCCTTGATGTCGTCATGCGACAGAGCCGCACCAATCACCGGTTTTTGCGGCTTTCCAGAGGCTCGCACGATTTCATGCAGCAATAGTCCTTGCCGCAGTGTCGCCGACACCCTGTTGGCGATCTGATAAAGGCGGGAATTCGACCCCGGAAAAAAACAAGGCACCACGGCTGCGCCAGATTTGCGAATCATCTTGGCTGTGAACACGTTCCAGTCTCGTTCAATTACGGGGCCGAACATGGTGTCTGACGTTGCGACAACACCGGACGGAAACAGCGCGACAAGCCCGCCATCGCGCAGATGCGCCATAGCGGCGTGCCGCATATCTACCATTTTTTTCTGCGCATCGGGTTCATGCGGGAATGGCACGGCAATCATGAATTTCGTCGCGTCCGCATCAATGCCGGTCAGGATCGAGCGTGTTAGAATCCGATAATCCGTGCGCACCCGCCCGATCAGATCGGCAAGGATCATCCCGTCAACCAACCCGTGCGGGTGGTTGGCAACCAGCACGACCGGGCCAGTCATTGGGATCTGCGCTAGTTGGTCTTGCGGTGTCAACAAATCAATTTCCATGACATCCAGCGCGCCACGCCAGAAAGCCTGTCCTTTGAATTTACCTTTTTTTTCAAACCTGCGGATCATGCGGATCACGCTGATCTTGGCCGTCACCCATTCAATGGCCATAATCAAAATACGTTTGCGGGCGCTGTCAAAGGTATTGGCGTAAGTCAGTGCGCGCCTGTCATAAACAACAGGTGCATCATACTCGGTGGCCAGTCTATCATGGGTCGTCTCAGGCAAAGGTCGCACCTCGTTTTGTCTGGCGGCGATTAGTAATCCTCACCGAATTTATCTGCCACAAGAGCTGTTATCGCAGCGGCCAATGCTTCGGCGGCAGGGCCGCGTGTTTCGACATCAATATATGTGCCAACCGAAGCTGCCAACATCAGCAGCCCCATGATGCTGTCGCCACTGGCGGTTTCACCATCCTTGCTGACGGTGGCATCGGCGTCATAGCTTTCGACCAGTTCAACCAGTTTGGCGGACGCACGGGCGTGCAAGCCTTTGATATTTTCGATCCGAAGATGGCAGTGAGTCATTGCGTTGGTCCACCATTGTGGCTGTCGATATATTTATGGGCCGCAGCAATTGCAGCAGCGACCGCATCGGGCACACTGCGATTGCGGGATTTTGTCAGTTTGATCAGCATTGGCAGATTCGCCCCATAAAGGATGCGCCGGTCTTCAGGCCCGCAGGCCCGCAACGACAAATTGGACGGCGATCCCCCAAACATATCGGTCACAATGACAACCCCGTCACCTGTATCAACAGAATCGGCCGCATCACAGATTTCGGCCTGCTTTGCGCTGCGGTCATCGTCCGGGGCAATGGCAATGCTTTTCATATTGGCTTGTTTGCCGACAACATGTTCAACAGCCGCAACATATTCTTGCGCCAATCTGCCATGTGCCACAATGACAATACCAATCAAATTTCCGGCCCTTTGTCTGACTGCGCCTGCACAGCGCGGCGTTCCATCTCCCAGTGTCGTTTAGACACATGCCATCCGTCCTTCGCAAGGGCAGATGCAAGCCTTTCCGTCACAGCGACAGACCGGTGTTGCCCCCCGGTGCAGCCAAACCCAATCGACAAATGCGTCTTGCCTTCGTCCTTGTGCGCGGGCAACAGCAAATCAACCAGCGATTTGACCCGATCAAAGAATGGGTCGAACCGGGGGTCTTGCGCGACAAAAGCGGCGACCAACGGGTCGCGCCCGTCATGGTGACGCAGGCTTTCATCCCAATGCGGATTGCGTAAGAAACGGCAGTCGATGACGATATCCATGCCGCGGGGCAAACCCCGCTTGTAAGAAAACGAATGCACCGTCACCCCAAGCTGCCGCCCCGCCCTTATGTCGAACCAACGTTCAACTTCGATGCGCAAATCATGTGGGGACAGGCCAGTTGTATCAATCAGGATATCTGCCCGCGCCCGCACCGGCACCAACAGGTCGCATTCGCGTTGGATACCTTCGTGCGGTGAATCGGATGCGGCCAGCGGATGCCTGCGGCGGGTTTCCGAATACCGGCGGATCAGTTCGTCTTCGGCGGCATCCAGATACAGCACTTGCGCAAACTGATCGCTGCGCGCCGCCAGTTGATCAATCGTTTCGATCAACGCTTTTGTCCCAAAATCGCGGTTGCGCACATCAAGGCCCAGCGCAAGTGGGCGGTTCGGCGGCGGACCGTCCAGCAGTCGCGGCAACAGCGACAGCGGCAAGTTGTCGATCACCTCGTATCCCAGATCCTCAAGAACTTTTATCGCAGTTGACCGTCCGGCACCTGACGGCCCAGTCACCAGCACCACGGATGCTGGCCCGATCTTTTGGGTGAGTTCCTGTGCGTTCACGTCACGCTCCAGCCAGACTTGAGTATTTGGATCATCGCCGCCCCGAAATGTGGTCCGTCAATCCCTGCAATCAAGGGGATTTCGCAGCCAAGTAACGTCGTGGTGCGTCGATGCGGCAGTCGTTCATCAGATAGCTGATCCAGATCGGCCACAAGAACAACCGCCGCCCTGTCCACATGCTTGGCCGCCAAAATCCCGATCCCCCGCGCTTCGATCATGCCGCGGATCGGCGCAGGACAACGGGCCATGACTTGCGCGCCATCGCGCTCCAGCAGGGTTCTGTCATCCGCCACCAAGGTGCAACCCATGCCCATCAAAATCAGACCCAGCGCAGATTTCCCCCGCCCGGAAGCCCCGCACAGCAACACCGCACGATCATTCAAGGCAACACATGTGGCATGAATGGTTTTTGGGCCTGTCACATTCCTGCCCTAGACCGGCAAACCAACGACAAAACGGGCCCCCAAAGGTTCAGACCCGGCATCCGCTTCCGTCGGTCGTATGTTTTCTGCCCAAATCACACCGCCATGCGCTTCGACGATCTGTTTTGAAATGGCCAGACCAAGCCCCGAATTATTGCCAAACTGTCCCGCAGGCCGTTCGGAATAAAACCGCTGGAAAATCTTTGTCAGGGCGTCTTCCGGTATGCCGGGGCCAGTATCTTCGACCACGACCAGCACACGGTTTTCGCGTTTGCGCGCCCAGACCCGGATCGCATCGCCTTTTTCAGAAAACGAAATAGCGTTCGTAATCAGGTTGACAAAGACTTGGGCCAAGCGACCTTCCAGCCCTTGCACCATGATGGGTTGGTTGGGCATGTCCGAGACGAAATCGATACCCTTCGCCGATGCCTCTTTGCGCATGAATTCATGGATATTCTTCAGCATCGGGATCAGGTCAAAAGACTGTTCCTCTTCCTTGACCAGTTCACTGTCCAACCGCGATGCGTTTGAAATATCGCTGACAAGCCGGTCGAGCCTTTTGACGTCGTGTTCAATCACTTCCAACAAACGCTCGCGCTGGTCCTCGCGCTTGGCAAACCGCATGGTGCCCACCGCAGAGCGCAGCGATGCAAGTGGATTCTTGATTTCATGGGCCACGTCAGCGGCAAATTGTTCATTGCCGTCAATCCGTTCATACAACGCAGAAACCATTCCGCGCAGCGCGCCGGAAAGACGACCGATTTCATCGGGACGCGCCGTCAAATCCGGGATCCGGACCCGCACAGGCGACATTTTGCGCGCATTTTTGGCATGGCTTGCCTCGGCGGCAGTGGCAAGATCGGCCAGTGGGTTGGCGATCGTGGATGCCAGAACAAGGCTTAATCCGATACTGACAACAATACCGATCACAAACAGCCGCAGCACCTGTTCACGTTCGCGCCGGACCAGGCTGTCAACCTCACCCGCGGCAGTGGTGACAGCAATGACACCAACAGGCACGCCGTTACGCATGATCGGGGTGGTGACAATGAAACTGGTGTTGCCATCGATTTCGGCAGATTGCAGTTGCGTGCCTTGAGCAAGCGCACGGCGCACACTTTCCTGCGACAGGCTCACGCGTTGCAGTTCTGTTGCCAGGTTGTCGTCGCCAAATGGCCGAAGCCGTGACAGTGTATCCCAGATATTTGCCAGGAAATCAGTCAGAAACGTCGTGCCTGTTTGCAGCTCCAATTCTGCAATTTCAGCCTCGTTCAACAAACCTGTCGCCGTCGCAACGAGGGTTGCATCGGTCGCGAAAACCGAAACTTCGACTCCGCCGCGCAGGCTCAGCGATGCCAGCGTAGCCGCCGGGTTGATGCCATCTGCCGTGACCAGATTGACAGGGGCAACCTGCGGCAACTGCCCCTCGAATACGTCGGCAATCAACTGCGCTTCGTTGACCAGCCCTTTGGCCCGTTGATATGCCAGACTGTCGCGCGACGGCGAAAGATACAAAACGCCAGAAATCAGCAAAATCACGGCGATCAGGTTGATCGTAACAATCTTGCGGGCGATGGGCGAATGTCGCAGCGAAAAAAGCCCCCGCTTGGGCTGCGCATCGACATCAACACCGTATTGCAGCATGTCAGGCGAAACCCAGTCTTCACCCAGCACCACGTCGGGCGCACGCGCCGCTGCTCGCACCGACTGCAAGTCGCGCACGTCGATTTTGGGCGCGGCAGTCATGCCCTACTCTTCGTTATAGCGATACCCAATTCCATACAGTGTCTCAATCGCGGAAAACTCGTCATCTGTGTTACGCATTTTTTTACGCAGGCGTTTGATGTGGCTGTCGATCGTGCGATCATCCACATAGACCTGATCATCATAGGCCACGTCCATCAACTGATCGCGGCTTTTGACAAATCCAGGGCGCTGCGCCAACGCTTGCAGCAACAAGAACTCTGTCACCGTCAGCGATACATCGCGCCCCTTCCATTTGACCGCATGACGCAGAGGGTCCATCACAAGATTCCCGCGCACCATGATCTTGGTTTCCTCGGTCTCCTCAATTTCCTCACCGGCAATGGCATCTTGCCTGCGCAGCAATGCCCGGATCCGTTCAACAAGCAGACGTTGTGAAAACGGCTTTTTCACATAATCGTCGGCACCCATGCGCAGGCCCAGAACCTCGTCGATTTCATCATCCTTGGAAGTCAGAAAGATGACGGGCATCGACGATTTCTGCCGCAGGCGCTGCAACAGATCCATGCCATCCATCCGTGGCATTTTAATGTCAAGAACCGCCATGTCCGGCATCCGCTTGTTGAACGCCTCCAAAGCAGACTGGCCATCGTTGTAGGTTTCCACCTCAAACCCTTCGGCTTCCAGTGTCATCGACACCGACGTCAGGATGTTTCTGTCGTCATCCACCAAAGCAATTCTCGACATGCGCGTTTCCTCAAATTCAACTCTTTTTCAATTGTAAGAGTTTTCAACTTTTTAACAACGCGAATCAATCATTATCTACGCATCCGCCTTAATGTTGCCTTAATTGGCACAGTTTTCGAACCAGGCCCCCAACCAAACCAGCCGGGGCGGGATTTTCGGAACTTGGTTGCGCTAACAGCGACTTGGTTGCGCTAACTGTGCCAAAGCAGTCTGTTCGCACTGCAACACATGGTGTTAAAGAAGATATCGCATTTGACGAAGGCCATGCACAAGGAGCAAACCCATGGACCACGGACAGGTCAACCCCAAGATGAAGCTTGAGGACCAAGGCATCACAGGGCTGGGTGAGGTATATTACAACAGCCCCGAAGACTTGTTGCATGACGCCGCCGTCGCCGCAGACGAGGGCGTCACCGGCAAGGGCGGCACATTGCTGGTCACGACCGGCAAACACACCGGCCGGTCGCCCAAAGACAAATTTGTCGTGCGAACACCGTCTGTCGAAGATTCGATCTGGTGGGACAACAACACACCAATGGACCCCGCGAAATTTGACCAGCTGCATGCAGATATGCTGGCCCATATGCAGGGCGGCACTTTTTATGTGCAGGACTTGTTCGGCGGGGCTGATCCTGAACAACGGTTGGACGTGCGTGTTGTCACAGAATTGGCCTGGCATGGTTTGTTCATCCACCACTTGCTGCGCCGCCCCGAGGCCAGCGAACTAGATACGTTTGTGCCTGAATTCACCATCATCAACTGCCCTAAATTCAAGGCAGACCCGGAACGGCATGGCTGCCGGTCTGAAACCGTGATCGCCATCAACTTTGACAAAAAGCTGGTTCTGATCGGGAACACGGAATACGCGGGCGAAATCAAGAAATCGGTCTTTACGCTGCTGAACTACCTGCTGCCGGCCAAGGGCATCATGCCGATGCATTGTTCGGCCAACCACGCCACCGGCAACCCGATTGACACCGCCGTCTTCTTTGGCTTGTCCGGCACTGGCAAAACAACACTGTCCGCAGACCCGACGCGCACGTTGATCGGTGATGACGAACACGGTTGGTCTGATCGCGGCACCTTCAATTTCGAAGGGGGGTGCTATGCCAAAACGATCGGCCTTGACCCAGAGGCAGAACCCGAAATTTACGCCACCTGTGCGATGCCGCACACGGTTATCGAAAACATGGTCTATGATCCCGAAACGCTGGAACTTGACTTCGACGACGACAGCCTGACTGCAAACATGCGTTGCGCCTATCCGTTGCACTATATCCCCAACGCATCGGAAACCGGGCTTGGTGGGCACCCAAAGAACATCATTATGCTGACCTGTGACGCTTTTGGTGTGCTGCCTCCAATCGCGCGGCTGACCCCTGCGCAGGCGATGTATCACTTCCTTTCTGGCTTCACGTCCAAGGTGGCGGGGACGGAAACCGGCGTTACGGAACCCGAACCGACCTTCAGCACCTGTTTCGGCGCGCCCTTCATGCCGCGGCGTCCCGAAGTTTACGGCAACCTGCTGCGCGACAAAATCGCGAAACACGGCGTGACCTGCTGGTTAGTGAATACCGGATGGACCGGTGGCGCCTATGGCACTGGCACACGGATGCCGATCAAGGCGACGCGCGCATTGCTTGCCGCAGCGTTGGACGGCACCCTGATCGAAGGCACAGTGCGCAAGGATCCCAACTTTGGGTTCGAAGTGCCTCTTGATGTCGAAGGCGTAAACAATGGGCTGCTGGATCCACGCAGCACATGGTCCGACCCTGCGGCCTATGATGCGCAAGCACAGAAACTGATCAGCATGTTCAGCGACAATTTTGAAAAATACGTCCCTTTTATAGACGATGACGTCAAGGCGGCGGCGATCGGCTAAAAAATATCGGGTGGGACACGTCCCGCCCGATCTGCATGGGGTTGCGCCACATCAGTTTACTGCACGGCGCACCCGTCAGCCCATCAAACCCCGTCTGATCAAGTTGGCACCCGCAACGATCAACACCAAAAGAGTCACATCGCGGAACCTTTTCTGATCAATCCTGTCACCATACCAAAACCCCAAAGACATGCCCAGCAACGCAGGCACCACCAAAGCGGCAGACAGGGGCCAGGTCTCGGCGCTCAATACGCCCGATTTCAGATGCCCCAGGAACAACATCACAGAACCCAGCCCATAAATGACCCCCTGCACCGACATTTGCTGATGGCGCGGCGTATCAAGCGCCAGCAGATACAAAACGGTCGGCGGCCCCCATGTGCCGGCAAGACCACCCAGCACACCAGACACGGTCCCAGCGATCCATTCAAAGGGCCGCCGCCATGCAGGGCTTATCCGAAGGCGCCAGCCCGCCAGTTGAATGGCACACAGCACAACGACTGGCACCCCCAAGACAACGAACATCGCATTTGCTGGAATCACCCGCAAGAACTGCGCGGAAATCAGGATCATCACGCAAACCAGCGTGATATAGCGCCAGTGTTCAATCACCGCACTGCGTGCAGGGCCCAAGCCGGCGCGGGCCACCTGCCAACCATTGCTGACAAGGATCGGCAAGATGATCCCGGCCACAACAAGATCGGGTGCAATCATGATCCCCATACCGGAAATCATCACCAAAGGCATGGCGAACCCAACCGCGCCCTTTACAAAGCCACCCAGCAGGGTGACGGCGCAGGCAAAGATGAATAGACTGGGGCTGATAACGTTGAAAAGGTCAAACATGTCGCCTCTTAGCCAGTCAGATGACAATGCGCATTACAAATTTTACCGCGACACTTTAGTTCTTTTCATAACCACCTTTCGAATGAATATTGCGCTGCAACTGCAAAACCGCTATTTCTGCACCCGCAAAAAGAGGAATCGCGCATGGCCCATGATGGACAGGACTTTTCATTGACCACTGACCCAAGATTGCCAGACCTGATGGCATTAACCGCAGCCACCCTGCCCGCAGTTGACGACGTGACCGAAAGGGCCAAGTCCAGCCTGCGCGAAACGGTCACCGAAGATGGTCGCGTCTCTGGCCGCTTGATCGAAAAAAACCAGACCGCTGCCCACGGCTTTGCCTGGCTGGCGACTTATGCGCAGGCGCTGCACCAGATGCAGGCTTGGGCCGAAAAACTGCAATCGCTGGAAAAATTCGGCGAAGTCGAACAATTGATCCACCAGATCGCATTCGGGGAATACCTTTGTCAGATCAAGGGTGGCATCCAGATGAATCAGGGCGAAATCGTGCGCCTTCAGGATATGGGCCTGACACAGGACGATATAGACGTCCTGATGCAACCCGCCGTCATGACCCTGACGCAGCAGGGTAACACGCAAGCGACCCGCACGCGGTTGGTCGCCCTGATGCAGGAACAGTCGGCCAATATCACCGTCGGGGCCTCTGGACTTGATGATGAACTGGAAATGATCCGGGAACAATTCCGCCGGTTCAGTTTGGACCGCGTGGAACCCCACGCCCACGAATGGCATCTCAAGGATGAGTTGATCCCGCTGGAGATTATCAACGAAATGGCCGAACTGGGCGTTTTTGGCCTAACCATCCCCGAAGAATACGGCGGATTTGGTCTGTCCAAGGCATCCATGTGCGTGGTCAGCGAAGAGTTATCGCGCGGTTACATCGGCGTAGGTTCGCTTGGCACGCGCAGTGAAATTGCCGCCGAATTGATCCTGTGTGGCGGGACCGAAGAACAGAAACAGCACTGGTTGCCTGGCATCGCCAGCGCCGAAATCCTGCCCACGGCGGTGTTTACCGAACCCAACACCGGGTCAGACCTCGGTGCCTTGCGCACGCGGGCGGTGAAAAATGGCAACGATTGGGAAATCACCGGCAACAAGACATGGATTACTCACGCCAGCCGCACCCATGTGATGACATTGCTGGCACGCACCGACCCCGACACGACCGACTATCGCGGCCTGTCGATGTTTCTGGCCGAAAAGACCGCCGGCACCGATGAAAACCCGTTCCCAACCCCGGGCATGACGGGTGGCGAGATCGAGGTGCTGGGCTATCGCGGCATGAAGGAATATGAGCTGGGCTTTGACGGCTTTGTCGTAAAGGGTGAAAATCTGCTAGGCGGCGAAACCGGCAAGGGTTTCAAGCAGTTGATGCAAACCTTCGAATCCGCCCGTATCCAGACCGCCGCCCGCGCTGTGGGTGTCGCGCAATCGGCGCTGGATGTCGGCATGCAATATGCGCAAGACCGCAAGCAGTTCGGCAAGGCGCTGATCGACTTTCCCCGCGTGTCAGGCAAGCTGGCGATGATGGCGGTGGAAATCATGATTGCGCGGCAACTGACCTATTTCAGCGCCCATGAAAAAGACAACGACCGCCGCTGCGACCTCGAGGCCGGAATGGCCAAGCTGTTGGGGGCGCGTGTCGCTTGGGCCTGTGCGGATAACGCGCTGCAAATTCATGGCGGCAACGGTTTTGCGCTGGAATACAAGATCAGCCGCATCCTGTGTGATGCCCGCATCCTGAACATCTTTGAAGGGGCCGCCGAAATTCAGGCGCAGGTGATCGCACGGCGTTTGCTGGACTAAGGGGCAGCGGCTTGGCCGCGTTGTGCGCTAATCTGTCAAACGCCCAATCGCATCCAGCAACCGGGCGCGGGCGGCGGGCGGCGGTTTTTGCCCCAAGCTGCGCATCAGACGCTGTTCGATGAAATAGCCGGTGGTGCGCAGCGCCATAATGATCTGCGCGTTCGATGCATCCCCCCGCCCCGCTAATACAGGCGGCAGCGGCAATAGCCTGTCGGCCCATGCCCCCGCCGCATCCCGGCTGACAGCGCGGCCCGTTCTGGGTGACACGAATGCCAGATCCTCGTTCACCCCGCGCACCGCGCAGCGCGACAGGTCAAGCCCGAATCCCATGTCATCCAGTAACGCCTGTTCCCAGCGCAAATAGGCCAGCGGCCAGACATCGCCCTGCCCCAGCAGATCAAGCAGGGCGATCGTGCGATCATATAGCGATTTATGTGCTTCGCGTTCCGGCAGAACATGCGCCAGAATCGCGCAAACCGCATTCAGCCCCGCCAGCGCCAACCGGTCGCCCATGGCCGCAGCGGCACGGCTGCGGATCGGTTCCACCATGAAGTTGCCCAGATGGCTGTCCAGCCGCGCCTGCCATGTCACCGCCAATTGCGCGCCGGGTTGGAGGATAGGCGCCACTTTGCGACTGGTGCCGCCACGCACCACGCCCGCATGGCGGCCATGCAGGGCGCTGAACACCTCGATAATCACCGATGTTTCACCGAAAGGGCGGCTGGTCAGCAGGGCCGCCTCGTCTTGCCAAGTGATCATTTGCAAATACCCGGTATCATAGGCACAATTCAACCCGATTGCAGCGCAAACGCAAGCGGACTGGAATACCCAAACGGTGGGACGCCTCCGGCGGGGGAGTATTTGGGGCAAGATGATAAACACCACCTTGCCCCGTGATGAACGTAGTGTCATCACCTTGCGTGGCCATCGGCTCTCCAGCCTGTACCATGCTGCTAGAGTCGCATGGTTTTGGTTAAAAAAGTGTTATCATCTTGCCCCAAATACTCCCGCCGGAGGCATAAAAGTTATTCCAGCCCCGGCTCGTCCAGCAGATGCCGCCCCTGACGGTCCTCAACCTCGATCACCCACAGGTCCGGGTCAAAGCTGCGCTGTTTCGCGGTGGACACATCGACATCCGCCTCATCGCCCTCAGTCAGCACGATCCACTGCCGTTCGGCGGTCATCAGATTGAATCTGCGCTGAAAACACCGCGCTTGCCCGTCCAGCGTGTTCAACTTGACCAGAACTGCGCCTGCGGTGCTGTCGCCGCGCTTGACCACAAAGGCCGGTATATTCGCCAGACGCAGCCGCGTCAGATAGGCCGACACCCATATGTCGGCGGTCAGTCTCATGTATTGCCATCTTTGAAATCAAGGCCCATTTCCGAATAGCGTTCGGATTCCTCCAGCCAGTTGGGCCGCACCTTGACCTGCAAAAACAAATGCACGCGACGGCCTAGAAACTCCTCGATCTCAACGCGCGCAGCCTTGCCGACCGATTTGATTGTCTCGCCGCCCTTGCCCAGCACGATGCCCTTGTGCCCATCGCGGGCGACATAGACGATCTGGTCGATCCGGGCGGTGCCATCGGGGCGTTCTTCCCAGTTTTCGGTTTCGACCGTCAACTCATAAGGTAATTCCTGATGCAACCGCAGCGTCAGTTTTTCACGGGTCATTTCGGCGGCGATCATCCGCATGGGCAGATCGGCGATCTGATCCTCGGGGTAAAGATACGGACCTTCGGGCAGTTGCGTGACCAGCCAGTCGCGCAGCGTGTCGCAGCCATGCCCTTTTTCAGCGGAAATCATAAAGGTTTCCGCAAAGGGGTAAGCGTCATTCATGTCTTTGGCCAGGGCCAGGAGCGTTTCCGATTTCACCTTGTCGATCTTGTTGATCGCCAATGCCACCGGAGTCTTGCCCGCGCGTTCCGCCAGTGTTTCAAGGATCGCCTTGACCCCTTCGGACATGCCGCGGTGTGCCTCGATCATCAAAACGACCACATCGGCATCCGCCGCCCCGCCCCATGCGGCGGCGACCATCGCCCGGTCCAATCGGCGGCGCGGTTTGAACAGGCCCGGCGTGTCGATAAAGATCAACTGCGCGTTTTCAGCCATCGCCACGCCGCGGATACGGGCGCGCGTTGTTTGCACCTTATGCGTCACAATCGACACTTTCGCGCCAACCATCCGGTTCAGCAGCGTGGATTTCCCCGCGTTCGGTTCCCCGATCAGCGCGATAAATCCGGCCTTGGTGGGGGTGTTGGTCATTGATCGACTTTCTTCAAAAGGGCGGTGGCAGCGGCTTGTTCGGCATGCCGTTTGGACCCGGCGGTCGCCCGTTCGGCCGGACCAGAGGCAAGGCGCACCTCGATCGTAAAGACAGGTTGATGGTCTGGACCGCTGCGCGCCACCTCGACGTATTGCGGCGGCACCTCGCCCCGGGCTTGCGCCCATTCCTGCAGTGCGGTTTTGGCATCGCGGGCATCAGCGGCAACATTGCGCACCCGATCACCCCAAAGGTCCAGCACGACACGGCGCGCCGCATCGAACCCGCCATCCTGATAGACGGCGGCAATCACCGCCTCCATCGCGTCGGCCAGCAATGCCTCTTTGCGGCGACCGCCCGATTTCATCTCGGATCGGCCCAGTTTCAGCACCACCCCCAGATCAATCTGGCGCGCCACATCGGCACAGGTTTCGCGGCGGACAAGCGCGTTATAGCGTGGGGCAAGCAGACCTTCGGGGGCGTTGGGATCAGCTTGCAGCAGTGCCTCGGCCATGACCAAGCCCAGCACGCGATCGCCCAGAAATTCCAGTCGCTGGTTGTCATCGCGATGCGGGCTGACCATGGACGAATGGGTGACGGCACGCATCAACAGATCTGGCTTGGCAAATGTGTGGCCCAGCCGGTCCGAAAACGACTTGAGATCGCCTGAAAGTTTCACTCTAACGCCTTAAAGAAACGGTCGCTGCGCCAAGTCCAGAAAGCCAGCATCGACCGCCCCGCCGAAGAAAACATCACCCGATCAGCACGCCCGACAATATCTTTGGCATCGACAAAGCCCACCCCGCCACGCGATTGCGGAAAGCGGCTGTCGGTGGAATTGTCGCGGTTGTCGCCCATGAAGAAATATTGCCCCTCTGGCACCGTGAACACGCCCGTATTATCGGCAGGCCGTGACCCGATATCAAGGATCGGATAGCTGACCCCGTTTGGAAGTGTTTCGATTTGCCTTGGCTTTTCGCAGATCGCCCCGGGGCCAACCGGCCCATTGGCGCATTGCGGCTGCTGCCCCAGCGGCCCCTGCCGTTCCATGGTTTCAGTAAAGACGCCAGCATCGGCGACCTGCACAGGGTCATCATTGATATGCAGCAAACCCTGTTTCATCTGAACGCGATCCCCCGGCAGGCCGATCAGCCGCTTGATGAAATCTTGCCCTGTGACCGGATGGCGGAACACAACAATGTCCCCGCGTTCTGGATCGGACCCCAACAAACGGTCATCATAGCCTTCGAACCAGCCGCAAAATTTATCTGCCCCTACATCAAGACCAAGCTGCGGAATACGCACCGACGGACAAGACGCGTATGAGTAGCCGTAGGCCATTTTATTGACGAACAGGAAATCACCGATCAACAGCGTTTCCTTCATTGACCCCGACGGGATCCAGAATGGCTGAAAAAATAATGTCCGAAACACCCCAGCAATCAGCAAAGCCCAAAACACTGTCTTGAATGTCTCGACAATACTGCCGACAAAGCCTGTTTTTTCGGCCATGAACTGATCCTTCTTTAGGGTTTGAGGCTACATGAGGCCGCGCGCTGGCCCTGTCAAGCGATGGGGCGCGCCTCGATCACGACAAAGGCCTGTGCCCATGGGTGATCATCGGTCAGGGTAACGTGAATGATGGCCGCGTGGCCCGGTGGTGTCATGGCGTCCAGCCGGTCGCGGGCCCAGCCGGTGACAGCCATGACAGGTTGACCCGTGTGCAGATTTGACACCGCCATATCCTTCCATGCGACCCCCATGCGCAGGCCGGTGCCAAGCGCCTTGGAACAAGCCTCTTTCGCTGCCCAGCGTTTGGCATAGGTGCCCGCAACATCGCGGCGACCTTCGGATTTCGCCTGTTCGACAGGGGTGAATACACGGTCACGGAAACGGTCGCCGAAACGCTCCAGCGTGCCTGCAATCCGGTCGATATTGGCAATGTCGGTCCCGATACCAAGGATCATGATACCCATCGCCAGCCGCTGCAATGCCCCATCACACGGCCTCCGTTTCAAGGTCGATCACACGCAGCCCTTTGACCCCGTCCGAACACAGCCCCACCAGACGCGCGCCAAGCGCCTGATGATCGGGGTTCACCAGATAGGCCTGCGCCGTGGCAATATCTGCAAACTTGCAAACGAAACCATAACCATATCCGGGTGACATCGATTCAAAATCACGGTTCGGACCGGCGGAAAAGTCGGTGAAACCGGGCAGTTGACCTTGCAAGTTGCGCAGGCCGTCCATCACAGCCTTCAGTTCTTGCGGGTCATGATCCGGCCGCAGATCACAAAGAACAATGTGCTGGATCATGCGGCCCCCTTCGGCAGATAGATGTGGGCGACCCTGTCTTCATCCAGCCCACCGTGCCAGTCAAACGCCCCGTCGCAGGCCGCGTGAAAATCAGCGATGGTCAGCCTGGGAAACCGAAAGAACGCGCTATCGGTATTGGCCTGCTGCGCGGCAAAAATCACACGGTCAATGCGCGCCCAGCGCATGGTGGACAAGCACATTTCACAGGGTTGGCAGGATGCAATCAGCGTCGCGCCAGACAAATCACGATTGCCCAGAAAGGCAGTGGCTTTTGCCATCGCCACAACTTCTGCATGACGGCTGACATCGCCGGTGTCATCCACTTCGTTGCGGGCGGTGGCGATGATGTCACCATCTTTTACGATAGCGGCAGTAAAGACGATATCCTGCCCCTGCGCGTGCAACTGGCAGGCATGGTCGGTGACGGCCCGCATCGCTGCACGCTCTTTCGCCAAGGGGGTCAGCGCGCCCTGCATCATGCGCGAGCGGCATCCATCAAGCGGCGCATTTCGGCGATTGCCGGGCCCAAACCCCGAAAAATCGCCTCGCCTATCAGAAAGTGCCCGATGTTAAGTTCCATCACCTGCGGCAGGGCGGCGACAGGGCCAACACTGTCATAGGTCAGCCCGTGCCCCACATGCACCTCCAGCCCCAAGGTGGTCGCATAGGCAGCCGTGTCGGTGATCCGGGCCAGTTCGCTATCGCGCACGTCCCAGCGTTCTTGGGCCCATGCATCGGCATAGGCGCCCGCATGCAGTTCAATGACCGGCGCGCCAATCCGCGCAGCGGCGGCAACCTGCTGCTGATCGGCGGCGATGAACAGCGACACCCGGCATCCTGCATCGGCCAAGGGCCTGATGTAAGACGCCAATTGGCTTTCGTGTCCGGCGACGTCAAGCCCGCCTTCGGTCGTGCGTTCTTCGCGTTTTTCAGGAACAATGCAGACAGCATGAGGTTGGTGCCGCAGGGCGATGCTTTGCATTTCCGCAGTCGCTGCCATTTCGAAATTCAGCGGCGCCTTCAACTGCGCCATCAGACCGTCGATATCTGCATCAACAATATGGCGCCGGTCTTCGCGCAGATGCGCAGTGATACCGTCTGCACCCGCCTGTTCGGCCAGCAACGCCGCGCGCACCGGGTCTGGCACCGCACCGCCGCGTGCATTTCGCACGGTCGCCACATGATCAATATTCACGCCAAGGCGCAGCTTCCCATACGTCATTGGCCCTCTCCTTTTCTGCATAGAAATCTAGCGCGGTCATGTTCAATCGTCATCTGTCAGCCCGTTCTTTTTTCCCAACTGCTCCAGTTTGGCGCGCAACAGCTTGCGCCGCCGGTTCTGGTAGGCCGCAATCACCGGAACCGACAAATAATAGGCTATTGCACCCATGATCAGCCCCGGCAGGATACCGCCGATCATATAGGGAAAGAACACCTCATCATAAAAAACGTGCAACCTGTGCCAATCTGCCTTTTCGGGGGTGAATAAGGACGTGAAATTCTGCCACAGATCCCGGCCAGCCCCGGCAAAAGTTTTCCCAAGCGACTGATGCAGTTCTGCATCCGGGCGCATACCCAGCAGAAAATACCCCGTTCCCAGTGACGTGGCCGCAATCGGAACATAGGTCAACGGGTTGCCAAAAAATGTCGCCAAAAGCGACGCAATGATGTTGCCGCGCATCGTCCGAGCCAGAAACGCCGCGATAAAAAAATGAAACCCGTAGAAAGGGGTGAAGGTGGTAAAAACCCCCGCCGCGATCCCGCGCGATATCTTTTCAGGCGTGTCCGGTAAACGCCGCACCCGATGCTTGACGTATTCAAAGGCCCGCGCCCAGCCGCCGCGCGGATAGACGATACTGGCGGCGATTCGCCAGAAAGGCCTCTTATCCCTGCGTTTGAACACTCAACGTCCCCTTTTCCGACGTCAGTCGCGCGCTGGCACAGCCAGCCCGGGGTCGCGATGCCGCGTGATGGATGACACGTTGCTTTCTGCATCAAGTGCTGTCTGGACGCGGTGCAGATGTTCGGCATCGCGCAAATCCACATCAATCAGCAGCCTGAAATAATCGGGTTTGCGATCAATGAACTTGAGATCGGAAATATTTGCATCCTGTTCACCGATCAGCGTGCAAATACGGCCCAGCACACCGGCGTCATTGGCAATTGTCACATCAAATGTGACCGTATTGACCGCGCCATGCGTGCCCTCTTGCCAGTGCAAATCGATCCAACGCTCAGGCTGGTCTTCGTAATCGGCAAGGGCCTGACAGTCGATGGCATGCACCATCACCCCCTGCCCGCGCGTGCTGATCCCTACAATCCGTTCGCCCGGCACCGGCTGGCAACAGACCCCACGTTTCTTGACCTGATCAGGGCTCAGCCCGACAACAGCGCGGCGTTGATCAACTTCATCACCTTGCTTCGCCTTCAGCGCGGGATAGATCGCCAAAACAACATCACGACCCGTAATTTCCGCGCTGCCAAGTTGCGCCAGCAATTCCTCTACGCCGTCGATGGCCAGCGCCTTGGCCGCCGTCAACAGCGCCTTGTCGGTTGCTTTCTTGCCAAAGTTTTCAAACGCTACCCGCGCCAGTTCCCGGCCCAACCGCACAAACCTTTCGCGGTCTTCTTCGCGCAGGGCGCGGCGGATTGCTGTCTTGGCTCGCCCGGTCACGGCGATGTCAATCCACGTCACCTGCGGGGTCTGGCCCTCAGCCGTGATAATTTCAACAGACTGGCCATTTTTCAGCCGGGTCCACAACGGCACCCGCAGCCCATCAACCTTGGCCCCCACACAGGCCGCCCCGATCCGTGTGTGGATCGCATAGGCAAAATCAATCGGCGTCGCCCCGCGAGGCAGTTTGATAACGTCACCTTTGGGCGTGAAACAGAACACCTGATCCTGATACATTTCCAACTTGACAGCTTCGAGGAATTCTTCGTGGTCCTGATCATCCTCAAACCGTTCAGTCAACGAAGAAATCCACTGCACAGGGTCCACGGCAAAGCGGTTTTCGACCCGTTCACCATTACGATAGGACCAATGCGCGGCAACCCCGGTTTCTGCGACTTCGTGCATTTCGCGGGTGCGGATCTGCACCTCCACCCGCTTGCCATCGCGGCCTGACACGGTGGTGTGGATCGACCGATAGCCGTTGGTCTTGGGCTGGCTGATATAATCCTTGAACCGCCCCGGCACAGCCCGCCACCGCTGGTGGATGGCCCCCAGAACCCGGTAGCAATCGGCCTCGGTCGCGGTGATCACGCGAAAGCCGTAAATGTCGGACAGACGGCTAAAGCCCTGATCCTTTTCCTGCATCTTGCGCCAGATGGAATAGGGTTTTTTGGCACGCCCCATTACCTCGGCCTGAATGTTGGCCTTTTCCAGTTCTACCCGCATGTCAGTGGTAATTTTCTGCACCACATCACCAGCTTCGCGTTGCAGTGTGATGAACCGGCGGATGATAGAATTGCGGCCTTCGGGATTCAGCACCTTGAAGGACAGATCCTCAAGCTCTTCGCGCATCCACTGCATGCCCATCCGACCGGCCAGAGGAGCAAAAATATCCATCGTTTCGCGGGCTTTTTGGGCCTGCTTGTCGGGGCGCATGGATTTGATGGTGCGCATATTGTGCAGCCGGTCAGCAAGTTTGACCAAAGTGACCCGCAGGTCGCGGCTGGTTGCCATGAACAGCTTGCGAAAGTTTTCTGCCTGCTTGGTCTGCGTCGAGTTCAACTGCAAATTCGTCAGCTTGGTCACACCATCGACCAGTTCGGCGATTTCATGGCCAAAGCGTTTTTCGACCACCGCGTAAGACGCTTTTGTATCCTCGATCGTGTCGTGCAGCAGCGCTGTGATCAGCGTGGCATCATCCATCTGCTGTTCAGCCAAAATACGGGTCACAGCGACTGGATGCGAAAAATACGGTTCGCCTGAATGCCGATACTGCCCGTCGTGCATTTCAGCACCAAACGCATAGGCATCACGCAAAAGCGCCTCGTTTGAACGAGGGTTATAGGTGCGGACCAGTGCGATCAGGTCTTCAACAGTCGTCATCTGGTCCCGTGCCCATTTCCTTTAGGCCGGTTTGCCAGCCCTAGCGTTGCCCTTGTGCATCCATCAGGGCGCGCAACAGCTTCTCTTCTGACATATCGTCGTCAACCGGCTTGTCAGCATCCGCCCCCATAAGCAAAGACATGCTGTCTTCTTCGGGTTCGTCAACCTCGATCTGTGTTTGATTGGCCTCGATCATCCGTTCGCGCAGGTCATCAGCCAGTTGGGTTTCGTCGGCGATTTCGCGCAGCGCAACGA
The DNA here is from genome assembly GCF_014859355.1 of Yoonia sp. Lineage (GTDB taxonomy): Bacteria > Pseudomonadota > Alphaproteobacteria > Rhodobacterales > Rhodobacteraceae > Yoonia. The sequence continues at coordinate 38,721 of NZ_JACUUJ010000014.1, read as the reverse complement.
CCGGGTTCTTGTCATTGTCGCGCACAACCGTAATGGGCGCACCTGCTGCAATTTCGCGGGCGCGGTGGGCCGCCAGCATCACAAGTTCAAACCGGTTCGGAACTTTGTCGACGCAATCTTCTACGGTTACGCGGGCCATGGGGCACTCCAGCATTCAAGGGTCGTTCAGAAGTTGCCTCTCTAGAACTTTGAGGACCTGCTGACAAGGGTCGGAATGTCGATTTCCCGCGTTGGACATCCATTTTTCATGGATTTTCCCCAAAAATCGCATCCGTTTTCAGGGCTTTTCCAAAGCTTCGCGAATCATATCAGCGCAATAACCTCCGCCCGTTCCGCGTCTGGCCGCTGCGCCAACATCTGCTGCACCGTCAAACCAAGCACCGGATGTATCCAGCCAGAGGCCACATCTGCCAGCGGAACAAGAACAAAACTGCGGTCCTGCAATCGTGGATGGGGCAGGATCAGACGGTCTGGCGCTTTGACCTGCTGCGCCGCCGATGGCAAGTTTCGCCATTGATTATAAACATGAATATCCGGGCAAATCAGATCATCCACCGCAATCAAATCCAGATCAAGCGTGCGCTGACCCCACCTTTTTGTGCGCACGCGCCCCGCCAGCGTTTCGATCTGGTGCAAATGACCCAACGTCGCCTCTGGCGAAAGGGTCGTCCTTATCGCCATTGCTGCGTTCACAAAATCCGGCCCCGCCCCTGCGGGAAAGGCCGGCGTTCTGTATAAGCTGCTGATTTGGCAAGATTCATCAGACATTTCGCCGATTAATGCGATCGCCCTTTCAACCGTCTCCTGCGGATTTCCAAAGACCGAATCTGCATTGCTGCCCAAGCAAATCAGCGCGAAATGGCTTACATTGTCCATTTAGATCCCTTGCTTCTGCCATAAAAAATGCTAGTCGTCTGCGCTGTTGTATACAAAACGCCACTCACACCGTCTGCAACCTGCATGACACCATTCGAAAGGACTAATCATGTTTTATCGGGACGAGCGACTTGCGCTCTTCATCGATGGATCAAATCTTTACGCTGCGGCAAGGTCCCTAGGGTTTGATATCGACTATAAATTGTTGCGCCAGGAGTTTATGCGACGCGGCAAAATGTTACGTGCTTTCTATTATACCGCATTGCTCGAAAATGATGAATATTCGCCGATTCGCCCTTTGGTAGACTGGTTGCATTACAACGGCTACACGATGGTGACAAAACCGGCAAAAGAATACACCGACAGCATGGGCCGTCGCAAGGTCAAGGGAAACATGGATATCGAACTCGCTGTCGATGCCATGGAATTGGCGGCGCATGTCGATCACATCGTGCTGTTTTCAGGCGACGGTGATTTCCGGCCGCTGATAGAAGCTTTGCAAAGAAAAGGTGTGCGGGTGTCGGTCGTGTCTACAATTCGCAGCCATCCTCCGATGATCGCGGACGAACTGCGCCGCCAGGCCGATAACTTTATCGAACTTGACGAACTGCGCGATGTGGTGGGACGCCCGGCACGGGATCCGCGCAGCACCCAGTTTCAGGACAACGAAGCAGCCGTCGACGAAACACGCTGATCACACCAGTCCACATCGGGGATCACACCAGTCCACATCGGGCGGCGTGCTGTCCGATGTGGATTCCCGCCAGGCACTGCAAGACGGCGGCTTTTCATGATGTGCAGCTTGCAGGGCTGGACCTCGTGCCGCCAAGGCCTTAACTCTGTGCCAAAGCCGGAGATACTGCATGACAAAACCGCCGCTTACGCTTTATCTGGCTGCCCCCCGCGGATTTTGCGCGGGTGTTGATCGCGCAATAAAAATTGTCGAAATGGCACTGCAGAAATGGGGGGCGCCGGTCTATGTGCGCCATGAAATCGTGCACAACAAATTCGTTGTCGACAATTTGCGTGACCAAGGGGCCATTTTCGTCGAAGAACTGGATGAATGCCCACCGGATCGCCCGGTGATTTTTTCCGCCCACGGCGTGCCGAAATCCGTGCCCGCCACAGCACAGGCGCGTGAAATGATCTATGTCGATGCCACCTGCCCGCTGGTCAGCAAGGTCCATATCGAGGCCCAGCGCCACGCCGACAACGGCTTGCAGATGATCATGATCGGCCACGCAGGCCACCCTGAAACGGTTGGCACCATGGGCCAGCTGCCACCGGGCGAAGTGCTGTTGGTCGAAACGCCCGATGATGTGGCCAAGGTGCAGGTGCGTGACCCGCAAAAGCTGGCCTTTGTCACCCAGACGACGCTATCGGTTGATGACACCGCCGATATCGTGGCCGCCTTGCAGGCACGGTTCCCCACCATCGTCGGCCCCCATAAAGAAGACATTTGTTACGCCACCACCAACCGGCAAGAGGCGGTCAAGGCCATGGCCCCTAAATGCGATGCGATGCTGGTTGTCGGCGCGCCCAATTCCAGCAATTCGCGGCGTCTGGTCGAGGTGGGCGCACGCGCTGGCTGCCAATACGCCCAGTTGGTTCAGCGGGCGGCGGACATTGACTGGCGCGCATTGCAAGGGATCACATCCATGGGGATTACGGCTGGGGCCAGCGCCCCCGAGGTGCTGATCAACGAGGTTATCGACGCCTTCCGTGACCGGTTCGAGGTGAGCGTCGAACTGGTGGAAACCGCCAAGGAAAACGTCGAATTCAAAGTGCCGCGCGTGCTGCGCGAACCGGCCTGACATCATGAGCAGCATCCCCCGATCCGCGCTGGTTCTTGGTCTTGCCGGGCTAATCCCCTTTATCTGGGGTGCGCTGACCATATTGCGCCCGGAACTGGGGCAATGGGGCCAGATGAACCTGGGCGGGCGGTTTATCGGGCCTTATGTCCAGTTGTTTTATGGTGCGGTGATCCTGTCCTTCATGTCCGGCGTCCTGTGGGGGTTTGCGACCAAAGCAACCGGGCAAACTGCAACTGCGGGGTATATCCTGTCCGTGATCCCGGCGCTTTGGGCATTTTTCATGACGGGCGGCGGGCCGACTACGGCGGCGATGAATCTGATCGTGGGGTTTCTGGCGCTGCTATTGCTTGACTGGCATTTCTGGCGTCTGGAACTGGCCCCGCCATGGTGGATGCACCTGCGGGTGCTGCTGACCGGCACTGTCGTGCTGACCTATTTGCCGATCGTGCTGTGATGGCAGAGATTTTCGCCTATACCGACGGGGCCTGTTCGGGCAATCCCGGTCCCGGTGGCTGGGGCGCACTACTGGTCGCGCGCGAAGGTAGCACCGTGGTAAAAGAACGCGCACTGTCGGGCGGTGAATCCCAGACCACAAACAACCGGATGGAACTGATGGCGGCGATCAGCACGCTTGAAACGCTCAAACCCGGCACAAAAATCACCATCGTAACCGATAGCGCCTATGTCAAAGACGGCATAACCAAGTGGATTCACGGCTGGAAACGGAACGGCTGGACCAAAAAAGGCGGGCTAAAAAACGTTGATCTGTGGCAGCGCCTGGATGCCGCAGTGGCCAGCCATGACGTGACATGGGAATGGGTCAAGGGCCACGCAGGCCACCCCGAAAACGAACGCGCCGATGAACTGGCGCGCGCGGGCATGGCCCCGTTCAAGCCATGACTTTGCTTGTTATTCTTGATTATGCAGCTGTTTTGTCTTTGCGCTGACTGGCGGCGCTGGTCGCCAGTCGGGCGCAGTTGGATGTGGTCGGATTTATCTTTGTGCCAGCCTGACGGCGCTGGCCGGGGCGTCTGCCGCGCTGGTGGCGCTTGCCTTTGGGCTGGCCACCCCGTTCGCGCTGCTGATTTGTGCCGGCGTCACGATTGCCTTGCGGGCCGGCTGTTTGACCTTTGGTTGGAAAGTGGGGGTTTACAAGGGCCCCCCCCGCCAGTGACCTAGACCTTCAGAACAATCTTGCCGATATGTGCGCTGCTTTCCATGCGGGCATGGGCGGCGGCGGCGTCTGTCAGGGCGAATTCGCGGTCCATCACCGGCGCAATGCGGCCTGCGGCCAGCAACGGCCAGACATGGGCGCGCAACTGTTCGGCAATCCGTGCCTTGGCCAGATCAGACTGCGGGCGCAGCGTTGACCCCGTGATCGTCAGCCGCCGGGTCATCAGTTGCACAAGGTTCAGTTCAACCTTTGGCCCCTGCAAAAAGGCGATCTGCACCAACCTGCCATCATCGGCAAGCGATTTGATGTTCCGCTGAATATACGGCCCGCCCACCATATCAAGGATCAGGTCCGCGCCACCCTGTGCCTGCATCACCTCGACAAAATCATTGTTGCGATAATTAATTGCCTGTTCGGCCCCCAAGGCGACACAAGCGGCGCATTTTGCATCCGACCCCGCCGTGGTGAACACCCGTGCGCCAAACACATGCGCCAGCTGTATCGCCGTGGTGCCAATACCGGAAGTGCCGCCATGCACCAAAAACCGCTCGCCCCCTTGCAAGCCGCCGCGCATGAACACATTGGACCAGACGGTAAAGAATGTTTCAGGCAGACAAGCCGCCTGTTTCAGGGTCATGCCATGCGGCACCGGCAGGCAATGCGCCGCAGGCGTCGCCACATATTCCGCATAGCCACCACCGGGCAGCAGAGCACAAACCTGATCGCCGGCCTTGGGCGTGGTGACGCCCGCGCCAACGGCCACAACTTCGCCCGAACATTCCAGACCGGGCAGATCGCTCGCGCCTTTGGGCGGATCATAAAGCCCGGCGCGCTGCAAGGCATCGGGCCGGTTCACCCCCGCATAGGCCAGTTTGATCACCACCTGACCATAGGCAGGTTGCGGCATGGGGCGTTCGGCTGGCACCAAAACTTCTGGACCGCCGGGTTTGCTGATCGTTATCACGTGCATCACTGCGGGTCTTTCCATATGCCGGGCAAATCAAGGGGGGGTATTTTGGCAGGTGCCCTGACCCCCGACAATAGCCGCCCCAGCGGGCCGGTCACAGGTTTGAATAACGGGTTATCGCGCACCTGCGCCTTGACCTTTTCGAACTGCATCACGTTATCAATCCGCCGGTCGATAAAGGCATCGGTCGCCTGCCCGTCCAGACTGTCATCGCCTAGCCAATACAACACGACCGATGCATAAACCCCCGACAGCGTCAGGCGCTTGGTATACCAGTTCACATCCTGCGATGTGTCGCCCAGCGCAGTCCAGATCGCATCTGCCGTGCCCCAGATCAGCTTGCTACCATCGGCGGCCATATGCGGCAGGGCGAACAGGGCCGTGCCACGGCGCACCGCCTCTTTGTCATCAATCGCACGAATCCGCAGGCGAAGCGCATGGGCCACCTTATCGCGAAAACGCATTTCAGACAGATCCGCGCCCTTGATCGCATCCAGCATCGCGCGGTCGCCGCGTTCATGATAGGCGACAGCCAAATCAACGGCCCCGCGCGGACACAGCGTGCGGGCATGGGCGGGGTTGATCCCCACCGTGGTCACAGCCGCCTGAAAGGCCATTGGCGACCAACCGTCAAACGCGACATGCGGCAGGATCGCATCCAGAAGCCTGTCCTTGGCGGGATCAATGGGGGTCTGCATCACGGGCGTTTCTCCTTCTTGCCGGGCACTGGACAAACTAGCCCGCTTTTGCTATCTGCACAGTTCCTGCGATTTTTGCAAATTTAACTTAGAGAGGTGGTGAAAACCACATGCAGGTTAGTGTTCGTGATAACAACGTCGATCAGGCGTTGCGTGCTCTGAAGAAAAAACTTCAGCGTGAGGGCGTTTTTCGTGAAATGAAGCTCAAGCAGCATTTCGAAAAGCCTTCCGTGCGTAAAGCGCGCGAAAAAGCCGAAGCAATCCGCCGTCAGCGCAAGCTGGCACGGAAAAAGCTGCAGCGCGAAGGTTTGCTTTAAACAGCAACCCAATCGACGCGACGATCAAGAATACCCCCGGCTGACAGTTCAGGCGGGGGTTATTTTTTTATGATGTCGCCAAAAGGATTGTCCGTTTGTCGGAAAAACAGGGGCGTGCGGTTTTCGTTTTACGACAGGGCCCATCTGGAAACAGGGCTTCCAGTTCTGCCTGCGTTTCAACCGCAGCGGTTTCATCCAATCCGGGCAGGAAACTTTCCGTCACAACACCTTCGGCGAAAACAATTTCGTGCTGGTCGAACATCACGTGAAAATACGCCAGATCATCACAGCTGTGGTCCACGGTCACCGTCTTGTCGTTCACCATCTTGATGGCAGGCACAAGAATTTCGGGTTCACCAAACATCAGCTCTGCCTGCCAGCCCGTGACCAGCATCCGGTGTTGCGGCGACACGCGCAGGTCACGGCGGGGCTGGCCGGGGCCAAACGCATCTTGCCGGATCAACACCGGCCTGAATTTCGGCTTTTGCGCAAGCACCGGGCGCGGTAGGCGGACAACCCCGATCCAGCGTATTTGTTGCGGGCCATGGTCCAGTGTATCAACCCAATCGTCCACAGCCAGATCTTCAACCGGACGGTCGCCATCCGGTGTCCGCAAAACCGTGCCGGCCGTGAAACAGGGGGGCGCGGCAAAGTTAATATAAGGTTCTGACGGGAATTCGAAATTTTGTATCACCGTCAGCGGCACACCAATTGGGGGGAAACCACCGGTTGGCCCAACAAAAGCGAAACCTTCAATAGTGGCGAAATTTGGCAAACCGGACCCTGTTTCGCGGATGTTGAAAGCAACAAGCCTGTATTCCACACCGTCAGGATCGGTGACGGTCAGCGCGTATTCGGCCTCAACAATCATCTGATCGCTATACGTGACACCATCAATCGTTTGTGTGCCGTTCAACCGTTGAGATGCGTCGTTATCAGTAAAGTTTGCTTCATCTCTGGCGGGCGCATCATTGATGCTCACAGTTTCCCAGTTGTTATTGTTCAGGGTGATCGTTTTCCCCAAAAGGTGTTCGCCGGTCCCTTGGGTGATCCCGGAAAGCTGGGCGCCGTCAGACACGGTGATATTTGATGCCCCAAGAATAAAAAGTGTTTCAATGGCCAAAGCGGACTCTCCTTCAAAAACCACGCAACAAAAATCAGGTAGCGCGAAATTGCGCGCCGAATAGTATTTCTGCATTATTCGTTAAGAGAAGGATTAATTTTATGCAACGACGGTTTCTGCGCCGTTGCATTTTTCTGACGATCCGCCGGTCAGTGTTGTTCCGGCACCAAAATTTCGCGTTTGCCGACATGGTTTGCGGAACTGACCACGCCTTCATCTTCCATCTGTTCGACCAGGCGTGCGGCCTTGTTATAGCCAATCGCAAGTTTGCGCTGGATATAGCTGGTCGAACATTTGCGATCCTTGATCACAATCGCCACGGCGGTGTCATAAAGTGCGTTTTCAAGATCCGACCCGTCGCTTAACCCCAGCACCAGATCAATGCTGCTTTCAGCATCATCGGAAGGGCCTTCAACCACGCCGGACATATAATCTGGCGGGCCAAAGCCCTTCAGGTGGTTGACGATTTCCTCGACCTCTTCGTCACTCACGAAAGGCCCATGCACACGCATGATCTTGGACCCGCCCGCCATGTAAAGCATGTCACCCATACCCAAAAGCTGTTCGGCCCCCATTTCACCCAAAATGGTGCGACTGTCGATTTTCGATGTGACCTGAAACGAAATCCGGGTGGGAAAGTTTGCCTTGATCGTGCCGGTGATCACATCGACAGACGGGCGCTGTGTTGCCATGATCAGGTGAATACCCGACGCCCGCGCCATCTGCGCAAGGCGCTGGATGCACGCTTCGATTTCCTTGCCCGCAACCATCATCAGGTCGGCCATTTCATCAACGATCACGACGATATAGGGCAGCATTTCGGGCTGGAATTCTTCGGTTTCAAAGATCGGGTCGCCGGTTTCGTCGTCAAAGCCCGTTTGCACCGTGCGACTGAACATCTCGCCCTTGGTCAGCGCATCTTTTACGCGCCCGTTAAAGCCGTCAATGTTGCGCACGCCCATCTTGGACATCTTGCGGTAACGTTCTTCCATCTCGCCCACGACCCATTTCAGGGCGACAACGGCCTTTTTCGGGTCAGTCACGACGGGCGACAGCAGGTGCGGAATGCCGTCGTAAACAGACAGTTCCAGCATCTTGGGGTCGATCATGATCATCCGGCATTCTTCCGGTGTCAGCTTGTAAAGCAGCGACAGGATCATCGTGTTGATCGCCACGGATTTCCCAGAACCCGTTGTCCCGGCAATCAGCAGGTGGGGCATTTTGGCAAGGTTGGCGATAATCGGTTCACCGCCGATATCCTTGCCCAGCGCCAAGGGCAGTTTCTGGTTGCTATCACCAAAATCACGGTGCGACAGGATTTCGCGCAGCACCACCTTTTCGCGGTTCTCGTTCGGCAGTTCGATCCCGATTACGCTGCGCCCCGGCACGGTGGACACACGCGCCGACAGCGCCGACATGGACCGCGCGATATCATCGGCAAGGCCAATCACGCGGCTGGCTTTCAGGCCGGGGGCTGGTTCTAGTTCATACATGGTGACAACAGGGCCGGGGCGCACACTGACGATTTCACCTTTGACGCCGTAATCATCCAGCACGCTTTCCAGCATCCGGGCATTTTGCTCCAACGCCTCATCACTCAGATGATGGCGCTGGATTTCAACCGGGCTGGTCAGCAAGCTAAGCGGCGGGTGTTCGTAATCGGCATATTTCTCATCAAAAGCCAAAGCTGGCTGCGCTTCTGCCTGCGCTTGCCGCGATGGTTGTGTGGCGCGTTTGGGGGGATGTTGCACAACGCCGCGCAGTTCTGGCACCATGACAGGTGGTTCGGCCCGCAGAGGCGCTAGCGTATCATCTTCAATCACCGCGTCCAGACCTTCAGCCACTGCAGCTGTCGGCGCAACAACAAAAGGCTTGGGGCCGCGCCCCGCTGTCAGCGATGGTTCGATGCGCATCCCTTCGGGGGCGGGCGGCATCTTGCGGTTCTTGATGGCGTCCGCAATGCGTGCGCTGACGCGGTCAGGATCACCCGGTTGCCTGTCATAATCAGGTGGCGTCTGCGTCACCAGTTCCGGCTCGGGCATCGGCGCCCCCCGCCGCAGTAATCCAGCCAGCAAGCCGGCGCTGCGCTGTTCCGGTGCGCGCAGCGGTGCAATCACAGGTCGCGCGACCACATCGGGCGCAGGTGGCATCCGGCGTAAGGCACCTTCGGGTGCGGCATTTGACCGAACGACAGCGGCAGCGCGCGCTTTGAAATCAACCTGCGGTTTTTGGGTGGCGCGCACCGCAAGGCCCTGTTCCCGCCGCGCCTGCACCGTTGCAGACAAACCCTGCGCCGCCCGCGCGGACAGTTCCGCACCACGCCCCAATCCCCGCAGCGCCAAGGCATAAAGCATGACTGTTCCCAGCAGCACAAAGCGCACAAAGGCCCGCAATTCAGGGCGGGTAAATCCCACAACCACAGCCATCAGCACCAGCACGGCCAATCCCGACACCAGTGACGACAGCTTGACCCCTAAAATCGCGCCCCACGGCATGACCGTCAGGATCACACCCAATACCGTATCGCCAAACAAACCGCCCAAACCGAAATTAGCAGGCCATGTCGCCCCCGGCGTCAGCGTTGCGGCATAAACCGCCGCGACCGCAACCGCGATAGGGGCGAAGATGATCCGCCTGATCGCCCGTTCCGCGCCATTATGGGTCACAAACCGCACGCCCCACCCGATCAGGGTCACCGGCAATACCCAAATACCTAGCCCCACAATCATCATCAAAGGCGCCGCCAGGGTGGCACCAAAGTGCCCCAGCCAGTTTTGCACCGGTGCATCAGTGGCGGAAATCCAACTTGGATCATCCGGAGAGTAACTGCCCAGCATTGCAGCCGACAGCAAACCAAGCCCGACCAGTGCCAGCCCAAACAATTCCTTGCCGCGCTTTTCGATCGCGGCCTGCGTGGCACTGTCCAAAAGAGGGTCGCGCCGTCGGGATTGATATGATGCCATCTTGTTTTTCCTCAACGATACAAACAATCGCGGATCAGGGTCAGTCCGCGCTGCACTTCTTGCGTCGGGGCCACCATGGCGACCCGGATATAACCTTTGCCGGGGTTTTCACCCGCCACATCGCGGCTCAGATATGCGCCGGGCAGAACACGCACGCCGGTTTGCTGCCACAGCTTGACCGCCGCCTGTTCGCCATCACCCACCGGCAACCACAGGAAAAACCCCGCCTGCGGCGAACGGTAACCGGACACGCCGCCCAGAATGTCATCGGCCACCCGATATTTCTGGTGATAAAGCGCGCGGTTTTCGACGACATGCGCCTCGTCACCCCAGACAGCCGAAGCAACCATCTGCAAGGGTTCGGGCAGCGGCGCGCCGGCATAGGCGCGCAATTGGCGGATCTGGGCGATGGATTGCGGCCCACCCGCACAAAACCCGGACCGCAACCCCGGCAAGTTCGACCGCTTTGACAAAGAATGAAAAATCACGACCCGTTCAGGATGCGCGCCCATCTGCCGTGCGATCTGCAAGGCACCGGGCGGGGGGGTGTCGCGATAGATTTCAGAATAACATTCATCGGCGAAAATGATGAAATCATGCTTTTCGGCCAGCTTGATCAGCGCGCGCCAGTATTCCGCATCTGCAACCGCACCCTGCGGGTTGGCAGGCGAACAGATATAGGCAATCGCCGTGCGGTCCAGCACATCATCCGGCAGGGCATGAAAATCGGGCAGATGCCCGGTGGCAGCGGTCGCAGGCACATAGACAGGTTCAGCCCCGACCGACAGGGCCGCAACCGCATAGACCTGATAGAACGGGTTCGGCGTCAAAATCACCGGACGCTTGCCGCGCTTGGTTTCAGGACACAGCGCCATAGCCGCGTTATACAGCCCCTCGCGCGTGCCGTTCAGCGCACAGATCTGCGCGTGCGGCACGTCCAGCCCGTAACGGCGGTTCAAAAACCCGCTAATCGCGCCCAGAAGATCAGGCAAGCCATTGTTATCAGGATATTTTGCAAAACCTTGCAAATTGGCTGCCAGAATTTCGCCCACGACAGCAGGAAACGCATGGCGGGGTTCGCCAATGGTCATGTTGATCACGTCCGTCGCTTGCGAAGGCACGTCAAGTAACGCACGCAATCGCGGCCACGTCGCAACCGGGAGGTTCGAAAACCGCTCGGGAAAATCCATAACTGCCTCAATTCACGGGATCATTCACGCCCCGCTTTTGTTCAAACTAACGCGGCGGGGGGGGGCCTGTCCAGAACAAGGCGCGCAAGGGGCAAAATTTGTGGCTTTTAGGCCAGCGCCCGTTCAGCCGCGGCGCACAGCCGCAACAACGCCGCTTCGCCCCCGTTGCGCCCGTTGAACATGATCCCGCAGGATGGCGCGCCCGTGGGCAGCGTGATGGATGCCACATCCAGCAGGTTCGCCACCCGCGTGTTCCGCAGGGCCAGCAGATTTTCGGATTTGTAATAGGCGTCATCATCCAGCAAGCGTTGTGCGTTGGGCGGCATGATCGGGGCGGTGGGCATGATCACGGCGTCGAATTGTGCCGTTTCCGCTGCATATTGCCGCCGGATATCGCGCAGCAGGTTCCAGCCCGCCACGTAATCCGGCCCGCTGACGGTTTTGCCACCCCGCACCCGTTCAAGGATTTGCGGAAACATCTTTTCGGGGTGCGCCTCGACCAGATCGCGCCACCAGCCATAGCTGTCGGCGGCATAAAGGTTGCCCGCGACGTTGAACGCATCGAAAAGTTGGGAAAAATAGCGGTGTTCGATCACGGCGCCCGCGCCTTTCAGCCGCTTCACCGCGCTGGCAAAAGCATCGCGGGGCACATCACGCACATCGTCCGGCACGATGGTATCAAGAACCATCAGGCGCATGCCTTGCAGCGTATTGCCCGCCAGATCGGCCGCTTTGCCGCCTTCCAGTGCGGCCAGCAACAGGGTCGCATCCTCGATGGTGCGGCACAGCGGGCCAACACTGTCAAAGGTCAGGCACAGCGGCACAACCCCGTCCAGGGACAACCGCCCGTGGGTTGTTTTCAGCCCCACCAAATCATTCCACGCACTGGGAATACGCACCGACCCGCCTGTATCGGTCCCGATACCCGCTGCCGCCAGCCCGAACGCGACAGATGCCGCCGCCCCCGACGATGACCCCCCCGCCACCGCATCCGCATCATGCACGCAAGGCGCCGTTGCAGTGATCGGGTTAAGCCCCAACCCGGAAAAGGCGATTTCCGACATATGCGTCTTGCCCAAGCAAACCAGCCCGGCGGCCGTCGCCGCTTGCAGCACGGCCGCGTCACAGTCAGGCACGCGGCCTGCCATCAGGGCGGTGCCTGCCTCTGTCCCGATGCCTGCGGTGTCGAACAGGTCTTTCCATGAAATCGGCACACCATCCAGCGGGCCGCGCCGCATCCCGGATCTGGCCCGTTCGGCCGCCGCAGCAGCCTCGGCCCGCGCGCGGTCATGCGTCACGCGGGCGAAAATGCGGTCGCGATGTTCATGTGCGTCGATGGCGGCCAGAAACATATCGGTCAGCGCCCCGGGGTCAATCGTGCCCGCGCCAATCCCGCGGCCCAGATCCGCCGCTGTCATCCATCGCCAGTCTTGCATCGCATTCTCCTGTGTTGCGGCGACGGTAGCGGCCAAGCGGCGCATGGACAATCCCGCAATGACGCGCATATTACGGCGTATGAATACGGATATCATCATCGTGGGTGGCGGCCTGAACGGCCCGGCCCTTGCACTGGCGGCGTCACAGGCGGGTTTTGCCGTCACCATCATCGACAGCCTGCCGGTTGACCGGCGCAAACGGCATGATTTCGACGGGCGGTCCTATGCGCTGGCGCTGGCGTCAATGCGGCTGTTGCGGGGAATCGGCGTTTGGGATGCCGTTGCGGAACACGCCCAGCCGATGCTGGAAATCAAGGTCTCGGATGGCCGTGCCGGTGAAGGGCCAAGCCCGTGGATGATGCATTTCGACCACGCCGAAATCGAAGAAGGCCCGATGGGGTTCATGGTCGAAGACCGGCACCTGCGCCGCGCCTTTCTGGTTGCGATGGCCGCCGATGCGCGGATCACGCATCTGGCGGGTGAAACCGTGGTGGAACAGGCCGCATCGGCGGGGCATGTGACCGTCACGCTGGCGTCAGGCAAAACCGTCAGCGGCGCGTTGCTGGTCGGATCTGATGGCCGGTCCAGTGGCACGGCCCGCCGCGCGGGGATCAAACGGACCGGTTGGGGATACGGGCAAACCGCCGTTGTTTGCGCCGTCGCCCATGAAAAGCCGCATAACGGCATCGCGCATCAGTTCTTTATGCCCGGCGGGCCGCTGGCCATTCTGCCGCTGACCGGCAACCGCAGCTCGATCGTCTGGAGCGAGGAAGAAAACCGCGCCAAGGCCCTGATGGCGCTGGACGATGACGCCTTTCTTGACGCCCTGCGCCCCGCTTTTGGCAGCTTTCTGGGGCAAATTTCGCTGGCGGGGGCGCGCTTTGCCTATCCGCTGGGGCTGACGCTGGCCAACAGCCTGATCGCGGACCGCATCGCGCTGGTGGGGGATGCTGCCCACGGTGTGCATCCGATCGCAGGGCAAGGGCTGAACGCGGGCCTGCGCGATGTGGCAGCACTGGCCGATGTGCTGACCGAGGCCCGCAGCCGCGGCGAAGACATCGGCGCGCCGCTGGTGCTGCAACGCTATCAGCAATGGCGACGGTTCGACACGGCCACGCTGGCGCTTGCGACGGACACGTTCAACCGCCTGTTTTCCAACGACAACCCCCTGCTGCGCGTTGCACGCGATATCGGCATGGGGCTGGTCAACGCCGCGCCCGGCCTGCGACGCGGTTTCATCCGCGAGGCGGCAGGGCTAACGGGGGATTTGCCGCGATTGATGCGCGGCTAGCTTGTCATCCACATATCCATAAATTCATTTTTTAGAATATCAGTTGTGAAACAAGGATATTTTTGTCAGGCTGCCTATACTTTATGTCTCAGGGAGGATGACAATGAATTTCAATCCAATGCGCTTGGTCACACGCCTTGCCATGGTGACTGCGGCGCTGGTCGTGGGGGCACAAATGGCGCTGGCCCAAACGACCCACAAGGTTGCCATTCACGTGGATGAAGAAAGCATCCAGACAATGAACATGGCACTGAACAACGCCCAGAACATCGCCGCCTATTACGAAGAGCAAGGCGAGCAGGTGATCATCGAGATCGTCACATACGGCCCCGGCCTGCACATGCTACGCGCTGATACCTCGCCCGTGGCGCAACGTATTTCAGCCATGGCGCTGGAAATGGAAAACATCAGCTTTGCCGCTTGCCAGAACACGATCGATGCAATGAAGAGAAATTCCCAGAAAGATGTGCCGCTTCTGAGTGAGGCGACTGTGGTCCCATCCGGTGCCGTGCGGCTGATAGAGTTACAGGAACAGGGCTATGCCTATCTGCGACCATAAAGGATAATGTTCGCAAACGAAAAGCCCGGCTGAACATGGCCGGGCTTTTAACAAAAATTCGCTAAACCACGATGTCGCGATCAACAGCCACAGCGATATTCTTACGCGTTTTGGCGCGTTTCTGGCGGCGTCTATTCCAGCGTCCGCGCCTCATCCACCAGCATCACCGGAATCCCGTCGCGGATCGGAAAGGCCAGGTTGGCGGGTTTTGATACCAGCTCCTGCTTTTCCGCGTCATACTGCAACGTCGCATGGGTCAACGGGCAAATCAGTGCTTCTAGCATCTTGGGATCGAAAGTTGGGTCATTCATTGCATGATCTCGTCACCTGATCCGCCGCGCAAGGCGTATTCGATCAGGGTTTGCAAGGTTTCGCGGCGCGTTTCAAGTGATGGTGCCTCTAACAAGGCCTGTTTGTCTTCGGGGGGAAAGGGGCACAGCATCGACAAAGAATTGATCAGCAATTCGTCTTCCGCCTCGCCCAGACTGTCCCAGTCGGTCGACAAGCCCTGCGCATTCAGGAACCGATCCAGAACCTTCATGAATTTTTCGCGGTTAAAGGCGGGGTCTTTTTCGGTGACGCCCAGATCGCGTTCGAACCCCTGCCACGTCACCTTGCAGCGCCGATAGGGGGTGAACCCTTCCACCTCTTCCACGATACGGAACCGCGACGCCCCCGACAGGGTGATCATATAGCGCCCGTCTTCAGTTTCGGAAAAGGCGGTAACCTTGCCCGCACAGCCAATGCTGTGCAGTTTGCCCGATGCCCCCGGCGCATCATAGGGCTGAACCATCCCGATCAGCCTGTTGGACGTTTTCAACACATCATCCAGCATCGCCAGATAGCGCGGCTCGAACAAATGCAGTGGCAAGCGCGAACGCGGCAAAAGCAGCGCGCCGGGCAGTGGAAACACCGGAATGATGTCTGGCAGATCAGTTGATGATATCATGTATTTTGATCTAGACCGAAGCGGTCGTCAGGCAAATATCATTGACGAAAGTTTGCGCCGCCCGTTCATCACAATCGGATCCTTGGCATCGCGGGCATCAAAAATTGTGAAAAGCTGCGCCTTGGCCGCGCCGTCATTCCATTCACGATCACGGCGGAACAGGTCCAGCAATTCATCTACGGCCTCTTGCACCTTGCCGTTGGCATAAAGCGCCTTGGCCAGATCAAAACGCGCCTGATGGTTGTCGGGTTCGGCGTCCACCGTGGCCTGCAATTCCGCCACCGGGCCGGCATTCGCGGCTTCGCGCGCAAGGGTGATCTGGGCGTGAACCGCCTCTAACAGCGGATCGCTGGAAATTTCAACCGGCGCACCGTTCAGGATCGCCTCTGCCTCGTCCACCTCGTTCAGCGCCAGATAGGACCGGACCAACCCGGCATAGGCCGCGGCATTTGCGGGGTCTTCCTGCAGGATCGCGGCGAATGTTTCGGCGGCATCGGCGGCGGCACCTTCATCCAGCATCTGGTTTGCGGCCTCAATCGCGGCGGTCAGCCCGTCGTCTTCGGGTTCACCGGCAAGGGCCGCGATTTTCTGCACAAATTCGTCCACTTGTGAAGGCGGTAACGCGCCCTGAAACCCGTCCACCGGCTGACCTTGGTGAAAGGCATAGACCGTCGGGATCGACTGCACCCGCAACTGACCTGCGTAAACCTGATTGGCGTCAACGTCGATCTTGACCAGCTTGACCCGGCCCTTGGCCTTTTGCACCGCGGCCTCGAGCGCGGGGCCAAGCGTTTTGCACGGGCCGCACCATGTCGCCCAGAAATCCACGATGACCGGAACGGTTTGCGACCCTTCGATCACGTCCGCGCCAAAGCTGGCATCGGTGCCGTCCTTGATCAGGTCGCTGTCGGCTTGGGGTGTCGCGTTAAGTTCCAGCATCGTCTGTCTCCTTCATAGCGTGTTCGCCCCTATATGTGCATAAGCAGGTCCAAGGCCAAGGGGCAAAGCCGCTTTCGATGGGTGCAAAACAACAAGGAACTGACCCGATGCAACCAAAACTTGCCGCAATCGCAGTTGTTATTCATCAAAACCGGGTTTTGCTGGTGCAGCGCAAGAACGAACCCAATGCCCGGCTTTGGGGTTTTCCCGGCGGGCATGTGGAACCGGGCGAAACGGCGCTGGCCGCCGCCGTGCGCGAACTGGCCGAAGAAACAACCGTGATCGCCAGTGCCGAACGCTATCTGACCAATATTGATGTCATCATTCGTGATGACGCGGGCGCATTGCAGTTTCATTTCCTGCTGGCGGCGGTGCTGTGCCATTACGAAAGCGGCGTGCCGCTGGCCAGCGATGATGCGCTTGCTGCGGCTTGGGTGCCGCTGGCAGATGTGGGGCAACTGCCAACCAGCGTCAACGTCCAGACAGTGCTGGACCTGTGCGCGCGCGGCTGATTATTCGACAACCCCGACGATCGGCCCCATCTGAAACCCGAAATCAGACCGCCCCAACGCAGGTGCATGTAGCCGCGATACTGTGCCGTCCAGATACAACGCGTTCGGCACCTTCAGGTGATCGCGAAAGAACGAACCAAAGGTGTGAAACGTCACAGGATTGTTTGAAATCACGAAAAACGCCTTCCTGCCGTCTGCCGTTGTGCCGACACCATTGCGCAGGTTGCGTGATGTGCTGTCAGGCAGGAACCGCGGATGCAACGCCCCGTCGATTACCAGCATTGGCCCCGATTGCGTGGCATCCCGGCAGGGCGGTTGCTCGGCCGTAAATCGCAGGGTTTCGACAACCTGCGCGGCTTTGTCGCTGATGCAAAGAACGCCATTCGGCAACAGGCCAAAATTTCCCGGGCCGGGGTTTGTGACCACGCGCATCTTTTGCACACCGTTTTCAACGTAATACCCCACCGGCGCGCGGTCGGGGTGATACATGCCGGCATTCATCGCAAAGACCAGGCGCTTACCGTCAAGCGAATCCTCTACCGCGCGGAAACTACCCATCACCCTGCCGGTTTCATCCGCATGGAACAGGCGCAAGTCATCATGCGCAACGTCCACCGTGCAAACCGTATAGCGATTGCCGTGATATGTTGTGTTTTCACAGGTCGCGGCCAGACTGGTTGTCGCCAGACCGGGCGTTGCCAGACACATCAGGGCCAAAACGACCCAGCGCATCAGTCGTCCAGATCCTGCCGCACGTGATCTTCGGCCAGCAGGGCGCGGGTGGCGTCCATCTGGTCAAAGGTGCCGTCAATTTCAAACCGCAGTTCGGGGGCGAATTTCATTGTGCCGCCCTTGACGACAAGATGCCGGATTTCATGACGGTTGCGGCGCAATGCGGCCAGCGCATCCTCTTTGCCCTGCCCGCCCAGCGGCAGAACAAATGCAGTGGCGATGCGCAGGTCGGGTGTCATCCGCACCTCGCCCACGGTGATCGACATGCGCGCCAGTTCATCGTCATGCACGTCGCCACGTTGCAGCACCTCTGACAGGATGCGGCGGAATTGTTCGCCTACCCGCAGCATGCGCTGCGTTGGGGCCTTGCCATCTCGGTTCGTATTCTTAGCCATAGGGTTCATGTAATCGTTGCTAGCGCAGATGCCAAGCAAGGCTTTGCGCTACAGGCAAACACCCGCTAAGACAGGCGCAGACAATCGGGGTATGCACCATGAACGACACACCGGGTATCGTGATCACTGGCGGATCGGGCCGTATGGGCCAATCGCTGGTCAGGGCGGTTCTGGCATCGGACAAATGCCATCTGGTTGGCGTGCTGGAACGCGCAGGCCATGACTGGGTTGGCAAGGACATTGGCACCGCCATGGGCGGGCAACCTGTGGGCGTGACCGTCACGCAAGACCCGATCGAGGTTTTTGCAAAGGCGCAGGCGGTCATCGACTTTACCGCCCCTGCCGCCACCGTGCAATTTTCCGAACTTGCCGCACAGGCGCGTGCCGTGCATGTGATCGGCACGACCGGGCTGTCCGATAACGACCTGCGCGCCATCAACGCCGCCGCCCGCCACGCGGTGATTGTGCGGGCGGGCAACATGTCGCTGGGGGTGAACCTGCTGGTCAAACTGACGCAACAGGTAGCCGCTGCACTGGATGAAGATTTCGATATTGAAGTGATCGAGGCACACCATAACAAAAAGGTCGATGCGCCATCCGGCACCGCACTGATGCTGGGCGAGGCCGCGGCGAACGGGCGCGGGGTAGCGCTGGCTGATGTGCGCGACAGCGGGCGCGACGGCATGACAGGCGCGCGGCAGCGCGGCGATATCGGGTTCAGCGCCATTCGTGGCGGCGACATTGTGGGCGAACATGACGTGTTGTTTGCGGCCGCCGGCGAACGGATCGTGCTGCGCCATATCGCAACTGACAGGTCGATTTTCGTGCGCGGCGCGCTGCGGGCCGCGCTTTGGGGGCAGGATAAACGCCCGGGCGAATACGACATGTTCGATGTCTTGGGGCTATAACCGCCCGATGTGAACCAAACGACGGGTTCGTGCGTAACAAAGGAAATCTCAAAACCACGAGGTGCCCGATGAAACGTAAGTTGATTGCGCTTTTATGCGCCCTTGCCGCCACACCCGCCGCCGCCGAATCCTATGTGCCTGTCATGGACAAGGACACCTTTGTGTCGCTGATCGAAGGGCGGCAATTGCGGCACGGGTTTTACCCGATCACATTGACCGTATCGGAAAACGGCCAGATTGAAGGCCGCGCCATTGGCTGGGACATCACCGGCAGCTGGGATTGGCAGGATGGGTATTTTTGCCGCGATCTGATCTGGGGCGGTGATCCGCTGGGGTATAACTGCCAGCTGGTCGAGGTGCGCAACGACGGCAGGATGCGCTTTACCGTGGATCGCGGCGCAGGCAACTCTGCTGCGTTCCGCCTGCAATAACGGCCTGCGCAATATTGCCGTGGGGTCAGGCTGCAATGTGACTTGCCATTTGTCACTGCACGTCAAAGGATAGCTTATCCGCGTAATTCCGCGTGAAGTCGTCCAATTTGCACCGGCCAACGGTGCATCATCCACGGGAGAATATTCATGACATTAAAAAATCGGCTCTTGGCAACCAGCGCCGCAATTTTGATCGCTGCAACAGGCACGGTTCATGCAAATGGCCATGCCACGCACCCTTTGACAGGTGAAACGCTCGCCTCTGATCAGACATTCACCTACCGCGTGGGCGACGAAAGCCCGTCTTACGACCCCGGCCTTGTCGAAGATGTCGATGGTGCCGATGTGGTCCGCGACCTGTTCGAAGGTCTGATGAACCAGGACGCCGCCGGCAACCTGATCCCCGGTGTGGCCACCGGATACACAGTCAGCGATGACAAACTTGTTTACACATTCACCCTGCGCGACAACGCCAAATGGTCCAACGGCGACCCTGTGACAGCGGGTGATTTCGTCTATGCGTGGCGCCGCGCGGCATCGCCCGAACTGGCATCGCCCTACAGCTGGTATATTGAACTGATGTCGATCGAAAACGCATCCGCCGTGATTGCGGGCGATATGGATCCGTCAGAACTGGGCGTGACCGCCATTGACGACACCACGCTAGAGGTGCGGCTGTCGCAACCCCTGCCCTATTTCGCGCAAATGGTGACGCATGGCACGACATTCCCCGTGCATCAGGCCACAGTCGAGGCACATGGCAGCGATTGGATGAAACCGGGGAACATCGTGTCGAACGGTGCCTATGTGCTGACCGAATTTGTCCCGCAAGAACGGCTCGTGCGGGAACGCAACCCGATGTATTGGAACAACGACGCGACGATCCTTGAAAAGGTCGTGAAATTGGTTGTCGCCGATGAAAACGTCGCGCTGACCCGCTATCTGGCGGGCGAACTGGATATGACAGACGTGCCCGCAGGCCAATTCCCGCGCCTGTCCACGCAATACCCCAATCAGGCCGTTTCGGTGCCGCAGGCCTGTTCCTATTACTACATGTTCAACCTGCGCGATAATGCGCCCGCCGAACTGCAAAACCCCGACGTGCGCAAGGCGCTAAGCCTTGCCATCGACCGCGACATCATCGTCGATGCGGTGCTGGCGGGCGGGCAAAAGCCGGCTTACACCTTTACCCATTGGGCCACGGCTGGGTTTGAAACCCCTGACATTCCCATGGCGTCCATGACACAGGACGCACGCAATGCGATGGCACAGGAATTGCTGGCGCAGGCGGGCTATGGCTCTGACAATCCGCTGAGCATTGATTTGCTTTATAACACCAGCGAAGCGCACAAATCGGTGGCCTTGGCCGTCAGCCAGATGTGGAAACAGACGCTGGGTGTGGAAACCACATTGTCAAACCAGGAATGGCAGACTTTTCTAGAGGCGCGCGGCACCGGTGACTACGCCGTCGCCCGTGGCGGCTGGTGTGCGGATTATAACGAGGCATCGACCTTCCTTGACCTGATGCAATCGGAATCCGGTTATAACGACAGCAAATACCTCAACCCCGAGGTTGACGCCCTGCTGGCCGAGGCGAAAACATCCAACAACCCGCAACCCCTGTATGACCGGGTCGAGGAATTTATAGCGCAGGACACGCCGATCATCCCGATCTATCATTATGCAGCTGTCGATATGTTTGCCGAAGACCTCAAGGGTTGGCCGACAGAAAACTTTGAACAGAACTGGTATTCGCGCAACCTGTATAAAGTCGCCGAATAACGCACCATGACAGCACACCGCGCCTTGTGAAACATCAGGGCGCGGTGACCTTTTTGATGGACCCTGCCCATGTTCAGCTTTGTCGCCCGCCGCCTTGCCGTAGCCATTCCGACGCTATTGATCCTGATCGTCGTATCGTTCGTGTTGATGTATGCAGCCCCCGGCGGCCCGTTCAATTCCGAACGCCCCTTGCCGCCTGCGGTTCTGGCCAATATCGAGGCGAAATACGGGCTGGATCAGCCGTTCTGGAAACAAATCGTCAACTACGTGGCCAGCGTGGTGACACAGTTCGATTTCGGCCCGTCATTTCAATATAAAGACCGCAGCGTCAACGATGTGATCGCCCAGGGTTTTCCTGTTACACTGACCTATGGTTTTTGGTCCTTTGTCGTGGCTGTCACCATCGGCGTGTCGCTGGGTGTGGCGGCGGCGATCAAACACAATACATGGCTCGATTATCTGGCGGTCGGCATCTCGATCGGTGCGCAGGTTCTGCCCAATTTTGTGATGGCACCGATCCTGTTGCTGATCTTCACGCTGTGGCTGGGGTGGTTGCCCGGCGGCGGCTGGAACGGGGGCCAATGGCCCTATCTGATCATGCCGGTGATCGCGTTGTCCACGTCCTATATGGCGTCAATCGCGCGGATTACACGGTCATCCATGCTCGAGGTGCTGAACGCGAATTTCATCCGCACGGCGCGGGCCAAGGGGCTGCCCATGCGCCGCGTGATCTGGAAACACGCAATGAAACCCGCGATGCTGCCGGTGCTGTCCTATCTGGGGCCGGCCTTTGTGGGGATGATCACCGGATCAGTCATCATTGATGTTTTCTTTTCCACCGGCGGGATCGGGCAGTTTTTCGTCAATTCCGCGTTCAACCGCGATTATTCCGTGATTATGGGGATCACCATTCTGGTGGGTGCGCTGACGATCTTTTTCAACCTTGTGGTCGATATCCTTTATGCGTGGATCGACCCAAAGATCCGGTATTGAAGGGCGCACAATGTTACCCAATCCTGCAACGGTGGAATCTGTCGCCGAGGCCATGAACATGGCCGAAATCAAGGGCCGGTCGCTTTGGGCCGATGCCCGTCAGCGGTTCCTGCACAACAAGGCGGCGGTGGTGTCGCTGATCATTCTTGCGTTGGTCGGGGCATTTGCGCTGTTCGGCGGGCTGCTGGCGCAATATGAAAACGATTTTGTCGATTTCACCCTGATCGGCAGCAACGCTTACAAAGGTGTCCCATCACTGGAAACGAGCCATTATTTCGGCACCGACAACAGCGGCCGCGACTTGTTCGCCCGCACCGTGCAGGGCACCGGCATTTCGCTGATGGTGGGGATCGTCGGCGCACTGGTCGCGGTGGTGGTCGGCACGCTTTATGGGGCGACGGCGGGCTATTTCGGCGGGCGGGTTGACGGGGTGATGATGCGCATCGTCGATGTGCTGATGTCGATCCCCTTCATGTTCGTGCTGATCCTGATGCTGGTGATCTTTGGCCGGTCGATATTCATGCTGTTTCTGGGGATCGGGCTGATTTCATGGCTTGATATGGCACGGATCGCGCGCGGCCAGACCCTGACCATCAAGAACAAGGAATTCGTCGAGGTGGCGCACGCCACCGGCGTGCACCCCGTCAAGATCATCCTGCGCCATATCGTGCCCAACCTGCTGGGAATCGTGATTGTCTATGCCACGCTTTTGGTGCCCAACATGATCATTTTTGAAAGCTTCATCAGCTTTCTGGGCCTTGGCGTGCAGGAACCCGCCACATCGCTGGGCGCGCTGATCAACGAAGGGTCCAGCACCATGCAATACGGCTATTACTGGCAGATCGCCTTTCCGCTTTTCTTTTTCGTCGTCACCATCTTCGCCTTTTTCTTTGTCGGCGACGGGCTGCGTGACGCGCTTGACCCCAAGGACCGCTGACATGCCCCTGCTGGAAATCGACAACCTGCGCGTCAGCTTTACCACCGCCGATAGTGACGTGAACGCCGTCAACGGTGTCAGCTTTGGCATCGACAAGGGCGAAACGCTGGCGATCGTCGGCGAAAGCGGGTCAGGCAAAAGCCAGACCGCCTTTGCGATCATGGGCCTTTTGGCCAGGAACGGGCACGCCACAGGGGCGGCGCGGTTTGACGGGCAGGATTTGCTTAGCATCAGCAAACGCGACCTGAACAAGATCCGCAGCCGCGAGATTGCGATGATCTTTCAAGACCCGATGACATCGCTGAACCCCTATCTGCGGATCAGCGACCAGATGGCCGAAGTGTTGATGCTGCACAAAGGCATGTCCAAGCGCGATGCAATCAACGAATCCGCCCATATGTTGGATGCCGTGCGCATCCCCGATGCCCGCGCCCGGATCAGCATGTTCCCGCATGAATTTTCCGGCGGTATGCGCCAGCGGATCATGATCGCCATGGCGCTTTTGTGCCAGCCCCGCCTGCTGATCGCCGATGAACCGACCACGGCGCTGGATGTGACGGTGCAGGCGCAGATCATGCAGGTACTGTCAGATATCCGCAGCAATTTCGGCACCGCCGTGATCCTGATTACCCATGACCTTGGCGTCGTCGCCGGGTTCTGCGACCGCACGCTGGTGATGTATGGCGGCCAGATCATGGAGGAAGGACCGACCGACAATCTGTTCGCCAACCCCAGCCACCCCTACACCAGCGGCCTGCTGCGTGCGGTGCCACGGCTGGACCGCGACGATGCAAAGCTGGCCACAATCGCAGGCGAACCACCAGACATGTCGCGTTTGCCTGCCGGTTGCCCGTTTTCACCCCGCTGTGCGCAGGTGCTGGACAACTGCCGCGCTGAAAGGCCACTGCTGGAAACAGACGGCACCCGCCGCCGTGCCTGCCATCTGCCAGTTCATGAGGTCGCGTAATGTCGCCCATTCTTTCTGTCCGCGACCTGTCTGTCACATTTGATGTGCGCGCGCCCGGCGCATGGCCTTGGACACCGCCGGGCAAGCTGCATGCGGTGTCAAAGGTATCGTTCGACCTTGCGTCCGGTGAATGCCTTGGCATCGTCGGCGAAAGCGGGTCAGGCAAATCCACGCTGGCGCGCGCCATTGTCGGCACGATCCCGTCATCCGGCGGCAACATCCTTTTCGAAGGCGCAGACCTTGCCAATATGGACCCTCGCCAGCGGCGTGTGCATCGGCGTGATGTGCAGATGATCTTTCAAGATCCGCTGGCCGCGCTGAACCCGCGCATGACCGTGGGCGATATTATCGCCGAACCGCTGATCACCCACGAACCCAAGACACCGCGGGCAGAGGTCAAGGCGCGGGTGCGCACGCTGATGGAAAAGGTCGGGCTGCTGCCCAATCTGGTCAACCGCTATCCGCATGAATTTTCCGGCGGCCAATGCCAGCGCATCGGGATCGCGCGCGCGCTGATCCTGAAACCCAAATTGCTGATCTGCGACGAACCCGTGTCGGCACTGGATGTGTCGGTGCAGGCGCAGGTGATCAACCTGCTGATGGATTTGCAACGCGACATGGGCCTGTCGATGATTTTCATCGCCCACGATCTGAGCGTTGTAAATCATATAAGCGACCGCACATTGGTGCTGTATCTGGGCTGCGTGATGGAAACGGCCGACAGCAGCATCCTGACAACCGCGCCTGAACACCCGTATTCGCAGGCGTTGATCGCCTCGGTGCCGATCCCCGATCCGGTGCTGGAACGCGCCCGCCCAAGGCCGGTTCTGGAAGGCGAACTGCCATCACCGCTTAACCCGCCGTCAGGCTGCGTCTTCCGCACCCGCTGCCCCAAGGTGCAACTGTCCTGCGCAGATAAACGCCCTGCGCTGACAGATCTGGGCAACGCCCACCAGGTTGCCTGCCCTTTCCATGCCGCAACACAGCTTTTGTCCGTTCAGCCGTAAAAGACCCCGAAGACGTCACTTTCCGGGAAGTGAATGGCCATCAGGCAAAACCTGCGTTAAGGTGATCGCAAAATACATCGTGCAAGTAGCCGGGGGGCTTCAGGCTTTGAAAAAGATTTGGCTGCTGATTGGGGCCGTCGTTTACGCAACCTCGGCAGGGGCGCAGACCGTCCAGCTTGAAACAGATCAAATAGCTGGTGCGCTGGACGATGCATCGCTGTTGCGCGGCCTGAATGACAAGCCTGACGCCGTTCCACAGGATTTTGTTGCCGCTGCGCGGGCCGACTACCGGCGGCTTTTGACGGCGCTTTATGCGGCAGGATATTACGGCGGCACCATCTCCATTACCATAGACGGGATCGAAGCCGCCCAGATAGAACCGTTGTCAGCACCTGACCCGATCAATGATATCGTGATCACCGTCATAGCCGGTCCGTTGTTTGCGTTTGGCGATCTGTCAATCGCTCCCTTACCCCCGCAAGCGGTGCTGCCTGCTGATTTTACCACCGGCCAGCCCGCCCGGTCTGACCAGATCAGAACCGCCGTCAACGCTGGTTTGACCAGTTGGCGCGATCTGGGCTTTGCCAAAGCGCGCATCACGGACCAAAGCATCTTTGCGCGCCACGTCAACACAGCACTGGATGTGGATATAAAATTGGACACCGGCCCAAAGCTGCGTTTTGGCACGCTGAATGTGACCGGCAACCGCACCGTCAGCGATGACCGCATCCGCGAAATCGCGGGCCTGCCGGTGGGCGAGGTTTATGCCCCCGCCGAAATCACCCGTGCAGAACGACGCCTGCGGCGCACCGGCACCTTTGACAGCGCCGCCCTGACCGAAGCAGAACAGGCGCGCCCTGGCGACACCCTGGACGTCAACGCCCAGATCGCAGAGGCAAAACCACGGCGCATTGGTTTCGGGCTTGAACTTTCATCGCTCGAGGGGTTGACCGTGTCGTCTTTCTGGTTGCACCGCAACCTGCTTGGCGGGGCCGAACGGTTACGCGTTGACGCCAAAATTACCGGTATCGCAGGTGAAACAGGCGGCACAAACTACAGCCTGCGCAGCAATTTTACCCGCCCCGCCACCTTTGGCCCGGACACGGAGCTGTATATTCGCGGTGCGGTTTCGCGCGAGGATGAGCCGGATTATCTGATCGATCAAATCGGCGTCGAAGTCGGTTTTACCAGGGTTCTGACCGAAGACCTGACGGCTGAGGCTGGTGTGGGCCTGTTGACCGCGCGCGAAAAAGGCGGCCTTGGTGATCGTAACTATACTTTGCTGACCTTGCCCCTGCGTGCAACACTGGACCGACGCGATGTGCCGACCAATGCAACTGCGGGCTACTTTGGCGATATCAGGGTGACCCCCTTTGTCAGTATTGACGGGGATGTGACCGGTGCGCGCTTTTTTGCTGATGCCCGGGGTTTTCTGACCTTTGGTGAAACCCGGCCTGTCACGCTGGCCGCGCGCGCGCAACTGGGCAGCTTGGCCGGGGCAGGGGTCAATGATGCGCCAGCGGATTTTTTGTTTTATTCAGGTGGCGGTGGAACCGTGCGCGGTCAACCATATAAATCGCTTGGCATTGACCGCATCGTCAACGGCAACGCCATCACAACCGGCGGCACATCTTTTACCGGTGCCCAGCTCGAAGCGCGTTTTGCGGTGACCAACAACATCGCACTTGTCGGGTTTTATGACGTGGGCCATGTCGGTGACACCGCAGTGCCGCTGGAAGATGGCGACTGGCACGCGGGTGCGGGCATCGGGCTGCGCTATAACACGGGGATCGGGCCAATCCGGCTGGATCTGGCGACGCAAGCCAGCGGCGATAATGCGGGCGAAAATTTGCAAGTCTACATCGGGATCGGGCAAGCGTTTTGAGATTTCTATTACTGATAACTGCGTTTTTGATCGCACCTCTTGGTGCATTGGCCCAAACCGCGGAAGACGCGGACAGGGGCTATTTGCAAGGCTTGATCGAAGACAGCTTGTCTGATGCGGGCCGCACCGTGACGATCACAGGCTTTGCCGGTGCGCTGTCATCCAGTGCCACGATCGAACGCCTGACCGTGGCCGATGCCGAAGGCGTCTGGCTTGCGCTGGATGATATCGTTTTAAGATGGAACAGGGCCGCCCTGCTACGCCGCCGGATCGACGTGCGCGAACTAAGCGCGGCGACCATCACGCTGCGCCGTCCGCCCGTCGCCGAAATCCGTGATAGCACCCCATCACCCGAGGCAAAACCATTTGCCCTACCCGAACTGCCTGTCAGCATATCATTGGACAAACTCAATATCGACCGGGTGGAACTGGGTGCCGGGTTTCTGGGCGAAGCCGTCGCGCTGCGGCTGGCCGGCAGCGCCCAGCTCAGCAATGGCGAAGGCACCGCCAATGTGCTGGCGCAGCGGCTGGACGGCAAGCAGGGCGATTTTGAACTGATCGGCAACTTCACGAATGCAACAGAGGTTCTTGGCCTGTCGCTCAAGGTGGCCGAAGGGCCTGATGGCATTGCCGCAAATCTGTTGAATCTGCCCGGCAAGCCAGCGGTGGAACTGACCATCGACGGCACGGCCCCCCTATCGGATTATAACGCCACACTGGCGATCGCAACCGATGGCCAGGACCGCTTGAACGGCACCTTTGGATTAACCGAAACTGCCGCAGGCCGCCGCGTGCGGCTGGATGCCGGCGGCGATGTATCACCCCTTTTCGCACCCGATTATCAGGCGTTTTTTGGCACCAATGTCAGCCTGACCACTGATGTTTTGCTGGCGCAGGACGGCCGCGTAGATATTTCAACGCTAGACTTTCAATCGCAGCGGTTGACCCTGAAAGGTGCCGTGCAGGTTAGCGCGCGGGGCTGGCCCGAACGGATAGACCTTATCGGCGAAATTGCTGCCCGTGACGGTGAACCGGTGCTGCTGCCACTGTCAGGGCCGCGCACGTTTATTGACAGCGCAGATCTGGCGATTGTCTATGACGCCGCCGCCTCCGATGACTGGCGCGCGGATATTGCCATTGCGGGGCTGGCCCGCCCGGGGCTGACGCTGGGCCGGATCAGTCTGCAAGGCGGCGGTATCTTGCGCCCCAGCGAAGGCGATCTGATCGGGCAGGTGACGGCCAATCTGCGCTATGGCGCGACGGGTCTGCGGCTGGATGACCCCGGTGCCGCACAGGCCTTTGGCGACGCGATGACAGGTGAATTCGTGGCGCGCCGAACCGAAGGCAACCCAACCGAAATTTCCCGGTTTACCCTGTCTGGTGCAGGCGTGGATATGTTGGCCGAAGCCACCATTTCAGGGCCGGGCACAGGCCTGCGCACCAACGCAACAGCGCAGCTGACCGTCGATGGGCTGGGCCGGTTTTCAACCTTGGCGGGGCGGGATCTGGGCGGTGCGGCCGCCTTGGCGATCAGGCTGGATGCCGCGCCGCTGGACGGGTTGTTTGATATTTCCGCCAACGGCACAACAACCGACCTGTCCATCGGCACCCCGCAGGCTGACGCTGTGCTGGTGGGCACTGGCACAATTGCGGCAAACGCTGTGCGCGACGCGAACGGAACACGGCTGGAATCCCTGCGCATCCAGACCCCGGCGGCACTGATCACTGGCAATGCCGATCTGACAAGCACAGGCAGCAACGCCCGTTTTGATGCTCGGCTGAACGATCTGGGGGTCATCTTGCCAGACTTGCGCGGCCCAGCCACAGCCGCTGGGCAAGTGATTTTATCGGCTGACGGCACCGCTGATTTCGATATCACCGCCACCGGCCCCGCCGCAACGCTGGACGCCCGCGGCACCATGACCCCCGCCGCAACGGGGCAGATCATCACGGCAACTGCAACCGCCGATTTCACCGACCTGACGCGTTACGCCGCCATCGTCCAACAACCGATCAGCGGCGCGGCGCAGCTTGATCTGGCGGGCGAACTTGCGACCGATGGATTATTGTTCGATCTGGACGTGCAGGCACAGACGACCGACCTGATCACCGGGATTGACCGCGCCGACCCGCTTTTGGCGGGGCGCAGCCAATTCAGCGGTGCGCTGGCGCGCGGGGCAGAAAACACCTTTCGCGTGACAGACCTGCGCCTGACAACCCCGGCGCTGCGCGTCACCGGCGATGCCGCCTTGCAACCGGGCGGGCCGATCACATCCAACCTTGATCTACGCATCTTTGACGCGGCAGTGCTGGACCCCAGCCTGAGCGGGCCCGTGACAGTTGCCGTGACCGCTGTGCCCGCGCCCGGAAACACGACTGATCTGACCGTTCAGGCGGATGGCTCCGGTGCATCTGTCGGGTTGAAAGCCCAAGTCGCTGCGCCGGCGGATGCCTTTGGCGTGACGGGCGATCTGACCGCAAAACTGGACAATCTGACCGCCTATCGCGCCTTGATCGGCCGCCCCGTGGCCGGTGCCGTTGATTTGCGGGTTTCCGGATCAGTCTTGCCAGACCTGAGCCGGTTTGACGCCAATATCCAGCTGCTTAGCGAAGACCTTGCCATTGGCGACCCCACAGCAGATGTCCTGCTCGGTGGGACGGGGCGGATCAACGCGGATGTGGGCTTGGCCGATGGCATTTATGCGATCCGCACACTGGAAGTCACAACGCGCGAACTGTCGATTGTAGGCGCGTTGAATGGCCGGGCGGGCGTTGGGCAAGGGCGGTTCAACGCCAGTTTGCGCAACGTGGGTGTATTGACGGACCAGATCAGCGGACCAGTGCGCGCCACCGGGAGCGCGTCACTGGATGAAAATGGCAATTGGTTGATCGACGCCACAGGCACCGGACCGGGGGGGTTGGGCGCGCAGATAGCCGGGCAGATCAGCCAGACAGGCCAGCTGAACATCGCCATCAATGGCAATGCACCGCTAGCGCTGGCCAACACCGCGATTGACCCCCGCCGGTTAAGCGGGACGGCAAATTTCAATTTGTCGGTTAACGGGCCGCCTGCCTTGTCATCGCTGGGCGGGCAAATAACGTTTTCCCAAGGGCGGCTAGCCGCGCCAACGTTGGCGCAGGCGCTCGAGGATATAGGCGGCGCAATCCGGCTGAATAACGGGGCTGCGCAGATCGACCTGCGGGCCAATGTCGAAAGCGGCGGCAACATCACAATCACCGGACCAGTGCGGTTTGACGCGCCCAATAATGCCAATATTGCGTTGCAACTGAATAACGTGGTGTTGAAAGATCCGAAGCTTTACGCCACCGAAGTGTCCGGCACTGTGACACTGACAGGGCCGTTGCAGGGTGCCGCGCGCATCACCGGACGGCTGGCATTGGGGCAGACCGATTTGCAAGTGCCCTCGTCCAGTATCACCAGTTTGGGTGAGCTGCCCGATGTGGTGCATGTAGGGGCCAGCGCCGACGTGCGGCGCACATTGGCCCGTGCAGGTGTGTTGCCGGGGGGCAACGGCAACGGCGCAAGCAGGCCAAGCGGGCCAGCCTATCCGCTGGATATCGTCATAGATGCGCCATCGCGGATCTTCATACGGGGCCGGGGGCTTGATGCGGAACTGGGCGGGCGGCTGACCATTGGCGGCACAACCGCAAATGTCATTCCCGTGGGCCGGTTTGAACTGATCCGCGGAAGGATCGACATCCTGCAACAGCGGTTCGACCTGACAGAAGGGGCCGCGTCGCTTCAGGGGGATTTCGTTCCGTTCATCCGGCTGGTGGCAACCACCCAGTCCGACACCGGCACAACGATCAGCATCATCGTCGAAGGCCCTGCCAGCGAACCAGAGGTCAGCTTTATCTCGGTGCCGGACTTGCCGCAGGATGAAGTATTGTCACAACTGATATTTGGCCGCAACCTTGACAGTATCAGCCCATTTCAGGCGGTGCAGCTTGCTTCGGCCATCTCGACACTGGCAGGGCGGGGCGGCGGCGCGCTGGACCGGTTGCGCAGTAATTTCGGGTTGGATGATTTCGATGTATCGACCGATGATACTGGGGCAACGGCCGTGCGTGTGGGCAAATATCTGTCCGAAAACGTCTATACCGATGTGACCGTGACCAGCACAGGTGGCACTGAAATCAACCTGAACCTTGATCTGACGCGCGAAATCGTCGCCAAAGGCAGCGTCGATCAGGATGGCGAAAGCAGCATCGGTGTATTTTTCGAACGCGACTACTGAGCCGCAAAGCCAGCGTTTGTTGCGCAGCTATATGCCCTGTCGCGGCATGGGGCCAAAAGGCATCACCGGATAGCGCACCGCCGCCAGATACAGCCCCATCGGCGGGCTGACAGGGCCACAGGCAGCGCGGTCGCGCGCATTCAGCGCGGCTGTCACGTCATCCGGTGTCCATGCGCCCGCGCCCACCCGTTCCAGCGTGCCGACAAAACTGCGCACCTGATTGTGCAGGAACGAACGGGCGCGCACGTGAAACCGGTATTCGGTGCCGATGGGACGCGCGACCACCTCGACCCGCAATTCATCCAGCGTTTTGACAGGGCTTTTGGCCTGACAGATCGACGAACGGAAGGTGGTGAAATCGTGATGCCCCACCAGCCTGGCCGCTGCGGCCTGCATCGCGTCGGCATCCAGATCATGGTTCACCCGCCACAACTGCCCCGCCTCGGACGTCAGCGGCGCACGGCGCGATATCAGGCGAAAAAGATACTGCCGTTCCACCGCATCAAACCGCGCATGCCAATCGTCGGCCACCCGAGCGCAGGCCAAAATGGCCACCGGGGCGGGTTTAAGGTGGTAATTCAGCGCCTCGGACAAACGGAACGGGTCCCAGTCGCGTGTCAGATCACAATGCGCCACCTGCCCCAGCGCATGCACGCCTGCATCGGTGCGACCCGCAGCAGCGATACTATGGGCGCGCGGCTCCAGCCTTGCCAAGGCGGTTTCGATTGCCGCCTGCACCGATGGCTGCGACGTCTGGCGTTGCCACCCCGAAAAGGGCGCGCCGTCATATTCAACAAGAAGGGCATAGCGTGGCATCGGGTTGGATTAGGGGTGCGGCCGCGCAAAATCAATCCCTACACATCCACCTTTGCCGCGCCTATCTTTGATAACAAGCATCGAAAGGCCCCACTTTGGTTATTGCAGCCCTTGCCGATCAGGTCGTCCGTGGCGTTGAAGGCGTGACAGATACGTTGACCGCGCCTTTTTCCGACCGGGTGATCCGGCTCGGTGTGACCGGCCTTTCACGTGCGGGGAAAACCGTGTTCATCACGTCACTTGTGGCCAACCTTATGGATCGGGGGCGGATGCAGGGGCTAGCGGCGGCTGGTGCGATCCGCACGGCCTATCTGCAACCGCAGCCTGACGACACAATCCCGCGTTTCCGCTACGAAGACCACCTGGCCCGCCTGACCGCCCCCGACCCAAGCTGGCCGCAGGGCACACGCCAGATCAGCGAATTGCGCCTGTCGTTGCGCGTGCAACCGCGCGGGTTGCTATCAGGGTTTTCAGGGCCACGCACGGTGCATATCGACATCGTGGATTATCCCGGCGAATGGCTGCTGGATCTGGCGTTGCTGGATAAAACATATGCCGATTGGTCACGCGGTGCCCTTGCCCGCGCCAAGGGGCGACCGGGTGGCGATGATTACCTTGCGCTGCTTGACACGATTGACCCCAATGCGCTGCTGGATGAACCACAGGCGCAAAAGCTGTCGCAATCCTATAGCGCCTATCTGGAGGCATCGCGCGCTGCGGGTTTTTCCGACTGCACGCCGGGGCGGTTCCTGCTGCCCGGCGATCTGGCCGGATCACCGGTGCTGACCTTTGCGCCACTGCCCGGCGACCGCTTTGCGCGGGGATCACTGGGGCGCGAATGTGAACGGCGGTTCGACAGCTACAAACGCCACGTGGTGCGCCCGTTCTTTCGCGACCATTTCGCACGGATCGACCGGCAGATCGTGCTGGTCGATGTGCTGGGCGCGATCCATGCGGGGCCTGCGGCGCTGGACGATCTGCGGAGCGCAATGGCGCAGATTCTTGGCGCGTTCCGGCCCGGGCGCAACGCCTTTCTGACGCGGATCTTTCAGGGGCGGCGTGTCGAAAAGATCCTGTTCGCCGCCACCAAGGCCGACCACCTGCACCACAGCCAGCACCCGCAACTGACCGCGATCACAACCGCGCTGCTGCGCGAAGCCCGCGACCGCGCCGATTTTGCAGGCGCACAGACTGCCGCCATGTCCATCGCAGCCTTGCGCACCACGGTCGAGGAAACAGTCACCCACCGCGACGGCCCGCTTGACGTGGTGCGCGGGCGGTTGCTGACCAGCGGCAAACAGGCGGCGTTTTATCCCGGCAAACTGCCCGATGACCCCGCACACCTGCTGGCCCCCGCGCGGGATGGCGCGGAAAAATGGCTAAACGCGGATTACAGCGTGATGAGTTTCGCCCCTTCCCCACTGACATTGCGCCCCGGCGACGGGCCGCCGCACATCCGGCTGGACAAGGCCGCGCAATTCCTGATCGGGGACAAGTTATGAGCAAAGGGCCAGTGCTGATTGATCTGGACAGCGCAGAGGCTGCGCGCCCTGAAACCGCCCCCGCGATTCCAGACGACCCACCACAGGGGGCGGCAATGCAACAGATGGCCAGTCTTGCAACCCGCAAACCATCACGGCTGGCGCGCTGGTTCTGGTCGCTGGCGATTGCGCTGACTGGGTTTATCGTATCGCTGGCCGCATGGGATTATGTGAATGGCCTGCTGGCGCGGTCGCCTTTTCTGGGGGGTATCGCCACGCTGTTGATCGGATTTCTGATCGTTGTCCTGCTGGTCATCGGCTTGCGTGAACTGGCCGCATTCGGGCGACTGCGCAAGCTGGATACGATCCAGCAAAACGCCATGACAGCCCTTGTCGACAGTGACCTGAAAGGCGCACACGGCGTTATATCCGCGCTTGACCGGCTTTATGCCAACCGCGACGATACCGCATGGGGGCGGGCCGACATTGCCGCCCGGAGCGCCGAGATGCTGGACGCCGATGCGCTGCTTGGGCTTGCCGAACACAGTTTGCTGGCCCCGCTGGATGCCCGCGCCGCGCGCGAGGTCGAAGCCGCCGCCAGACAGGTTGCAACAGTCACCGCCATCGTGCCACTGGCGCTGGCAGATATCTTTGCGGCGCTGACATCGAACCTGCGCATGATCCGGCGCATTGCCGAAATCTATGGCGGGCGCGCCGGCACACTGGGCAGTTGGCGGCTGACGAAATCGGTGCTGGCTCATCTGGTTGCCACCGGTGCCGTGGCCGTTGGTGATGATCTGATCACCTCGGTTGCTGGCGGTGGTGTCCTGTCCAAGGTGTCGCGCCGCTTTGGTGAAGGCGTGGTGAACGGTGCCCTGACCGCGCGCGTCGGGGTCGCCGCAATCGAGGTGTGCCGCCCGCTGCCGTTTCAGGCAGCCAAGCGCCCGTCGGTCACCGCATTGGTGCGCCGCGCCCTGACAGGGCTGTTCGGGAAAACCTAGCGCAACCGTGGCGCAGGCCCCAGCGGCAGCGGCCCGATGGACATGAACCCGTTCTGAAACGTCACCGGCAGGACCAGCACATCGCCGCCTGTCACCATTGCCTGCGCGACATTCATAACGGTGCGCTGCATATCGGGCGCGATCACACCCGCCGTGACCAGTTCATCAATCAGCCTGCGCCACTGTGCTGTGCGCAATGTGATACGCCCTTCGGGCACGCCCAGCGCATCAATGTCCACTTGCCCGGTCGCGGTCAGTGACAGGTCGGGCGTATCCAGCGTCAGGTTGCGCAATTCCAAGGTGTTTAAAACGGGCGGCGCTCCGGTCCCGGCCAACCCATGACGATCAAGCGGGCGGTCAAACCCGACCGCGCCGTCAATGGCGACG
The DNA here is from genome assembly GCF_014859355.1 of Yoonia sp. GTDB lineage: Bacteria > Pseudomonadota > Alphaproteobacteria > Rhodobacterales > Rhodobacteraceae > Yoonia. The sequence continues at coordinate 3,932 of NZ_JACUUJ010000014.1, read as the reverse complement.
CGGGTCAATGTATCAGGCAGGCCTGCCATCGTGGCGGTGGAAAAAACATGATCCAACGCCAGGTAAATATCATATCTATTTTCGCCTTGTTGTGATGCTCTGATTGCGGCCAAACCCCTGTCAAACCGGGTGATCGTGCCATCCGGCGCGCTCAGTTGCACTTGGTCAGCCTCGACCGTGATTTCTGACAAGGACAGATCGCGGCGCGCCTTGACCGCTGCACTTGACCGCAGCCGGTCGTTTTGCACATCGAAACGCTGCCCTTGCAAGACTGTGCTGAATTGCTGCGGCAGCACAGCGATGAACCGGTTGGGCTGATAGCTCAGCGCGAAAACCTGCACAAACGCGCCTTGCCATCCGAATTGCTGGTCGCTGGAACGCAGGGCGATATCTGTGATGGTTGTGTCAAAACGCGATGGAAACCCAATAGTCTCGACCTCATCATAACGCACGTCCCACCCAGACTGCCGCAAATCTGCCAATCCGGCGATCATGTTATCTTTGATCGCCCGCGCACCGATGAACCAGTAACCCCCATAAAGACCCGCCAGAATGATCACCAGAAATGTCAGATTGCGCATCGCGGTTTCCCCTTCGTTCCGGCCGGTTTAACCGCCGCCGCACGGCAGGACCAGCATCCGATCACGACATCCCGCAAGCATGTTAAAATTTTGGTGTTGAACATATTTTTATTTTGTCTCAGCATGCGTCACATGTTCGCACCAATCCGCAAAATCCCTGAATTATTTTCGCTGGCAATCTTTCTTTGAGCCTCCGAAAAAGTTGCTGCAACGTCAACGCCGGCCATAGGACACTTTGGTCAGGTTGTTACGGACAAGGCAGCAAGGGCAAACGCGTAGTGCGGGGCCAACACGTCGTAACCAATGCCAAAGCGGCGCCATGGTATCAGGCCGGATTGTCCGGTCGTTTGGCCCATTGCATGCCGCATCCAACAGGAGAATAAAATGTCACTGAAACGAAATGTTGCAGTTAGCGCATTGATGGCTGCGCTGGGCGCGTCATCATTGGCGGCGCAAACGCTGGTCTATTGTTCCGAAGGATCACCCGAAGGATTTGACCCCGCGCTTTATACAGCCGGCACCACTTTTGATGCATCCTCGCACCCGATCTATAATCGGTTGACCGAATTTGAAACCGGCACCACTAATGTCGTTCCAGGGCTGGCTGAAAGCTGGGAAGCATCGGAAGATGGTCTGGAATATACCTTTAACCTGCGGCGTGGTGTGAAATTTCATGCCAGCGACCGCTTTACGCCAACCCGTGATTTCAACGCGGATGACGTGATTTTCAGCTTTGAGCGTCAGCGGTTGGATGACCATCCCTATAACGCCGTATCCGGCGGCACATGGGAATATTTCGAAGGCATGTCGATGCCCGATCTGGTCGCGTCCATCGAAAAGGTGGATGACTACACCGTCAAATTCGTGCTGACCCGGCCAGAAGCGCCTTTCATTGCCAACATGGCGATGGATTTCGCATCGATCCTGTCGGCTGAATATGCCGATGCGATGTTGGCCGCAGGCACGCCCGAAATGCTGAATCAGGCGCCTATTGGCACCGGCCCGTTCAGCTTTGTCGCCTATCAGAAAGACGCGGTGATCCGTTACACCACGAACCCTGATTACTGGAAAGGTGCGTCCGATCTGGAAAACCTGATCTTTGCGATCACACCGGATGCATCGGTGCGCTATCAAAAACTGCAGGCGGGCGAATGCCATGTCATGCCCTATCCAAACCCCGCAGATGTTGCAGCGATGCAGGCTGACGACAATATCGTTGTGATGGAACAGGAAGGTCTGAACGTGGGCTATCTGGCTTACAACACGACCCAAGCACCCTATGACAACGCCAATGTGCGCCGCGCGCTGAACATGGCCATCGACAAGCAAGCCATCATTGATGTGGTGTTCCAGGGGTCCGGCCAGATCGCGAAAAACCCGATCCCGCCAACCATGTGGTCGTATAACGACGCCATCGTCGATGACGCCTATGATCCAGAAGCCGCCAAGGCCATGCTGGAAGCCGAAGGCGTCACCGATCTATCGCTCAAAATCTGGGCAATGCCGGTGCAGCGCCCTTACAACCCGAACGCCCGCCGTATGGCGGAACTGATGCAAGCCGATTTTGGCAAAATCGGTGTGAACGTTGAAATCGTGTCCTACGAATGGGGTGAATACCTGTCGCGTTCGCGTGAACTGGACCGCGACGGCGCAGTTCTGTTGGGTTGGACAGGGGACAATGGCGATCCTGACAACTTCCTTGCTGTGCTGCTTGGCTGCGACGGGGTGGAAAACTCCAACCGGGCGCAGTGGTGCTATCAGCCGTTCGAGGATCTGATCCAGGCAGGCAAGACGGCCACAGATCAGGAAGAGCGGACCCGGCTTTATGAAGAAGCGCAGGTCGTGTTCAAGGAACAGGCCCCTTGGGCCACCATCGCGCATTCGGTCGTTTACATGCCAATGCGCCCCGAGGTCGAAGGCTATGTCGTGCATCCGCTGGGTGGGCACATATTCTATGGCGTCACGCTGGCTGAGTAATTGAAAACCGTTCGGGGCCAGATCACTGGCCCCGAACGCCACCTTGCCGGAGCATCCCATGACAACGCGTTTTTCAGACCTGCGTGAAGTCGCATCACAGCTTGGCGTCGATGCCATCGCCCTTGTGCCCGGCCCGAATTTCACCCGCGCCACCGGTCAGGCCTTCATGAGCCATGAACGGCCGTTCGTGCTGATCATTTCTGCTGACGGCCCTGATGCGGCCATCGTGCCCAACCTTGAACTGGGGTCATGGGCGCAGGTTGGTTTCGACGGTGCGGTTTTCGATTGGCGCGATCAGGACGGATATCAGGCCGCCTTTGCCGCTTTTGCGGACCATGTAAAACTGAACTCCCTCGCGGTTGAAGGTCAAGTGATGCGCGTCTTTGTTCATCACGCGCTGAAATCTGCCCAACCCGATCTACGCATCATCGACGGCGAAAAGGCCATTTCCGGCCTGCGCGCGATAAAGACAGATGCAGATGTCGCAGCCCTGCAAGCCGCGATCGCTATTTCCGAGTCCGCCCTTGCCCAGACGCTGGATCAGGTGCGCATCGGCCAGACCGAAACCCAGATCGAAACAATGCTGGTGCAGGCCCTGTTTGCCCATGGGGCCGATGGCTTGTCGTTCGCCCCCATCGTCGCTGCGGGCGATAATTCGGCCATGCCACATGCCCATGCGCGGGCAGATTACGCCGTCAAGGCCGGCGATGCGCTGCTTTTGGATTTCGGCGCGCGCAAACACGGCTTTGCCGCCGATATCACCCGCACCGTGTTCATCGACCACGCCAGCGACGAAGGCCGCGCTGTCTATGACACCGTGCTGCGCGCTAATCTGGCTGGCAACGCCATGGCCCGCCCCGGTATCAGCGCGCATGACATCGACGACACCGTGACAGCCGTGCTGGAATCGTCGCCCTTTGCCGACCGCATACGCACCAAAACCGGCCACGGGTTGGGCCGCGAGGTGCATGAAGCCCCCTACATCATGCGCGGCAACCATGAAATCATGCAGCAAGGCATGGTTTTCACCAATGAACCGGGGTTGTATGAGATCGGGAATTTTGGCATCCGCATCGAAGATGACGTGCTGATCACCGCTGACGGTTGTCGGTCGCTGACGTCGTTTCCAAAAGACCTGATGATCGTAGGAACCCCTTGATGCTGCGCTATGTCCTTGCCCGTTTGGTCACGTTCCTGCCCACCTTTATCGGCGTGACACTGATTTCGTTCGCGTTCATCCGGGTGCTGCCCGGTGATCCGATCATCGTGATGGCGGGCGAACGCGGCATGACGCAGGAACGCTATGACGCGCTGGTTACGGAACTGGGCTATGACCAGCCTATTCTGGTCCAATACTGGGACTATCTGACAGGC
>NZ_JACUUJ010000045.1 GCF_014859355.1 Yoonia sp. | reverse complement strand
GCGGGGGCCAACCGCCTGCAAGGTCAGGCGCATGGGTTTTCCCGCGACGGCGACAAAACCCTTGAGCCGCAGAATGTTGTGGGTGCGGATGATGTCGGCGACCTGTGCGGCGAAAGCCGCGGTGTCGGTGATTTCGTCGCGGGTGACGATGAAGGATTCGAATTCGTCATGGTCGTGTGCGTGATGATCGTCGCCGTCATCATTGTCGTGGTGATGGTGGTGGATTTCGTGACGGGAGGACATGTCGCTTTCTGCGCCGGATCCCTGCCCCAGCAGCACATCGACGGGCAGCGCGCCCATCGACGCCTTGACCACCTGCACCCCGTCGCGGGATTCGGATTTCAGCCGGGCCGTCAGGCTGTCTGCCTCGGCTTCGTTCAGCAGGTCGATCTTGTTCACAACGATCATGTCGGCGCAGGCGATCTGGTCTTCGAACAGTTCCGACAGGGGTGTTTCGTGGTCAAGGTTGTCGTCTTGCGCGCGCTGGGCATCGACGGCCGCAACGTTATGGGCGAACTGGCCGTCATGCACGGCGCGGCCATCGACCACGGTGACGACGCCATCGACGGTCACGCGCGTGGAAATGCCCGGCCAGTTGAACGCGCGGATCAGCGGTTGCGGCAGGGCAAGGCCCGAGGTTTCGATCACGATGTGATCGGGTTTGATGTCGCGGGCCAGCAGCGCCTCCATCGTGGGGATGAAATCATCGGCGACGGTGCAACAGATACAGCCGTTGGACAGCTCGACGATGTCATCCTCGGAACAGACCTCGTCGCCGCAGCCCTTGAGGATGTCTCCATCTACCCCAAGATCGCCGAATTCGTTGATGATCAGGGCAATCCGTTTGCCTTTGGCATTTTGCAGCAAATGCCGGATCAGTGTGGTTTTTCCGGCACCCAGAAAGCCGGTGACGACAGTGGCGGGGATTTTTGCGGGCATGATGTGACCTTTGGGATGGTTTTTCCAAATGGAATGACGGCCCCTTTTGGGACCGTCATGCGTCATGTTTTAGCGGGCGCTTTAGGCGGCCAGAAGGGCGACCAGCGGGCCTTCGACGATTTCCAGCGCAAGAAAGATCCCGACACCGGCGACCATGGCGCCACCAAGGCGAGCGTTGATGGCGGTGGCGTCAGTTGCGCCCAGTTTGGTAACGATCCATCCTGCGGCGATGGCCATCAGGTATTGGATGACCCCCAGGCCGATCAGATAGCCCAGCAGAACTGCCCCGCCGACGCCACCTTCTTGTCCGGCGATTGTGCCGCCAAATGCAGAGCCGTGGAACAGGCCAAAGGTGGCAAATATCACGATGGCGGCGGTGGTGCCAAGCGCCTTGCCCGACAGTATGATCCCGCCGAGCACGATCAGCGACAGCACGATGACCGTTTCCGCGATTGGCATGGCAATGCCAGCATACATCAGCGCGGTGCCGATCAGCATGGCACCGATATAGGCGGCAGGTGTCAGCAGCTTGCGCCCGGTGAACACTGCCGCGATGCCCATCGCCAGGACAAAGAACATGTGGTCAAAACCCAGCAGCGGATGCCCGACACCAGAGGCAAGACCATGGGTAAAGGTTTCCATTGGCAAGCCACCCAGCGGGTGGTGCGCAAGGGCGGGTGAGGCGGCAAGGCTGAGGCCCGCGGCGGTAAAAAGTTTTTTCATGTCTGTCCCCTTTAGGATCGCAGTAAAGGGGGGAATCGCATGGAGTGACCGCAGCATCGCGCCTTGGTTCAACCCCCACGGAACACCCCGTCCGTTGTTGTTGTCCGCACCCCGATTGGGCCCGGTGCATGGCTGGTCTCCTGGCTTGCGGGTCGATGCACCTTGTTGCCTTCCCGGTTGCCCAGTGGCGCGATAACAAGGCACTCTCCGCATACAGTCGCGGGGGCGGCTGTGGCGTCGGGCCTCCGGTTCGGATCGGCTTTTCCACATTCCCATTTGATCCCCTGATGCTTGGCATCGTCGGGGAACCGTGCCTTTTGTTTGTGCACAGCAGTGTGTGGTTGCGTCAAGATGGAATGCGACAGATATGAAATCTGCTGCGGCCCGCGTAATTAAATTTCGCGAAATTTGATGCCTCTGGCGGGGATAACTAGGCTTGGAAGAAGCAGGGAAACCCAATATTTTGTGGATAACACGGCGGAAATGGGCATATGGGGGGGCGGGGGCGTTGACTCGTAGGGGGCGGCAGGGCGATGCTTTTGCGAGTTTAGGAATCAGCGGGGCAAGAGGCATTGCGCTTTAGCAAACTGCGACTGAATGGCTTCAAAAGCTTTGTGGACCCTACCGATCTGATCATCGCCGATGGTCTGACCGGCGTTGTGGGGCCGAATGGCTGTGGCAAGTCGAACCTGCTGGAAGCGCTGCGTTGGGTGATGGGCGAAAATCGCGCCAGCGCCATGCGCGGCGGCGGCATGGAGGACGTGATCTTTGCCGGTGCCGCGACCCGCCCCGCGCGTAACTTTGCCGAAGTATCGCTGATTATTGATAATGGCGAACGCCTCGCGCCGGCAGCATTCAACGACAGTGATCAATTGGAAATCGTCCGCCGGATCACCCGCGATGCCGGGTCGGCCTATAAGGTCGGAGCAAAGGATGTGCGCGCCCGCGATGTGCAGATGCTGTTTGCTGATGCCTCCACCGGCGCACATTCGCCCGCATTGGTCCGACAGGGGCAGATATCGGAATTGATCAACGCCAAACCGAAATCGCGCCGTCGTATTTTGGAGGAAGCCGCCGGGATTTCCGGCCTTTATCAGCGCCGCCACGAAGCAGAGTTGAAGCTTAAGGGCGCGGAACAGAACCTGACCCGCGTGGATGACGTGATCGCGCAGCTGGCCGCGCAATTGGCGCAACTGGCCCGGCAGGCTAAACAGGCAGCCCGCTACCGTGAAATTGGCGAGGCTTTGCGCCGTGCCGAGGGAATGTTGCTGTATCGCCGCTGGAAAGAAGCAAATGACGCTTTGCTTGCGGCATCGGACCAGTTGCGCGACCGCACGACAGCGGCATCACAGGCTGAATCGGCGGCCCGTGCGGCGGCCAAGGCGCGCGCCAAGGCAGAAGAGGCATTGCCACCCCTACGTGAGGAAGAAGCCATCGCTGCCGCTGTTGTGCAGCGGTTGCAGGTGCAGCGCGACACGCTCAAAGATCAAGAGGCGCGGGCGCTTGACACGATTGCCACGCTGCGCGCCCGGATTGATCAGTTGACCCGTGATATGGACCGCGAAGGCGGTTTGAACAAGGATGCTGGCGAAACGATCGACCGGCTGGAATGGGAAGCCCGCGAAATTGCCAAGGCGGGCGAGGGGCATGATGCCAGGTTAGAGGCCGCACAGGTCGCCGCCCGCGCGGCGGCAGGTGTTTTGCAGGAACGCGAGGCTGATCTGTCGCAGCTGACCGAGGATGTCGCCCGCTTGGCCGCGCGCCACCAGTCGGCGCAACGTTTGTTGGGCGATCACCGCACGACGCTGAATAAAAATCAGGCTGAGGCGGTCCGCGCCAAGGCTGCTATGGCGCAGGCGGCGGCGGCGCTGGCCCAGGCCGAGGCTGATTTTGCAGCCGCTGGCGACGCGGAAAAAGCCGCTGTTGCCGCCGCCGCCTCTGCCGATGCCGCTTTGGCCGCCGCAGAAAGCGCGCGCGCAGAAACGCAAACCCGCGAAAGCGAGGCGCGCGCCAGCCGGTCAGCGGCCGAAGGCGAAGCGAACGCGTTGCGCGCCGAAGTGGCGGCTTTGACCAAGTTGGTGGCGCGCGATACATCCGAAACCGGGCAGGTGCTTGATCTGCTGCGCGTACAGGGCGGGTATGAAAAAGCGTTGGGTGCCGCCCTGGCAGATGATTTGCGTGCCCCGGCAGTCGGGGTAGATGCTGCATCGGGATGGGCGTTGTTACCTGCTTATACCACAGCGCAGGCTTTGCCAGATGGGGTTGCACCGTTGGGTGCATACGTTACCGTGCCGGATGTCCTGGCGCGGCGGGTGACGCAGGTGGGGCTGGTCGATGCTGTGGATGGCCCGCGTTTGCAAGCGGATCTGAAACCGGGTCAGCGGTTGGTTTCGGTCGCGGGTGATTTATGGCGCTGGGACGGGTTTCGGGCGGGTGCTGAGGATGCGCCGTCGGCGGCGGCCTTGCGCCTGCAACAGTTGAACCGCCTTGAAGGGTTAAAGCGTGATCTGGCGGGTGCAGCATCTGCGGCTGATCAGGCGGCACAGGCGCATGATGCCTTGGTGGCTTTGTTGCGACAGCAGACCGATGCGGATCAGGCCGCGCGCGCTGCGCGTCGCGATGCCGACCGCATGGTTGCAGAAGCCAACCGCGCCGCCAGCCGTGCCGAGGCCGATCGCAACCTGAGTGCGGGCAAGCGTGAAAGCCTTGCGCTGGCCGTAACCCGCCACGAAGATGAGGCAATGGTAGCGCGCAAGGCGCTGGCGGAAGCCGAACAGGCGCTGCGCGATCTGGGTGATTTGCAAATGGCGCGCGCCACCGTGGAAGATGTGAAATTGGCGGTCGAAGGCGCGCGTATCACGATGATGTCGCGTCGGTCCAACCACGATGAAATCCGCCGTGAAGGTGATGCCCGGCTTAAGCGTAGTCAGGAAATCACCAAGGAAATCAGTGGCTGGAAGCACCGGCTGGAGACCGCAAATAAACGCACCGCCGAATTGGCGGAGCGCAAGGCTGCATCTGCGGCAGAATTGGCCGCCGCAACGACGGCCCCTGAGGAGATTGCCGCGAAACGCGCTGAACTGGCCAATGCGATCACAGAGGCCGAAGCGCGCCGCAAAGCCGCTGCCGACGCATTGGCCATCACCGAAACCGCACTGCGGGACGCAGGTCATGCCGAGCGTGACGCCGAACGACTGGCATCAGAGGCGCGCGAGGCCCGTGCGCGTTCCGAGGCCCGCGCCGATGCCGCCCGCGAGACTGTCGCCTATGCCGCGGAACGGATTTTGGAGGCGCAAGAGGTCACACCTGATCAGTTGCTGGAAAGCCTTGATGTGGTGGTCGATCAGATGCCTGCCTCTGATGCGGTCGAGGGGCAGGTGAATGCGCTCAAGCGGCAGCGCGACGCGCTGGGGGCCGTGAACCTGCGCGCCGAGGAAGACGCCCGCGAGGTGCAGGCGGAGCATGATAACCTGGTGTCCGAAAAGGCCGATCTGGAGGCCGCGATCGCCGCGCTTCGCTCAGGGATTGCCAGCCTGAACCGCGAAGGCCGCGAGCGGCTGTTGACGGCGTTTGAGCAGGTCAACGACAACTTTGGCCTGTTGTTTACCCATTTATTTGGTGGGGGGGAGGCCAAGCTGGTGCTGGTCGAATCCGATGACCCGTTAGAGGCGGGGCTTGAGATCATGTGCCAGCCGCCGGGCAAGAAGCTGAGCGTTTTGTCTTTGTTGTCGGGGGGCGAACAGACGCTGACCGCGCTGGCACTGATCTTTGCGGTGTTTTTGGCTAACCCCGCCCCTATTTGTGTGCTGGACGAGGTGGATGCGCCGCTGGATGATGCCAATGTGACGCGCTTCTGTGACCTGCTGGATGAGATGTGTCGCCGCACCGATACACGGTTTCTGGTCATCACGCACCATGCCGTCACGATGAGCCGGATGGACAGGTTGTTCGGCGTGACGATGGGCGAGCAGGGCGTGTCGCAGCTGGTGTCTGTTGATCTGAAAAAGGCGGCGGCGATGGTGGCGTGATGCCGTGCGGCGCTGTTGCGCGCGCAACGCGCCCCGCCCGCCATCCCGGTGGCCCGGCGGGGATATTTATGCGCGGAAAAAACGTTAGAGTGCGCGCCAGCCGATGTCAGAGCGATAAAAACCGTCTGGCCAGTCGATCATCTGGGCCATTGCATAGGCTTTTTCGTGCGCCTCTGCCAGCGTGCCCCCTCTGGCGGTCACGTTCAGCACCCGCCCGCCGTTTGCGGTGATCTGGCCGTCGATTTCGGCGGTGCCTGCATGAAACACCATATGGAAACTGTCAGATGGCTGGATGTCGAGGCCGGTGATGACCGTTCCCTTGGCACAGGGGCCGGGGTATCCCTTGGCCGCCACGACGATGGTCAGCGCATGATCGTCGGCCCAGTTGGCCTGCACTTCGTCCAACCGTTCCTCTGCGCAGGCCAGCAGCAGGTCAAGGATCTGCCCCCCCAGCCGCATCATCAGGCATTGGCATTCAGGATCGCCAAAGCGCACGTTGTATTCCACCAGCCGGGGCTGGCCGTTCTGGATCATCAGCCCGCAAAACAGCACGCCCTGAAACGGTGTGCCGCGTTTTGCCATTTCAGCCATTGTCGGGCGGATAATCTCATCCAGCGCCTTTTGCGAGATCTCGTCGGTCATGACAGGGGCGGGGGAATAGGCACCCATGCCGCCGGTGTTTGGTCCGGTGTCGCCGTCAAAGGCGCGTTTGTGGTCCTGCGCCGTGCCGACGGGCAGGATCGTCTTGCCATCGCACAGCACGAAAAACGATGCCTCTTCGCCTTCCATGAATTCTTCGATGACCACCTCGGCACCGGCAGCGCCAAAACTGCCGTCAAACATGTCGTCGATGGCGGCCAGCGCCTCGGCCATCGTCATGGCAACGATCACGCCCTTGCCTGCGGCTAACCCGTCAGCCTTGACCACGATAGGTGCGCCTTTGGCGCGGATGTAATCGCGCGCGGCAGCGGCATCGGTGAAATGGGCATAGGTGGCGGTGGGCGCACCTGCGGCATCGCACACGGCCTTGGTAAAGGATTTGGAGGCTTCAAGCTGGGCGGCGGCCTGGCTTGGCCCGAAAACCGACAGCCCGGCAGCGCGCAGACGGTCGGCCACGCCGGCGGCCAAAGGGGCCTCTGGCCCGATGATGACAAAGTCGATGGCGTTTTCTTCGGCAAATGTGGCAACCGCCCCGCCATCAAGAATATTGATGTCGGCGCAATCGGCGATGGCGGCGATGCCCGCATTGCCCGGTGCCACGATCAGACGGTCGCATTTGGGGTTTTGTTTGACCGCCCACGCAAGGCTGTGTTCGCGCCCGCCGCTGCCCAGAATAAGGATGTTCATGGCGCTCTCCACTTGGCCTTTGACTGATGGCGTTCTAAGGTTGCGCAGCCATGATAACAAGAGCAGCTGATGGACCTTTTTGACGATCCCGCCCCTGTCGACAACACCCCGGAATATTCCGTATCCGAGATTTCGGGTGCGGTGAAAAAAGCGATCGAAGGCGGTTTTTCCCATGTGCGGGTGCGCGGTGAGGTCGGGCGCGTTTCGCGGCCCGGGTCTGGCCACATTTATCTGGATTTGAAAGATGATCGCGCGGTGTTGTCCGCCGTGATCTGGAAAGGCCGTGCGCAGGGTCTGACCCACAAGCCTGAGGAGGGGATGGAGGTTATCGCCACCGGCAAGCTGACGACCTTTCCGGGCCAGTCCAAATATCAGATGATCATCGAAGACATCGCCCCCGCCGGTGCCGGTGCCCTGATGGCGATGTTGGAGGCGCGCAAAAAGGCGCTGGCGGCAGAGGGGCTGTTCGCCGCAGAACGCAAGAAACCACTGCCCTATCTGCCCGAGGTGATCGGCGTCATCACCTCGCCATCCGGTGCTGTGATCCGCGATATCCTGCACCGTTTACGCGACCGGTTCCCGCGCAAGGTGCTGGTCTGGCCGGTGGCTGTGCAGGGCCAGAAATGCGCGTCCGAGGTGGCCGCGGCGATTGCGGGATTTAACCGGCTGACACCGGGCGGTGCCTTGCCGCGGCCGGATCTGCTGATCGTGGCGCGCGGTGGTGGGTCGATCGAGGATCTGTGGGGCTTTAACGAAGAAATCGTTGCACGCGCGGCGGCAGCGTCGGACATCCCGCTGATTTCGGCGGTCGGGCATGAAACCGACACCACGTTGATTGATTTCGTGGCAGATATGCGCGCGCCAACACCCACGGCAGCGGCGGAACTGGCGGTGCCGGTGCGGATGGAATTGCTGGGCTGGGTGGACCAGCAGGGGGCGCGGCTGCGGCGGGCATTAAGCGTGGGCGTGCAGCAGCGCCAGCAGCGTCTGCGCGACTTGTCCCGCGCCTTGCCACAGGTGGACACGCTGGTCGAGGGTCCGCGCCAGCGGTTGGATTATCTGACAGACAGGTTGCCCAATGCGCTGCGCCATGCAGCGGCACAAAAGCGGCTGCAAATGTCCGAGGCGGCATTGCGCCCGCAAATCCTGGCGCGTCGGCTAGCCGAAGACCGGCGGCGCCTGGCAGGTCTGGAGGCCCGGATGATCCCCGCTTTGCAGCGTAAACTGCGCGAAGGGTCTGTTGCGCTGGACAGCGCAGGGCGGGGTCTTCGGGCCGATGTCCTGCACGACCGGCTGACGCGGCAGCGTGACCGGCTGGATGTGGTCTTGCGTCGCCTGTCAGACCGGGCATCACGCCAACAGGCCGAACGACAGGCGCGGCTGGCCTCGCTTGATCGCCTGCGCGAGACATTGGGCTATGTGGCAACGCTTGAACGCGGCTATGCCGTGGTGCGGGGCGATGGTGCAGTGGTGACGGGTGTTGCGGTAGCAGGTGCGTCAACTGCGCTTGAGATCGAATTTGCAGATGGCCGGCTGAAGGTGAAATCCCTCAGCTGATCCGCGCCCATCCGCTTATGAAGACAGGTCATTGCAGACAAGTTGATCGTCGCGGGCGGGGTCTTCAAAGATGATGGTGGCGGGCGGTTGCGTGATGTAAACGCCGCGCATCACGCCCGGATCGTCATACATCCGCCAGCATTTGTTTTCCGGATCACCATCGTAGCGAAAGCAAATGGCGCCATCGTCTTCAAACCAGAACCCGTACTGGCAGGTGCCATCAAATGTGGACCACATGACGCGGCGCCCCGGCAGATAGCGTTCGATCCCGAAACTTGGGTTATTCGCTGTCCGAAAGGTTATGGTCCGCCCGGTGACATGGGCCTCGAACGCGGTGGCGTCCATCGTGTCCTGCGCTGCTGCGGGTGTCGCCAGCGCCACGATCAAGGCCAGGCTACGCATGGCGCAGCCTGTCCAGCGCCGGATGCATCATGCGGTGCCATAGCTGCGGAACCAGTGCGATGGCCGCCATCAAGGGAAGGGGTTTGGGCAGCATAGGGGCGTCCTTTGGCAGGGTCAGTGATGGATAGTGTCGCGTTGGGTGGGCGTGATGATCGGAATGGCGGGTGGCGTTCAGTAGCAGCGCGGATGAAAACCAGTGCGGGCTGTTCCAGCTGTGTTCTGCGCCCACGGGCTGTGGCTTGCCCTGTGCATTGATGGCCCGGGTCAGGCCGTAATGCTGGACATAATCAGACATCAGCAATTGCATCTGCGCATATCCGGCCAGCGCGACATAATAGGCCAGCGCCTTGGTGCTGACCGCGACCGCCAGCGCCACGCAGATGACTGCGCCGCCTGTATAGACCAGATAGGGATTACGCCATGCCGGGCGGTTCATCTGTGTCAGGCGGGTGGCTTCGGCGCGATAACCCTTGCGAAACGACCCGACCCAGGCGCGCAGGGCATAGCGATAGAAACTTTCACCCCTGCGCGATGTGTTGGGGTCGGCGCGGGTGGCGACATGCCGGTGATGCACCAGCACATGCGCCGATGTGTGATGCCCGAACAGCAGCGTGATATAGACCCACATCCCCAGTCGGTGCAGGTGACGCGGGCCGCGATGGATCAATTCATGCGCGTTCGCGTTGCTGACTTGACCAAAGAACAATCCGGCTGCAAAAAACAGTCCCAGCTTTTCCCACGCGCCCGGCCCATCGCCCGCAAGCCCGGCCACGACCAGTGGCAGCAGCGCGAAATGCGCCAGCGCCAGCGTGACCGACAGGCCGTTGCCTGATGGAAATTCCTGCGTAGGTGCCGCGATCTGCACCAGCCGGTCAAGGATGCTGGTCAAGGCGGTTAGATAGAACACCGCCATTGCCACCCAGATGCCACCAGAAATGGCCGCTCCTGCGATCAGGCAGGTGGGCGCAAGCGTGGCAAGGGTGAACAGGCGCATCGGGGTTATCATGTTTCGCATCGTTAGCACGGGTTTCCTGCCCGGTCATGATGAATTGCAAAAGCTTGCGCAATGGTGATACGGGGTGTCGTTTTTGCGTGGTCCGGTGCTGGTATGGCCGATATGTTGCGGGCAGATCACAAGGGAAGACCGCAATGGCTTTGGACAATCGTGACGGCGTTTGGAAATCCGGCAAGGGCAAGGGCCGGCGTACGCCCAAGGGCCGCCAGCTGGATGATCAGGCCTGGGATCAGGTCAAGGCGCTACTGGGCGACAGCCCGCGCCGGCGCGACCTGTTGATCGAATATCTGCACCTGATCCAGGATGAATACGGCCACCTTTCCGCCGCCCATCTGCGCGCCTTGGCCGAGGAAATGCGCCTGTCCCAGGCCGAGGTTTACGAGGTCGCCACCTTTTACGCCCATTTCGACGTGGTGAAAGAAGGCGAAGCCCCGCCACCGGCGCTGACTATCCGTGTATGTGACAGCCTGTCGTGCGAACTGGCCGGTGCGCAACAGTTGAAATCAGCGCTGGAGGACGGTTTGGACCCCGCACAGGTGCGCGTGTTGCGTGCGCCCTGCATGGGGCGTTGCGATACCGCGCCGGTGCTGGAACTGGGCCATCACCATATCGACCATGCGACACCGGAAAAGGTGCAGGCGGCAATTGCAGCAGGTCACACCCACGCCGATGTGCCCGACTACGAAACGCTTGATGCCTATCGCAGCGCGGGTGGCTATGCCACGCTGACCGCGCTGCGGCAGGGCGGCAATTGGGAAGAGGTGCAGGACAAGGTTCTGGGCGCCGGATTGCGTGGCCTTGGCGGGGCGGGCTTCCCGTCGGGCAAGAAATGGGGCTTCGTGCGCGGCAATCCCGGCCCGCGCTATCTGGCCGTGAACGGGGACGAGGGTGAGCCGGGCACATTCAAGGACCGGTATTATCTTGAACGCACCCCGCATCTGTTTCTTGAGGGCATGTTGATCGCCGCCTGGGCGGTCGAGGCTGAAACCTGTTTCATCTACATGCGCGACGAATACCCCGCCGTGCTGAAGATTTTGCGCCGAGAGATCGCCGCGCTTGAACAGGCGGGTATTATCAATCAGGGGTATATCGACCTGCGGCGCGGGGCCGGTGCCTATATCTGCGGCGAAGAAAGTGCCATGATCGAAAGCATCGAAGGCAAGCGCGGTATGCCGCGCCACCGCCCGCCATTCGTAGCACAGGTCGGTATTTTTGACCGGCCCACGCTGGTGCATAACGTGGAAACCCTGCTGTGGGTCGCGCGCATTTGCCGCGAGGGGCCAAAGGTGCTGAACAGCACCGAAAAGAACGGCCGCAAGGGGCTGCGGACTTATTCGGTGTCTGGGCGTGTTGCGCAACCGGGGGTTTATCTGCTGCCTGCGGGGTCCACCATTCTGGATGTGATCGCGGCGGCGGGTGGTATGGCCGATGGCCACGTGTTCAAGGCCTACCAGCCGGGTGGACCGTCATCGGGGCTGTTGCCTGCGGCAATCGACGATGTGTCACTGGATTTCGACACATTGCAACCCTTGGGCACCTTCATTGGGTCGGCGGCTGTTGTTGTGCTGTCCGATCAGGACAGCGCGCGCGATGCCGCGCTGAACATGCTGCGGTTTTTCGAAGACGAAAGCTGTGGCCAATGCACGCCCTGCCGGGTCGGCTGTGAAAAGGCGGTCAAGCTGATGCAGGCGGATACATGGGACCAGCCACTGTTGACAGAACTTTGCACCGCAATGGCCGATGCGTCGATCTGCGGGCTGGGGCAGGCGGCGCCCAATCCGATCAGGCTGGTGATGCAGCATTTCAAGGATGAAATCTGACCGCCCTTTTCAATTGCCGCGCCAGCCATTAGGTCAGTGTCATGCATTGATTTAGGGCTGGCGGGCGATGGCTTTCTTCAAAAAACTCAAAGACCGGATGTTCAGATCTTCGTCGAAATTCGACGAAGGGCTTGATGCCATTGTCAGCGATGGTGGTGCGCCGGATGTGCCGCCGGCCACAGAACCGGATGCGCCCGTGCCAGCGGCTGAACCCAGCGTCGGTCTTCCCGATCAGGTCCGCGATATTGTGACGCCAGAAACCCCCGCTGCGCCCGAAAAAAAGGGGCTGATGGGCCGTCTGTTTGGCGGGCAGAATGCGGGGCCTGTGGTGCGCCGCACCCTTGATGACGACATGCTGGAACAGTTGGAGGAACTGTTGATTGCTGCCGATATGGGGGTGGATACCGCGGTGCGCGTCACCGCCAACATGGCCGAAGGGCGGTTGGGCCGCAAACTGTCGGTCGATGAAATCAAGCGGTTGCTGGCGCAAGAGGTGGCCCGGATCATGGAACCTGTCGCCCGCCCCCTGCCGATCTATGCCAAAAAACCGCAGGTCGTGCTGGTCGTTGGCGTGAACGGTTCGGGCAAGACCACGACGATTGGCAAATTGGCCAGCCAGTTTCGCGCGGCGGGCAAAAACGTGGTGATCGCGGCGGGCGATACATTCCGCGCGGCAGCGGTGGAACAGTTGCAGGTCTGGGGCGACCGCGCGGGCGTGCCGGTGCTGACAGCACCCGAAGGGTCCGACCCTGCCAGCCTTGCCTTTGACGCGATGACGCAGGCACAGGCGGACGGGGCCGATTTGCTGATGATCGACACCGCAGGCCGGTTGCAAAACCGCGCCGACCTGATGGAGGAATTGTCAAAGATCGTGCGCGTGATCCGCAAGAAAGACCCAGAGGCGCCGCACAATACCCTGCTGGTGCTGGATGCGACAACCGGACAGAACGCCATTCAACAGGTGAAGGTGTTTCAGGAACTGGCCGATGTGTCGGGCCTGATCATGACCAAACTGGACGGCACCGCCAAGGGTGGCGTGCTGGTGGCACTGGCCGATAAATTCGGTCTGCCGATCCATGCCATCGGCGTGGGCGAACAAATCGACGATCTGGCCCCGTTCGACCCCGAAGAATTTGCCGCAGCCCTAGTGGGGCTGGACGCGTGATGCAGCCCTGACCTGATGGGCGACTGGATTGTATCGCTGGCGGGCACGCCCGAAGGGGCGCGGCTGGCCACAGTATTCGCCCTGATGTCGGCGCTGGCCCATGCGGTATTTGGCGCGCTGCAAAAGGGCCGCTATGATCCGTGGCTGACGCGCGGCGCGATTGACGGCTGGCTGGTGGTCTTTTCCGCACCTGTCGCGCTGTTCATGGTGCCCTGGCCTGATGCCGCGACTGCGTTGATACTTGTGGGCGCGATCGTGGTGCATTTCGCCTATAAACTGACCATGGCGCTGGCCTATGAAAAGGCTGCTTATACCGTGGTTTACCCGGTCGTGCGCGGCACAGGGCCGCTGGTGACTGTGATAGCGGCATCGCTGTTTTTCAAGGAACATTTCACTGCGATGCAATGGCTGGGGGTGGCCTGTTTGTCGGGCGGAATCCTGCTGCTGGCACTGCGCAACCTATCGGAAGAGGTGATTGACCTTCCCTCGCTCAAGCTGGGGCTGTTGTGGGCAGTGGCCGGTGGGGTCCTGGTCGCCGTTTACACTACTTACGATGCGTTTGGTATTCGCCAGTCGCCCAATCCTTTCACCTTTCTGGCGTGGTTTTTCCTTGTCACGGCCTTTGACTTTCCGATCCTTGCGGCTTGGCGTTACCGGCGGATGCCGGTTCCGCCGCTGCTGGGGCCGTTGATGTGGCGGGGGATTGCGGGCGCGCTGATTGCCTGGGTCAGCTTTGGTGGCGTCATGCTGGCCACATTGCTGGGCAAGGTGGGTGAGGCCGCGGTTTTGCGCGAAACCTCGACCGTGTTTGCCGCCTTGATCGGCTGGTTCATTCTGGGCGAAAAGGTCGGCCCGCGCCGGCTGTTTCTGATGACACTGGTTGCGCTGGGGGCCGTGATCGTGGAAATGGGGGGATGAGGGAGACGCCGATGACCACAAAACAGATCAATCCGATCCTGAAACAGGTGCTGGAACTGGGGCCGACACTGGTATTTTTCCTGATTTATCTGCGGATCAAGGACGATATGTTTACCGTGGCGGGGACGGAATATTCCGGTTTTATCATTGCCGCGCTGGTGTTTGTGCCAATCCTGCTGGTGGCTATGGGGATCTTGTGGGCCTTGACAGGCAAGCTGAGCCGGATGCAGCTTTTCACAGCTTTCATGGTGATTTTTTTTGGGGGGCTGACGGCCTATTTCAATGACGAGCGTTTTTTCAAAATGAAAACGACGATCGTTTATGGGGTGATGGCTGGCCTGTTGGGCATTGGTCTGCTGCGCGGCCGCAGTTATCTGCAATATGTCATGGAAGAATTTCTGCCCATGCGCCCGGAAGGCTGGATGATTTTCACCCGACGCTTGACCGTGATGTTCGCGGCCCTTGCCGTAGCAAATGAACTGATCTGGCGCACCCAATCTACCGAAACATGGGTCAAACTGGAAACTTTCGCCTTTCCTGCTGTTTTGTTTGTGTTCTTGTGGGTTCAGATTGCCGGGCTGCAAAGATACCTGATCGACCAACCCAACGAGGATTAGTGCATTTCACGAAACTGGAAACCGACGGTGCGGTTGCCGACTGTCGGACGTCCGTCCCTGCGATAGCGTAAAATATCGACCTGGTGGCTGGAAATGCGCGGTGAAAAGATGACCCCGACGCGCCCGTTGGCGACCCATCGCACCACCGCATTGATGCGCAAGCTCAGCACAGACAGCCTGACCTTGTCACCGCGGGACAGGTTTTTTAGCCCTTCGACACGTGCGCCGGCGGTGTTCACGTCAATGACCGTGCCACGTTGTGGGCCGGATGGTGTTTCAAACGTGACGGGATAATGGGTGTTATAGCGGTGCGGACGATACTGCATGATCTGGACCTATTCACGAGAAGCGATGCCAAATTAACAGTGCAGACCTAATAATTCGTTACGAGCCTTTGCCAAAAAGCACGCTTTGGGCTGTTTTGTCCTGTGCGATATCACCGCGTTTTTCCGCAGCCAGCGCGCGGCCCTGCTGGACAGCGGGACGCGCCGCCATCATGTCCAGCCAGCGGGCCATATGGGGCTTGTCATCCAGTGTTTGTTGCTGGCCTTCCCACAATGAGGCCCACCCCCAGATCGCCATATCGGCAATCGAATAGAAATCACCCGCGACATAGGTGTTTTGGGCCAGTTGCCGGTCCAGCACACCATATAGGCGCGCGGTCTCGTTGCGATACCGGTCCTTGGCATAGGGCAGATCATTGGGCGGGGTCATGGCGGGGGCGTATTTCAGGAAATGATGCGCCTGCCCTGCCATCGGCCCCAATCCGCCCATCTGCCACATCAGCCATTGGTCCACGGCAATGCGGTCGCGTTCCGTCGGGCCATAAAACAAACCTGTTTTGCGCGCCAGATACTGCAAAATCGCACCGGATTCAAAAATCGTGACGGGCGCGCCGTCAGGTCCATCGGGATCAATGATCGCGGGCATCCGGTTGTTGGGGGAAATCCTCAGGAAATCGGGGTGAAACTGATCACCTGCGCCAATATCCACCAGATGCAGCCGATAGGGCAATGCCATTTCTGCAAGCGCGATCGAGATTTTCCAGCCGTTGGGCGTTGGCCAGAAATACAGATCAATCGGTGTGGTCATGACCCATCCTTTTTCCTTGTCACACCATCAGAATGACAGCCTGCACGAAAACGGCAAGGGACAACTTATTTGGCGGGCCGGGCCGGACTGCCCCGGCTTGATGCCAGCCATTCTTGACGCTGGACAGGCAGGGTATTATGCGCTGTTGGTGGCGATTTGTTACCGGATTGTGGGCCACGTTAAACATGCCGCTAAAGAGGGTTCTGGGTTTTTCGACCCCGATACCTTTTCCCGGTGTCGGGTTTTTTTATGCGCCAAGGGCGCGAGGGATAACATATGGACAAGTGGAACAAACGCACGCGCGCCGTGCACGCGGGCACCCGGCGCAGTCAATACGGCGAACTGAGCGAGGCGATTTTCCTGACCCAAGGCTTTGTCTACGACACGGCAGAGGCGGCAGAGGCCCGGTTTATCCAGTCGGGGGAAGATGAATTTATCTATGCCCGCTATGGTAACCCCACCGTGGCGATGTTCGAAGACCGCATCGCCGCGCTGGAAGGGGCCGAGGCCGCCTTTGCCACGGCATCCGGCATGGCGGCGGTCAACGGCGCGTTGATGTCGGTGCTGCGCGCGGGGGACCATGTTGTTTCGGCGCGGGCGCTGTTTGGGTCGTGTCTGTATATTCTTGAGGAAATCCTGACCCGCTACGGGGTCGAGGTGACATTCGTGGATGGCACCGATCTTGATGCCTGGCAGGCTGCGATCAGGGCGGATACCAAGGTTGTCTTTTTTGAAAGCGTTTCTAACCCGACGCTGGAAGTCGTCGATATTGCGGCGGTATCGCGGCTGGCACATGCTGTCGGGGCGCTGGTGATTGTGGATAATGTCTTTGCCACACCGGTGTTTTCGGATGCGCTGGCGCAGGGTGCTGATGTTGTGGTTTATTCCGCGACCAAACATATCGACGGGCAGGGCCGCGCGCTGGGTGGTGTGATTCTTGGGTTGCGCGATCTGATCCGCGGCCCTGTCGAAACCTATATGAAGCACACAGGCGGATCGATGTCGCCGTTTACGGCATGGCTGATGCTGAAAGGCCTGGAAACGATGGACCTGCGGGTGCGCGCGCAAGCGGAAACGGCACAGCATCTCGCGATGTCGTTGCAGGCCGATGGAAGGTTGCAGCGCGTGATCTATCCCGGGCTTGTCAGCCATCCCCAGCACGCGCTGGCTGTTGCCCAGATGGGGGCGGGGGGGACCGTTCTGGCGATTGACGCAGGATCACAAGACGCGGCATTCCGGTTATTGAACCGTCTTGAGATATTCAAGATTTCCAACAACCTTGGTGATGCTAAATCAATTGCCACGCATCCTGCGACAACCACGCATCAGCGGCTGGCGGATGCGGTCAAGGCATCGCTTGGCATAACGCCGGGGCTGATCCGGCTTAGCGTCGGGCTGGAAGATGCGGCTGATCTGTTGTCCGATTTGCGGCAAGCGATGGGCTGACGGGTCTGGCCGTTGCGTCCGCCGGACGGGCGGAGCCTCCGGTGGGGAAATTTATCAGCGGAAGAAGCAGGGCGTTGTGCGTGACGGGGCAACGTTCTGGCCGCGCATTGGCGTTAGGCCGAATACCGGGTAACATCTGCGTGCTGAAAGTTGGGTGATATGGCTGATCCACGCAGAGATTTGTTACGTATCTATCATGTCTTTGTTGGACAGTCTGAGAACCTGCCCCATTTAGGGGGAGGAGATGCACCGAGAAGGGGCCACGAAATGAACATCCATTCCGCTGACATGAATCGTGAACCGACCCGCGCAGAGGCGGAAGCGGCGCTTGCGCTGTTGCGGCGCTGGGCCATTGAAGTGACCCCCGAGGAAGTGGCAACATTGGACCCGTTGGTATCACGTCTGATACCGGGGCAAGAGGTTTCGAATTACCCCGCATTGGCGCGCGCATATCCTGATGCTTTCGAGGTGGACGAGGCCTATAAGGCCACGATGCCCGACCTTCAAAACGGGCCGGCCAGCCTGATCCGTGGTGCAAAACAGCAAATTCAACATGTCGGTATTTCGAATTTCCGACTGCCGATCCGATTTCACACCCGTGATAACGGTGATCTGACCCTGGAAACATCTGTGACCGGCACAGTATCGCTGGAGGCCGAGAAAAAGGGCATCAACATGTCCCGGATCATGCGTACATTTTACAAACACGCGGAACAGACATTCAGTTTTGAGGTGATCGAACGTGCGCTTGATGATTACATGTCGGATCTGGAAAGCTTTGATGCCCGCATCCAGATGCGGTTTAGTTTTCCGATGAAAGTGGAAAGCCTGCGGTCGGGGCTGGCCGGCTATCAGTATTACGATATTGCGCTTGAACTGGTCGAGGTGTCGGGTGTGCGCAAAAAGATCATTCATTTGGATTATGTCTATTCGTCTACATGCCCCTGTTCGTTGGAACTGTCCGAACATGCGCGGCAATTCCGTGGTCAACTGGCCACGCCGCATTCGCAACGGTCGGTCGCGCGTATTTCGGTTTTGCTGGAAACCGGTCGTGACATGATGTGGTTTGAGGATTTGATTGATCGCGCCCGTGCGGCCGTGCCGACGGAAACGCAGGTTATGGTCAAGCGCGAGGATGAACAGGCCTTTGCGGAACTGAACGCCGCCAATCCGATTTTTGTCGAGGATGCCGCGCGGCTGTTTACCGAACAGTTGCAGTTGGATACGCGAATTTCGGATTTCCGGGTGATCGCCAGCCATCAGGAAAGTCTGCACAGCCATGATGCGGTGTCGATGCTGACCGAAGGCCCGACCTTTGCGGGCGAAAGCCTTGACCCACGCCTGTTTGCCAGCCTGTTCCACGTTGGATAACCGCTGTGGCTGCGTTGGGGCGGGGGTGAAAACTGTCATGTGGCCTTGAAGCCCCTGACACCCGTCTCTAAGACTCTGTCAAGATTTCCGAAGTAGGACACAGCCGTCCAGCAAAGAGGCAGATAACATGCAAAACCCCGCAGAGACCTATATGAACCTTGTCCCAATGGTGGTTGAACAGACCGCACGGGGTGAACGCGCCTATGATATCTTTTCGCGGCTGCTGAAAGAGCGCATCATTTTTGTCAATGGCCCCATACATGACGGGATGAGCCAGCTGATCGTCGCGCAGCTTTTACACCTTGAAGCTGAGAACCCCAAAAAGGAAATCAGCATGTATATCAACAGCCCGGGCGGGTCTGTGATTGCAGGGATGAGCATCTACGACACGATGCAATATATCAAACCCAAGGTATCGACGCTGGTCTGTGGCCTAGCGGCATCGATGGGGTCGGTCATTTCGCTTGGAGGCGAAAAGGGGATGCGGTTTTCGCTGCCCAATTCGGAGTTTCTGGTCCACCAGCCATCTGGAGGCAGCCAGGGGACTGCGGCCGATATCCTGATCCAGTCGCGGCACATCGAACAGACGCGCGAACGATTCTACCATCTTTATATGCGCCACACCGGCCAGAATTATGAG
>NZ_JACUUJ010000013.1 GCF_014859355.1 Yoonia sp. | reverse complement strand
GGGCCGCGAAACCACGCGACAGTGCGGTTTTTTCGCGGCCATCGGCGGTGGTCAGCACCGCCACGGCCATATCTGCCAGCATCACAGCGCGCGCACCGCGTCCAACACCGCATCGACGTGACCTGGCACTTTGACCTTGGGCCAGACCTGCGCGATCTTGCTGCCTGCGTCGATCAGAAAGGTTGCGCGTTCGATGCCCATATAGGTTTTGCCATACATGCTTTTTTCTTTCCACACGCCATAGCGTTCGCAGACATCGCCGTTTTCATCGGACAAAAGCGCGATTTTCAGGTGATGTTTGGCAACGAATTTGTCGTGCTTGGTCACGCTATCCTTGGAAATACCCAGAATGACGGTGTTCAGTGCGGCAAAGGCATCGGCGTTTTCGGTAAAGCCCAACGCCTCTTTTGTGCAGCCGGACGTGTCGTCGCGCGGGTAAAAATAGACAACCACGTTCTTGCCCGCAAAATCGGACAGGTTGATAATGTCGCCACCGTCGCGGGGCAGGGTGATTTCAGGGGCTTTGTCGCCGATCGCGGGAAGGGGCATGGCTTGGTCCTTTTGTCTGGAGTGATTTCATGTTGTTTTAGAGCAGATGGCGAAAAGATAAAGACAAGGTGCCGCATACCCGGAGGATAGGTGACCGACGATCGCAAGACAGCACCGGTTGAACAGCCGCAACTGCGCCGTAACTGGTGGCGCTGGTCGGTGGTGGTGCGCTGTGTTGTTCTGGCCGGCCTGTTTCCGCTGGCTTTTGCACTGGCGGCCGCGGTGATGCTGATCGACCGCGATATTACCGCGCCGGGCTGGATTGTGGATCGGGTCAGCGCGCGCGCTGATGTCATGTTGGCGGGGGGGCAACTTCGCTTTGGCGCAATCAATTTGCGGATCGGGCGTGATCTGCACCCGACCGTGCGATTGGTGGATAGCCAAATCCATGATGAAAGCGGCCTGACGGTCACCCATATTCCGCGGATCGAGGCCTTGATATCGCCGCGCGGTCTGATCCTGCAAGGGAATGTCCTGGTGCAGGAAATCCGGCTGGTCGGCGCACAGGTCAACCTGCGGCGGGCAAGTGACGGCACATTGCGGGTCGCGTTGGGTCGGCAGGCCGGCGACTTTGGGCGGGCGGGGTCGTTGCCTGCTTTGCTGGATCAGTTTGATCAGGTCTTTGAGAGGCCCGCGCTTGCCGCGCTTGAATTGGTGCGCGTGGAAGGGTTGATCGTGAATTTTGATGATGCCCGCGCAGGGCGCAGCTGGATCGTCGATGGCGGCACACTGGCGCTTGACCTGCGCGGCGGGCAGATCGCGTTGCGCGGCGATCTGTCGGTTTTGTCCGGAAGGGCCGGGATCACTGCGATGGCGCTGTCCTACAGCAGCCCCAAGGGTAGCCGTGCCGCCGATTTCGGCCTGAAAATCACCGATGCGGTTGCCAGCGACATTGCGGCGCAATCGCCCGCGCTGGCGTGGTTGCGCGACGTTGATGCGCCGATGACGGCGACACTTCGCACATCTCTGGATGACGCGGGCAAGCTGGGACCGCTCAGCGCGGTTCTTGAAATCGGACAAGGGGTGTTGCAACCCAATCCCGCGACATCACCGGTGCCATTTGACGCGGTCAAAGCCTATCTGACCTATGACCCTGCCCAAGATCAGATCGTGTTTGACCAGATTACACTGGATACGGGGTGGGGGCAGATGCAGGCCACCGGGCGGGCCTATCTGCGGGACATGCGCGATGGTCTGCCGCATGCCTTGCTGGCGCAGATCCGGTTTCGGGATATGCTGGTCAATCCGGCCGGTGTTTACGACAGCGCCCTTGCTATACCCGCCGCAGCGCTTGACCTGCGCCTGCGCTTTGATCCCTTTTCGGTCGCTTTGGGGCAGTTGGTTATCAATGACGGCCCGACGCGGCTGGTTGCCAAAGGCCATGTCGCCGCAACCGCAGGGGGCTGGGATCTGGCGCTGGATGCAAAGTTGAACCAGATCAGCCCTGAAAGGCTGATGGTTTACTGGCCTCGCGCTGTCAGACCCGGTGCGCGCCGTTGGGCAGACAACAATATCACATCTGGGCAATTGTTTAACGTGGCTGCCGGGTTGCGCTTGCACCCCGGCGCACAGCCAAAATTTGCCGCGAACTGGGAATTTTCGGATACCGATATCAAGTTTCTGAGGGATATTGCGCCGATCACTGATGCCAAGGGGACCGTATCATTTGTTGACGGTGACTTTGTGGCCAGCCTTGATCACGGACAGGTCGCTGCGCCACAGGGGGGGCTGATCGCGCTGGACGGGTCCAGCTTTGCGATTCCAGCAAAACATCCGCCGCCAAATATTGCGATCTTCGATCTGCGCGCTGACAGCACGATCACTGCGATGCTGTCGGCGCTGAACCGCCGTCCTTTCCAGTTTCTGGATAAGGCGCAACTGCCTGTTACTGTCGCGGACGGACGGGCGGTGGTGACGGGGCGAATGCAGTTCCCGCTCAAGCCAGGCATGACGCCGGATGAGCTGAATTTTGATGTGTCCGCCGCCTTGACATCTGTGCGTAGCGCCACGCTCATCCCCGGTCGGCAGATGGTGGCACCGCGCTTGACCCTGCACGCCGACAACACCGGATTGCAGATCGAAGGGCCAGTGCGGGTGGGGGATGTGCCGCTGACTGGTCGCTGGGCGCAGCAGTTCGGCCCGGAATTTGCTGGCCGTAGTCAGGTTACGGCGACGGTTGCTTTGTCGCAGCCGTTCCTCGACGAATTCGGCATCGCCTTGCCGCCCGATACTGTCAGTGGCAGTGCCGCGGGTTCGCTTCAGATCGACTTGCAAAGGGGGGGCGCCCCTCCGGCGTTTTCCGTGCGGTCCGATATGGTTGGTCTGCGGATCACCTTGCCCGCCCTTGGCTGGACGAAATCCGCGCAAACCCGTGGCACGCTGGATATAGCCGGCACGCTTGGTCAGGTGCCTGCGATCACGCGGCTGGATATCGGCGGCGGTGGGCTGCGCGCGCAGGGGGCTGTCAGCCTGACGCCTGCGGGCAGGTTGGAGGCGGCCCGCTTTGACCGGGTGCGCGTGGGCGATTGGCTGGATGCGCCGATCACCTTGCGCGGGCAAGGGCCGCGCGCGCCCGTCGCGATCGAGATTGGCGGTGGCCTGCTGGATCTGCGCAATGCGCAATTTGGCGCGGGTGGCAGGGGCGGTGGCCCGCTGCGCGTCAGGCTTGACCGCCTGCAAGTGACTGATGGGATCGCGCTGACAGGATTTCGCGGTGATTTCACCACCGTGTCTGGGCTGGTCGGGCCGTTCGGGGCACTGGTCAATGGCGCTGCCGCAATCGAAGGTGCGGTTGCTCCGCGTGATGGCAGCACGGCCATCAGGCTGCGCAGTGACGATGCCGGTGGCGTGGTGCGCGCCGCAGGTTTGATGCGCAATGCGGTTGGCGGCACGCTCGACCTGACATTGCTGCCAACGGCGGGCGCTGGTGTTTTTGATGGCACCTTGGCGATGCGCGGCTTGCGGGTGCGCGATGCGCCAACGATTGCGGCGCTGCTGGATGCGATCAGCGTCGTGGGGCTGCTTGCGCAACTGGACGGGCAGGGGCTTGCCTTTGACGCGGTGGACGCAAGGTTCCGGCTGACCCCGGAACAAGTGATCGTGACCGATGCCAGCGCGGTTGGCCCCGGCCTTGGCATTTCGGTCGATGGCATCTACACGCTGTCAGACAAAGGAATTGATATGCAGGGCGTTGTGTCACCGTTTTACCTTTTGAATAGTGTCGGTGCCTTTCTGACCCGTCGGGGCGAAGGGTTGATCGGGTTCAATTTCAACATTACCGGCACAGCTGATGCGCCGCGTATCGCCGTGAACCCGCTTTCAGCACTGACGCCTGGCATGTTTCGCGAAATTTTCCGCAGACCCGCGCCGGTGCTGTCCGAATGAAACTGTCCGATTTTGATTTTGACCTGCCCGAGCGGCTGATTGCGGTGCGTCCGGCGCGGCCGCGATCATCGGCGCGGCTTTTGCTGGCGAATGGTGATGCGATCCATGATCGGATCGTCACCGATCTGCCTGACATTCTGCGCCCGGGCGACAGGTTGGTGCTGAACGATACCAAAGTCATCCCCGCGCGCCTGTCCGGCCTGCGCCATAGGCATGGCGACGCCGGTGATACAGCCGCCCATATCGAAGTGACGCTGTTGGAGCCGCGTGCAGATGGGGATTGGGTGGCCTTGCTCAAGCCGTTGAAAAAGGCCCGCGATGGCGAAGTGATCGTGTTTTCCGATGCGCTGTCAGCGACCGTGACAGGCCGTGCTGACGGGCAGGGACATTTACGTTTCAATCTGACGGGTGACGATTTCGATGCGGCACTGGCGGATGTGGGGGCGATGCCCCTGCCGCCCTATATCGCGGCCAAACGCCCTGCCGACGCCGCGGACATGCAGGATTATCAGACCTATTGGGCGCGTCACGCCGGTGCCGTCGCCGCGCCGACGGCATCGTTGCATTTCGACGCGGCGCTTCTGGCAGCTTTGGCTGCACGGGGTGTCAGCTTTACCCATGTCACCTTGCATGTCGGTGCAGGGACATTCCTGCCGGTCAAGGTGGACGACGTGCGCGACCACAAGATGCATGCCGAATGGGGCGAGGTGACACAAACAGCCGCCGACGAGATCAACGCGACAAAGACCGCAGGCGGGCGGATCATCCCCGTGGGCACCACCGCGCTACGCCTGATTGAAAGTGCCGCACGGTCGGGCAGGGTTGAACCCTGGACCGGCCCCACGGATATTTTCATCACGCCGGGGTTTACATTCCAGATGACCGACGGATTGATGACCAATTTCCATCTGCCAAAGTCGACGCTGATGATGCTGGTTTCGGCCCTGATGGGAGTGGACCAGATACGGGCGATCTATGCCCATGCCATTACAAAAGAATATCGGTTTTTCAGTTATGGTGACGCGTCATTGTTACTGCCGCAGGTTAATGCCTGAACCGGTCAGCGCAAAATGGCGCAAACAAGCGCGACACTGTCGCATCGGCCTAGCGTGATTTTTACGGAATCGTGTGATAGCCGGTCAACGACGCGAACAAGAAGGACGCGACATGTTTCAGGTATTGAGCGGGTCTTGGGCCCTTTTTTTGGGGTTGTTCCTGTTCATGGTGGGAAACGGCCTGCAAGGCACGTTGCTGGGTTTGCGCGGTGATCAGGAAGGGTTCAGCACCTTTGCCCTGTCGCTGGTCATGTCCGCCTATTTTCTGGGGTTCTTGTTCAGTTCGCGGTTCACGCCACGCCTGATCCGCCGTGTCGGGCATGTGCGGGTCTTTGCCGCCATGGGGTCGCTGATTTCGGCTGTTCTGATCATGTATCCGACGCTGGTTGAACCTTGGGCGTGGATCATCGGGCGCGTGATCATCGGGTTTTGTTTTTGCGGGGTCTATATCACGGCAGAAAGCTGGTTGAACGATTCCGCTACCAATGAAACCCGTGGCAAGGCGCTGTCGCTTTACATGATCGTGCAGATGGCGGGGATTGTTTTTGCGCAATTCATCGTCAGCCGGGGCGATGTGTCTGGCTATGTGTTGTTCATCATTCCGTCGGTGTTGGTGTCGCTGGCCTTTGCGCCGATCTTGTTGTCGGTTAAACCGACACCGGCCTTTGCGACGACCAAACCCATGACCATCCGGCAGGTCATCGCGGCCTCGCCACTGGCCTGCGTGGGCATGTTCATGCTGGGGGGGGTCTTTTCGGCGCAATTTGGCATGTCGGCGGTTTATGGCAACAGGGTCGGGCTGAGCGTTGGCCAGATTTCATTGTTCATTTCGGCGATTTATGTCTCTGCCTTGTTTCTGCAATATCCGATCGGATGGCTGTCAGACAGGATGGACCGGCGGGCATTGATCATCTGGATCGCGCTGATCGGTGGCGCTGGGTCACTGATCGCCTTTTTCGTGCCCGGCAATTACGTGCTGATCGTGATCAGCGGGGCGATTGTGGGCGGCACGTCGAACCCGCTTTATGCGCTTCTGATTGCCTATGCCAATGACTACCTCGAGAAAGAGGATATGGCGGCGGCATCGGGCGGGCTTTTGTTTATCAATGGGTTGGGGGCTATCATGGGGCCACTGATTGTGGGCTGGATGATGGATAGCATCGGCGTAAACGGGTTCTGGCTGTTCACGGCAATCCTGATGTTTGCTATCGGCGTTTACGGCCTTTATCGCGCAACGCAGCGCAGCCGTGCCGACTTTGAAGGTGAAACAGTGCCATATACTGCCGTTTCCGCAGCATCCACACCCGTTGCCGTTGAAGTGGCGCAAGAAGTCTATATCGAAGCCGACGCAAGTGAATCGCAAACGCACGGTCAGTAACCACTTGTCAGGGCAAGGTTTGTCTGTTTCTCTTGACCACGTAAGATAGCGATCTGGAGGAGTGGTGTTGTGCTAGCCCCGCAAGATGTTTTGGCATTTTGGCTTGATGAATGCGCGCCAGAGGATTGGTATAAATCCGATCCGGTGTTTGATGCAAAAATCCGTGAAAAATTCCTGCCCACCTGGCAAGAGGCAACCGAAGGTGCGCTGGGCTTGTGGTTGACATATCCTTCGGGAACATTGGCCTATATCATCCTGACCGACCAGTTCCCGCGCAATATGTTTCGCGATAGTGGCAAGGCGTTTGCGACAGACAAGCTGGCACTGGCCGCTGCAAAAATGGCGATCGAACGGCACTGGGACATGAAAATTGATGAACCTGCGCGGCAGTTTTTCTATCTGCCATTGATGCACGCGGAAAACCTGATTGATCAGGACCGGGCCGTGCGGCTGATCCACACGCGGATGCCTGGAACCGGCAAGTCAAACGAAAGTCACGCCTGTGCGCATCGGTCCATCATCCGTCAATTCGGGCGATTTCCCTATCGCAATGCGGCACTTGCCCGTAAGACAACCGCAGCCGAACAGGTGTTTCTGGACGCGGGCGGATACGCCACTGCACTGCGTGCGCAGACGGCGGGTGCCCGCTAACAGGCCCTGCACAAACGCGATGGCTGTTATGCCCAAAGGCCACTAGAGCTTGTTTGGAAAGTAGTTTAACGTTCAACTAAATTGTTATCTTGGAGGGCGCAGCATGGCCGCGAAAAATTTTGACGTGATCGTAATTGGCGCGGGACCGGGGGGCTATGTCGCTGCGATCAGAGGCGCGCAACTGGGGTTGAATGTGGCCGTGATTGAACGCGAAAATCTGGGTGGCATTTGCTTGAACTGGGGTTGCATCCCGACCAAGGCACTGCTGCGGTCGTCCGAAGTGTTTCACCTGATGCACCGCGCCAAGGAATTCGGGCTGTCCGCCGAAGGGATCGGTTATGATCTGGACGCGGTTGTGAAACGGTCACGTGGCGTTGCCAAACAGATGGAAGGCGGGGTGAAACACCTGCTGAAAAAGAACAAGGTGACGGTGATCATGGGCGAGGCGACGATCACCGCCAAAGGCAAGGTCAGCGTCAAGACCGACGCCGGGACAGAAGACCTGACCGCCAAGAATATCGTGCTGGCCACGGGCGCCCGCGCGCGCAACCTGCCGGGGCTAGAGGCGGACGGCGACCGCGTTTGGGCCTATCGCCACGCGCTGGTGCCGCCGCATCAGCCGAAAAAACTGTTGGTCATCGGGTCGGGTGCCATCGGCATTGAATTTGCCAGTTTCTATAACACGCTGGGGGCTGAAACCACCGTGGTCGAGGTGATGGACCGCGTGTTGCCGGTGGAAGACGCCGATATTTCCGCCTTTGCCAAAAAGCAATTTATCAAGCAAGGCATGACGATACTGGAAAAATCCACGGTCAAGCAGTTGGACCGCGCCAAGGACAAGGTGACCGCCCATATCGAAACCGGGGGTAAGGTTATCACGCAAGACTTTGACACGGTGATCAGCGCCGTGGGCATCGTCGGTAACGTCGAAGGCCTGGGGCTGGAGGCGCTGGGCGTCAAGATAGATCGCACCCATGTGGTGACCGATGAATATTGCCGCACCGGGGTCGCGGGGATCTATGCCATCGGCGACATCGCGGGCGCCCCATGGTTGGCCCACAAGGCCAGCCACGAAGGCGTCATGGTCGCGGAGTTGATTGCAGGCAAACACGCCCATCCTGTCAAACCCGAAAGCATCGCAGGCTGCACCTATTGTCACCCGCAGGTGGCATCTGTCGGCTATACCGAAGCGAAGGCCAAGGAATTGGGCTATGACGTCAAGGTCGGCAAGTTCCCCTTTATCGGCAACGGCAAGGCGGTTGCCTTGGGCGAACCCGAAGGCATGGTGAAAACCGTTTTTGACGCCAAGACAGGCGAATTGCTGGGCGCGCATATGGTCGGCGCGGAAGTGACCGAACTGATCCAAGGCTATGTGATCGGGCGGCAGTTGGAAACCACCGAAGAAGACCTGATGCACGCCGTGTTCCCACACCCGACCTTGTCGGAAATGATGCACGAAAGCGTGCTCGATGCTTATGATCGCGTGATCCACATGTAGACCGCAAGGGGAGGCAAACTCACCCAGCGCGATCAAAGTGACGCAGAACGCGACATCGCTTCTGCGTCACCGATGACATATGAAAATAAATCTGCAAATGTTTCCTTAATGTTCTAGATACGTATTGGACGGGGCGCTTGGTCGGCTTATGTCTGAGGCGTGGACAAAAGGTGACCCATGGCAGAGCTGAAAAACATCGAAGTGCGCGGCGCGCGCGAACATAATCTCAAGAATATCGACGTGGATATTCCGCGTGAGCAGCTTGTAGTGATTACGGGTCTGTCCGGTTCAGGCAAGTCATCTCTTGCCTTTGATACGATCTATGCCGAAGGCCAGCGGCGCTATGTCGAAAGCCTGAGCGCCTATGCCCGCCAGTTCCTGGACATGATGGAAAAACCTGACGTGGACCACATCAGCGGCCTGTCACCTGCGATTTCGATTGAACAGAAAACGACCAGCAAAAACCCGCGTTCCACGGTCGGGACCATCACCGAGATTTACGATTACCTGCGCCTGCTGTTTGCACGGGCAGGCACGCCCTATTCGCCCACGACAGGTTTACCGATCGAGGCGCAGCAGGTGCAGGATATGGTTGATCGCGTCATGGCGCTGGCAGAGGGCACGCGCGGTTATCTGCTTGCCCCGATCATCCGTGACCGCAAGGGCGAATACCGCCGCGAATTTCTGGACCTGCGCAAGCAGGGGTTCCAGCGCGTCAAGGTGGACGGGCAGTTTTACGAATTGGATGAACCGCCCACGCTGGACAAGAAATTTCGCCATGACATCGACGTGGTTGTGGACAGGATCGTTGTGCGCAGCGGGCTGGAAACCCGCCTTGCAGACAGTTTTCGCACAGCACTGGACCTTGCCGATGGCATCGCCATTCTGGAAACCGCCCCGGTAGAGGGCGACCCCGAACGCATGACCTTTTCAGAAAATTTCGCCTGTCCGGTGTCGGGTTTTACGATCCCCGAAATCGAACCACGGTTGTTTTCATTCAACGCGCCCTTTGGGGCTTGTCCCGATTGTGACGGTCTGGGGGTCGAGCTGTTTTTTGATGAACAACTTGTCGTCCCTGATGTGACGCTGAAAATCGCTGACGGTGCACTGGCCCCGTGGCGCAAGGGCAAATCGCCCTATTTCCTGCAAACAATCGAGGCGATCGCCAAACATTACGGGTTTAACAAAAACGCCCGCTGGAAAGATCTGGACCCAAAGGTGCAGCAGGTGTTCCTGTATGGATCGGGCAAGGACGAAATCAAGTTCCGCTATGACGAAGGCGGGCGCGTCTATCAGGTGGAACGCCCTTTCGAAGGCGTGATCCCGAACATGGAACGCCGCTATCGCGAAACCGACAGCAACTGGATTCGCGAGGAATTTGAAAGTTTTCAGAACAACCGCGCCTGTGGCACCTGCGGTGGTTATCGCCTGCGGGCCGAGGCGCTGGCGGTCAAGATCGGTGGCTTGCACGTGGGTCAGGTGGTGCAGATGTCCATCAAGGAAGCCTTTGACTGGTGTCAGGCGGTGCCTGACAGCCTGAGCAACCAAAAAAATGAAATTGCCAAGGCGATTTTGAAGGAAATTCGCGAACGCTTGGGGTTTTTGAACAACGTCGGGCTGGAATATCTGACGTTATCGCGTAATTCCGGCACGCTGTCGGGTGGCGAAAGCCAGCGCATCAGGTTGGCCAGCCAGATCGGATCGGGCTTGCAAGGGGTGCTTTATGTGCTGGATGAACCCAGCATCGGCTTGCACCAGCGCGATAATGACAGGCTGCTGACCACGCTGAAAAACCTGCGCGATCAGGGTAATACGGTGATCGTTGTCGAACATGATGAAGAAGCGATCCGCGAGGCGGATTATGTGTTTGATATCGGCCCCGGTGCAGGCGTGCATGGCGGGCAGGTTGTGGCCAAGGGCACGCCCGCGCAGATCATGGCTGATCCGGCATCGATCACCGGTCAGTATCTGACGGGCGCGCGTAAAATCGCAATCCCTGCCAAACGCCGCAAGGGCAAGGGCAAAAAGCTGACGGTGGTCAAGGCGACGGGGAACAATCTGCAAAACGTCACGGTCGATTTTCCGCTGGGGCAGTTTGTTTGTGTGACCGGTGTGTCGGGCGGGGGGAAATCCACGCTGACCATTGAAACGCTGTTCAAAAACGCCTCGATGAAACTGAACGGGGCGCGGCAGACGCCAGCGCCGTGCGAAACAATCAAAGGGTTCGAATACCTTGATAAGGTGATCGACATTGACCAGCGGCCCATCGGGCGCACCCCGCGGTCGAACCCCGCGACCTATACTGGTGCCTTCACCCCGATCCGCGACTGGTTCGCCGGGATGCCAGAGGCCAAGGCGCGCGGCTATAAACCGGGGCGGTTTTCATTCAACGTCAAGGGGGGGCGTTGCGAGGCGTGCCAGGGTGATGGCGTGATCAAGATCGAAATGCATTTCCTGCCTGACGTCTATGTGACCTGCGAAACCTGCAAGGGCGCACGCTATAACCGCGAAACGCTGGAGATCAAGTTCAAGGGCAAATCCATCGCGGATGTGCTCGATATGACTGTCGAAGATGCGCAAACGTTTTTTACCGCGGTGCCGTCAATCCGCACGAAGATGGATGCGCTGATGCGCGTCGGTCTGGGCTATATCAAAGTGGGCCAGCAGGCCACAACCCTGTCAGGCGGCGAGGCGCAGCGCGTCAAACTGTCCAAGGAACTGGCGCGG
Organism: Yoonia sp.; assembly: GCF_014859355.1. Classification (GTDB taxonomy): domain Bacteria; phylum Pseudomonadota; class Alphaproteobacteria; order Rhodobacterales; family Rhodobacteraceae; genus Yoonia. Next base: position 55,230 of record NZ_JACUUJ010000013.1, on the reverse strand, counting down.
CAATCGACGGGGCGCACACTGTATATTCTGGATGAACCGACAACGGGGCTGCATTTCGAAGACGTGCGCAAACTGTTAGAGGTGCTGCATGAATTGGTCGAACAAGGTAATTCGGTGGTGGTAATCGAACACAACCTTGACGTGATAAAAACCGCTGATCATATCATTGATATCGGTCCCGAAGGCGGTGATGGAGGTGGCAAGGTCGTGGCGACCGGCACACCTGAAGAGGTTGCAGACGTCGTCGCAAGCCACACCGGGCGTTACCTGAAACCGATGCTGGATGCGGTGACAGTCGCAGCTGAGTAATCTTTAGCTGTTGGCCTGTGTGGCCACTGTGGGAGCCTCCGGCGGGAGTTTTTTTGCCAAGATGAAGATCGAAGCCTTTTCTCGGGGGCGGGGCCTGGTGTGGCCGCCCCTGATTTGTTGGCTTAGGGCCGGTGGCGTTTTTCGAACCTTGGCAGCATGGCTGAAAAATCACGCCCCTTGCCGTCTTCTGTTTCGACAAACTGCGCAAAAAGATCGCGCGCGGCTTGCCCCATGGGCGTGTCTGCATCGGCGGCTGCGGCAGCCATTTGCGCAAGGTTGAGGTCTTTGAGCATCAGTTCGGCGGCGAACCCCGGTTGATAGTTGTTGTCGGCGGGCGAAACCGGGCCGATGCCGGGGGCGGGGCAATAGGTGTTCATCGACCATGATGACCCTGACGATGTGCTGACCACATCGAACATTGCCTGCCGGTCCAGCCCCAGTTTGTCGGCCAGCACGAAGGCTTCGCAAGTGGCGATCATGGTGACGCCAAGGATCATGTTGTTGCAGATCTTGGCGGCTTGCCCGTTGCCCGCAGGGCCGCAGTGCACCGCTTTTTGCCCCATGATGTCAAACAGGGGTTTGACAGTTTGAAACGCGGCGTCAGACCCGCCTGCCATAAAGGTCAGCGTGCCGTTCGCCGCCCCGCCAATACCGCCTGAAACGGGGGCGTCAATGGCACCAAGTCCGTGTTCTTCCGCCAGTGCGGCAACCGCGCGTGCGCTGTCCACATCGACGGTGGAACAATCCAGATGCACTGCACGGGGTTTCATCGCCGGGTGGATTTCGCGGGCCACAGCGCGCAGGATGTCGCCGTTGGGCAGCATGGTGATGACGACATCGGCGTCTTTTGCTGCCTCTGCCGCGCTGGATGCCATGGTGATACCGTCTGGCCGTGCGACGGGATCAAATCCGATGACATCATGGTCCTTGGCCAGGTTGGCCGCCATGGGCGCGCCCATGTTCCCCAGACCGATAAAGCCTACTTTCATGTTCTTTCCTCCCATTGCAGCGCATCGTCGCCCAAGGGGGCGGTCATGCGCAAAATCTCGGTTTCCGGCACATCCTGCCATGTCTTGTGCTGCCAGTGCGGGCTGCGGTCGCGATCAATGATGGCCGCGCGGATTCCTTCGATGAAATCGCCCTGTTCTGCACTGCGGAAAGTATAGCGAAATTCATGATCCAGCGCCGTGCGGATGTGTGGGGCCGCGCGCACCGATTTGATGATCCTGCTTGCCACGGCCATGGCCAAGGGCGCGTTGCGGTCCATCAGTTTGCGCGCATGGGCCACGGCGGGGCCAGGGGTGTCGGGCATGGCGGCGTAGATATCGGCAAGGGTCGGGTGGCAGAACACCGCGTCAATCCCGGCCTGCCAGTCGTGCAATCGGCTGGCGGGGGCGGGGTGTGCTGTGGCTGTCACGGCGGACACATCGCCGGTTTGCGCCAGCGCTGATTTCAAAGCCCCCCAATCGCGTTCGGGGATGAAATGATCGGCAAAGCCGGCATGGATCGCGTCGCCTGCATCCATACGGTCACCTGTCAGCCCCAGAAATTCCCCGCAATATCCCGGCGCGCGCGCCAGCAACAGCGACCCGCCCACATCCGGCACCAGCCCGATTGTACATTCCGGCATGGCGATACGGCTGCTGTCACAGACAACGCGGTGCGCCGCATGGCAACCCACACCGACACCGCCGCCCATGGTAAAGCCCTGCAAAAAGCTGACGATCGGCTTGGGGTATTCCGCTAGTTTGGCGTTCAGCCGGTATTCATCACGCCAGAACCGCTGGCCATAGTCATAGTCCCCGCGTTTGGCTGTGGCATACATTTCTGCGATGTCACCACCCGAACAAAACGCGCGGTCGCCCGTGCCGTCGATCATGACAAGCGCCACATCATCGGTGCCGCGCCAATCATCAAGCGCCGCCTCGATCGCAAGGCACATGTCCCATGTCAGCGCATTCAGCGCCTTTGGACGGTTCAGCGTGATATGTCCGGCGTTGCCTGTCTTGCGGATAATGATATCGGTCATGGCCTTGGCTGCCTTGCGGTGGTGTTTATTTGATCAGGTGCCGTGCGGTGATCAGGCGCATGATTTCATTGGTGCCTTCCAGTATTTGATGCACCCGCAAATCGCGCAGGATTTTTTCGATTCCGTAATCCGCAAGATAGCCATAGCCGCCGTGCAATTGCAGGCATCCGTCGGCCACGCGGCTGCCGACCTCTGTCACCTGTTTTTTGGCCATCGCGCAGAATTTGCTGGCGTCGGATGCGCCGGTGTCCAGTTTCCATGCCGCCTGCCGCAGAAAGGTGCGCGCTGATTGCAGGTCGATTTCCATATCAGCCAGCCGGAATTGCAGCCCCTGAAACTGGTCGATGGATTTGCCGAATGCGTGACGTTCGCGCATATAGGCCAGCGTCTTGTCAAGGGCAGCTTGTGCCGCCCCCAGTGAACAGGCTGCGATGTTCAGTCGCCCGCCATCAAGCCCGGCCATCGCGTATTTGAAACCCTGGCCTTCTTCGCCCAGCAGGTTATCTGCCGCGGTTTCGCAAGCGTCCATCTGCACCTGCCGCGTGGGTTGCGACCGCCAGCCCATCTTGTCTTCTAGCCCGCCGAACGACAGGCCGGGCGCACCGTCCATCACCAAAAAGGCACTGATGCCCTTGGGGCCGTCATCACCGGTGCGGGCCATGACGATATAGGCGTCTGAATAGCCGCCCCCCGAAATAAAGGCCTTGGTTCCGGTCAGGCGATATCCGTCATTGCTGCGCAGTGCGCGCGTTTTCAGCGCGGCAGCGTCCGAGCCTGAGCCGGGTTCGGTCAGGCAATACGACAGGATCGTTTCCATCGTCAGGACCTTGGGCAAAACACGCGCGCGCAATGGTTCCGAACCATAGGTGTCGATCATCCGGGCGCACATGTTGTGGATCGACAAAAAGGCCGCCACCGACGCGCAGGATTGCGACAGCGCCTCGAACACCAATGTCGCATCCAGCCGGGTCAGACCTGCACCACCGTTTTCCTCGGATACATAAAGCCCGCCAAAGCCCAAGGCCGCCAGATCGCGCCACAGTTGTTTGGGGATCGTGCCTGCGGCTTCCCAGTCGCGGGCCTTTGGCGCGATGTGTTCCGCGCCAAAGGCTTGTGCCATGTCAAAGATGGCGGTTTGTTCTTCGGTCAGGGCAAAGTCCATGATGCCTCCCATCAGCATGAATTGAACGGTTGTTCATATTCTTGGGCGCTTTGCCCCAACTTGGCAAGCCTGCGTCGGGCTTATTCCATCAGCGGCATGGAAAAGGCGCTGCCGTCCTTGATCCCCGACGGCCAGCGTGACGTGATCGTTTTGGTCCGCGTGTAGAATTTGAACGCATCCGGCCCGTGCTGGTTCAGATCGCCGAACATGGATTTTTTCCAGCCGCCAAAGGTGTGATAGGCCAGCGGCACAGGGATCGGCACGTTTACTCCGACCATGCCAATGTTGATCCGGTTGGCAAAATCACGCGCCGCATCGCCGTCGCGGGTAAAGATCGCGGTGCCGTTGCCATATTCGTGGTCCATCGCCAACCCCAGCGCCTCTTCATAGGTTTGCGCGCGCACACACGACAAGACGGGGCCAAAGATTTCCTTTTTGTAGATATCCATGTCCTTTGTCACCCGGTCGAACAGATGTGGACCGACGAAATAGCCGTCTTCATAGCCTTGAAGGCTGAAATCGCGCCCATCGACGACCAGTTCGGCGCCTTGCGTGATCCCGCTTTCGATCAGGTTCAGGATGTTGGCCTTGGCGGCGGCTGTCACGACAGGGCCGTAATCCACATCGTTGCCTGCCGTATATGGCCCGACCTTCAGCTTTTCGATGCGCGGCACCAGTTTTGCGATCAGGCGGTCGGCGGTTTCATCGCCCACGGGCACCGCCACGGAAATCGCCATGCAGCGTTCGCCCGCAGCGCCATAGCCTGCGCCAATCAGCGCATCGGCAACCTGATCCATATCGGCATCGGGCATGATGATCATGTGGTTTTTCGCGCCACCAAAACACTGCACCCGCTTGCCGTTGGCGCAACCGCGCCCATAGATATATTCCGCAATCGGGGTCGAGCCGACAAACCCGATTGACTGGATCACGTCATGATCAAGGATCGCATCCACCGCTTCCTTGTCGCCGTTGACGACTTGCAGAATGCCTTTGGGCAGACCTGCTTCTTCCATCAGCTCGGCCAACATCAAGGGCACCGACGGGTCGCGTTCGGATGGTTTGAGGATAAAGGCGTTGCCGCAGGCAATGGCGGGGGCGAACATCCACATCGGGATCATGGCGGGGAAGTTGAACGGCGTGATGCCGGCGGTGACACCCAGCGCCTGTTTCATCGAATACATGTCGATGCCGGGGCCGGCGCTGTCGGTGTATTCACCTTTCAGCAGTTGCGGCGCGCCGATGCAGTATTCCACGACCTCCAACCCGCGAATCACGTCGCCTTTGGCGTCTGGCAGGGTTTTGCCATGTTCGCGACTCAGCGCCTCGGCCAGTTTGTCCATGTCGCGGTTCAACAGGCCGACAAAGGCCATCATGATGCGCGCGCGGCGTTGCGGGTTCACAGCGGCCCAAGCAGGCTGCGCCTTGGCGGCGATGTCCACGGCTTGCGCCAGTTCTTCGGCGTTGGCCAGCGGCACCCGCGCTTGCACTTCGCCGGTGGCGGGGTTCATGACGTCCGCGAAACGGCCTGACGTGCCTTTGACGTGGGCGCCGCCGATATAATGGGTCAGTTCTTTCATGGGATCCTCCTGTGTTCGCAAGGATTATAGTCTTGCGTTTTTAACTGTAAAAGAACCAATATCCCAAAACCGTTTTGCAAAAATGCAAGGATACGATGGAAAACTGGGATGACATGCGGGTGTTTCTGGCGGTGGCCCGCGCCGAAAGCCTGTCTGGCGCGGCCCCAGTGTTGCGGATGGATCCGGCCACGCTGGGCCGTCGGGTGGCCAGGCTGGAACGCAGCATGGGGGCGGCCTTATTCGTAAAATCCCCGCAGGGCTATGCCCTGACCGATCTGGGCGAACGGATGCGCGACCGCGCCGCCGAGGCCGAAGCGCAGCTGGCGCTGGCCTTTGACGAAGGACAGGGGGCATCGGCCGCGCTGACCGGGCAGATCAGAATCGGTGCGCCGGATGGGGCCGCAAATTTCGTGCTGCCGCAGGTCTGCGCGGCGATTCAGGCGGAAAACCCCGATTTGGAGGTCCAAATTCTGGCGCTGCCCCGCGTCGTCAACCTGTCGCGCCGCGAGGCGGATATGGCGATTGCCGTCAGCCCGCCGGCGGCAGGCCGCCTGACCGTGGAAAAGATCACCGATTATCACCTGCATCTGGCCACCCGGGCCGATGCCCCCCCGATGACAACGCGGGCCGGACTGCGCGGGCGGCGGATTGTTGGCTATATCCCCGATATGATTTTTGACAAGGAACTGGATTATCTGGGTGATCTGGGGCTGGATGGGGTGCAGATGGCATCAAATTCCGTCGCAGTGCAGTTGCAGATGCTGCGGCAGGCGGGCGTGGGTATCGTGCATGATTTCGCGTTGCCCTTCGCGCCCGAACTACGCCGCGTGCTGGTCGATACGGTATCGCTGACCCGGTCGTTTTATCTGGTGCGCCATACGTCAGACCGGCAATCGGACCGGCTGACGCGGTTTGCTGCGGCCTTGATCGCAGGGATGCAGGCAGAAGTGGCGCGGCTGGAACGCACGGCGTGCTTGACAGGCGGCCCTGCAATTTGACACGCTAAACCATCATACCAGCGACAGGGAGGCCGCCATGATCGTTTCACAAATCCTTAAATCCAAAGCCGATTATGGTATTGTGTCAGTCAAGCCGACGGATCATGTGCGCGCGGCTGTCACATTGCTATCAGAAAAACGGATCGGCACGGTCGTTGTGTCCCATGATGGCGTGTCGCTGGACGGGATCCTGTCTGAACGCGACATCGTGCGCGAATTGGGGCGGCGCGGCGCGCTTTGTCTGGATGAACCGGTCAGCGGCATGATGACAGCAAACCTGATCACTTGCACAGCGGGTGACACGGCAGACGACGTGCTGCAAAAGATGACCGATGGACGTTTTCGCCACCTGCCGGTCATGGATGATGGCAAGATGATTGGCCTAATTTCAATCGGTGATGTGGTCAAGGCGCGGCTGTCCCAATTGTCGATGGAAAAGGATGCGCTCGAAGGTATGATCATGGGGCATTAGCACCACTTGCATTCTGGCGTGTAATAATGTTGCTTGGCGGCAAATCAGCAGATGAGGTGCGCCATGCGCGTAGGATTATACCCCGGCACGTTTGACCCGGTGACGCATGGACATATCGACATCGTCCGCAGGGCCTGTTCGCTGGTTGATCGGCTGGTAATCGGCGTGGCGATCAACCGCGACAAGGGGCCTCTGTTTTCATTGGAAGAACGCGTTGCGATGGTGCAATCGGAATGCGTGCCGCTGGGGGCCGATCGGGGCTGCGAGGTGCTGGTGCATCCGTTTGAAAACCTGTTGATTGATTGCGCCCATGATGTGGGCGCAGGCGTGATCATCCGGGGGCTGCGGGCTGTTGCGGATTTTGAATATGAATTCCAGATGGTTGGCATGAACCGGTCGATGGATAATACCATTGAAACGGTCTTCCTGATGGCCGATGCCAAAAATCAGGCGATTGCCTCAAAGCTGGTCAAGGAAATCGCGCGTCTTGGGGGCGATGTGAGCAAATTTGTTCCCCCGGCCGTCAAACAGGCGTTGACGGGAAAGTTTGCCGCATAAAGCCTTGTCATAAAACAAGATATCGGCTGCAGATAAGGCGCGGCTGATGTGTTTCAGGGTGTATTTTTAGCCGTAAACAGCCTTGCCAGCGATCTTTGCCGCATCTTCGCGGAACAGGCCCAGATCAATGGCTGTGTCCAGTGGCATGGTCTGTATATCCCGCTTGAGCCGGATATAGGCTGCGCGCTTTTGCACGGCGTTTCGGACTGTGTTCAAGACGGTCATTTACGGGGTTCCTTTTGGTCATCGCGTTGTGTTGTCTTGCACCATATCTAGTGATGCTGCGGCGCAGCACAATCGCCTCAGCCGGGAAGGCGCCATGCAGGCGTTGCATGGCAAAATCCAGTGATCGCACAAAAAAACCGGCCCCGCGGGGCCGGTCAATGGCTGTCATATGACGGTGATCAGATCAGTTTACCCATCGCGACGGCGGTGTCGTTCATCCGGTTGGAAAAGCCCCATTCGTTGTCGTACCACGACAGGATCCGCACCATGGTGCCGTCCAGCACCTTGGTCTGGTCAAGGTGAAAGATCGACGAATGCGGGTCATGGTTGAAATCGGAACTGACCAGCGGCAGGTCAGTATAGCCTAAAATACCCTTGAGCGGCCCATCAGCTGCGGCAATGATGGCGGCGTTGATTTCGTCCACTGTGGTGGCGCGCGATGCCTCGAACGTCAGGTCGACCACGGACACATTCGGCGTTGGCACGCGGATCGCGACCCCGTCAAGCTTGCCGTTCAATTCGGGCAGCACCAGCCCCACGGCCTTGGCCGCCCCGGTGGATGTCGGGATCATCGACAGCGCAGCGGCGCGGGCGCGATACAGATCCTTGTGCATGGTGTCCAGCGTGGGCTGGTCGCCTGTGTAGCTGTGGATCGTGGTCATGAACCCTTTGGTGATCCCGATGGTATTGTTCAGCACCTTCACCACGGGCGACAGGCAGTTGGTGGTGCATGACGCATTCGACACGATAATATCGTCGCTAGTCAGCGCATCGTGGTTGACACCATAAACAATGGTCTTGTCCGCATCCTTGCCCGGTGCGGAAATCAGCACGCGGCTGGCACCATTGTCCAGATGGGCCTGACAGGCCTCTTTGCTGGTGAAAATGCCGGTGCATTCCATGACGACATCAACGTCAGACCAAGGCAGGTCGGCAGGGTTGCGGATGGCTGTCACCCGTATCGGGCCGCGACCCACGTCGATCCAGTCATCGCCGGTCGTCACTGTTGCGGGAAAACGGCCATGCACCGAATCAAACCGCAGCAGGTGCGCGTTGGTTTCGACCGGGCCAAGGTCGTTGATGGCCACAACTTCGATATCGGTGCGCCCGCTTTCGATGATTGCACGTAGTACGTTGCGGCCAATCCGGCCAAATCCGTTGATCGCTACTTTGACGGCCATGGTTCATCCTCCTGATGGATCAATGTTGGCGCTAACATTGCGATTTAACGCAAAAGGTCAACCAAAGATATTGTAACGGTGCTTATCGCCAGAAAGAGATGGCATCGATCAGCGTGATCAGACGCTGCATCACAAGGATAGGGAGCCCCCAAGCGAGGATGAAATAATCCAGTGCAAAAAGACCGATAATCACGGCTGCAAGGAAAAAGGCAATGGTGTTGGTCATGTCAGGCTCTATCAGGGGCAAAGGCACTTTGCGCCCTGAAAGCCTATGCCGCACCGCCTGAAAGGGCCAGATCATGTGTCTGCGCGTCAATGCCGGGCGTCATCTTTGGTGTGGCTGTTCAACCGGCACGAAAGCGGCCTTGCGGATCAATGCAACCGCCCCATTGTCGCGGCCACATCGGCCATCCGCGCGGAAAAGCCCCATTCGTTGTCATACCAGGCCAGCACGCGCACGGTGCGCCCCCCGACCACCTTGGTCTGGTCGGGGGCAAAGATGCAGCTTTGCGTGGTGTGGTTGAAATCTATGCTGACCTTGGCTTCTGCGTCATAGGCCATGACCATGCCCATATAGCCGCCTGCTGCCTCGGCGACGATGGCGTTTACATCGGCCACGGTCACGGATTTGCCCGCCTCGAATGTCAGATCAACCGCGCTGACGTTGGGGGTGGGCACGCGCATTGCGGTGCCGTCCAGCCGCCCCGCCAGTTCCGGCAGCACCGCGCCCAGGGCCTTGGCGGCACCTGTCGATGTGGGGATCATCGCCATGGCGGCAGCGCGCGCGCGATACAGGTCCTTGTGCCGCCGGTCCAGCGTGGGCTGGTCCCCGGTATAGCTGTGGATTGTCGTCATGATGCCGCGTTCGATCCCGATGGCATCGTTCAGCACCTTGGCCAGTGGTGCCAGACAGTTGGTGGTGCAAGACCCGTTCGACACCATCCGTTCGGTGTTCAGCAGATCGCGGTGGTTGACGCCGTAAACCACGGTGCGGTCCACGTTTTTTGCAGGTGCCGAAATCAGCACCTTTTTTGCGCCGCGTTCAAGGTGGATCGCCGATTTGGTGCCGTCGTTGAATTTGCCGGTGCATTCCAGCACGACATCGACACCGGACCAGTCCAGTTCGGTCGGATCATAGGTGGACATCACGTCAATCGGGCCGCGCCCAAGGTCCAGCGTGTTGCCGCTGACCTTGACCGGGTGGCCAAAGCGGCCATGCACGCTGTCGTATTTCAGCAGGTGCGCGTTGGTTTCAATCGGGCCGGTGGCGTTGATCCGCACAACCTGCACGTCATTGCGCGCGGCCTCGGTGATGTGGGCCAGCGTGCAGCGCCCGATGCGGCCAAAGCCATTGATCCCGATTGTGACTGTCATGTGGTGCCCTTTCGCTTTGCCTTTCCGTGCCGCTTTGGGGGCGACATGTCCAGTAAAAATATTATGTTTGTCAATATGTTAACGGTAACGGTGTGCATTTGCATACAGTTACCGCTAACGGTTTGCGCCAACAGTGGGGGCTTGCATGTCACGCGGTGTCAGATCAGCGTTGGCGACAGAATCAAGGAATTCAGAAATGAGCGGACTGCTGGCCCTGTTGGATGATGTCGCCGCGATTGCCAAAGTCGCCGCTGCATCGGTGGATGATGTGATCGGGCAGGCGACTAAGGCGGGGGCCAAAGCGGCCGGTGCTGTGGTGGATGATGCTGCTGTCACCCCAAAATACGTGCATGGTTTTTCAGCGGATCGGGAATTGCCCATCGTGGGGCGCATCGCGCTGGGGTCCATCCGCAACAAGCTGGTGATCTTGCTGCCGGTCGCGCTGTTGCTGGCGGCCTTCGCGCCATGGCTGATCCCGCTTTTGTTGATGCTGGGCGGGGGGTATTTGTGTTTTGAAGGCGCGGAAAAGGTGCTGCACGCGGTGCAGAAACATGACCCGCACCCCGATGCCACCGGCGACCTGACCCATCTGGAAGAGGAAAAAGTGCAAGGCGCGATCAAGACAGATTTCATCCTGTCTGCCGAAATCATGACCATTGCCCTGGCCGCCATTGAAACCCCGAATATCTGGAGCAAGGCCGCCGTGCTGGCGATCGTGGCGATTGCAATCACGGGGATGGTTTACGGTGCCGTTGCGCTGATCGTAAAGGCCGACGACATGGGGCTGGCGATGGTCACCCGCGGACGGCTGGGCGTAACCCGCAGCCTTGGCCGGGGGATCGTTGCGGGGATGCCGGGGTTCTTGCTGGTGCTGACATGGGTTGGCACGGCGGCGATGCTGTGGGTTGGCGGGTCGATCATCGTGCATGGGCTGGAGCAGATCGGCTATACCGCTTTGGGCCACCAGATCCATGATTGGGCCGTCGCGGTGGGGCATCTGGTGCCTGATGGGGCCACTGCTGCAACCGAATGGTTTGCAACGGCTGCGATGGATGGTGTGCTGGGGCTGATCCTTGGGTTTGCGCTGATCCCCCTGGCAAATGATGTCATTGGGCCACTGTGGCAGCGTATCACGGCCCTGTTGCAGACGTAAAAAAGGCAGCGCCGCAGCACCGCCTTTTGCGTAGGGTTGATGATGATCCGCCTTACTTGATCAGCGACTTCACCTTGGCCGCGACATCCTGTGCCGTGATCCCGAATTCCTGATACAGCCGGTCCGCGGGTGCCGACGCACCGAACCCGTGCATCCCGACGAAACCGGATTTTTCGCGCCGGCCACGTTCGCCGAACAACCAGCGGTCCCAACCAAACCGGATACCCGCCTCGACAGCGACGCGCACGGGGCCTGCGGGCAGAACGCGGCGACGGTAACCCTCGTCCTGTTCTTCGAACAGTTCCCAGCAAGGCATCGACACAACGCGCGTGCCGATCCCGCCCTCTTGCAGCAGATCGCGTGCCGCAAGGGCGATTTCAACCTCTGATCCTGTGGCCAGAATGATCGCTTGGCGCTTGCCATCGGCATCGGCCAGCACATAGGCGCCTTGGGCTGTCAGGTTCTTTGTGGTGTGGGTGGTGCGCACGGTGGGCAGATTCTGGCGCGACAGGGCCAGCACGCTGGGCGTGGTTTTGGACGTCAGGGCGCATTCCCAGGCTTCGGCGGTTTCGACCGTATCGGCGGGGCGGAACACGTGGGTGTTTGGCGTGGCCCGCAGCATGGCCAGATGTTCAACAGGCTGATGGGTTGGCCCGTCTTCGCCCAGTCCGATGCTGTCGTGGGTCATCACATAGGTGGTGGGAATGCCCATCAACGCCGATAGGCGCATCGCACCCCGCGCATAGTCGGTGAAACACATGAAGGTGCCGCCATAGGGCCGCGCGCCGCCATGCAGGGCCATGCCGTTCATCGCCGCTGCCATCCCGTGTTCGCGCACACCGTAATAGATGTAACGGCCCTTGCGGTTGTCGGGGTTGAACACGCCCAGATCTGCGGTCTTGGTGTTGTTCGATCCGGTCAGGTCAGCCGATCCACCGATGGTTTCGCCCATGATCGGGTTGATCACCTCTAGCGTCATTTCGGACGATCTGCGCGTCGCGACCTTTGGCGCGCCTTCGCTGATCTGCTTTTTCAGCGCACGGATCACAGCAGCCAGTTTCTTGGGGGCCTCACCGGCATAGGTGCGGTTGAATTCGGCCTGTTTGGCTGCTGACAGTTTGGCAAAGCGGTCTTCCCAACCCTGCCTTGCCGCTGCACCGCGTGCGCCGATCGCTTCCCATTGGGCCTTGACCGCAGGGTCCACCTCGAAGTCACCCAAGGGTGCGCCATAAGCCTGTTTTGCGGCTTGCAACTGGTCGGCGTCGGTCAGTGCGCCGTGGCCTTTGGATGTGTCCTGTGCGGCGTGTCCCAGCGCGATATGGGTCTTGCAGGCAATCATCGACGGGCGCGGGTCGGCCTTGGCGGCCGTGATCGCCGCGTCAATCGCCACCGGGTCATGCCCGTCGATGGATTGCACATGCCAGCCCGATGCGGCAAAACGCGCGGGCTGGTCGGTGATGTCGGCCAGATCGACGGTGCCGTCGATGGTGATGTTGTTGTTGTCAAACAGAACGATCAGGTGGCCCAGTTTCTGCATACCAGCAAGGCCGATCGCCTCTTGGCTGATGCCTTCCATCAGGCAGCCGTCACCGGCCATGACATAGGTGTGGTGGTCGATGATCTGCTTGCCCCATGTGGCGCGCTGGATTTCTTCGGCAATCGCGAAACCCACCGAATTGGCGATGCCCTGACCCAGAGGGCCGGTGGTGGTCTCGATCCCGCGGGCGTGGCCGTATTCGGGGTGGCCCGCCGTGCGCGCGCCCCATTGGCGGAAGTCCTTGATCTGGTCCAGCGTGATGTCTTCGTAGCCGGTCAGATACATCAGAGAATAAAGCAACATCGACCCATGGCCCGCTGACAGGATAAACCTGTCACGATCTGGCCATGCGGGGGCCTTTGGGTCAAATTTCAGATGCTTTTCAAACAGCACCGTGGCCACATCGGCCATGCCCATCGGCATGCCGGAATGGCCGGAGTTGGCGGCAGCAACCGCATCCAGCGTCAGGGTGCGGATGGCGGTGGCTTTTTGCCAGTGATCAGGGTGGGCGGTGCGCAGGGCTGCAATTTCCAAGGTCTATGATCCTATGTGCATGGGTGGCGTTTATCGTTGTCTGCGTCATATCAGGGTCACCCCCAAGATCAAGCGCGACGGCTAAACCTTTCAATTTGCAGTGCCACCGTCGTTTGCGGGTGCGTTTTTGATCGCTTACTGTAGCAAGATAGTGATGCGATTCGTTCAAGGGTCGGTGATTGTGGCCAACAGATTGGGATGCAATGAGGCTGGCGACAACAAAAGCAGCCTTTGCGCGGGTGCCAGCGGGCATCATGAAAGGGACAGGCGGATGAGTGATATCAGCGCGTTGGAAAGCCGGATCACAGCCGCGCTTGACCGCATACGACAGGGCATTGAGGCGCAGAAATCAACGTTGCCGGCGGATCATACCCTGTCATCGGCGCTTGAAAACGAACGTGCCGCCAATGCCGAACTGGTTGAACGTGTGCGTCAGCTGAAGGAACGGCAGGATACGCAGGTCGCTTCTCTTGTGGCGCGTGTAGAAAGCCAGCGCGTCCAGATGATACGGCTGGATGAAGAATTGCAGCGATTGCGCGCGTCAAATACCCAGATGCGCGAGATGAACAGCAGCCTGCGCGAGGCGCTGAGCAATGGCGTAGCGCCTGAACTTCTTGACAATGCGATGGCCGCGGAAGTGGAAGCGCTCGCCGCGCAGCGGGCGTCAGAGGCAGCCGAAGTGGATGCGATCTTGCGTCAACTCAAACCGTTAATCGAAGGTGATACCCATGCCGCAGGTTGAAATTTCCATCGGTGGCCGCCTGTTCGAGGTCGCCTGTCAGGACGGTGAAGAACATTTTCTGCATTCCGCTGCGGCCTTGCTCGACGGCGAGGCCGCGCATCTGGCTGAACAGATCGGGCGTTTGCCCGAAGCACGGATGCTGTTGATGGCCGGGCTGATGCTGGCGGATAAAACCGCAGGGCTTGAAGACCGGTTGCGCGAAGCAGACGCAGAGGTCATCAGGTTGCGCGCGCAAATCGAAGCATGGGAAACGCGCCCGGCCCCCACGCCCGAGCGGATCGAAGTGCCCGTTGTGCCAAGCTCTGTCACCTATACGCTGGCCGAAATCGCGGCCCGGGCGGAATCCCTGGCAGATGAGTTAGAGCAATAGGGCGGCCATGCCGTGACGGCATGATCAAACCCATGCGCATGCTGCCTGAAGGGTCCAAACAACCCTTTAGGCAGCATTGTCGATAAATCAGGCGTTCGCTTCGCGGATTTTTTCGGCGGCATCCTCGTCAAAATCGACGCCTTGCTGCGCGAAAAGTGTGTCTAATTCCCCCGAAAGTGTCATTTCGGTGATGATGTCGCAACCACCGACAAATTCGCCTTTGACGTAAAGCTGTGGAATTGTCGGCCAATCGGAAAAATTCTTGATCCCCTGGCGGATTTCGTCGTCGGCCAGCACGTTTACATCGGCAAATTCAACACCCATAAAGTTCAGCACACCCGCGACGCGGGATGAAAACCCGCATTGTGGCATGGATTTTGTGCCTTTCATGAAAAGCACAACATCGTTGCTGGTGATCGTTTCCTTGATTTTCGCTTCGGCTGTCATGACTTTGTTTCCTGTTCCTTGCTGTCTGCATCGGTGTCGTCGGTTTGTCCCGTGTCGGGCGTGTCCTCGGGGTTGAATTCTTCGGGGTCGAACCCGTCAGCATCATCTTCCAGGGTGCCCACATGGGTCGTGTTCGTCTCTGGATCGTATGTCAACCCGTAGGAAGACGCCCCTTCGCGCTTGTACCTGCGGTATTCATGCCAGATGGCATATATAAAGGTCAAAGCGAATGGTGCGATGATCAACAACACGATGAATCGCGTTTCCATAAGTCTAGTCAGGTGCTTTTGTTGTCAACGCCAGCGCGTGCAATTCCCCATTGCTGCCATCCATCTTGCCTTTCAGTGCGGCATAGACGGCGCGCTGCTGTTGCACACGGTTTTTGCCGCGAAAGCTTTCGTCGATGATTTCAGCGGCAAAATGGGTGCCGTCGTCGCCCTGCACATTGATTTTTGCGTTGGGGAAATTTTCGCGCAGCAAGGTTTCGATTTCATGGGCGGTGATGGGCATTGGCGTTCCTTATTCCCGTTTGTCCTTGAACTTAGGTCAGCCAACGCTGGCGGACAAGTGGGGCCTGCCGCCAGATTTGGCCGAGACCTGAAAAATCAGGCCACGGCGGCGGCAAAGGCGGAGCGATAGATCTGCGCCAATTCATCCAGCGGCGCATGGAAATGGCCAAAGCTGACGCTGCTGCCACCCACCTTGCCCACGGTCGTGACCGATACACCTGCCCGGTTTGCCGCGATCATCAGCGCCTCGGCCTGATCGAAATTGCAACCGATCAGATAGCGCGCCTGGTCTTCACCAAACAGGGTTGCGGTGTCTTCAGCGTCGATCGTGATGCCGACACCTGCGGTCTCGGCCATCTCGAATGCGGCCAGCGCAAGGCCACCATCGGAAAGATCGGTGCAGGCGGTGATCAGGCTGTGGTTTTCGCGGATGAAATCGCCATGGGCCTTTTCGGCGACCAGATCGACGGGGGGCGCATCGCCTTCGGTGCGGCCGAAAACCTCGGCCAGCAGGGCGGATTGGCCAAGGTGGCCCTGGGTTTCGCCCAGCAGCAACAAAACATGCCCGTCGCGCAATTGCCCGGCGATCATGTGATCGGGGTGGCGGATGATGCCGACCGCGCCAATGGTCGGCGTGGGCAGGATGCCGGTGCCGTCGGTTTCATTATAAAGCGACACGTTGCCCGATACGATCGGCATATCCAGCACGCGCACCGCTTCGCTGATGCCCTGAATGGCCCCTACGAATTGCCCCATGATTTCGGGCTTTTCGGGGTTGCCAAAATTCATGTTGTCGGTGGTGGCCAGGGGGGTGGCCCCCACGGCGGTCAGGTTGCGGTAAGCCTCGGCCACGGCCTGTTTGCCGCCCGCGACGGGGTTTGCCTTGACATAGCGGGGGGTCACATCGCTGGTGAAGGCCAGCGATTTGTCGGTGCCATGCACCCGCACAATGCCTGCACCAAGGCCAGGGCAGCGCACGGTGTCGCCCATAACCTGTTGGTCATATTGTTCGTAAACCCATTGCTTGCCCGCATAATTTGGGCTGCTGATCAGCGCGCGCAGCCCGTCGATGGGGTGCACGCCCGGCACATCACCCAGCGGTTCGGGGGCAGGGGTGGGCACCCAAGGGCGATCGTATTCGGGGGCGGAACCCGACAGGGTCGCCAGCGGCAGATCAGCCTTGATTTCATTGTGGTGCAGCACGATGAATCGGTCTTCGGCGATGGTTTCACCGACGATGGCAAAATCCAGATCCCATTTTTCGAACACGGCGCGGGCCGCGGCCTCTTTTTCCGGGCGCAGGACCATCAGCATGCGCTCCTGGCTTTCCGACAGCATCATTTCATAGGCGGTCATGTTGTCTTCGCGCTGGGGCACAGCGTTCAGGTTCAGCCGGACGCCCAAGCCCCCCTTGTCGCCCATTTCCACCGCCGAACAGGTCAGGCCAGCCGCGCCCATATCCTGAATCGAAATGACGGCGCCGGTGGCCATCAGTTCCAGCGTCGCCTCCATCAGGCGCTTTTCGGTAAAGGGGTCGCCCACCTGCACGGTGGGGCGCTTTTCCTCGATTGTGTCGTCAAATTCAGCCGATGCCATGGTGGCACCGCCGACACCGTCGCGGCCTGTCTTTGCGCCCAGATAAACAACCGGCATCCCCACGCCGGACGCAGCGGAATAGAAAATCTTGTCCGCGTCGGCCAGACCAGCGGCAAAGGCATTCACCAAGCAGTTGCCATTATAGGCCGGATCAAACCGCACCTCACCCCCCACCATCGGCACGCCAAAGCAGTTGCCGTAACCGCCCACACCTGCAACCACACCGTTTACCAGCTGGCGGGTTTTAGGGTGCGACGGTTCACCGAAAGACAGCGAATTCATCGCTGCGATAGGCCGTGCGCCCATGGTGAACACATCGCGCAGAATGCCCCCGACACCGGTAGCCGCCCCCTGATAGGGTTCGATATAGGACGGGTGGTTATGGCTTTCCATCTTGAACACCACGGCCTGCCCATCACCGATATCGACGACACCGGCATTTTCACCGGGGCCACAAATGACCTGCGGGCCTTCTGTGGGCAGGGTGCGCAGCCATTTCTTGGATGATTTATAGGAACAATGTTCGTTCCACATGGCTGAAAAGATACCCAACTCCGTGAACGTTGGTGCGCGTCCGATAATATCAAGGATGCGCTGGTATTCGTCAGGTTTCAGCCCGTGCGCGGCGATCAGTTCATCTGTCAGCTGTGGTTCGTTCATCGTGTCCCCCGGATCATGCCTCTTCATACAGAGCCACGTCTGGAGGTGAAAGTCGCAATTTATGACCCTTTGGGATGTTGCAGCGACCGATGCGCAAACGCGCCCATCATAATTGATCTGAGATTAGCGCAAAAAAAGCCGGGCACTAAGGCCCGGCGAAGTCCAACAGGGAGGTGAAGGTGACGTGCGTTATCGCGCCATCGCTTTCGAAACTGCAGGTAAGGCGTGTTTTTGTGCGTTTCAAGAACTATCATCCCACGAGCGGGCAAATCCGGTATGCACTTTTTGCATGGCTTCGCAGCAGTGCAAAATTGACCAGGATTCAGATGCGCGTTCAACTTTCGTTCATCCTGATTTTGATACTTGATTCAGAAGTTCGCCGCGGTTCGAAACCTGCGCGACCAGGCGATGTAATGTAGATAATGCAACGACCCGGATCAGGCATTCATGCTACATCGGGGCAACTGGATAAGGGGCGCTATGTCAGACACATTTTGGGCGCGCATCAATCAGGACAATGCGGGTAACAATGCGATCAATCTGGAAAAAGATATCGCACCGATTGAAATAACCTTTGTCGCAAAAGACCCTGACGGCGACACGTTTCTTGATCCCGTTCCGGGGCAAGACCCGAATACGCAGGTCAAGATTAACAATGTTTTGTATGATTTCGAATATATTGTTTACGGGATCATGCCGAATGACAGCAAGGTTCCGGTCGCGCTTCAAGGTGAACCGGTCGTCATCATCCAGGTGATCGACTACCCAATATCTGGCACGACTGAAAGGCTGATTTTTCTGCCTGAATCTGACGCAACGCAACAGGAAATGGCGGGGATTCAACAGGGTAACATTTCCCCCATACAGGATGGCACCCTTCCGAATGTGCCGGTTTGCTTTGTCTCTGGCACCATGATCGAAACGCCGTGTGGCCCCGTGATGGTAGACGATTTGCGACAGGGTGATCTGGTGATGACGGTTGATGACGGGCCGCAACCGCTGGTTTGGGTTACGTCATCCACGCACACATGGCCCGGCAGCGATGAAAAATTCAAACCTGTTCAGATCAAGGCAGGCGCGTTCGGCGACGGGTTGCCTGTGTGTGATCTGATGGTGTCACCTCAGCACCACTTTCTGATGCGCAGCCCGGATTGTCAGGCGTTGTTTGGCCAACCAGAGGTGATCGCCCCGGCAAAGGGTCTGACAGGTCTGACGGGTGTCCGGCATATGCAGGGCAAGAAGACGGTCACATATCATCACATGCTTTTGGCGCAGCATGCGCTGTTGTTGGCGGGCGGTGTGCAATCGGAAAGCTTTTATCCCGGTCTTACTGCGATTTCGATGCTGAATAATGCGCAGCGTGATGCGCTTTTTGCACTGTTTCCGGCGCTGCGTGAAAACCCCGAAACCGGATATGGCCAACCAGTGCGCCACAAGGTCACACGCCGTCAGGCTGAAAACATTGTCCGGTCCATGCAGCAGCGCGCGGTATCGGCAGAACGGGCCGCCTGATCAATCAGGCGGCAGTTGTGGCTTGTCTGGCAATGTTTCCCTGATCTTGCGACGGTGGGTAAAGATTTCCTCTTGCACGAAGTCGCGGAACGCGCCGATGCGTTTTGATTGCCGCAGTTCTTCGGGGTAGGCAAGGAAAACGGGGACTTCGCCCGATTCAAGGTCGGGCAACACGCGCACAAGATCGGGAAAATCCTCGGTCACGTAATCGGGCAGCACGCCGATGCCAAGATTGTTCAGCACCCCTTGCAAGACCCCAAAATAGTTGTTGACGGTAAACAGGCTGGGCACTTCATACGTCAGAAGATGGTGGACAAGCGTTGCACCAGCCGCCACTTGGGTCGAATTCAGGCTTTGGCACAACAGCCTGTGGTTGGTGATCTGCGAAATTTCGGTCATCAACCCGTTTTTATTGACATAGGTTTGCGAGGCGTAAAGCCGCATACGCACGGACATCAACCGCTTGCGGATCAGGTCGGCCTGTGAAGGTTCTTTCATCCTGATGGCAACGTCAGCTTCGCGCATGGGCAAGTCCAGCACGCGTTCTTCAAGCATCAGGTCGATTTTTAGATCGGGATATTTTTCATAAAGCTTCGACAGGCGCGGTGCGAGCCAGAGCGTGCCAAAGCCCGTGGTTGTGGTGACGCGCAGTTCGCCAAACACCTCTTCTTCGCTGTCCTTGATCCGCGCAGTGGCGGCCTCCAGCCGTTTGTTCATTGATTTGGTGGCATCGAACAAAAGTTCGCCCTGTTCGGTCAGAATCAGGCCGCGGGCGTGGCGGTGAAACAGGGTCGTGTTCAGCATTTCCTCTAACGCGCGAATCTGGCGGCTGACGGCTGATTGCGACAGATGCAGCGTGTCACCGGCGTGCGTCAGCGATCCCGCGTCGGCGACGGCGTGAAATATCCTTAGTTTGTCCCAGTCCATTTTACGCCGCTGCCATTGTTGTTACCGCTCACACCTAAACTTTATTACGCTATTGCAGCATTTGGTTGCAAACCTATTAAATAAATATTTTAGCTTTGTAGGTCAGTCTATTTGACCTATGCTCGTTTTAATATCTGACGCGCAGGGAGGTGCGAGATGGTTCATCAGGATGTTTCCCTTAATGACCGCTATGATCTGACAAAATCGCAGGTTCTGCTAAACGGCACGCAGGCGCTGGTGCGGCTGATGCTGATGCAGCGGGCGCGTGATGCGCGGGCAGGGTTGAACACCGCAGGGTATGTGACCGGCTATCGCGGGTCGCCCTTGGGTGCCGTTGATATGCAGATGGCGCGCGCCAAAAACGTGCTGGACCCCGCGCAGGTGACGTTTCAGGCCGGATTGAACGAGGATCTGGCCGCGACCGCCCTTTGGGGCAGCCAGCAGGCCGAACTGCGTGGCGAAGGCAAATATGACGGCGTTTTCGGCCTGTGGTATGGCAAAGGCCCCGGTGTGGACCGGTCAGGCGATGTGATGCGCCATGCCAATATGGCAGGCACTTCCCCCAACGGTGGCGTGATCATGGCCATGGGTGATGACCACACCGGCGAAAGCAGCACGACCTTGCACCAGTCTGATTGGGCGATGATCGACGCCTATATGCCCATTGTATCGCCTGCGGGGGTGCAGGAAATCCTTGATTACGGGTTGTATGCCTATGCGCTGTCGCGTTTCGCGGGCGTTTGGGTGGGCCTGAAAACCATGAAAGACACGATCGAGGTGACATCGGTCGTGGATGGCGACCCGCATCGTTTATCTTTCGTGACGCCCGATATCGACCTGCCCGAAGGCGGATTGAACATCCGCCTGATCGACACGCCGCAATTGCAAGAGGCGCGGATGATCGACCATAAACGCTTCGCCGCCGAGACGTTTGCCCGCGCCAACAAGATGGACCAGCGCAAATGGGGCAAGCCCGGCGCGCGCATCGGTTTTGTCGCGGCGGGCAAGAACTGGCTGGATCTGCAGCACGCGCTGTCGCTGTTGAACATCGACGCGGCAGAGGCAGAGCGTCTGGGCATCACCACCTACAAGGTGGGGCAGGTCTGGCCGCTTGATATGGTGTCATTTCACGACTGGGCCGAAGGGCTGGACCTGATCGTCGTGGTCGAGGAAAAGCGCAAGCTGATCGAGGTGCAGGTCAAAGAGGCGCTGTTCGATGATCGCCGCGGCCGTCGCGTGTATGGCTGGCACAAGGGCGAAGAACATTCCGCCGGTCGCCGGGAAGAGGTGTTTCCGACCAAAGCCGCCCTTGACCCGATCTGGATTGCGGAAAAAATCGGCGGTATATTGGTCGAGGAAGGTTGCGGCACGGATGGCGTGCAGGCCGGTCTGGCGGCATTGGCCGAGGCGCGCCGCGCCGACAACGCGCCGGAACTTGCCGCGCGGCTGCCCTATTTCTGTTCCGGTTGCCCGCACAACACATCCACCAAGGTGCCCGAAGGCGCGCGCGCCTATGCGGGCATCGGCTGTCACTACATGGTGCAATGGATGGACCGCGACACCGTGGGGTTCACCCAGATGGGTGGCGAAGGCGCAAACTGGGTGGGCGAGGCGCCGTTTTCCACCCGCGATCATGTGTTCCAGAACCTTGGCGACGGCACCTATAACCACTCGGGCGTGCAGGCGATCCGCTTTGCGTTGATGGCGGGGACGAACATCACCTACAAGATCCTCTACAACGATGCGGTCGCGATGACTGGCGGGCAGGGCAATGACGGCGGGCTTACGCCTGACCAGATCTGCCGCGAATTGCTGGCGATGGGGGTGCGCAATGTCGCGCTTGTCCATGATGAGAAGGAAGATCTGGATCTGTCGGTCTTTCCTGAAGGGCTGGATATCCATGAACGCGCCGACATGCCCGTTGTGCAAGATAAATTCAGTAAATACAATGGCGTGTCAGCCATTGTGTATGTTCAGACCTGTGCCGCCGAAAAGCGGAGGCGGCGCAAGCGCGGGCAATTCCCCGACCCGGACAAGCGCGTGTTCATCAACACCGACATCTGCGAAGGCTGCGGCGATTGCGGCGTGCAGTCGAACTGCGTGTCCATCGTGCCGGTGGAAACCGAACTGGGCCGCAAGCGGGCGATTGACCAATCATCCTGCAACAAGGATTTTTCCTGCGTCAACGGCTTCTGTCCGTCGTTCGTGACTATCGAGGGCGCGAAAATCCGCAAGGAAGCGACAGCGGATGTGGACCTGCCCGACATGCCTGACCCCGCATTGCCTGCGATCAACGGCACGCATAACGTCGTGATCACCGGCGTCGGGGGCACGGGTGTTGTCACCATCGGGGCGGTCATGGCGATGGCTGCGCATATTGATGGCAAGGGTGCGGGCATGATGGAAATGGCGGGCCTGGCGCAAAAGGGCGGCGCGGTGCACATCCATTGCCGGATTGCCGAAAAACCGTCTGACATCAACGCGATACGTGTCGCAACGGGCGAATGCCATGCGTTGATCGGGGGGGATCTGGTGGTGTCGGCGGGGTCCAAGACGCTGGGGCTGATGAAAACCGGCCAGACCAAGGGTGTGGTCAACAGCCACGAAATCATGACCGGCGATTTCACCCGTGACACCGCGTTCAAACTGCCGACCGAACAGTTGGAACTGGCGTTGCAGGCGCGGCTGGGCGACGGGCTGGCGATGTTCGATGCGTCGGACCTGGCGCGCGCGCTGATGGGCGACAGTATTTATTCCAACATGATGATCTTTGGCGCGGTCTGGCAGATGGGTGCGATTCCAATCAGTTACGAGGCGATCACCGCGGCGGTTGAACTGAACGGGGCGGCGGTGAACCGCAATATCCGCGCCTTTAATCTGGGCCGTTGGGCCCATCTGTATCCGCAGGATGCGGCAAAGCTGCTGACGCGGAACGTCGTGGCGCTGCCCAAAACGCTGGACGAAAAAATCAGCTATCGCGGCGATCATCTGGCCGCCTATCAGGGCAAGCGGCTTGCGAAACGCTATCGCCGGTTCGTGGACCAGTTTCAGGATGCCCCCCTGCGCGAGGCGGTGGCAAAAGGCTATCACAAGCTGTTGGCCTACAAGGATGAATACGAGGTCGCGCGCTTGCTGCGCGAAACCCGCGCCAAGGCAGCAGCGGAATTTGATGGTGATCTGAAATTGACCTTTCATCTGGCGCCGCCAGTCCTTTCGAAAACCGGGCCTGACGGGCGACCGGCCAAGCGCGCATTCGGGCCTTGGATGGCAAAGGCATTCCCGAAACTTGCGAAACTGAAATTCCTGCGCGGCACGCCGTTCGATCCTTTCGGGCGCAGCGCCGAACGCCGCATGGAACGCGCGCTGATCAAGCAATATGAAACCGACATGGCCGAGGTGCTGCAAATCCTGCGCCCCGATACCCGTGATGCGGCCATCGCCCTTGCGGCGCTGCCGCTGGACATTCGCGGCTTTGGCCCGGTCAAGGATGCCAATGCCCGCAAGGCCGCCAAACGCCGCGAGGAATTGCTGGCCATGCTGCGCGCGGGCCCGATGCAGCAGGCGGCGGAATAGGCGGGCAAGCGCCAGATTGTCATATGAATGTTGCGAGGCTGTGAAACAAATGCAAAAAGATGATCCAGCCCTGAGACAACGCCGATGAAAAACCGCGAAGTTGCGCGTGATATTTCCTATGCAAGCGCGGCCAAGGGCCGTGGCGGGCGCGCCATGATCCGGGTCATGGAAAACGCCACAGGCCGGCTGAAACTGATCCGAAGGGCGCGTGGCTATGACATGGAAGTCGCTGCTGGACAGGATTTTTGGGAAGTTATTTCAGCGCGTTACGGGATAAAGCTGGATATTGTCGCCGGATCGTTGGAAAATATTCCGCGCATCGGGCCTGTCATTGTAGTATCAAACCACCCTTACGGTATCCTGGACGGACTGATGATGGGGCGCATCCTGTCACAACGCCGCGCGGGCGATTTTCGGGTGCTTGCGCACCGCATCTTTCGCCGCTCGCCCGATCTGGAACGGGTGATCCTGCCGATTTCCTTTGACGAAACCAAGGAAGCCGCCAGGCTGAACCTTGAAACCCGGGCCGAGGCCGTGCGCTACCTGACTGCGGGCGGTGCGATCGGGATTTTCCCCGGCGGCACGGTCTCCACCGCCGCCACGCCGTTTTCGCAACCGATGGACCCTGGCTGGCGCACCTTTACGGCCAAGATGATCGCAAAATCCGATGCCGTTGTCGTGCCGGTGTTCTTTGACGGCTGCAACAGCCGCCTGTTCCAGATCGCGAGCCACCTGCACAGCACGCTGCGCACCGGCATGTTTATTCGCGAATTCAAGACCCGCATGAACAAACCCGTCCGCGTCGTCATCGGTGACCCGATTCCCCCCGCGGTTCTGTCGGCCTATAAAAAAGACCCCAAAGGATGCATGGATTTCCTGCGCAAAGCCACGTATGACCTAAGCCCAAGCCCGGTGGACGCAAACCACCTTGGCCACGAGTTTGAGGATAAATACAAGGTGCGCGATGGCCGTAGGGATATTCGATAGCGGATTGGGTGGGCTGACAGTGCTGGACGCGGTGGCAAAACGGCTGCCAAATGTCCCGCTGGTCTATCTTGGCGACAGCGCCCATGCGCCATACGGCGTGCGCACCCCCGATGATATTTACAACCTGACAACGGCTGCCACGCAGCGCCTGTTCGACGCGGGCTGTGATCTGGTGATCCTTGCCTGCAACACCGCCAGTGCCGCGGCCCTGCGCCGGATGCAGGAAGGCTGGGTGCCGCCGGGCAAACGTGTGCTGGGCGTGTTCGTCCCGCTGATCGAGGCGCTGACCGAACGGCAATGGGGCGACAATTCCCCCCCGCGCGAGGTTGCGGCGAAACATGTGGCGCTGTTTGCTACGCCTGCCACTGTGTCCAGCCGCGCGTTCCAGCGCGAACTGGCGTTCCGCGCGATTGGCGTGGATGTCGAGGCGCAGGCCTGTGGCGGGGTTGTGGATGCCATCGAAGACGGTGACATGATCCTGGCCGAGGCGCTGGTGCGGTCCCATGTCGATGCCCTGCAACGCAAGATGCCCACGCCTGACGCCGCCGTGCTGGGCTGCACCCATTACCCGCTGATGGCAGAGGTGTTTCAGGATGCGCTGGGGCCGCAGGTCAAGGTGTTTTCCCAAGCCAATCTGGTCGCGGAAAGCCTTGCCGATTATCTGGACCGGCATCCGCAGATGGTCGGCCCGGGGACAGAGCCTGCGTTTTTGACCACGGGCGATCCGAAACGGGTGTCATCGCGGGCCACGCAATTCCTGCGCCGACAGATCACCTTTACGTCTGCGTGATTGCGCTTTGCCGCTTGATTTTCTACATCTGATCCCAAGGGGGATTTCCAAATGACCCATAACGTCGCCATTCTGGGCGCCTCGGGCTATACCGGGGCAGAGCTTGTCCGCTTGATCGCCACCCACCCCAGCCTTCAAATCGTGGGCCTGTCTGGTAATGCCAAGGCGGGCATGACCATGGCTGAGGTGTTCCCGCATTTGCGCCATCTTGACCTGCCCACATTGACCAGAATTGACGAAATGTCATTCGACGGGGTTGATCTGGTGTTTTGCGCGCTGCCGCACGCCACATCGCAGGCGGTAATTGCCGGGCTGCCCACGCATCTGAAAATCGTCGATCTGTCGGCCGATTTCCGGCTACGTGATCCGGCGGACTATGAAAAATGGTATGGCAAACCCCATGCCGCGCCCGAATTGCAGAAACAGGCGGTTTACGGCCTGACCGAATTCTACCGCGACCAGATCAGGGGCGCGCGGCTTGTGGCGGGCACCGGATGCAATGCCGCGACAGGGCAATATGCGCTGCGCCCGCTGATCGCCGCAGGTGTGATCGATCTGGATCAGATCATTATTGATTTGCTTGCGGCAGTATCGGGGGCAGGGCGTAGCCTGAAGGAAAACCTGCTGCACGCAGAATTGTCCGAAGGCGCACAAGCCTATGCTGTGGGCGGCACCCACCGCCATCTGGGCGAGTTTGATCAGGAATTTTCAGCCATCGCGGGCCGTCCGGTGCAAATCCAGTTCACGCCGCATCTGATCCCTGCCAACCGCGGCATTTTGGCCACCACCTATGTGCAAGGCGACGCACAGGTCATATATGAAACATTGGTCGCGGCCTATGCGGCCGAACCATTTATCGAGGTGTTACCGATGGGACAGCATCCATCAATCAAACATATCCGGGGGTCGAATTTCTGCCATATCGGTGTGGCCGTTGACCGGGTGCCGGGGCGCGCGATTGTCATTGCCGCACTGGACAACCTGACCAAAGGATCATCGGGGCAGGCGTTGCAGAACGCCAACCTGATGCTGGGCCTGCCCGAAACAGAGGGCCTGATGCTGGCGCCGGTGTTCCCATGAGCGGATTGAAAAACCTCAAGAAACGCCGCCGCGTGCAGGTGATGTCGATTGCGGGGGTCTGTGTGGCGTTGGTGTTGGTGCTGCTGGCGCTTCTGCCCAAGGACAGTTTCCAGTTCTTCCGCTCACCGTCCGAGGTGGCAGAATCGCCCCCGCCCCCGGCAGAGCGGTTTCGCATTGGCGGGCTGGTGGCCGAAGGGTCGCTGGTGCGCGGGCAGGGGCAGGAAATCAGATTTGGCGTGACCGATGGCGGTGCGACGATTCCGGTGGTTTATTCAGGCATCCTGCCTGATCTGTTTTCCGAAAACGAAGGTGTCGTGGCGCAGGGGCATTACGTGAATGGCCGATTTGAAGCTGTTGAAATCCTTGCCAAACATGATGAAACCTACATGCCAAAAGAAGTGCTTGACGCGCTCAAGGCGCAGGGTGTTTATGTGGCACCGGACGCTGCCAGCATGACGAATTAACGATTTTCCCGCAGCCTGTGTGTCTGACAGACACGAGGGCTGCACATGCAAGGCATTACCGACATTGCGACCGCCATCGTCGCCCGCGAGGGTGGCTATGTGAATGACCCCGATGATCCCGGCGGGGCCACGAAATACGGGGTGACCATTCACACCATGCGCCGGCTTGGGCTTGATCTGACCGGGGACGGTCAGGTTGATGCGCAGGACGTGCAGGTGCTGACACGCGCGCGCGCCGTGTCGATTTTCATCGACTGTTACTACCGCCGTCCGGGGCTGGACCGTCTGCCCGCACCGTTACAGGCGTCGGTGTTTGATATGTATGTCAACGCAGGTGTCCATGCGGTGAAAATCTTGCAACGGCTGCTGGGGAATATGCGCATTCCCGTTACCGTGGACGGCATCATCGGGCCGCAGACCATTGCCGCAGCACAAAAGGCGATGCAGGCGGCCCCCGATCACCTGGTCGATGCCTACGGGATCGCGCGGCGTAACTATTACTATGATCTGGCCGACAGACGCCCGAACAGCCGCAAATACGCCCGCAAGCGCGACGGTGGCAAAGGCGGCTGGATCACAAGGGCTGAAGAATTCATCGCGCCGCGTTATCACCTGACACAGGCGCAACACCAGCAAAGGACAGCACAATGGGGTTGATCACGGGTCTGATGACGTTTCTGTTTGGCGATGGCCGTAATGTTGTGGCCGAAACCGCCGAAGTCTTTCGCGAGAATGCGGAAAAAGGGGCGGTGCGCGCCGCCGATGCCCGCAGCGATAGCCTGCAACAATTCGCCGCCGAATTCGTGCAGGCGCGGCAAGGCCTGTTTGACCGTCTTGTTGACGGGCTGAACCGCCTGCCGCGCCCGATGCTGGCGCTGGGGACGATCTGGCTGTTTGTCTTGGCGATGCAAAAACCCGATGAATTTGCACGCGGCATGGCAGGGCTTGCGCTGGTGCCGGAACCGCTGTGGTGGCTGATGGGGGCCATTGTCAGTTTCTATTTCGGCGCGCGGCATCAGGCCAAGGGGCAGGAATTTCAACGTGCGGTCGTGCAAAGCCTTGTGTTGGCGCAGCACTTGGCACCACCCCATGCCCCCTTGTCCGCGGTGGATACCAGCGCGACCCAGCCCAATGCGGCATTGGCAGAGTGGCAAAATGGACAATAACTGGCATGATGATATCGAACGGCGGTTGATTGCGCTTGAAACACGCAATGCCGTGGATGCGGTGCGTCGGGACAATGTGGCAAACCGCCTTGGCGCCATAGAGGATACGCTGAAATGGCTGGTGCGGTTGATTATTGGCGGTCTGTTGATGGCTGGTCTGACCTATCTGGTGCAGGGTGGTTTTGCGCGTTGAGTTGCCCTGAAAGGATATTAGCGTCAAAATGTAGCATCAATTTGATTGGCGGGCCATTTTATCGGCCCCCACGATCCCCTATAGTAATTCCATGTTGACAGAACTTGGACACTTCGCACTGATTCTGGCCCTTGGCGTTGCCATTGTGCAGATGATCGTGCCCATGATCGGGGCCCACAAAGGCAACGTGGCATGGATGGCCGTTGCAGAACCTGCCGCGATAACGCAATTTTTGCTGGTGGGATTTTCTTTTGCCACGCTGACGTGGGCCTTTATGACCTCGGATTTCTCGCTGCAATTGGTCTATGCCAATTCACACACTGACAAACCAATGATTTACAAGATCAGCGGTGTTTGGGGTAATCATGAAGGGTCCATGCTTTTGTGGATTCTAATTTTGACCCTGTTCGGGGCGGCGGCGGCGTTGTTCGGTGGGAATTTGCCCATGCGGTTGCGCGCGCGTGTTCTGGCTGTGCAGGCGTCGATCGGTGTGGCGTTTTTTGCGTTTATCCTGTTCACGTCAAACCCGTTTTTGCGGCTGGCAGTGCCGCCGTTGAACGGGCGCGATCTGAACCCGCTGTTGCAAGACCCCGGTTTGGCCTTTCATCCACCGTTTCTGTATCTGGGCTATGTTGGCCTGAGCATGGCATTTTCCTTTGCCGTTGCGGCCCTGATTGAAGGGCGCGTTGATGCGGCTTGGGGGCGTTGGGTGCGGCCATGGACCTTGGCGGCCTGGATGTTCCTGACGATCGGGATCGCGCTGGGGTCATGGTGGGCGTATTACGAATTGGGCTGGGGCGGGTTCTGGTTCTGGGATCCAGTGGAAAATGCTTCTTTTATGCCATGGCTGATCGCAACGGCGCTGCTGCATTCGGCTATTGTCGTTGAAAAACGTGAGGCGCTGAAAAGCTGGACGATCTTGCTGGCCATTCTGGCCTTCGGTTTTTCCCTGCTTGGCACATTTATCGTGCGTTCTGGCGTGCTCACCTCGGTGCATGCCTTTGCAAACGACCCCGAGCGTGGTGTGTTGATTTTGATGATTTTCGCGTTTTTCCTGGGTGGTTCGTTAATCCTTTATGCTGCGCGCGCGGGGGTGATGCAGGCGCAGGGCGTGTTTTCAACTGTCAGTCGTGAAAGCGGGTTGATCCTGAATAATATTTTGCTCGCGGTCAGCGCCTTTGTGGTCTTTATTGGCACGATTTGGCCACTGGTGGCGGAAATGCTGTTTGATCGCACCTTGTCGGTCGGGCCGCCGTTTTTTGATGCGGCATTCACGCCCTTTATGGTGGTGCTGGCGATTGTTTTGCCCCTGGGGTCAATGTTGGCGTGGAAACGGGGGTCGCTGTCGCGTGGTGCAAAGCCTTTGTTGCCGTGGTTGATACTGGCTGTTGCACTTGCCGCTTTGGCCTTTGCCATTCAGTCTGGCCGGTCGGCGCTCGGCCCGATTGGTGTGGCACTGGGTGCGTGGGTCGTGGGTGGCGCATTGGCTGATCTGTGGTTGCGCAGCGGTCGCGAAGGTTTTGCAACCCGCCTGCGCAGGATGGTCCGCCTGCCACGCGCCGATTGGGGCAAGGCAGTTGCCCACATCGGCATGGGCGTGACCATTTTTGGCGTCGCCGCGATGCTTGCCTGGCAAAAAGAGGATATTCGCATTGCCCAGATCGGCGATCGTTGGGCTGTTGGCCAGTTTGAATTTTCGCTTGATGACGTGCGGCAGTTTGATGGACCGAACTATATCACCACCATGGCTGACATTGGGATTTGGCAAGGTGACAAACGCCTGTCCACCTTGACCCCTGAAAAGCGGTTTTATCCCATTGCAAATATGCCCACGACAGAAGCCGCCATTCGTAACGGTTTTTTGCGTGATCTCTATGTCGTGATCGGTGATCCACAGGCGCAAGGCGGATATGCCGTGCGGGTCTATGTGAAGCCTTTTGCCAACTGGATATGGGGTGGTGCCATCCTGATGGCGCTTGGTGGTGTTTTCTCGTTGACTGACAGGCGTCTGCGGGTCGGGGCGGCATCTGCCAAAGTGACCGCAAAGGCGGTGCCGGCAGAATGAAACGTTTGCTTTTGCTGCTGGCGTTTTTGGCGGCCCCGCTTTGGGCTGTTGAACCCGGCGAAATGCTGGATGATCCCGTGTTGGAAAATCGTGCGCGCAGCTTGTCCAAAGGGTTGCGTTGCCCCGTCTGCCGGAACGAAAGCATCGACGAAAGCAATGCCACCCTGTCACAGGAGCTGCGGATCGTTCTGCGCGAACGGATCGTGGCGGGCGATACCGATGAGGAAGCGATCGACTTTATTGTCGCACGCTATGGCGAATACGTGTTGTTGCGGCCCGATGCGCGCGGCGCAAACCTTGTTCTTTGGCTTGCTGCGCCAACTTTGTTGCTGATTGCACTTGGCGTCGGTTGGGTCACAATCCGGCGACGCAACACAACAACAGTGGCCCTGAGTGATGCGGAAAAAGCGGAATTGGAAAAAATTCTGCGGTCGTGACGTTTCGTTCCCCTTTCCTGAACCGACCAGTTCATTAGGGTGACGGTATCGCAGAAATAAGGACGACGCGCATGGATTATCAGGCCATCACACTGGAAATACGCAATGCGGTGGCGGTTATTACGTTGAACCGCCCGGCCTTGATGAATGCGCTGAATGCGCAAATGCGCGCCGAGATCACCCATGCTGTCAAAGCCGCCGAAAAGGATGCGCGGGTTTTGATCATGACAGGGGCAGGTAAATCGTTTTGTTCAGGGCAAGATCTGGGCGATGCGGGGTCTGCTGCGGCATTGGATCTGGAACGGACGTTGCGCGACGAATATGTCCCGATGCTCAAGGCTATTTTTGATTGCCGGATCCCGACAGTCGCCGCCGTGAACGGCCCTGCGGCCGGGGCGGGGGCTAATCTAGCCCTGGCGTTTGACGTCGTGATCGCCAGCGAAAGCGCGTATTTCGTGCAGGCTTTTACCCGGATCGGGCTTATCCCGGATGCAGGCGGCACTTATTGGTTGCCGCGCCAGATGGGGGCCGCGCGGGCCATGGGGGCGGCGCTGTTTGCCGATAAGGTCACAGCGCGTCAGGCGGCAGATTGGGGCATGATCTATGAAACCGTGCCCGACGATGAATTTCGTGAACACGTCGAACAGCGGGCGGGACATCTGGCGCAGGGGCCAACGGTTGCGTATCGCCAATTGAAAAAAGCGATCAGGGCGTCCTTTGAAAACACGTTGGACGAACAACTGGCGTTAGAGGCGGAATTACAGGGGCGCTGTGGGCAGACGCGCGATTTTCAGGAAGGCGTTGTCGCTTTTATGCAAAAGAGACCTGCGCGTTATGAAGGCCGTTGAGCGATGCTGACGGCATGTTTTCGCGGGAATTAAAAAAAGGGCAGCCCACGGGCCGCCCTGTTTTTTCAGCGTTTTTCGATATCGACGTAATCACGCGCGGTCGCACCAAGATAAAGCTGTCTTGGCCGCCCGATTTTCAACTGAGGATCAGCAAGCTGTTCTTTCCATTGGGAAATCCAGCCAACCGTCCGGGCCAGAGCAAAAATGGGTGTGAACATGGACGTTGGGAAACCCATCGCCTCAAGGATGATGCCAGAGTAGAAATCGACGTTTGGAAATAGCTTTTTGTCTGCAAAATAAGGATCAGCAAGGGCTTGTTTCTCAAGTTCTTTGGCCACCTGAAGGACCGGGTTGTTTTCGACGCCTAGCAGATCCAGCACTTCGTCTGCTGATTCCTTCATTACCGTGGCACGCGGGTCAAAGTTTTTATAGACCCGGTGGCCAAAACCCATCAGGCGATAAGGGTCATTCTTGTCCTTGGCGCGGGCGATGAATTCGGGAATCCGGTCGGGCGTGCCAATTTCCTTGAGCATTTCAAGACAAGCCTGATTGGCCCCGCCATGTGCTGGCCCCCAAAGGCAGGCGATACCAGCGGCAATACAGGCAAATGGGTTGGCCCCCGATGACGACGCCAGACGCACGGTGGATGTCGATGCATTCTGTTCGTGGTCAGCATGCAGCGTGAAGATACGGTCCATCGCGCGGGCGAGAATCGGGTTGACGTGATATTCCTCTGCCGGGACGGAAAAGCACATGTGCAGGAAATTCGCGGCATAATCCAGATCGTTGCGTGGATACACGAAAGGCTGGCCGATGGAATATTTATAGGCCATCGCGGCGATCGTCGGCATCTTGGCGATCAGGCGGATGGATGCCACCTCGCGCTGGTGGGCGTCGTTGATATCGGTGCTGTCATGGTAAAATGCTGACATCGCACCGACCACGCCAACCATCGTGGCCATCGGGTGCGCATCGCGGCGGAAACCCCGAAAGAAATTATGCATCTGTTCGTGGATCATCGTGTGGTTGGTCACAAGTGATTCAAACCGTTCCTGTTCTTCCGCCGAAGGCAGTTCACCGTAAAGCAGCAGATAGCACACTTCGAGATAATGCGACTGACTGGCAAGTTGGTCGATCGGGTAACCACGGTGCAGCAATTCGCCCTTGGCCCCGTCGATAAAGGTGATTGTGCTGTCGCAAGCTGCGGTCGAGGTGAAACCGGGATCATAGGTAAAAACATCAGCCTGCGCATACAGATTGCGAATGTCGATCACCTCTGGTCCGGCGGTAGGCGTGTGAATGGGCAAGTCATAGCTTTTGCCGTGGATGGTGATCGTCGCGGTTCCAGTATTTTCTGCCATCTTCGTTCCCTTGTAGGCCATCCGCAATTGCTGCGCGGCGCGTCTTGTTCATCTGTAACCAACTATACGCAATTCGTAACGAACTGGTTTCAGTTGCTGGCGTCCTGCAGTCTGGCGACGGTTTCTTCCTTCCCCAAGACAAGCATCATATCAAACACACTTGGTGATACCGCACGTCCTGAAAGGGCCGCACGCAGCGGTCCAGCCAGTTTGCCCAACTTCGTGTCATGAGCTTCGGCAACAGACGCAACGACCCCTTCAAGAGTGTCACGATCCCAGCTAGCATTTTGCAACTGCGGCGTCAATTCGCGCAGTATACCACGGGATACATCCGTTAGCTGTGCGGCGGCTTTCTCGTCTGGTGAAACCGGGCGCGATGTCAGCACAAAATGTGCTTTTTCAATGAGTTCCGGGAATATTTTGGCGCGTTCTTTCAGGCAATACATGGCTTTCACCATCCCGTCAGACTGTGTGTCAGTCAGCGGTGCGGCCCCGGTTGCCGCAAGGAATGCCTGCAATTCGCGCAGCAGTGCAGCATCGTCGGCGGCGGCGATATGCTGGCCGCAGATATGTTCCAGTTTCTTGAAGTCGAACCGCGCGGGTGATTTGCCGATGCCGTCCAGATCAAACCACGCCTTGGCCTGTTCATCGGTAAAGAATTCGTCGTCGCCATGGCTCCACCCCAGACGGGCCAGATAGTTGCGCATTCCCGCCGCCGGATATCCCAGCGCCTGATATTCCGCAGCGCCTGTGGCCCCGTGCCGTTTCGACAGTTTCTTGCCATCGGGGCCATAGATCAGCGGGATATGGGCCAGCACAGGTTTTGGCCAGCCCATCGCCTCATAAATCAAATTCTGGCGAAACGCGTTGGCCAGATGGTCATCGCCCCGGATCACATGGGTCACGCCCATATCGTGATCATCCACCACAACAGCCAGCATATAGACCGGACTGCCGTCAGAGCGCAGCAGAATCATGTCGTCCAACTGGTCATTGGTCCATGTGACATCGCCCTGCACCGCATCATGCAGGGTTGTGTTGCCTGCGCGTGGGGCTTTCAGGCGCACAACAAAAGGCAAATCAGGATGTTCTGCGGCGGGCACATCGCGCCAGGGGGATTGAAACAGGGTTGATGTTTTTTCAGCGCGGGCCTGTTCACGGAACGCTTCGATTTCGTCCTGCGTGCTGAAACACTTATAGGCGTGGCCTGCCGCCAGCATCTGATGCGCGACTTCGGCGTGCCGGTCGGCGCGGGCGGCCTGGCTGGTGGGTTCGCCATCCCAGTCAAGGCCCAGCCACGTCAGCCCATCCAGAATGGCCTGCCTATTTTCATCCGTGGACCGGGCGCGGTCGGTATCTTCGATTCGCAGCAAAAATGTGCCGCTATGACCGCGCGCATAAAGCCAGTTGAACAGCGCGGTGCGCGCGCCGCCAATATGCAGGGCCCCGGTGGGCGAAGGTGCAAAACGTGTGACAACGGTCATGAAAAATTAACCTTTCGCTAACCAGTTTTCCCGATGATCGGGTCAGTGTCGGGGATACTAAGCCAAGGGGCGAAGAACAAGTGCGTGCCGTGATTGATGACGCGCTTCTGGCGCAACGTGGTGCGCTGATCGGCTGGGTGCCGGTATGTCTTGGGGGTGGTATTGGTTGGTATTTCGCCTTTGCAGACGAACCCGGCCCGCTGGTTTTCGCGGCTCTGGCGGTGGCTGCTGTGTTTGTCTGGGCGTTGTCGCGGTGGTCTCATGTTGCTTATCTGCCTATTTTGATGGGTGTGATTTTGGTCATGGCCGGGATCGGGCTTGCCAAATGGCGCACTGAAAACGTCGCGGGACCGATCCTCAGCTTTCGCTATTACGGTCCGATAGAAGGGCGTGTGGTCAACATTGATAGATCCGCAAGCGATGCGCCGCGTTTGACGCTTGATCGGGTTGTATTGGCGAATATGCCGCCCCAGAACACACCGGCGCGGGTGCGCGTGTCTGTTCATGGCGACCAGATCATGACCAGCTACCGCCCCGGCGAAACCTTGATCCTGACCGGGCATCTGTCGCCGCCTGCTGGCCCTGCCGAACCAGGTGGCTTTGATTTTCAACGTCATGCATGGTTTTTGCAGGTAGGAGCCGTGGGCTATACGCGCACACCTGTTTTGCGTCTGACTGAACCGTCGCAGGCTGGCTGGGCAATGCGCATATTCGCCTTGCGGATTGCCATTTCAACAGCGGTGCAGCGTGCATTGCCGGGGGAAAGTGGGGCCTTTGCTGCGGCCATCATGACCGGAGACCGTTCAGCCATGGCGCAGGGCACTTTGGCAGACTTGCGGGCGGCCAACCTCGCGCATCTTTTGGCGATCTCGGGGCTGCATATGGGGCTGTTGACCGGGTTCATCTTTTCTGCTGTCCGCTATGGTCTGGCGGTCGTGCCGGGGGTTGCCTTGCATTGGCCTGTGAAAAAGATCGCCGCAATCTGCGCATTGGTGGTGGGTGCGTTGTATTTGGCGTTATCGGGGGGCAATGTGGCAACCGAACGGGCCTTTGTCATGGTGGGGGTCATGTTCATCGCGGTCTTGCTGGACCGGCGGGCCTTGACCCTGCGGGCGGTGGCGATTGCGGCCATCATCGTGCTGGTCTGGCAACCCGAAGCGTTGGTGGGGCCGGGGTTCCAGATGTCGTTTTCCGCCACGACCGCGCTTGTCATGGCTTTTGGCTATTTGCGCCGGTTCAAAACCTACCGGTTGCCGCAATGGATGCAGGCTGTGCTGTCGGTCTTTTTATCATCCTTGATTGCAGGATTGGCGACAGCCCCTTTTGCCGCCGCGCATTTTAACCAAATCTCGCATTACGGGCTGATCGCAAACTTGCTGAGCGTGCCCCTGATGGGTGCAGTTGTCATGCCAGCCGCCGTGCTGGCAGCCTGTCTTGCACCGTTCGGGCTGGCATCAGTCGGGCTTTGGGTGATGGATTTCGGTCTGCGCTGGATCTTGTTCGTGGCCACACAGGTTGCAAGCATGGATGGTGCGCTTAGTCACGTGCATGCCCCACAGGCTGTGGTGTTGCCGATCTTGTCACTGGGGCTGCTATGGGGCGTCCTGTGGCAGGGGCGTTTGCGCTTTGGCGGTGTTGCGGCGGTGGCGTTGGCGCTGCTTTTGTGGCAGCAAACAGCGCGGCCTGACCTGCTGGTGGCGGAAAATGGCAGCCTGATCGGGGTGGCAGGACCAAAGGGGCGTGCGTTATCACGCGCGTCGGGCAACAGTTTTGTCGCCGAAATCTGGCTAGAAAATGATGGTGCGCCCGTACCGCAGGATGTCGCGGCAGCGCGGCCGGGGCTGCATGTGAATGGCCGGACGGTTTCTGCATCTTTGGGTGTCTGGCAGATTGTGCAGGTGGCTGGCAAAACGGCCTTGGCTGACATTCAGGGGTGCGGTGGCGCAGATATCTTGATCAGCAATCAGCGTGATGTCGGCCCGCTTCCTTGCACTGTGTTTGATTTGGCCAGATTGGGCGAAACGGGTGCGTTAGCATTTTTCCTGACGCCGCAAGGTAACTTGCAAATCATCAGCGCGCGCCGCTCCGCCGGAAACCGCCCATGGAACAATCAAGGCACCGGTAAGGCTGCTGCGCACCCCACGGTTTTGCGACAGCCTCGCCACACGGCTGCGCTGGTCGCTGATTAATAGGTGCGGATCAGCCCAACCAACCGGCCCTGCACCTTGACCTGATCATCGCGATACACGCGGGTTTCATAAGCGGGGTTCGCAGCCTCTAATGCAATCGCAGCACCGTTGCGCCGAAAGCGTTTCAGTGTCGCCTCGTGCCCGTCGACAAGAGCCACGACAATGTCGCCGTTATTGGCAACGCTGGTTTCGCGGATCACAACAACATCACCATCGTTGATTCCCGCCTCGATCATCGAATCGCCTTTGACTTCAAGGGCGTAGTGATTGCCTTTGCCGATCATGGATTGCGGAACATGGACGTTGTGCGCGACTTCTGAAATCGCCTCGATCGGGACGCCAGCGGCGATCCGGCCCATCAAAGGCAGTTCAACCGTGCCAGGTGTGATTGGTATGGCGTTACCCGGGGTGCTGGCGGGTTTGTCACCGTCAATGACACGTGGGGAAAATCCGGCATTTGCCTGCATCGCATCCGGCAATTTCAATATTTCCAACGCCCGCGCGCGATGCGCCAGACGGCGGATGAAACCGCGTTCTTCCAGCGCGGTGATCAGCCGGTGAATCCCTGATTTGGACCGTAGATCCAACGCCTCTTTCATTTCGTCGAAACTGGGGGGGACACCATCGCGCTGCACACGGGTGTGAATGAAATTCAGCAAGTCGCGTTGTTTTTTGGTCAACATTGGGCGGCTCCTGTTATGCGTTGCGCTTATGTTCTATGCATGTTCTTGTTTTGTGTCAACCATTACACGCGTTCTGACCAATGGCGCCGGAAGCGCGCGGCGATTGATAACATGGCCACGGCACTCACCCGGCGGGGCATCAGATCTTGATAATCTCGATCAGGTCGTTCTTGCGGCGGGGACCATCGCTGATCGGGCGGATGGCCAGACAGTCGGCGTCGGCCAGCACTGTCAATAAAGCGCTATCCTGCCGGTCAAACACGGCGACGCCGCCGGCCGTCAGGCGCGCACGCATATAGTGTTCGCGCGGGCCGTTGGGGCCAATGTCATGCGCCAAGGGGGCGAGCTGACGGGGGGGGGCGGCGTGACCCAGGCCCAACATGGCGCGGATGACAGGCACAAGAAAAACATGGCCGCAGACCATGGCCGATACCGGGTTTCCCGGCAGGCCAATCATCATTGCATCCCCCATGCGCCCCGCCATCAGCGGTTTGCCTGGGCGCATGGCGATTTTGTAAAACGCCCGTTCCATCCCCTGCGCCTGTGCCACGTCGCCGACCAGATCATGATCGCCCACCGACGCACCACCGATCGTCAGGATCAGATCTGCACCTTTCGCCAAATCAAAGGCCAGTTCCAGTGCAGGCACTGTATCACGTGCGATCGGCAAAAGGCGGGTTTGCGCGCCAATTCCCTGCAGCAATGCCGCCAATCCAAAGCTGTTCGAGGCAATGATCTGATCCGGGCCAGGGGATTCGCCCGGTTGCACCAGTTCGTCGCCAGTGGCGATGATGGCGACGATGGGTTGGCGCGTCACCGGCACCGCTGCGATGTTCATGGCCGCCAGCAGGGCAATGTCAGATGGTGACAGCAAGCGTGGTGCGCGGATAGTATCGCCATGGTGGAAATCGGCTCCGGCCGGTCGGACGTGCGACTTGGTTTCCAATTTGTCGCCAAGGGTTATGGTATCGCCGGTGCGGGTCACGTCCTCTTGAATGATCACGCGGTCGGTGCCTGCGGGAAGGGGGGCGCCGGTAAAGATACGCACGGACTGTCCCGTGCCCACAGTGCCGGCAAACCTGTGCCCGGCGGCGGCTTCACCGATGACGGTCAAACGTGCGCCCGGGGCTGCGTCGGTGGTTGACACGGCATAACCGTCCATGGCCGAAGCCGCAAAAGGCGGCTGATCGCGCCGCGCGGTCACATCCTGCGCCAGCACCCGGCCACTGGCCTGCGCCAGCGGCACCTCTTGCATGGGCAGCGGGGCGGCAAGCGCAAACAGCTGATCAAGGGCTTGTGCGACAGTAATCATGGGTTTTCAAACCGGCCCGATTTGCCACCGTCTTTCAATGTCAGGCGGATACCGCCGATTTCCATGTCTTTTTGCACTGCCTTGACCATATCATAAACTGTCAAGGCGGCGGTGCTGACGGCGGTCAGCGCCTCCATTTCCACGCCGGTCTGGCCGCCGGTTTTCACTGTGGCGGTGATGCGGATGCCGGGCAAGACGTCATCAGCCACCAGGTCCAGCGCGACCTTGGTGATCGGCAAAGGGTGGCACAGCGGGATCAGCTCGGCGGTTTTCTTGGCGCCCATGATCCCTGCGACCCGCGCGATCCCCAGCACATCGCCCTTGCCGGCGCGGCCTTGTGTGATCAGGGCCAGTGTTTGTGCTGTCATGCGGATAAACCCTTCGGCCACGGCGATGCGCGCGGTGACGGGTTTTTCTGACACGTCAACCATATGCGCCTGCCCGCGGCTGTCAAAATGCGTCAGATCGGCCATTACATGCCCCCCATAGATGGATGGGCCAAAAGTCTGCGCGTTGCGCCGGCAACATCCTGTTGCCGCATCAGGCTTTCGCCGATCAGGAAACAGCGCGCGCCATAACGCGCCATATCGGCCAGATCTTCGGGCGTATTCAGCCCGCTTTCGCTAATGATCAAACGGTCGGCCGGAACAAGTTTTGACAGGGTGCGCGTCGTATCCAGTGATGTTTCAAAGGTTTTCAGGTTGCGGTTGTTGATCCCCATCAGCGGTGATTTCAACGCTGTCGCGCGTTCCAGTTCAACCGCGTCATGCACTTCAATCAGCACATCCATGTTCCAATGAATTGCCGCTTGCTCCAATTCTTGCGCCTGTGCATCGCTGACCGAGGCCATGATGATCAAGATGCAATCAGCATGCAGCGCGCGGGCTTCAGCCACCTGATAGGTGTCATACATGAAATCCTTGCGCAGGGCGGGCAGGCTACAGGCGCTGCGCGCGGCGGTCAGATAGCTGTCAGCACCCTGAAAACTGGGGATGTCGGTCAGCACCGACAGGCATGTCGCGCCGCCGTCTTCATAGGCATTGGCCAAGGCGGGCGGGTCGAAATCGGCGCGGATCAACCCTTTGGACGGGCTGGCCTTTTTGATTTCGGCAATCAGCCCGTAACCCTGCCGCGCAGCCTCGGCCAGACGGTCAGCGAAGCCGCGCACGGGGGGCGCTGCCTGGGCGCGGGCCTCCACCTCTGACAGAGAAACCTCTTGCTTGCGGGCAGCGACCTCTTCCAGTTTGTATTTCTTGATCTTGTTGAGAATATCCATCAGGGGTCCGCCCAGTTTATTGGCTTTTCGCCGTGATCAATAAGCCACTGGTTGACCTTTGAAAATGGGCGCGATCCGAAAAAACCCCGATAGCAGGACAGTGGTGACGGATGGGCCGCGGTCAGCACGAGATTGTCCGGCCCGATCTTGCGGGCATAGGCCCGTGCCGGTCCGCCCCAAAGCAGATAGGCGCGGGGCCGGTCTGCAAGCTGGTCAAGCACCTGATCAACAAGGCGCGTCCAGCCGATCCGGGCATGTCCCTTTGGCTGTCCCGGTGGCACGCTCAACGCGGTATTCAGCAACAGCACCCCCTGATCGGCCCAGTCATGCAGGGCGGTATGGGTGCGCAGGGTGCCAATATCTGCCTCCAGTTCTTTGAATATATTACCAAGACTGTCCAGTTTGCCGCCAAAATCGTCCGGGATCGAAAAAGCCAAACCGTCGGCCTTGCCCAGCGTGTGATAGGGGTCTTGGCCGATGATCACGACAGTGGTGTCATCCGGCTGGCAGCGTTCAAGCGCGGCAAATGTCAGGTGGGGCGGCGGCAGGATGTCGTTATCCAGCTGTGCTTCAAGTGTCGGCAGATCATCTGTAAAAAACGGCAGCGCGGCCCAGCCGCCAAGACGCGCAAGATCGAACATCAGGCGGCGGAGGTGACGCGCACCAGCGTCGCAACCGCCTGTTTCGCGCGGCCAGAGTCGATGCTGTCACGCGCCAGCGCCACACCTTCGCGCAGATCGGCGGCCTTGCCAGCCACCAGAAGTGCCGCCGCCGCATTCAGCAACACCGCGTCGCGGAACGCGCCTGTTGCGCCAGCCAGTAGCGCGCGGAAAGCGGCGGCGTTTTCTTCGGGCGTGCCGCCGACGATTTCGGCAAAGTCATGCACCGGCAGACCCGCATCTTTTGGCGTAATCTCGAATTCTGTCACAGCGCCGTCTTTCAGTTCGGCCACCCACGACAGGCCGGTGATTGTCAGCTCGTCGGTGCCATCCGATCCGTGGACCAACCATGCGGCCTCGGACCCAAGTGCGTGCAGCGTGTCCGCCATTGGCCGGATCAGATCACGGCTGAACGCGCCGGTCAGTTGTCGTTTGACACCGGCAGGGTTTGTGAGTGGGCCAAGGATGTTGAAGATCGTGCGCGTGCCAAGTTCTGTGCGCGTCGGCATCACGTGTTTCATCGCAGGGTGGTGCATTGGTGCCATCATAAAACCGATCCCGGCCTCGGCCAAAGCGCGTTCCACGACTTTTGGACCGACCATCACGTTGATCCCCATCTGCCCTTGCACGTCAGCCGTGCCGGATTTCGATGACAGGTTGCGGTTGCCGTGTTTGGCGACGGGCACACCGGCCCCCGCCACCACAAAGGCGGTCGCGGTAGAAATATTCAGCGTGTGTTTGCCATCTCCGCCGGTGCCGACGATATCCATCGCGCCTGTGGGGGCATTTACGGGCACGCATTTCGCCCGCATCACGGTGGCGGCGGCGGCGTATTCGTCTACGGTTTCACCGCGCGTGCGCAAGGCCATCAGCAGGCCGCCGATCTGCGATGGCGTTGCGTCGCCCTCAAAAAGGATTTCAAACGCCGCTTTGGCTTGTGCGCTGGTCAGTGGCCCTTCGGCGGCAGCTTGTATCAGAGGCTTGATCGCGTCACTCATGCGGCACCTATATCAGTTAGTCGGTTCAGGTGGCATCCTATTGCCATTGTCCGGGCGATTTCCAGTGCATAATGGCGCAGCGCATAGGGGGCCTGTGCCGCTTCAAGCCGGATTGAGAACGCTTGGGAATTCTTGCACCTTTTGAAAAAAGGGGTGCCGCAGCGGGGCAGGGGCCGGTATACCCCAAAGGCACAATCGGGTTGTGCAGCCGCACGTGGCGTGGTGGAACCGGAACAAGCAATACGAAAGGTGTGCAGATGCGCCCAACACTATCAGGTGCAGTATGGGGGCTGGTCTTGGGAACGGCCGGGCTTGGCTTTGTTTCCTTGATGAATCCGCTGCCAAAGCCCGCCAATCAACCGCAAAGCCCGCAAGCCGCCGAAAAACCGGCCGCATCACAGTCGGCATCATCGCCCGCGCCGACAGTGATCACGCAAGCCCCGGCCGAAGCACTGCCATCCCCGGTGTCGGAACCGGTGCAAGACAGTGCGCCCATTGCACCTGTTCAAGACACCGCGCCGCCAGCGGCGCCGGTCGCCGCGCCGATTGCTGGCGCAGGGCAAACCGATCTGATCCCGCAATACGGGGGGGGGACGGATGCACAGCCCGCAGTGATAGCTGCCACGCCAGCCCAGCCTGCCCCCCCCGTTCCCGAGGCGGCGCCAGCGCCCGTGCGTCCCGCAGCGGTGGATTTGCCCGACATTTCCGCAACGGTCACCGATGACCGTATTGCAGATGCAGACACAATCACCCCCGTTGCCCCCAGCGTGCCGGAACCTGATGTGACCGCCCCCCCCCCGAGCCGCAGGCCGATGCCCCGATCGCAACACAGCCTGCCGAACCTGCGCTGCCTCGTATTGTCACAGGCGTTCGGGTCAACCGCCCTGAGACTGCACCTACACAATCCGACAATGGTGTTTCCGCACCGCCGGTGACGCAAGAAGATGATGTAGACAGCCCCGCCTTGATCCGGTTTGCTGCCGCTTTTGAAAATCCTGCCGGTTGGCCATTGATCGGCGTTGTTTTACTTGATGATGGCACGTTTGATGCGCCCGCTGCCATGCTGGCGGAACTGTCGTTGCCCCTGACCGTCATCCTTGATCCGGCCATGCCTGACGCGCGTTCGCGCATGCAGGCCTATCGCGCGGCTGGCGCTGAAACCGGCTTGCAGACGGTTTTGCCGCAGGGCGCACGCGCGCAGGATGTTGAAATCACGCTCGAAGCTGCGCTTTCGACGCTGCCTGAAGCTTTGGTTTTGTTTTCAGGGGCGGATGACGCGATGCAAAACGACCGTATTATCTACGATCAGATGATTACGGCGCTGGCGGACAAGGGCGTTGGGCTGATCACGATCACCCGCGGGCTAAACCCGGTGGCACGCAACGCCACCGAAGCCGGGGTGCCCACGGCAATGGTGCTGCGGGATTTGGCGGGGATGGACGATGCCGCAATGCGCCGGTCGCTTGATCAGGCCGCGCTCAGAGCACGTCAGGGCGTGGATGTGGTGATTTCGGCACCGCTGACGGCAGATGTTTTGGTCATGCTGGCCCAATGGTCAAATAGCGCGCGGGTCGCGGTTGCGCCTGCCTCTGCCATTCTGTCCGGTGACTAGCAGCAGGGCAGGCGCACAAACCTTACTGGAACTGCGCGTTCACCGCGTTGACCGTCGTCTGGTCGATCGTTACGGTCGTCTGCCGCCGCAAGGCATCGGCATAGTGTTCAAAGACATCCTGCGCGATACCGGCCGCCGCGTTGGCGGCCAGTTGAGCGCGCTGTGCCACGATTGTGGGATCATCGGGGTCGGGTTCCGAAATATCGTCCAGCCGGACGATGACCGCATGATCCCCGGCATCGACGACAGCGACTTCACCTACTGACATGGCAAAAATGCGTTCGTTAAAGCCTGAAGGTGTGCCCGCTACAAAGCTGCGCCTCGTCATATTCTGTTCCTGACGGGCGTCCAGATCAAGCGTTTCAAACCCTGTCAACGGTCGGATCATGGCGGCGATGTCGGCTGCCTGAGCCATGACAGCCTGTTGACGGGCGGCAGCGCGCCAGCTTGCAATGACATCATCGCGCACATCTGCAAATGGTTGCAGTGTCGGCGGGGTTATACCGTCAAGCCGCAGGGCGAATATTCCGCCGTCATCAAGGCCGATCACCTCGGGAAAGGCGCTGTCCTGCACGCTGGCTGCGGCATCGCGAAAGGCGTCATAGGCCGCGATGCCCTCGGCCGTTTGGGGTGTCCAGTTGAGTGTGCCCAAAACCATATCAGTGCGCGCTGCGACATCTTCAAGCGAGGCACCACCGGCCAGCAGGTCGGTGATCATATCCATGCGGGAGTTGATCACCTCGCGTGCCGCATCGGCTGCCAGTTCATCACGCAGTTCTGCTGTCGCGTCTTGCAGTGACG
This sequence comes from Yoonia sp., assembly GCF_014859355.1. Classification (GTDB taxonomy): domain Bacteria; phylum Pseudomonadota; class Alphaproteobacteria; order Rhodobacterales; family Rhodobacteraceae; genus Yoonia. The sequence goes on along the minus strand of NZ_JACUUJ010000013.1, from coordinate 11,377 downwards.
TTTCCTGCGCGGCCAGAATGGCATTCACCCGGAACAGGGCAGGCCCCAATGATGTATTAAGCGGCCCGACAACATCACCAGGTGCGGCGTTGAACACGGCGTCACCCGCGCCACGCAGGGCGGTTTCGTCAACATCGCCAAGGTCGACATCCGCGAGGGCCAGCCCCCGTTCGGCCACAAGGTCTTCAAAGCTGACCTGCCCCGCGTCAAGCCGTGCGCGCGCGTCATCGGCGCGCGCTTGATCCACGTAAACCAACCGTTCGACCAAACGCCTTTCGGGCTTTATGAAATCGGCGCTGCGGCTTTCATAAAGCTGGGCGATGGCGACATCCGGCACGTCCATCGCGTCTTGCAGCATATCAGGTGTCAGCCAGACATACGTTATGTCGCGGGTTTCAGGCGATGTGAATGCCGCAGGGTTTTCGTCGTAAAACGCTTGCTGATCGGCTTCGGTCGGGCCGGGCAGCGGGATTGTCAGATCATCGGCAGTGATGCTGGCCCATGTGATACTGCGCTGTTCGCCAATATATTTCACCAATGTGGCCGCATATGCCTGTGCATCCGGGATGCCGCTGACCACAGCAGCCTGCAACAGCGATCTTGCGATATCTTCGCGCAAGCCGTTTTCAAATTCGGTTTCGTTCATACCCATCTGTTGCAGCGTAAACCGATAGCTTTCGCGGTTGAACCCGCCTGCACCTTGAAATTGCGGGATATTGCGCAATTGTTCCAGCACTTGTGCATCGCCGACAGACAGGCCGCGTTGGCCCGCTTCATTGTCTAATGTACGGGTCAGGATCAGTTGATTCAACGCCGTCTGGTCAAGACCAAAGGCGCGGGCCTGCTGAAATGAAATCGCACTGCCGAATTGGGCTTGCAACGCACGGATCTGGTCATTCAGCGCGCGTTGATAGGCCTGAACGGTGACGTCCTTGTTCCCGACCTTGCCAATGTTGCGGATATTCCCCGAAAGCCCGCCCGCGCCAAAGCCTGCCAGCCCCACCAACAAAAGAATGATGATGATCCACGCGCCGTATCTGTTTTTCTTTTTCTCAGCCATGTGTCGATGAAGCCCTGTTTGTGTCATTCGCCCCCAGCAGCGGAACTGTGGCATGAATACGGGGGCGCGTCACTTGGTGCAAGGGTTACAGTTGCAGCTTTGCCAGCCTGTCGAACAAAACGGAAATCCCCGTTGCGTCGATATTGGCAAAGGCGATGCGCAACTGGGTGTCGCCCCCCGGCACATCATCCGGCATGAACATCGTGCCGGGCAGCAAAAGAATGCCGGATTCGTGCACGAGGCGCGGCGCCAGATCAGCTGAACTGAGTGCAAAAGGATGTTGCACATAAGCAAAATAAGCCCCGCATCCCAGCAGCTTCCAGCCCTGCGCGGCCAGTTTGGGAAAGTTGTCTGCTATGGCCGCCCGACGCGCCAAAATCTCTAACCTTTCACCGGCAAGCCAATTGCCAAGGTGTTGCATCCCCCACAAAGCTGCCTTTTGCCCAAGCTGGTTGGGACAGATCGTAACGGCATCCAGGAATTTTTCCATCTCGGCCAAAAGGGTCGGGTTGGCGATCACGGCGCCGACCCGGTGCCCGGTCAGGCGATATGCTTTGGAAAAGGAATAAAGCTGGATCAGCGTTTCGTCCCAATCGGGGGCGGTGAACAGGGCATGTGGCGCGTCGCTGCGGCTGTCAAAGTCGCGGTAGGTTTCATCGACAATTAACGCGATCCCATGTGCCCGCGCCAGATCGGCAAAGTCGCGCAGGGTGGCCGCAGGATATTCAACGCCGCAAGGGTTGTTGGGGCTGACCAATGCAATGGCACGGGTGCGGGGCGTGATCAATGCGGCGGCATCTTGCGCGCGCGGCACCATGTCTGGCCCCACGCCCAAGGCGACTGTCCGCACACCCACCATATCCAGCCACATGCGGTGGTTGAAATAATAAGGCACGGGCAGGATCACCTCGTCATCTTGGGCGCAAAGCGCGGCAATTGCCGCGGCAAAGGCCTGATTGCAGCCCGATGTGATGGCCACCTGATCCGGCGCGACTGTCCCGCCGTAAGAGGCTGTCCATTGGCGCGCGACTTCGGCACGCAGGGCCGGCATGCCCAGAACCGGACCGTATAGATGCACACTTGGGTCCGTGCGAATGATATCCGCCATCGCATCGCAAAGTGCGGGGGGAGGCGGATCAACGGGTGCCGCCTGACTAACGTTCAAAAGCGGCCTGTCTGCGGGATGCACCACGCCATCCAGCCACCGGCGGGCCTCCATCACAGGGGGGGCAAATGTCATGGCAGTGTGCGAGCGGCTCATCGCGTTTTCCAAAGGCGCGGCTGCGCCGCATTTTATTATTGCGTGCTTTCGGCGGGGATATATCTGCGCGGAAGACGCCGGGGTGTTGCCCGCTGTGCGGATGTCATTGGCTTAATCTTTGCCACGATAAGGTTCGACGTATTGCAGGGCCATGTCCCATGGGAAGAAGATCCATGTATCCTGGCTGACTTCGGTAATGAAAGTATCGACCTGTGCGCGCCCTTTCGGTTTGGCATAAACGGTGGCGAAATGTGCCTTGGGGTATTTTGCACGCACCAGTTCCAGCGTTTTGCCACTGTCCACCAGGTCATCAATGATCAGGATGCCGGTGCCGTCACCCATCAGGGTGGCATCGGGGGATTTCAGGATTTTCGCCGCGGATTGATCCTGGTGATCGTAACTTTTGACGCTGATTGTATCGACAGTGCGGATGTCAAGTTCGCGGGCGGCAATCATGGCCGGGGCCATGCCGCCACGCGTGATGGCGACAACTGCGCGCCAACCGCCATTGTCCGGCCCCATACCATCAAGCCGCCAAGCGAGCGCGCGACTGTCGCGGTGGATCTGGTCCCAACTGATATGGAACCCTTTTTCATGTGGCAAACGGTCGGTCATGTCTGCAATCCTATTCCTTGGTGATGTCAGGCGCATCGACGGCCTTCATGCCCACGACATGATAGCCAGCATCCACATGCAACACCTCGCCCGTAACGGCACTGCCCAGATCAGAGAGCAGGTATAGCGCGGATTTGCCGACCTCCTCTTGTGTGACGGTGCGGCGCAAAGGAGAGTTGTATTCATTCCACTTCATGATGAGCCGGAAATCGCCGATACCGGAGGCGGCCAACGTCTTGATCGTGCCGGCGCTGATCGCATTCACGCGGATGTTGTCCTTGCCCAGGTCTTCGGCCAGATAGCGCACCGAGGCTTCCAACGCGGCCTTCGCAACACCCATGACGTTATAATGTGGCATGACTTTTTCTGCCCCATAATAGGTGAGTGTCAGGCAGGAACCGCCGTTGGTCATCATCTTTTCCGCCCGTTTTACGACGGCGGTGAACGAATATACCGAGATATCCATCGACATGATGAAATTATTGCGGCTTGTATCCACATAACGGCCGCGCAATTCGTTTTTGTCCGAAAAACCAATAGCGTGAACGATGAAATCCATTGTTCCCCAATGTTTTTCAAGCGATGCAAACAGGTTGTCCATCGATGTTTCATCACCGACATCGCAGGGCAATACGATGTCAGACCCGACCGAGGCCGCCAGCGGGGCCACGCGTTTTTTCAACGCTTCGCCCTGATAGGAAAAGGCCAGTTCCGCGCCGGCGTCTGCACATGCTTTTGCAATGCCCCAGGCGATGGATTTGTCGTTCGCGAGCCCCATGATCAAGCCGCGTTTACCCTGCATCAGCTGTGATGTCATTGCTGTAACCTTCATCGAAATGTGATCGCCCGATTATCGTTTAGGCGATTGCCTGCGCAACGGCAAGCTGTTGGCGAAATAAGGTAAATAGGTTGCCATAACGGACATTTGATCTTACCAACTAACAAACGGGTGTGTTGGGGAGTATGCGATGTCGGATCGCGACGGGATTTTTGCAGGGGATGATCCGTTTGTCATTGCGCGCGACTGGCTTTGTGCCGCGGAAATGTCAGAACCGAATGACCCCAATGCCATTGCACTTGCGACGGTTGATCCGGCAGGCTTGCCGAATGTGCGCATGGTCCTGTTGAAAGAAATCGAACCCGCAGCTTTTGTATTTTACACGAACTACGAAAGTCAGAAGGGCAAGGAGATCGCCCAATCGGGAAAGGCCGCTTTTGTTTTGCATTGGAAATCCCTGGCGCGGCAAATTCGTGTGCGCGGTGCGGTCAGCAAGGAAGACGGGCCCGTCGCGGATGCCTATTATCAGTCGCGGGCCTTGCGCAGCCGTTTGGGTGCCTGGGCTTCGGCGCAATCGCAACCGCTTGCGTCGCGTGCGGCGTTGATGGCCAAAGTGGCCAAGGTTACACTGCAAAAAGGGACGATGCCGGCCCGGCCGCCTTTCTGGGGCGGATTTCGCATTGTGCCAACAGAAATCGAGTTTTGGGCAGATGGAGAGTTTCGATTGCATGACCGGTTTTTATGGTCACGTGAATCTGGTGAAGAGCCGTGGCATGTGCAACGGCTTAGCCCCTGAGCATCCAACTGCCAAAAGTGTTGTGTCCAGTGACAGAAGTTGCAGAACGATCGAATATAAGAACAAAAATGTTACAGCCGGGCGCATCACGGGAACAAGGATGCGATCCAGAGGAAGACGGGATGAATACGCAAGACACCGATAGCCAGCGTCAGGTCACTGGTCAGGTGAAATGGTTTGATCCAGCGAAAGGATTCGGTTTCGTGGTTGCGGATCGCGGTGGCCCCGATATCTTGTTGCACGCGAATGTGCTGCGTAATTTCGGGCAGGGGTCCGTTGTCGACGGGTCTTCGATCGAACTTTTGGTCCAGGACACACAGCGTGGTTTGCAGGCGACGCAGGTCTTGGCCATTACCCCCCCCAGAACGGAAACGACGATGCCGCTACGCGACATGGTCGAGTTTACCGACGATGATATCGTCAATTGCCCGATCGAACCGGCCCGCGTCAAATGGTTCGACAAGGCCAAAGGTTTTGGTTTTGCGAATGTTTTTGGCAGTGCCGATGATGTGTTTATCCACGTCGAGGTGCTGCGCCGTTCAGGCCTTTCGGATTTGCAATCGGGCGAGGCGATTGGCTTGCGCATGGTGGACGGTGAACGCGGCCGCATGGCAATTGATGTTGTCGGTTGGGAGGCTGCCGCAAAGTGAGGGCGATTTTCATTGCGGCGGCGCTTGCGGCCTTTGCGCAACCGCTTTGGGCCGTTTGCGCGGATGACAAGGTCACCGTGTCGGGTGACTGGGGCCGCGCCAATTTTACCGTAGAAGTTGCCGATACCCCCAGCACACGTGCCCAAGGGCTGATGTTTGTCGCACATATGCCGACGCTTGCAGGGATGCTGTTTATCTATGAAGAACCGCAAAGCGTGTCCTTCTGGATGAAAAATACGCTTATTCCTTTGGATATGCTGTTCGTCAGCCCGCAAGGCGAGGTTTTGGCGCTTCATGAAAATGCGGTTCCGGGTGATCTGACACCGATTCCCGGCGGGGATGGTGTGCAGATGGTGCTGGAAATCAACGGCGGATTGGCCGCACGTCTGGGAATCGCTGTAGGCGATGTTTTGCAGCATCCAAGGTTTGGCCCTGATGCTATTTTGCCTTGTGGCGAAAAGACTGACAGTTAGGGCTTTTCAAATCGTTTCTTGGGGTCTAAAGACATCCTCGGTTCGGGGCGTAGCGCAGTCTGGTAGCGCATCTGTTTTGGGAACAGAGGGTCGGGAGTTCGAATCTCTCCGCCCCGACCAAGTAACAACGCAAAACATGCGTTGTGCAAAACACACTTCATCATTTGTGCATTTCTTGCGGCGCCTTCGTATGATTCGGTTGGGTTCTTGGCCTGCCGCAGCAAAGCCGACTGTGGTCGCCCGCAGATAAAGCGTTGTTAACATTCCTTAAGACGACGCGCCTGCGGGTATGTGTGCTAAGACCATGGCAAAGCTTTCCGCGCTAAGCCCGCCGATTGTAACAGTTTCTGGTCATGCCGTTTCGCAGGTGCCTGTGGATAAAACGGTGGGTGAATCGATCACCCATTGGCTGGCCGCGCCACTGGTGACACGTCAACCGAATTAATCTGCATTTTGTGTTAAATTTCCATTGACCCACTAGGGCTGGTTGCGTCAATTTGTGCGAGCCGGATCGGAAACCACTAGATGTGGTGTTGGGTCTGGGGGTGACATCAAAATCGCAGTGCGGACCTGACAGTAGCGTAGTGCGTTGCGTCATCCCCTTCTTTGATGATTACAAGGCCCCTCGTGGACCTTCGGCATGAAAATGGGACACCACCGCATTGTGACGGTAAAAATCAAGTTTTGTGCCACAACGATGGCACGATGAAACAAGGGCAGACGCTATGAAAATAGAACGGAATTTCACGACCGCTGGCAAAGATGCCTATGCAGCGCTTGCGTTCAAGACGACGACGTCCGAGATTCGCAACCCGGATGGGACGATCGTGTTCAAGCTGGACGACTGTGAAATTCCGCAGGGCTGGAGCCAGGTCGCATCTGATGTGATCGCCCAGAAATATTTCCGCAAGGCGGGCGTGCCATCGGCCACCAAGAAGGTCAAGGAAAAGGGCGTGCCGGAATTTCTGTGGCGGTCTGTGCCAGCCAAGGATGCGACATTCGGTGGTGAAACCAGCGCCAAGCAGGTGTTTGATCGTCTGGCCGGTGCCTGGGCCTATTGGGGCTGGAAGGGCGGCTATTTCACGACCCAGGAAGACGCGCGCACCTATTTCGATGAAATGCGCTATATGCTGGCCACGCAGCGTGCTGCCCCCAACAGCCCGCAGTGGTTCAACACCGGGCTGCATTGGGCTTATGGCATCGACGGCCCGGCGCAGGGGCATTATTATGTTGATTACCAGACGGGCGCGCTGACGAAATCCACATCTTCTTACGAACACCCCCAGCCGCATGCCTGCTTTATCCAGTCGGTGCAGGATGATCTGGTGAACGAAGGCGGCATCATGGACCTGTGGGTGCGTGAAGCGCGGCTGTTCAAATACGGCTCTGGGACCGGCACGAACTTTTCATCCTTGCGCGGCGAGGGCGAAAAACTGTCAGGCGGTGGCAAATCATCCGGCCTGATGGGTTTCCTGAAAATCGGTGACCGCGCCGCAGGTGCGATCAAATCCGGCGGCACCACGCGCCGCGCGGCCAAGATGGTGATCGTCGACGCCGACCACCCCGATATCGAGGAATTCATCAACTGGAAGGTGATCGAGGAGCAAAAGGTGGCGTCCATCGTCGCCGGTTCCAAGATGCACGCCCGTTACCTGAACGCGATCTTTGCCGCGATCAAATCATGGGACGGTGATTCTGTTGCCGCCTATGACCCCAAGACAAACGACACGCTGGCCGCAGCCGTCAAGGATGCAAAACGTTCCGCCATTCCAGAGACTTACATCAAGCGTGTGCTGGACTACGCCAAGCAGGGTTTCGACTGCATCGAATTCCCCACCTATGACACCGACTGGGATTCAGAGGCCTATTCTTCCGTGTCCGGCCAGAATTCCAACAACTCAATCCGCGTGACCGATGCGTTTCTCAAGGCCGTCGAAAACGATGCGGACTGGAAACTGATCAACCGCAAGAACGGCGAGGTTGCGAAAATCATCAAGGCGCGTGATCTGTGGGAACAGGTGGGCCACGCCGCATGGGCCTGCGCCGATCCGGGCATCCAGTATCACGACACCGTCAACGCATGGCACACCTGCCCCGAAGACGGCGCGATCCGCGGATCGAACCCCTGTTCGGAATATATGTTTCTGGATGACACGGCCTGTAACCTTGCGTCCATGAACCTGCTTACGTTCTACAAGAACGGTGAATTCCAGGTTGAAGATTACATGCACGCCACCCGCCTGTGGACGGTGACGCTGGAAATTTCCGTGATGATGGCGCAATTCCCGTCCAAGGAAATCGCGCAGCGGTCCTATGATTTCCGCACGCTGGGGCTTGGCTATGCCAACATCGGCGGGCTGCTGATGAATATGGGGCTGGGGTATGACAGTGACGAAGGCCGCGCCATGGGCGCCGCCCTGACCGCGATCATGACTGGCGTGTCCTATGCCACATCCGCTGAAATGGCGGGCGAATTGGGCGCATTCCCCGGTTATGCCAAAAACGCCAAGCACATGCTGCGCGTGATCCGCAACCACCGCAATGCGGTCTATGGCAAGGCAGACGGCTATGAAGCCCTGGATGTGAAACCCGTGCCGCTTGACCATGCCAACTGCCCCGATGACCGTCTGGTCAAGCTGGCCGTCGAAAGCTGGGATGAGGCGCTGCGCCTTGGTGAACAGCATGGGTATCGCAACGCACAGGTGTCTGTGATCGCCCCCACCGGCACCATCGGGCTGGTGATGGATTGCGACACCACAGGGATCGAACCTGATTTCGCACTGGTGAAATTCAAGAAACTGGCTGGCGGCGGCTACTTCAAGATCATCAACCAATCGGTGCCGGCGGCATTGGAAAAGCTGGGCTATGGATCGGCGCAGATCGAGGAAATCATCGCCTACGCGGTCGGTCATGGATCAATGGGGCAGGCGCCCGCGATCAACCACACATCGCTGATCGGCCATGGTTTTGGCCAGGCAGAGCTGGACAAGGTCGAAGGTGCGCTGAAATCCGCGTTCGATATCCGGTTCGTGTTCAACCAGTGGACCCTGGGCGAGGATTTCTGCACCAAGACGCTGGGCATCCCCGCGGACAAGCTGAACGATCCCACATTCGACCTGCTGCGCCACCTTGGCTATTCCAAGCAGGATATCGAGGCCGCAAACGATCACGTCTGCGGAACCATGACGCTGGAAGGCGCGCCGTTCCTGTCGGAAGATCACTATCACGTCTTTGACTGCGCCAACCCCTGTGGCAAGAAAGGCAAGCGTTATCTGAGCGTTGACAGCCATATCTACATGATGGCAGCGGCGCAGTCGTTCATCTCGGGCGCGATTTCCAAGACGATCAACATGCCCAACGACGCAACGATCGAGGATTGCCAGAAAGCCTACGAACTGTCGTGGTCGCTGGGTGTGAAGGCCAATGCGCTTTACCGTGACGGATCGAAACTGTCGCAGCCGCTGGCATCGGCGCTGGTCGAAGATGACGACGACGCGATGGAGGTGCTGGAAAGCGGCAACCACCACGAAAAAGCCGCCGTGCTGGCCGAAAAGATCGTTGAAAAAATCATCATTCAAGAGGTCCGCAACCGCGAACGCGAAAAGATGCCGCATCGCCGCAAGGGTTACACCCAAAAGGCCATCGTCGGCGGGCACAAGGTTTACCTGCGCACCGGCGAATATGAAAACGGCCAATTGGGCGAAATCTTCATCGACATGCACAAGGAAGGCGCCGGTTTCCGCGCGATGATGAACAATTTCGCCATCGCTGTCAGCGTGGGCCTGCAATACGGTGTCCCGTTGGAGGAATTCGTCGATGCCTTCACCTTCACCAAGTTCGAACCGGCAGGCATGGTGCAGGGCAACGACAGCATCAAGAACGCAACCTCGATCCTTGATTACATCTTCCGCGAACTGGCTGTCAGCTATCTGGACCGCACCGATCTGGCCCATGTGAAACCCGAGGGCGCATCGTTCGATGATATCGGTCGGGGCCAAGCGGAAGGCGTGTCCAATATCCGCACACCCAGCGAAAATGCCGCATCACGGTCGCTTGAAGTTCTAAAGCAGATTTCATCGACCGGGTATCTGCGCAAACGGATGCCGCAAGATCTGATCGTGCTGCAAGGCGGAATGGGGAATGCATCCTTTGCAGGTGGCGCGCAGGCGGTCAGCACTGTGCAGACGACGACGGCCATCAGCACCGGCACCATCAGCCTGAGCGCACGCGACAAGGCCAAGATGCAAGGTTATGAGGGCGACCCCTGTGGCGAATGCGGCAACTACACGCTGGTGCGGAACGGGACCTGTATGAAGTGCAACACCTGCGGCGGGACAAGCGGGTGTAGCTGATTATTTTGCGAAATTTCTCCATCGCTGAAAAAGAATCCGGGGCGGGTGCGCTCGCCCTTGGCGCGGATCGGGCCGCAGGCAAAAACCGGGCGGTAGATAAAGAGTGAGCCTGATCAGCGAAACTATGGGGCCCCTTCGGGGGCCCCTTTTTTCATCCGCGGGGAATATCGAACCCCGGTGCGGCCAGCGTAAAGCCGGAAAAATCAAACCCCGGCGACACGGTGCAGCCCACCAGCGTCCAGTCGCCCGTGGTGCGCGCGGCCTGCCAGTGCTGTTCCGGCACGATCAGTTGCGGTGATTGCGCTGCCGCCAGATCGGGGCCAAGCGTCAGGTCTTGCGCCGGTCCCGCATCATCGGCGGCCAGTGACAGGGTCAGCGGCGCGCCTGCGTAATAGTGCCAGATTTCCACCGCATCGACGCGGTGCCAATGGCTGGATTGCCCGGCCTTCAGCAGAAAATAGATACAGGTGCCAGTCGGGCGGCCGTCATTTTCGGCCACCCATGTCTGGCGATAGAATCCGCCCTCGGGGTGGGGGGCAAGGTTCAGGTGGGCGATGATGTCGTCGGCGGTCACTTCAAAATCGACCGCCCGGCATACAGGGCTGTTTCACCCAGCATTTCCTCGATCCGGATCAGCTGGTTGTATTTCGCCAAACGGTCAGAGCGCGACAGCGAACCGGTCTTGATCTGGCCGCAGTTCGTGGCGACGGCAAGGTCGGCGATGGTCGCGTCCTCAGTTTCGCCCGACCGGTGCGACATCACGTTGGTGTAACGCGCGCGGTGCGCCATATCGACCGCTTGCAGGGTTTCGGTCAGCGTGCCGATCTGATTGACCTTGACCAGCATTGAATTGGCGCAACCGCGCGTAATGCCGTCAGCCAGACGTGCGGGGTTGGTCACGAACAGGTCATCCCCGACCAGTTGCACCTTGTCCCCGATCAGGTCAGTCAGGATTTTCCAGCCTTCCCAATCATCCTCGGACATGCCGTCTTCGATGCTGATGATGGGATAATCAGCGACCAGTTGCGCCAGATATTCGGCGTTTTGCTGGCTGCTGAGCGATACACCTTCGCCGTCCATTTCGTATTTGCCGTTCTCGTAATATTCGGTCGCCGCACAATCCAGCGCCAGATAGATATCCTGCCCCGGCACATAGCCTGCCTTGGTGATCGACGTCATGATGAAATCAAGTGCGGCCCGCGTGGACCCGATGTTGGGGGCAAAGCCGCCTTCGTCACCGATGCCGGTGTTGTGGCCTGCGGCACTCAATTCCTTTTTCAGGGTGTGAAACACCTCTGACCCCATGCGCACGGCCTCGCGGATGTTCGCGGCCGACACCGGCATGATCATGAATTCCTGAATGTCGATCGGGTTGTCGGCATGTTCGCCGCC
>NZ_JACUUJ010000044.1 GCF_014859355.1 Yoonia sp. | reverse complement strand
AAACAAAACCCAATGGCAGTCCCTAGGGGAATCGAACCCCTCTTTCCAGGTTGAAAACCTGGCGTCCTAACCGATAGACGAAGGGACCGCAGTTGGTGCGCCGCTTTTAGGGAAAGCAGGCAGGACGCGCAAGGGGCTTTTTACGAATTTTGCCGCTTTTGATCAAAGCGCGCGGGCGGCATCTTCCAGCCGCAATTGCACCGACTGGCGCCCTTGCCATGTGTTGATTTCCAATCGTCCCGCCAGATGGAACCGCGCACCGTTGTGCCCCTTCAGCATCGGGCCAAGCGGGCCATCCATCGCGCCGAAACTGATCGCGTCGATCCGCGCACCTAGCCCGTCACCAAAGCTGATTTTCAGATGGTTCGCGCCGACCTGTTTGGCGAACAGAATTTGGCAGTCAGGAAAGGCAAAGCGCGGGGCGGGGGCGCCCGCACCAAAAGGCCCGGCCTGTTCGATCAAGTTCACAAGGTCCACTGTGGCCGCACCCGGCATCAAAATTCCGTCCAGCCGCAAATCGGCGGGGCCCAGTTCGCCCGCCCCCTGTTTGGCTAGCAGGTCGCCCAGCCGCGCCATCGCAGGCGCCAACTGGTCGCGCGCCACGGTCAGCCCGGCAGCCATCTTATGCCCGCCGCCCTTGATCAGCAGCCCTTCGGCTGCCACCCGCTGAATGGCAGCCCCCAGATCAATGCCCGTCACCGACCGCCCCGACCCTTTACCCTCAGCCCCGTCCAGCCCGATGACAATGGCGGGCCGGTGCGTGGCCTCTTTCAGCCGGGCGGCGACGATACCAACAACGCCGGGGTGCCAGCCTTCGCCTGCGGCCCAGACCAGCGGGCCATCCAGACCCCGCGCCGTGGCCTGCGCCAGCGCCAGTTCGCGCACTTCAGCCTCGACCACGCGGCGTTCGGTGTTCAGCTGGTCCAGCATGGTGGCCAGCGCCTCGGCCTCGTGCCGGTCGGTGGTGGACAGCAGGCGCGCGCCAAGATCAGCTTTGCCGATCCGGCCACCTGCATTGATGCGCGGACCTAACAGAAACCCAAGGTGATAGCTGCCGGGCGCCTGATCGAGCCCCGCCACATCGGCCAGCGCCGTCAACCCGATCCGTTGGCGTCGCGCCATCACCGTCAGCCCTTGCCGGACAAAGGCCCGGTTGACGCCTGTCAGCGGGGCAACGTCGGCCACGGTCGCCAAGGCGACAAGGTCCAGCAGTGCCATCAGGTCAGGCCCTTTCTGGCCGGCATCGCGCAATTGCCGGTTTGCCTCGACCAACATCAAGAACACCACAGCGGCGGCACAAAGATGCCCCAGATCGCCCGTTTCATCCTGCCGGTTCGGGTTCACAACCGCGACCGCATCGGGCAGGGTTTCGCCGCCAAGGTGATGGTCCAGCACAATCACATCCGCGCCCTTGGCTGCCGCAATGGGCTGATGAGACAGCGTGCCGCAGTCCACGCAAACAATCAGCGCATGATCGCGCGCCAGCATCCGCATCGCGTCATCATTGGGGCCGTAACCTTCGTCGATGCGATCAGGGATATAAAGTGTCGCGGTCAGCCCCATGTCGCGCAGCCATGTGATCAGCAACGCAGCAGAGGCCCCGCCATCCACATCATAATCAGCAAAGACAGCGATTTTTTCACCGCTTTTGATCGCTCCCAGGAAACGCTGCGCGGCCTTTTCCATATCGCGCAGGGCGCGCGGATCCGGCAAAAGGTCACGCAGCGTCGGGGCCAAAAAACTGGCACTCTCTTGTGCGGCCACACCCCGCCGGACCAGCGTGCGGCACAGCGCGACAGGCCGGCCGGTGGTTTGGGCCATCGCATCTGACATGCGGTCTTCTTGCGCGGATGGTCCGATCCAGCGGCGGCCCGTGGCCGATGTGCTGACCCCCAAAAACGCATGATCTTGTAGCTTGTTCATCAGCATATACTAACGAAAGGGCGCAGCTTGCGCCACGCCCTCATCTTCATCTTGGCCAAAAAACTCCCGCCGGAGGCTCCGCCGCCTACTTCGTGGGATTCCGATAGATCATGCGGCGCACCGATCCGGTTTTTGACCGCATCAGGATGGTTTCGGCGGTGACATAGCCGACCTCGCGCTTGATCCCGGGCACCAGCGATCCATCGGTCACGCCGGTTGCGGCAAAGATCACGTCGCTGGTGACCATGTCGTCACGTGTATAAACGCGGTCAAAATTGGTAATACCAGCCTTGCGCGCGCGGGCCCGTTCATCATCGTTGCGAAACATCAGACGGCCATAGATTTGCCCGCCCATGCATTTCAATGCGGCGGCAGCCAAAACCCCTTCGGGCGCGCCACCCGATCCCATATACATGTCGATGCCGGTGGTGTCCGGTTCGGCGCAATGCATCACACCTGCGACGTCACCATCGGTGATCAGACGAATCGCGGCACCCGTGCTGCGAATTTCCGCGATCATGTCTTCGTGACGGGGGCGTTCCAACACGCAAACCGTGATATCCTCGGTTGAACAGCCCTTGGCGGCAGCCAGCGCCGAAACCCGTTCGGCAGGCGACATGTCCAGCGTCACGACACCAGTGCGAAAGCCAGGCCCGATGGCCAGTTTATCCATATAGACATCAGGCGCATGCAACATGGACCCGCGCGGCCCCATGGCGATCACGGCCAGGGCGTTGGGCATATCCTTGGCGGTCAGCGTGGTGCCTTCCAAGGGGTCAAGCGCAATATCCACGCCGGGGCCCGTGCCGGTGCCGACCTCTTCACCGATGAACAGCATCGGCGCTTCGTCGCGCTCTCCTTCACCAATCACGACGACCCCTGCGATATCCAGCTTGTTCAACTGGTTGCGCATCGCATCGACAGCCGCTTGATCCGCCGCCTTTTCGTCGCCACGCCCAATCAGGCGGGCACAGGCAATTGCCGCGGCTTCGGATACGCGGGCCAGACCCAGCGAGAGGTTGCGGTCATTGAAATCAATGGGCTGTGGCATCAGAGGCATCCTTTGGTTGCATAGGGGCGGTAAAGCCTGTCCGCGCCGCCGCGACAACCCTGTTTGCGCTAAAGCAGATGAACCACAGCTCAGGCAGCCTGAAATTCTGGAATTTCAGGCGCGCTCAAACTGCTTCGATCCGGATCGCCACAGGGGTGCCTGTCACGACGCTGGTGCGTTGAAAATCGGCCAGTGCCTCTTCCAGTGCGGTGCGGGTGGTCTTGTGCGTTACGATCAGGACAGGCGCGATTGTGCGGTCGTCGTGGTTGTATTGCCGCATCCGGTCAATCGAAATGCCCGCTTCGCCCAGCACATGCGCCACTTTGGCCAGCGCACCGGGTTTGTCCAGTAACTGCAAGCGCAGATAGTAGGGTGCAGGCACCGCGGCACGGGCCGCGCGCGCATTGCGCAACGTCCGCGCAGGCTGGCCAAAGGTTGATATCCGCATGCCACGCGCAACATCGATCACATCGCCCATCACCGCACTGGCGGTCGGGCCTTCGCCCGCACCGGGGCCACGCAACACGATCTGGCCGACAGCGTCGCCTTCCAGCACGACCATATTCGTACCGCCCTGCAATTGCCCAAGCGGCGATGTGTCTGGCACCAGACAGGGCGACATGCGCTGTTCCAGCCCGCGCCCCGTCATCTGTGCCACGCCCAGCAACTTGATCTTGAACCCCATGTCAGCGGCTTGGCGAATATCGTCAATCGTGATCGATCCGATCCCTTCCAACTCGACCGCATCGAAATTCACCTGCGTGCCAAAGGCGATCGCGGCAAGCAGCGCCAGCTTGTGCCCCGCATCAATACCGCCCACGTCCAGCTGGGGGTCGGCCTCCAGATAGCCCAGCGCGTTGGCTTCATCAAAGACAGCGTCGTAACTCAGGCCCGCGTCTTCCATCCGGGTCAGAATGTAATTGCAGCTGCCGTTCATCACGCCCATCACGCGGGTGATTGCATTGCCAGCCAAGCCTTCGGTCAGGGCCTTGACCACGGGGATCCCGCCAGCCACCGCCGCTTCGAACCGGATCACGCGGCCTGCGGCCTCGGCCATTTCAGCCAGCGCCTGCCCGTGGATCGCCAAAAGCGCCTTGTTAGCTGTGACAACATCCTTGCCCGCCGCAATCGCGGCTTCGGTGGCGTCCTTTGCGGGGCCTTCAGAACCACCCATGACCTCGATGAACAGATCGACATCATCCCGCATCGCCAGTGCAACGGGGTCGTCTTCCCAGGCGTAACCGGACAGATCGACACCACGGTCCTTGGTCCGTGACCGCGCCGAGACCGCGCTGATCACAATGGGACGCCCCGCGCGTTTTTCCAGCAGGTCCGCATGCGCTTGCACAATGCGCACTATACCGACACCCACGGTGCCAAGACCTGCAATTCCAAGGCGCAATGGTTCTGTCATCGGGGTATCCGTTGTAAAGTTTCGTCGCAGCGGTGTTAGCGAATAGGGCGGGCTACTGCAACGCGGCGATGTCGGTTTCGCGCAAAAGGTCTGCACGGTCTTGCAAAGCGGCAATGCGGGCCTGCATAACGGCATGGTCGGGGGCGGCGCCCTCTGGCGGTAATGCGGGCAGCGGTGTTAACCGAGGATATGGCGCGTTGCGCGCGGCGTCACTGATCGTCGCGTCCAAGGCCGGGAACTGGGCGCAAGCACCAAGACAGATCAGAAAACACAGCAGGCGCATCGGTTTTTCCAAGGTTATAGCGACGTTGGACTGTATCCGCCACCCGCCCCAAAGCGCAAGTATCCCAACAAGGCTTTTCAAATGAACGATTGTTCAGTTAGATGCAGTCATGGCGCGCAAACAGGGTTCACATTCCGAAATTACCGGCCCCCGGGTTCTGGAGGCGGCATTGCGCCTGATTGCGCGGCATGGTTATGCAGCCGTGTCGATGCGCCAGATCGCGGCCGAGGTCGGCGTGCAGGCCGGTGCCCTTTATAATTATACGCCCGACAAGCAAAGCCTTCTGTTCGATCTGATGCGCCACCATATGGTTGAATTGCTTGATGCGCTTGCAGAAGCGGACCTGACCGGGGACGCGCTGTCGCGGCTCAAGGGGTTTACGCAATTTCACATCCGGTTTCATTTGCCCCGGTCTGATCAGGTTTTTGTATCCTATATGGAACTGCGCAATCTCGTGCCTCAAAATTTCACCGCAATCGAGACAATGCGCCGCGAGTATGAAGACGCTCTTGAAAACATTTTGCGCGCCGGTGAGGCCGAGGGCGTTTTTGCGGTGCCCGACACCCGCGTTGCCACCATGGCGCTGATTGCCATGTTGACTGGATTAAGCCATTGGTATCGTGAAGGCGGGCGCCTTGCCATGCCGGTAATCGAACAGATTTATTGGGATCTGGTGCGCAAATCCGTAGCAGTATAAGGCGTGCCACTGCCCGCGTGTCCCACGAAAGGAAATGGCGATGTTTACCGCAGATGAAACTGGCGTTTACGCAAGGGTCGAGGCGTCACCCGCGCGGCGTTTTTTTGCGATTACCGTGTTGTTCGGATTGGGTGCGCTTTTTCTCTACTATGGGCTTGTGGAACCGCTGCCTGTGAAATGGATGATTGTGACGCTGGCCCTTGGGGGGATGACATTATGGTGGGCGGAAAAATTGCGTCGTGCGACGCGTGCGACCATTGAACTGACCGAAGAGGAATTGCGCGACACTTCAGGGAAGGTTCTGGCCCGGATCGAAGATATTCGTGCGGTTGAACGCGGCGCACTTTCGTTCAAACCGTCGAACGGCTTTTCACTGGTGTTGTCCGCGCCCCAGCCGCGATCATGGTCTCCGGGGCTATGGTGGCGGATCGGTCGGCGCGTGGGCGTTGGCGGTGTAACATCAGGGGGCCAGGCAAAATTCATGGCAGAACAAATTGCGTTTCGCCTGTCGCAGCGTGAAAGCTAACCGCAAATCGCATCAATCAGCGCGGTATCGTCAAAGCAGATCGTGCTAAGAAATCGTGGCGAAATCACTGTAAACGAACGGAAATCCACGTCATCAAGATTGGTTTGCAGAAAAGGTCCAAAGCCGATTGAAAACGGCGCAGTATATTTCGCACTTGTTTCGACCAGAATTGATTTTTTTCCGTCCGCCATCAGCGGTAGCGCGGTGCGCATATTTTTGAGATCGGCATCGTCTAATGTCTTTAGCATGCCACGCTGTTCCGACCAGACCAGGCGATAGGAATCGTCTGAGGCGCGATACTTGAACACGCTAACACGAATGGCGGCGTTCGGATCAAAACGGGTCAGAACGCGCAGCACTTCGCGCATACTGTCGATATAGCCGGAATCGACGGGCACCCGTTCCCGGCTGATCATGTCGGCAAGTGTCAATCCGGCACGGGTGTTGACAGATTCCGCACGATAGGCGTCGAAATACACAAAGGTTGATAACAGTGCCCAAACAAGCATCGGGACCACCAGCAACAATTCGATGGCGACCACACCGTCTTCTTCTTCACGAAACCGGGCCAGGAGTGCAAGGAATTTGATCATTGGAAAGGTTCGATCACAAAGGCCGCCGTTGTTACCAAGGCATAAGATCCCTTTGCGGCTGGGTTGTCGTTGCTTTCAGCCACCGCTTTGCCAAGGCCCGTTGTGGGCAACACGGGGTCAAATCGGGCGCAAACCCGTAGGATCAGCAATTCATTGCTGGTGCCATTTGTAAACTGCACCACCGGTTGCACCTCTGCGTCGCGGTCGATGCAGCGGATGACATTGCTCATCTGGGTCCAGCTGCGCGGATTGCGGCGCACCATTTCCAACTCCAACTGGTTGGTGCAGTCGGGTATGATGGCGGCAACCTCGCAAATCCGGTCGCGCAGGTTTTCACGGGTTGGGTTCGCGATCGTGCCGATGCGGACATCGCGCACGGCAATATCGACACCGCGTTCCAGCATCACATGGCGCAATGACATGATGCCGCTTTCATAGGTCATTAGAAAAAACAGCATGAAAACCGGAAATACCAGAACGAATTCGATCGTCACGTTACCGTCTTCAGATGCCCGGAAGCGTTTCAACCAGGCACGGCTTTTCTGGCGTGGGTTTGTCACAGGCTCAGCCTCAGGTCGGTGATCTGTTCGGCAATGTCTTCGAAAACGTCGACAAGACCAGCGCCGCTTGCGGGGAAATACATCGAGGGGTCCGATGCGCAGTTGCGCATCTGTGTGGCACCCGCACCCGAGACCTCAAAGGCGACTGTATACACTTCGACATTGCGGCTGGGATGTTTTGCGAGGCTGCAAATCTGGTTAAACCGGTTCACGTTGACACCTGCCGATGCAATTTCACGGCCGCGCTTTGAATCTTTGTTCGTACCGATGGCAGAGGTCAGGTTGGATTTGTCAGTGGGCATCTTGGGCCGAAATTGCTGTGTGATGGCGCCGTCTGTCATCAGCACAATGATCTTTTTGGTTTCCTTGTCATCCCACGGCGCGGGACGGTTCTTGAATTCATCAGGCAGCAAGGCGGGGTTGACCGCGTTCAGATGTGCAAAGGCTGGTTGCGTCGCCGGGTCAAGTGCCGCCAAGGCATATTTCATGCCGTAATGTGTGCCCGTTCCGTCATGCATACGGATGCCGTCAATGAACGTTGCAACCTCGGCTGCGTCGGTCATGGCATAGCGGATCGCTGAAACATCCTGTGGGCACCACCCCCAATCCATCACAGCAGGCGCGATGGCCCAGACCATAAAGTGTGGCACCTGATCCCGCCCTTTGCCGGGCAGGCCTGACGTTCCCCAATCGCTATCCTCAAAATCCAGGCAGGACGACACCTGCGGGAACAGGACATCATCAGCCGTCCCCAATTTGCCGTCAGGCCCATTATCGATGACCGGGGTCGCGTATCTTTTGCCGTTCAAAAAGTCGAACATTTCTGGCCCGGGGTTCGTCATGCCGGCATAAGGAATAATATTCAGCGTGATCTGTCCGCCATTTTTGGGGTCCAGCACCTTGTTGGCAAAGGCTTTTGCCGCTTTTTGCATGTCGCCAAAGCGCCCTTTGGACGTCGATCCGCCATTCCGCATAGAACCCGATATATCCAGAACAAGCGAAATTTCGACCTTGCCGATACCTTCGATTGCGGCGGCTTCGGCCGGTGCGGAAAGCGTGTCCATGCCAATCAGGCGCAGGTAAAAAGTATTGATATCAAGTTCCGATTTAACCCTGACAGAGCGCGAGTTGCCTTTATCCACCACAATCGGTTCGCCGACGATCGCATCGGCGAACCCCGCCTTTTCAAAGTAGTCAATAACAACCTGCTTGGAATCGATCGTTTGGCTTAAGTTGGCGGCGGCAAGAACCGCACGGTCGGACACGCTTTGCAATTGGGCGCGTCGCGATTCAAACCGCATGAAGTCAACAGCCATCCCACCCATCACCAACATGACGATCAGTAAAAGAAGCGACAAAACGATGATCCCGCCATCCTCGTTTTTGCGAAATGTGCGCAAAGCAGAGAGAACCTGACCGGAAGCGCGCCTTGATCCTGGCGTGTGCGTGTGAAATTTCAACATTTGTGTCTACCGCAAAGGATTAAAAAGATACCGATCCCGCGCCGGTAGATGAATGCCACGCGACGAGAGATTAATTTATCATTCATCCTCTGCGGTGGCATTTGGGCAATTTCTGGGCGCATCTTTGGCCATTTTGTCACAATTTTGCAGGGTTCGCGTAAATCTTGCGCGGGCCCGCAGACTGTCACGTATTGTAAGACAATGACCGTGCGGGCGATTGTTCTGCCGTCAGCGGATTTGCAAGAGATTCGACCTTATTTCAAAAAATGCCTGTTTTTTGAACGTCTCCTTACGAATCGGCGTTATGGTGGGCAGGGGGTATTTGGTGCCAGCACACAGCGGCAAGCCCCGGATCAGGAAGGAAAAGATATGACAGTGCAACAGCCCATTCAGGAACCGAGTTTTCGCGAGTCTGTTGATCTGATGTTCAATCGTGCAGTGGCGCTAATGGATCTTAGCCCCGGGCTTGAGGAAAAAATCAGAGTTTGTAACGCGACATATACCGTGCGTTTCGGGGTACGTTTGCGCGGGGCTATCCATACCTTTACGGGCTATCGGTCGGTCCATTCGGAACATATGGAGCCGGTAAAGGGTGGTATCCGTTACGCCATGGCGGTCAATCAGGATGAGGTGGAGGCGCTGGCGGCGCTGATGACATATAAATGTGCCTTGGTTGATGCCCCCTTTGGCGGGTCAAAAGGGGGGTTGCGGATCAATCCTGCGGATTGGGAAGAACATGAACTGGAACTCATTACCCGTCGTTTCGCCTATGAACTGATCAAGCGTGACCTGATCAACCCCGCACAAAACGTGCCTGCCCCTGACATGGGAACAGGTGAACGCGAAATGGCGTGGATTGCGGACCAATATAAACGCATGAACACCACCGACATCAATGGCGCGGCGTGTGTCACGGGCAAACCGACCAATGCCGGTGGTATCGCTGGCCGGGTCGAGGCAACGGGACGGGGGGTGCAATATGCGCTGCGCGAATTCTTCCGTTATCCCGAAGATGTCGCCAAGGCGCATTTGTCCGGCAAACTGGAAGGCAAGCATATCATCGTGCAGGGTTTGGGTAATGTGGGGTATCACGCCGCAAAGTTCCTTTGCGAAGAAGATGGCGCCAAGATTATTGGCATCATCGAACGTGACGGCGCACTGTATAATGAAAACGGGCTGGATGTCGAAGCGGTGCGCGCGTGGATCGTCAAACACGGAGGGGTGACCGGTTACCCCGATGCAGAACACCGTGTCGCGGGGGCAGAGCTGCTTGAGGCAGAATGTGACATCCTGATTCCGGCCGCGCTGGAAGGGGTTATCAACCTGGGGAATGCCGACCGGATCAAGGCGCCACTGATCATCGAGGCGGCAAATGGTCCGGTCACTGCCGGCGCTGATGCTATCTTGCGCGAAAAAGGCTGCGTCATCATCCCTGATATGTATGCCAACGCGGGCGGTGTCACTGTGTCCTATTTTGAATGGGTCAAGAACCTGTCGCATATCCGCTTTGGCCGGATGCAGCGCAGGCAAGAGGAATCGCGCCACCAACTTGTTGTGGACGAGCTGGAAAGATTATCGGCGGACAAGCATCTGGGCTGGACGATTTCGCCGGGGTTCAAGGAAAAATACCTGCGCGGCGCTGATGAGATTGAACTGGTCCGTTCCGGCTTGGATGACACGATGCGGGCAGCCTATCAGGCGATGCGGGCGGTCTGGTATGAGCGCGATGATGTGGATGATCTGCGCACTGCGGCCTATCTGGTGTCGATTCGCAAAGTGGCTGACAGCTATCGCGCAAAAGGACTTTAACGCCGGCGGCAGACCGGGTTTCCAGATCAAATGAACGCCGCATGAACGGTTGAGTTGCGGCGTTCACCTTTTGTTAATTTTAGATTCATTCTGCATTAATTTTCAATTAACCCAATGTTAATTATGCATAAAATCAAAGAGTGAGAAAGGCCCCGCCACGCATTTGACACATTCGCGCCCCAATCGAAGGTTACGCAAAGTCGTCTAAAAAAAGTCAGTGGGATTAGCCCAAGGGTGACGAAAATGCTTAATGCAACGCGAAACTGGATGCGGCGCTTTTCCAGAAACGAAGATGGAAGTGCGACAATCGAATCCTTGTTCTGGATTCCAGTGTTTGTCTATTTCCTGGTTCTTGTTCTAGATGTTTCTTTCATCTTTTTCGGCAAGGCACAGGTGCTTCAGGTCGTACAAGATGCCAACAGGGCGCTGTCGATCAATGTTCTGACCACAGAGGAAGAGACAGAGGAATTTGTCCGCACGTCGTTGTTGAATTACGCGACCCACGCCTTGATCAACTCTCGGATTGATCTGCAAACGGGTGTGGTCACAACCGATGTCTTGGTGCCTGCGTCTGACTTTATGGTCGTCGGGTCAATTCCGGTATTCGGCAGCACCATGATCCCGATTTCTGCACAGCATTTTCTGGAACGGTAAGGTGGTATTAGCGATGACACTTCATAAGCAATTTTTGAAATCAAAAGAATATTTTCTGTGCCGTGAAGACGGCGGAATGACAATTTTAGGATTGTATTTTTTCCTTTTCATGGCGATTTTTGGGGCATTCGCGGTGGACGGGATGAATATTTCTGCATCACAAGTACACCTGCAAAAGGCCGCAGATCAGGCCGCGCATGCGGCACTTTATAATATGTCCTACATGGGAAATGACCCTGCCAAGGCCGATCTGGCCAAGGAAAAGGCGATTGAGGTCGTTTCGGCAACTCTCCCGCCTGCGCGGTTTGGCACATCGATCGAAATTTCCGACATTACGTTTGGCCAATTTGACCACGCCACCCGTGCGTTTACCCCAGACCCGACATCCACATCTGCGGTGATGGCAGAAACAAGTTTCTCGCGCGGGCGCCTGAACGCGCTGAACACCTTTTTGTTCAAGCTGATCGGTTTCGATTCTTTCGACATTACGCGGCGTGCGGTTTACGAAACATATCAGCCCGGTTGCTTGCGCGAAGGGTTTTTGGGCGAAGATATTGTGGCCGTGAACTCAAACAACAATTTCGCAAATGGCTTTTGCATTCACTCCAACACGCATGTTTCCTTGAACAACAACAACCAGTTTGAGGCAGGCACAATCGTGTCGATGGCGGATCTGGGCACGCTGGATCTGCCCGCCTCTGGGTTTACAACAAACGATGGGTTGAAAGCAGCGCTGCGCGAAGGCACGATGAACTTGCGCATTCTGAACCGCATCGAGCATATGATCGCGCTTTATAGCGACCCTGACGCAAACGTCCCCGGCGACACGCCGCGTTTGCCTCATTACATCGTCGACAAAGCCGCCAAACCAGAAAAGTTGTTGCCAAAGGCCAACAAGTTGGAAACTGCCGATCTGGAAGAAGGAAAAGTGTATCTTGTCAGCTGCAAGAACAAGAACGTGACGATTGACGCAAATACGACAATGCGCAAGGTCGTCATCATCTCTGACTGCGATATGACTTTTGGCAACGGGATCAACGGCAGTTCATTCGAGGATGTCATGATCCTGACATCTTCGACCAGTTCGACGTCAATTTCGGCACCTGCGGCCTTGCGGGTCGGGGCAATGGATAACTGCAAGGACGGTGGCGGTGCGGTCATCGCGTCGCTGGGCGGGATGAAGTTTGCTTCTGGTATTGAAATGTATGGCTCTCAGTTTCTTGCAAAAGGCCCGATCGAATTCACGTCCAATGCTGTCGGCGAAGGGTCTTCGCTGATTTCGGGTCAGACAATCTATGGGACATCGAACATGGATATGAAGCTGTGCGGCAATGGCACAGGCGATTCCTTGGAAATGGATTATTTCCGTCTTGTATTTTAAGCAGCGTTTGTGCTGACGATGAAAGGGCGCCCCCATTAACGGGGCGCCTTTTGACGTTTTTGCGCCTAACAGCAGGATCAGGGCTGAGACACTGCACAAGAACCGATTGGCCTTTGTCTTTGAATCGCGGATACTGTCGCTATGAGTCTCCCCCCCGGTTTCCTTGATGAATTGCGTAATCGCCTGTCCCTAGGGCAGGTTGTTGGCCGTAAAGTCATGTGGGACACCCGCAAATCCAATCAAGGCAAGGGTGATCTGTGGGCACCTTGTCCGTTTCATCAGGAAAAAAGCGCCAGTTTTCACGTCGATGACCGCAAGGGATTTTACTATTGCTTTGGCTGTCACGCCAAGGGCGACGCGATTTCCTTTGTCCGCGAAACCGAAAATGTGGATTTCATGGAGGCGGTCAAGATCTTGGCCGCAGAAGCTGGAATGCCCGTTCCTGAACGCGATCCGCAGGCCCAACAGAAAGCCGATGCGCGCGCGGCGCTGGTTGATGTGATGGAACAGGCGGTGCAGTGGCACCGCCTGCAATTGCAAACCGCCGTTGCCGCGGACGCACGCGACTATCTGGCCCGGCGTGGCCTGTCGGTAAAGGCACAGGAGCGGTGGGAAATCGGTTTTGCCCCGGCGAATGGTGGTGCCCTGGCGCATC
Source organism: Yoonia sp. (assembly GCF_014859355.1). GTDB lineage: Bacteria > Pseudomonadota > Alphaproteobacteria > Rhodobacterales > Rhodobacteraceae > Yoonia. The sequence continues at coordinate 6,304 of NZ_JACUUJ010000044.1, read as the reverse complement.
TGGTTGGAAAGGGGGTGGACCCGAAACTGGTTGTCGCCGCCGGGATTGCTGCTGAAAAAGACTATGGCGGCGGGCTGTACGACCGGTTTCGCGGGCGGATCATGTTCCCGATTCGGGATGCACGCGGGCGGGCCATCGGGTTTGGCGGCCGCGCGATGGACCCCAACCATCCGGCCAAATATTACAATTCGCCTGAAACGCCGCTGTTTGACAAAGGGCGCAGCCTTTATAATCACGGCCCCGCACGTGAGTCGGCAGGCAAGGGTAAACCTTTGGTCGTGGCCGAAGGGTATATGGATGTGATCGCCCTGTCAGAGGCCGGATTTACCGCCACCGTGGCCCCGCTTGGCACAGCGATCACCGAAGACCAGTTACGCATGCTTTGGCGCATTGCGGACGAACCGGTCATCGCGCTGGATGGGGATACCGCCGGTTTGCGGGCGGCCATGCGGTTGATCGACATTGCGTTGCCGCTGCTGGAGGCTGGCAAATCGTTGCGGTTTGCCCTGATGCCTGCTGGATTGGACCCCGATGATCTGATCAAATCCCAAGGCGCGGATGCGATGCAAAAGCTGTTGGATGCCGCCATCCCCTTGGTTCAACTGCTGTGGCGGCGTGAAACCGAGGGCAAGGTTTTCGATAGCCCGGAACGAAAGGCGGCGTTGGACAAGGCGCTGCGTGAAAAGATCAAGTTGATTGCCGACCCGTCGCTGCGGGGGCATTACGGCGAGGCCATCAAACAGATGCGCTGGGCGTTGTTCAGCGCCCGCAAACCGGCGCAACGCAAGGGCCCTGCGCGCGCGTGGGGGCGCAACCAAGACCCGTGGAGGCGCGATGTCAGTCCGGTCGCTACAAGCAAGATGTCTGCGCTGGGTCTTGGCGCTGCCGACGAAAACCACCTGCGCGAAGCGGTGATCCTTGCAACCTTGATTACTGCCCCGCAAGTGGCGCTAGAGTTCGAAACCGCGTTGGAGCAATTAGAGAGCCGCGACCCTGCCCACCGGACCATTCAGGCAAGTTTGCTGCACCATCTGGGCGCGGCAGACTTGTGGGCCGCGATTGCCGCTGATCTGGGCGATGGCCCCCTTGAAAAGCTTATAAATCAGAACCATGTCAGCATCAGCCCCGCAATCCGCCGCCGGGGCGACGCGGATGTGGCCCGCATGTGTCTGGCGGAAGAATTTGCCAAGCTGGCAGCCCGTCGTGGCTATGCCCGCGAGATTGAAGACGCCGTAGAAGATCTGAACGGTGTCGCGGACGAAGGGGTGACTTGGCGGTTGGCACAAGCCTCTGCTGCGGTGGACCGCGCCGGGCGCGGCAATAACGAGGATCAGGCCGAATATGACCTTGCCGACAATGGCACACGCATGAAAAGAGAAGAGCGCAATGCATTGGACCAGCTTCTTGATCAAATCCTCTCTGGCAAGGGAGGGGGAGGGGCTGGCACTTGAGTTGCGCAACATAGTTTGAAAATAAGGCTGGATGCCGGTTGCGAATCATACGGTGACGGGTTTGATTCGACCAAGACCGAATCGGCCGAATGACATCGGCAACGAATCATTGCTGGAGAGGGCCCTGAATGGCTGCGAAAGACACAGACGATCTTAAAAATGCGGACCATGACGGGGATATCAGTCTGGACATGAGCCAGGCCGCCGTCAAAAAGATGATCGCTGATGCGCGGGAACGCGGCTATATCACCTATGATCAGCTGAACGCGGTTCTGCCACCCGAACAAGTATCGTCGGATCAGATCGAAGATGTGATGTCGATGCTATCGGAAATGGGCATTCAAGTCACCGAAGAAGAAGAATCCGAAGAAAGCGAAGAGCCGCAGGGCAGCACCGATGTGGCCACCATCGCAGGATCACGCGATGTGGTCATCGGCGGGGCCGAGGCTGAAAAGCTGGACCGCACCGATGACCCTGTGCGCATGTATCTGCGCGAAATGGGCAGCGTTGAACTGCTGTCGCGTGAAGGCGAAATTGCCATCGCCAAACGGATCGAGGCGGGCCGCAACACGATGATTCTCGGGCTGTGCGAAAGCCCTCTGACCTTTCAAGCGATCACGATCTGGCGTGACGAATTGCTGTCTGAAGATATTTTGCTGCGCGACGTGATCGACCTTGAAGCAACCTTTGGAAACCAGTTGGGCGATGAAGGCGACGAACAAACGGTCGTCGCGGCCACGGTGACGGGCACGGCTCCTGCCGAAAAAACGGAAACAGAAGAGCTTGACGCCGACGGCAACCCTATTGCCAAAGATGACGACGACGAAGACGACGAACAGGCAAACATGTCGCTTGCCGCAATGGAGGCCGCGCTGAAACCGCGCGTGCTGGAAACGCTGGAAGTCATTGCACGCGACTTTGCCATGCTCAGCGACATGCAAGATGCCCGCATGTCGGCGACCCTGAACGAAGATTCGTCTTTTTCGTCCAAGGATGAAAAGAAATACCAAAAGCTGCGGTCTGAAATCGTCGAGATGGTGAATTCGCTGCACCTTCATAACAACCGGATCGAAGCTCTGATCGACCAGCTTTATGGGATCAACCGCCGGATCATGGCGATTGACAGCGCTATGGTCAAACTCGCCGATCAGGCCCGCATCAACCGCCGTGAATTTGTTGACGCTTATCGCGGGCGCGAATTGGACCCGAACTGGCTCGAAGACATGGCCGAAAAGTCCGGGCGCGGCTGGCAAATGCTGGTGGAAAAATCGACCGGTAAAATCGAAGAGCTGCGTGGCGATATGGCCCAGGTGGGGCAATATGTTGGTGTTGATATCACGGAATTCCGCCGCATCGTGCAGCAGGTTCAAAAGGGCGAAAAAGAAGCGCGTCAGGCCAAGAAAGAAATGGTCGAGGCGAACCTGCGTCTGGTGATCTCGATCGCCAAGAAATATACCAACCGCGGTTTGCAGTTCCTTGATCTGATCCAGGAAGGCAACATCGGCCTGATGAAGGCGGTGGATAAATTCGAATATCGCCGCGGCTATAAATTCAGCACCTATGCAACATGGTGGATTCGTCAGGCGATCACACGCTCGATTGCTGATCAGGCGCGCACCATCCGTATTCCGGTGCATATGATCGAAACCATCAATAAACTGGTGCGCACCGGCCGCCAGATGCTACATGAAATTGGCCGCGAACCCACCCCAGAGGAATTGGCAGAAAAACTGCAAATGCCGCTGGAAAAGGTCCGTAAGGTGATGAAAATCGCCAAGGAGCCGATATCGCTTGAAACACCGATCGGCGATGAGGAAGACAGCCAGCTTGGCGATTTCATTGAAGACAAGAACGCCGTGCTGCCGTTGGACAGTGCAATTCAGGAAAACCTGAAGGAAACGACGACCCGCGTGCTTGCATCCCTGACCCCGCGCGAGGAACGTGTGCTGCGGATGCGGTTTGGCATCGGGATGAACACCGACCACACACTTGAGGAAGTCGGCCAGCAGTTCAGCGTGACGCGCGAACGCATTCGCCAGATCGAAGCAAAGGCGCTGCGCAAGCTCAAGCATCCAAGCAGGTCGCGCAAGCTGCGCAGTTTTCTGGACCAGTAACACAAGCGCCCCCGGAAACGGGGGCGTTTTTGACTGGTGGCTCTGGCATTATCCGAAATTGAGCAAAATCAATCGCTGTCAGCGTGGCGCGGCTATGCAGGTGGGGCACGCGCCTGTGGCCTGAGTTGTGATTTGTCACCTTTTGCGTGCGCCGTTTTAGCCAAGCGTTTTCGCAAAGGAGAAAGCCATGCGATTTGCACCAATTCTGACATCGGCCATTCTGTTCGGATCGATCTTCGCAACCAATGTCATCGCCCTCGAATCCGGAGAGGCGCTGTATAACGACGCATGCGCCACTTGCCATGGTGCCGCTGGTATGGGCGAGGGGCCACTGGCGGAATATATGACGGTTGATGTGCCAAACCTGACGCAGTTAAGCGTTCGCAATGATGGTGTGTTTCCCATGCTGGCGGTGATCCAGACAATTGACGGGCGCACCGGTATCCGGGGGCATGGTTCGGAAATGCCAGTCTGGGGGCGCCAGTTCAAGGCAGAAACACTGGCAGGATCCGGTATATACGGCAGCGAAGTTTACGCACGCGGGAAGGTTCTGTCGCTGGCCTACTATCTGGAATCCATTCAGGAAGAATAGTGTCAATTGCGGCGTCTGCTCTTTGGACTAAATGATCGAAAAGAGAAAATTAATATGAAAACAATAGCACGCATCATTGGTGTCATTTTTGCAATGGCGCTGGCGGGTTGTGAAGATACGGATCGCTATCCGCTGACAGATGCAGAATGCGGCCCCGATGATCCGGTTCTGCAGATGGGGTCAGGTGATTGTTACGTGCCGCCCATGATCGGCGGTATCTAAAGGCTGACACCGGCTTTTTGGTGTGACGGACCGCAGCTGAGCTGCTATTTGCCCGTCATCTTGGGGTGTGCGGCGCGCAGATTTGCCCCTCTATGTGGGGGGGTAAATTGCCCCCTACCCAAAACCTGTGTGTCTACCTATAGTGGCTGTGGATAACTGGGGGACCAGCCCCAAGACAGCAACAAGGACCACCCATGCGCTGCCCATTTTGTGGAAATGTTGATACTCAGGTCAAAGATAGCCGCCCTGCCGAAGATCATGTCGCCATCCGCCGCCGGCGTCTATGTCCCGCGTGCGGCGGGCGGTTTACGACCTATGAAAGGGTGCAACTGCGCGATCTGGTCGTGATTAAATCCAATGGCCGGCGCGAAGATTTCGACCGCCCGAAACTGGAACGGTCGATCCGCATCGCGCTGCAAAAACGCCCCGTGGAACCGGAACGCATGGATCAGATGATTAGCGGTATCGTCCGCCGTCTGGAAAGCCTGGGTGAAACAGATATTCCGTCCGGCACGATTGGTGAAATCGTGATGGAAAGCCTCGCGCGGATTGATACGGTGGCCTATGTACGCTTTGCCAGCGTGTATAAGAATTTTCAGGCTGCTGACGATTTTGACAAATTTGTCAGCGAATTGCGCCCGGACGCCCCCGCAGAAGACCAGTGAACGCCGTGATGGATGCCCGTTTCATGGCGCTGGCGCTAAGCTTGGGGCGCCGCGGCATGGGGCGTGTCTGGCCGAACCCGGCAGTGGGTTGTGTTATTGTGCGCGATGGCCGGATCGTGGGACGGGGTAACACCGCCGATGGCGGCAGGCCCCACGCAGAGCCTGTTGCACTGGCGCAGGCAGGGCAACAGGCCCGTGGTGCCACGGCCTATGTTTCGTTAGAACCTTGCGCACATCACGGTCAGACGCCGCCTTGCGCCAATGCCCTGATCTCTGCCGGTGTGGCGCGCGTCGTGATTGCCAGCACCGACCCGGATCCGCGTGTGGCGGGGCGTGGCATTGCGATGCTGCGCGCCGCTGGCATTTGTGTGGACACCGGTGTTTTGGAACAGCAGGCGCGGCTGGATCATGCGGGATTTTTCCTGCGGATAGGTGAAAATCGCCCCTATGTGACGCTGAAACTGGCAGGCACTTTAGATGGGCGGATTGCCACGGCGTCGGGTGAAAGCCAGTGGATTACTGGGCCAGAGGCGCGACGTGCGGTCCACCTGATGCGGGCGCGCCATGATGCTGTGATGGTGGGCGCTGGCACAGTGCGTGCGGATGATCCGGCGCTTACCGTGCGCGGCATGGGCGTCTTTCGCCAACCGGTGCGGGTGGTGGTGTCGCGCGCGATGAAAATCCCCAGCACGGCGCAATTGGCGCGGACGGCTCGGGATGTGCCGGTTTGGCTATGCCATGGGGCCAAAGCGGATGTCACGGACTGGACAGAAAAAGGGGCGGTCAGCCTGCGCTGCGACGTCCGCGCGGGGCAGGTTGATCCGGCGTCAGCCATGGCGGCCCTTGCCGCACGCGGGGTGACGCGCGTGTTTTGCGAAGGCGGCGGTATGCTGGCGGCATCGCTTTTGTCAGCAGATCTGGTTGATGCCTTGGTGGTTTTTTCCGCCGGGCGTGTCATTGGTGCGGAAGGCACGCCAGCCTTGGCGGCGATGGGGGTGGACAAGTTGGATGCCGCACCACGGTTCAAACTGGATCAGGTGCAGCGGGTTGGCGGTGACATCATGCACCGCTGGTTGCGCGCCTAGCGCCATAAAAACGGATAGCCGGCAAACACGCCTTGCAATTTCGCAAGACAGCGGTTCATCCGGCCCGGCGCGGGGATATCGTTGTTTTCTAACCGGTCCACGATCACCTCGACCGGGCAGGGCAGGCCGGTGACGGGGTCATAATAGCGGGGGTAGACGATCAAAGCGGCATGGA
>NZ_JACUUJ010000012.1 GCF_014859355.1 Yoonia sp. | reverse complement strand
CGGCAAATGAACCGTCGGCGTTCAGTGCCGTCGCGGGCAAGAAAACAGTGTCAACGTTGATACCAACGCTATCGACATCGACACGGTTATAAATCGCGCCGTTCACTTTATTGTCGGCAAAATCGACGTTGAGAAAAATATCACCCGTCACCTGACCCGACCGGTATGGCAGAATATTGTTGCTGGCACCGGATGACAGCGTGCCGGTGCGTGTGCCGACATTCAACAGCCCCACGTAATCGCCGGCATAACTGGCCAACCCGCTGGTCGGGGCCGTGTAGGTGCCGATTTGCGCATAGTTCACGCCGCCAAAATAACGGTTGAACTGCCCGCCATCCATGACAACCACCGCCTGCGAAGTGCCGTCTGCGGATGTTGCGGCCATCCCGGTGAAAAACCGGTCCAGTGCATCATCCTGCTGGGTAAACGCGATATAGCCATCCTGATCATAGGTGTTGTTCCGCGCATAGGCCGTTGCCACAGTGTCACCGTCCAGCGATCGCACTGTCACCAAAAGTGTTTCAGCGGCAGCATTGAAAGTGACACCGTCAAGGGTTCCTTTCACCGCCTGTTCAACGCCCTCTGCGGGTGTGGCTGGTGTGTCCCCGCCCGTTCCACCGTCAGCAACTGTCACATCATCACATGCAGACAGCATGACGGCGGCGGCCAGCGCACAAGCGAAAATCTTCATTATATTATCCTTGCCAATCGATTTATGCGGGCAAAGTCGTGGGAACGTTTCGTGCTGTCAAGGCGCAACCATAGGGCTATCAAAACCATATTTATATGTTGATGGTTTTGTCACGGCCCGCCATTGCCTATAGTTTACCGACTCATCCCCATGCCGGAGAAAGCGATGCCCATCACCCCCGACCAGCAGGCCGAAATCGACGCCCTGCGCGCCAACCCCAAACCCACCCTGCGCGCCGTCGCCGAAGGGATGGAGACCCATCTTTACAAGGCCTACGACGTGCTGGACCACGGGTTCATCCGCGTTATCGACTATATGGGTGACGATGCCGCGATCTGTCAGGCGGCGCGGGTGTCCTATGGCCGCGGCACCAAATCGGTCCAGAACGACGAAGGCCTGATCCGCTATCTTATGCGCCACTGGCATTCGACCCCGTTCGAAATGTGCGAAATCAAACTGCACGTCAAACTGCCCGTTTTCGTCGCCCGCCAGTGGATCCGGCACCGGACTGCGAACGTCAACGAATATTCCGCCCGCTATTCGATCCTTGATCGCGAATTCTATATCCCCGCCCCCGAAGACCTTGCCGCGCAATCGGTCATCAACAACCAGGGCCGGGGCGCCGCGCTGGCGGGGGAAGAGGCCGCGCGCGTGCTGGAATACCTCAAGGGCGACGCTGCCCGCTGCTATGACCACTACGCCGAGATGATTTCGGACGAGGGCCAGCAGGGCCTTGCCCGCGAATTGGCCCGGATGAACCTGCCCGCCAATATCTACACCCAATGGTATTGGAAGGTCGATTTGCACAACCTGTTCCATTTCCTGCGCCTGCGCGCCGACAGCCACGCCCAATACGAAATCCGCGTATATGCCGAAGAAATTTGCAAGGTGGTTGCCGACTGGGTGCCCGCCGCCTATGGCGCCTTCGAAGATTACCGCATGGGAGGTGCAACGTTGTCGGGCAAGGCGATTGACTGTGTGAAGCGTTTGCTCTCGGGTGAAAAGGTCACGCAGGAAACAAGCGGGATGAGCAAGGGGGAATGGCGCGAATTCATGGGGGTGATCGGGTAAAACAAACGCGCTATAACATGGGTTGCTTGTGCGCGCGCATCGCCGATAAAGCGCAACCCTTACCCGCGGGGAAGGGGCTTTGCACCCGCGGGGCACCGCGCGCGGCCTTGGCGTTTCACACGACACTGGCAACTGGGTCCGCGCCGCGCTATTCTTGCCAACATGACTGACCCCAAAACCGCCCTTCATGCCCGTCTTGTCGCCCTTGATGCAGAAGATGCCGCAGGGCAGGCGGGGCAAAAAACCGTCGAACTTGACCAGCAGGCCGTGGGCCGCCTGTCGCGCATGGATGCATTGCAAAATCAGGCTATGGCGCAGGCTACGGCTCGTCGCAGGGCGGTGGAACGGCAACGGATCATGGCTGCGCTTGATCGTCTGGAAAGCGGCGAATACGGCTATTGCACTGAATGTGGCGATGAAATCGCGCCCGCACGGCTTGCCACTGACCCAGCTATTCCGCGTTGTGGTGCCTGTATGCGGGGCGAATGATCAACGCTCAACCGGCTTTTCGCAGGTTTCCCGCCGTTTTGCGCCCGTCGCGGCCTTCGATCAGGTCAAAGGTGATTTTTTGTTCGTCGGCCAGACCCGTCAGGCCCGATTGTTCGACCGCCGAAATATGCACAAAAATATCGGACCCGCCATCATCCGGTGCGATAAAGCCATAACCTTTTGTCGTGTTGAACCATTTGACGGTGCCTTCTGGCATGTGGTTTCTCCTTTTGGTCGTGTTCTTACGGGCGCAGAATCGTCTATTGAAAAATACGCGGTTTTCGCAAAAAACAAATGACATGTGGTTGCAGACAGGTGATCTGCCGACCCTTTGCACAATAGGTGGGCTGAATGCGCTTTTTTGGACTAAAATCCTGCGATACTTGCCGCAAGGCAATAAAGGCTTTGCAGGCGGCGGGGCACAGGCCAAAGGTGATCGACGTGCGCGCGGACGGTCTGTCTGACGATGACCGTGCGCAGATCATGACGCGATTTGGGGATGCGGCGATCAATCGGGCGTCAACGACGTGGCGCGGCCTGTCTGACGCGGAAAAGGCAGCCGATCCCGCAACCCTGTTGGGCGCGCATCCCACCCTGTTGAAACGCCCTGTGATTGTGGATGGTGACGATTGGACGATCGGCTGGAAGGCTGACGTGCAGGCGCACCATCTTGGCAAAGGGACGCAGGCATCATAAGTCTGGCAGACCCAAAAAGGAGATATCCATGCGCAACGCAGCCCTGACACTTGGCCTGATCGCTGGTTTGATCGGCATTTTTGTTGGCATGTTTGGCTACGGCTATGCCGAATTGACCGAACGGCGCACCGAGGTGGGCGAGATTTTTGGCGTTTTTGAAAACCCCGGCTTCATCCGCTTTGCCAGTTTCATTGCCCCACTGCTGGCGATTGCCGGTGGCGCCATGGCCAAGGCGCGCGCGCTGTGGGGGGGGATCCTGATGCTGATCGCCGCAGCCTGTTTCTATACCGCTTTCGGGTTCAATGTTGCGACGATGTTCCCCATCGGGTTTGCAGCCTTGGGTGGTTTGCTTGCGATTGCGGCTGGCAAACCTGATGAACCTAAGGCGCATTTTTGAAAATTGCACGGTCAAGTGATAGCGCACCAGCACCTTTGAACACCAGGATCAAAAGACAAAGCACCCAGAACGCGCGCTGATCCAGTATCAGCGCATCTGGCGCACCGTCGAACCACGCACCCAACGTGCCGGGGTGGGCGATGCCGCCATGGCCGTAAAGATCGGTCAGTGATTGCACGATGATGAACCCGATCATCCCGACCGCCGCCAACCGCGTAAGAAGCCCAAGCACGATCAGAAGCGGAAGAATAAATTCAGCAACCGTCCCGCCAACCACAACCGCCCAGTGAAAAACGCCCAACTGGCTGGTGTCATAGCCGGCGGCCTCCATCGCTTGGGGGAAAATCTGCGCATAGGCACCCGAGCGGGGAAACAGAAAACCAAACAGCCCATCTCCGAGTTTGGTCAGCCCTGAATTCCAGTAATAGACCAAAAGAACCCCGGCAAAGACCAAGCGCGCCAAAAGCGGCAGGGCGTGATGACCCACGGCATCAAGCTGTCGCGCCACCGGCGTAAAGGGATGGGATAAGATCGACATCGGTTTGGCCTTTCAATAAATCGCGGTCACAGCTGATTGGCGCAGCAGCAATCCAAGCGTACCACCCATATCCAGATCATCCCCGACGCCGGTCATCGCCTGACCCAATGTTTGGCCCTTCAACAGTGCGGTGATGCACCGGGCGGTGGCGGTGTTGATCGGGTCAATCATCGGGTCCAGATCGGGACGCGTGATCAAAACTGTTTCCGGCTGCATGACGGGTTTGGGGGCATCGGCGACCGTATTGGCGCGGTAGATGCTGTAAATCGGGTAATCCGATGGGATGACCTGTGTTGCCGGGGCAAACCGCAACCGTGTTTGCAACAGCGCGTCGGGCGCCAGCGTTGCCAGCGTTTCAGCATCCATGGGGGGGACGTCAGCGGCGTGGTAGGCGTGGCGCATTGCCAGTTCGACGGCGGCAATATCGGAAAGGTAAGGCAATGATCTTGCGGGTGTAAACCGGCCCAGAAAAGCGGGCATCGCATCGCCGTAAAACATCATCAGGGGGGTTTTGGGTGGATGCTGGCGCAAGTAAACCCCGGCCATAGCGCGGAAAAAAGCATCGCCCACAAGCTTGCGCACAACCGGAAAGGCGGTTTCAAGCGCGTCAGCCAAGCTGACAGACACATTGTTGCGATAGACATCAAACCGCTTGGTCGCGGGTGCGCCATCTGGGTTTTGCAGCCCCTGCGGCACGGCGGCCTGCGGGTCCAGCACGCTGGCGATAAAGCTGGCTTGCGTTGCGGTCATTGGCTGGCCAAAACAGCATCGGCACGTGCGGCCTCGGATGCCAGAACAGGCCACTCGGGCACGTCGTTGTCCCATTCGATCAGCACGGGTTTTGGCCCGGTTTTGGCCAAGGTCAAGTCGAGCAAGGACCAGACCGGATCCACCACAGGCTTGCCATGACTGTCGATCAACAAGGGTGCGCCGGTTTCGTCGGCATCGACATCATGTCCGCCAAGGTGAATTTCGCCCACAGCGTGCAAAGGAAAATCTGCGATATAGTCCTGGGGTGACGTCTGCAAATTGGTGGCGCTTACAAAGACGTTGTTGACATCAAGAAGCAGGCCGCAGCCGGTGCGTGTGGTCAGGTCGCGCAGGAAATCTGTTTCTGACATGGTCGCGCCGGCAAAGGCCAGATAGCTGGATGGGTTTTCTAACAGTATTTGCCGCCCCAATGCCTCTTGCAGTTGATCAATATGTGTCGCGACGCGGGACAGTGTGGCGCTGTTATAAGGTAGCGGTAGCAGGTCGTTGAAAAAATGGGTGTCGTGGGTAGACCATGCCAGATGTTCGGAAAAACTGGCGGGGTTCAGCCAGCCAACCAAATGCTTCAGTCGGGCAAGGTGGTCGGCGTCCAAATCGCCCTCACCCCCGATCGACAGGCCCACGCCATGCACCGATATGGGAAAAAGTTCCGCCAGTTGGCGCAATTGTGCAATGGGGCGCCCGCCGTCGCCCATGTAATTTTCGGCGTGAATTTCCAGCCACCGAACAGGGCCCGGGTTTGCCATGATGGCGCTGTAATGCTGGGGCTTGTATCCCACGCCTGGGCGGGCAGGCAGCGGGCTGGGGGCGGTGGCGTCAAACATGTGTCCGTCCTTGGCAAGATACGCGCAGGGCCGGCGTGACTGCCCTGCGCGCTTGTTGTCGATATTTTATGCGGGCAAATCGCGATCAAGTGCTTCCAGCGCACCGGTGCGCGGGGTGCCATCGGCCATAGTGGGCAGTTCCATGGTTTCGCATGTGCCTGCGGGGACCAGCGTCCAGGCGTTGCCCTGATAATCCACACTTGAGGTGCCAGCACAAGTTGTGCCAGGGCCGGCAGCGCAGTCGTTTTGACCAGCCAATGAAATGCCGAAGCATTTCACTTCGCCTGCGGCAGATGCAGTGGTGGACAGGCCGGCGAGTGCAGTGGCCACAGCACTGGCGAGAACAAGTGTCTTGGTAGCTTTGGACATTGGGAAAATCCTTTGGTTCAGATTGTTTCACGTTCACCGTTAGCCGGCGATGCGGAAACTCTAACCGCTTTATGTGTTCATCGGCCATTCACAGCCACGTGTATCGCGCGCCCGTGAGGTTCTGTGACAGTCAAAATGCCTGCGGCAGCCTGTCGCGGCAGCGTATTCCTTGAAAAAAATAAACCCGCCATGGCACGGCATGGCGGGTTTATTACAGTGTCCAGCGCTGGAATGTTACAAAAGGTCGGGTGGCGTAGCGGTTTTGGACAGATTTTTCACGATGTCCTCCAACGATGTTACAGTGGTCCTGTTCTCGCCCAAACGCCGCACAGTGACGGTGCGTTCTTGCACTTCGCGCGCACCAAGCGCCAGAATGACCGGCACCTTGCCAACCGAATGTTCCCGAACCTTGTAGTTGATCTTTTCGTTGCGGACATCCGCCTCGGCCCGCACGCCTGCGGCCTTCAGTGCGGCGACAACTTCTTGCACATAATCATCCGCGTCTGAAATGATCGACGCCACGACAACCTGCCGCGGGGCAAGCCAAAACGGCAGTTTCCCGGCGTGTTCCTCGATCAGGATGCCGATGAAACGTTCAAAACTCCCAAGGCAGGCGCGGTGCAGCATGACGGGGCGGTGTTTGTTTCCGTCCATGCCGACATATTCCGCATCCAGCCGTTCGGGCAGCACGAAATCCACCTGATGCGTGCCGCATTGCCAGTCACGCCCGATTGCATCGGTCAGCACAAATTCCAGTTTCGGGCCGTAAAACGCGCCTTCGCCGGGGTTCAGTTCGGGCTCGATCCCGGCGGCGCGGGTGGCGGCCAGCAGCGCGGCTTCGGCCTTGTCCCACACCGCGTCCGATCCGGCGCGGGTGTCGGGGCGGTCGCTGAATTTCACGCTGAAATTCTCGAACCCCAGATCCTTGTAAACCGCGCTGAGGAACTGGATAAATTCTGCTGTTTCCGCTTCAATCTGGTCCTCGCGGCAGAAAATATGCCCGTCATCCTGCGTAAACCCGCGCACCCGCATGATACCGTGCAGCGCGCCGGATGGTTCATAGCGGTTGCACGACCCGAATTCGGCCATGCGCAGCGGCAGGTCGCGGTAAGATTTCAGGCCCTGATTGAAAATCTGCACATGACAGGGGCAGTTCATCGGTTTCAGCGCGTTCACGGCCTTTTCGCGGGCGTGGTCTTCGTCCACTTCGACGATGAACATGTTTTCCTGATATTTTTCCCAATGACCGGATGCTTCCCACAGCTTGCGGTCCACGACCTGGGGTGTGTTCACTTCGACATAGCCGCCCTGGCGCTGTTTGCGACGCATGTAGTCTTGTAATTCGGTGTAGATCGTCCAGCCATTGGGGTGCCAGAAGACCTGACCGGGGGCTTCTTCCTGCATGTGGAACAGGTCCATTTCGCGGCCCAGCTTGCGGTGGTCGCGCTTGGCGGCCTCTTCCAGCATGTGCAGGTGGGCGCGCAGGTCTTCCTTGTTGCGAAAGGCCACGCCATAGATGCGTTGCAGCATCGCGCGGTTGCTGTCACCGCGCCAATAGGCCCCGGCGATCGACATCAGCTTGAAGGCATCGGCGGGCACCTGGCCGGTGTTCTGCAAATGCGGGCCACGGCACAGATCCTGCCAGTCCCCGTGCCAATACATGCGCAGCGGTTCATTGCCGGGGATGCTGTCGATCAGTTCAACCTTATAGGGTTCGCCCCGGTCTTGGTAATATTGCACGGCTTTTGCGCGGTCCCAGATTTCGGTGCGGACCGCATCGCGCTTGTTGATGATGTCCTTCATCTTCTTTTCGATGGCGCCAAGATCTTCGGGGGTAAAGGGTTCGGCACGGTCGAAATCGTAATACCAGCCATCCTTGATCACGGGGCCGATTGTGACTTGGGTATCGGGCCAGATTTCCTGCACCGCGCGGGCCATGATATGCGCCAGATCGTGGCGCACCAGTTCCAGCGCGGGGGCATCATCCTTCATCGTGTTGATGGCGATGGATGCATCCGCGTCAATCGGCCATTGCAAATCCCAATGGGCGCCGTTCACCGTCGCGCTGATCGCCTTTTTGCGCAATGATGGGGAAATGTCGGCAGCAACATCGGCCGCGGTGATGCCCACGTCATAGCTGCGCGCGTTGCCATCGGGGAAAGTCAGGGAAATCTGGGCCATATACGGCTCCTCGTCGGTTTGGCGCCCACGGAACGCCCGGTTGCGGGTTATGTCTCGGCGTTAAATGCCCCTGTGCGCCCGAATGGTCAAGTGGTGTGCATCCGGTGCATGATTTGTATGCACAGATATACGTTGACTGCGACAGATCGGGTGGTAAACACGACATAAGTTTCCGATGGGAAACGCGCGAAATTTTGGGGAAAATCATGCCATATAACCGCACGTTCAACCTGAGCGTTGAAGACATTGACCTGATCGAAGAAGCCCTGCGCGCCCGTGGCCGTGAATTAAGCCGGATGCGTCTTGCCCTGACCGAAGAAAACCCCGCGCATCTTGAATCGATCCGTGTGATCGAACACGACCAACGCACCGGCGAAGAATTGTTGGGCCGTCTGCACGACCAAAAGATTTTCTATCGCCCCCAAAAAGCCGTATATGTCAGTGGCTGACGCGCTACACAGCCCGCTTCGCACGTCTTGCTGACAGGGCCAGCGCGCGCGCCGCTTACGTGATAATTTTGCGCTGCCCCTTATGTTCATCGTGACATGAACACGGTCCCTTACCTTGACAGAAAACCTTAAAGATCAGGTTTTTGATGCGGTTACCATGGACAGTGACAGTGGCCGCGATCAGCGTGCCTGTGATCATTGGCCTTTTCGCGGCGATGTGTTTTGCTGTGGCAATGATCGCAAACGGGCTACAAGAGGTGCAACATGGCTGACACATTCGTCACACCCCAAGGGCGGCGCATCGCCTATCACCTGACAGACGGCACAGGGCCTGCTGTGGTGTTTCTGGGCGGGTTCAAATCCGACATGCAAGGCACCAAGGCGGTATATCTGGAAAACTGGGCGCGCGCGCAGGGCCGCGCGTTCCTGCGGTTCGACTATTCCGGCCACGGGCAAAGTGGCGGCGACTTTACCGATGGCGCCATTGGCGACTGGTTTCAGGATGCCTGCGCCGCGCTGGGCCTGATCGCGGGGCCTGTGGTGCTGGTGGGGTCGTCGATGGGCGGATGGATTTCGCTACTGGCGGCGCGCACGATGCCGGACCGTATCGCCGGGCTGGTCACGATTGCCGCCGCCCCCGATTTCACCGAAGACAGCATGTGGGCGGGGTTTTCCGATGCGCAAAAGGCAAAACTGGAAAGCAAAGGCCAGGTCGCGCTGCCGTCAGAATACGGTGATCCCTACATCATCACAAAACGTCTGATCACCGAAGGGCGCAGCCGGTTGGTGCTGCGTGACCCTTTGCCGCTGCCGTTTCCGGTGCGGTTTCTGCAAGGCACGGCAGATGCGGATGTGGATATGTCTGTCGCCTTGCGTTTGCTGGATCATGCGACAGGGCCGGATATGCGGCTGACACTGGTAAAAGGGGCAGATCACCGCTTTTCCGACGCGCGTTGCCTGCAACTGATCACCGCTGCGGTGGCTGATGTGCTGGCGACCGGATGGTGACAGGGGCGTGCTGCGCAGCGCGCCGTATATCAGGCAGCAGTATTCTTGTTGGCGGGTTTTTTTTCAGGATCCGCGTTGACGTCGATAAAGTTCAGGACAAGCGGGCGGATATTGTTACGCCAGCTTGCCCCTGCAAAAATACCGTAATGCCCCGCGCCGGGTTCCAGATGCGATGCTTTCTTTTCGTCCGGCAGGCCCGTCAGCAGGGGCAGGGCGGCAAGGCATTGTCCGGGCGCTGAAATATCATCGTTTTCGCCTTCTACGATTTTCACGGCAACGGTTGTGATCTTGCCGAAATCAACCTTGTGCCCATCGACAACAAAGGCATTTCGGGCAATTTCGCGGCCCTTGAAAACCCGTTCTACGGTGGAAAGGTAAAATTCGCCGGTCATATCCATCACGGCAAGGTATTCATCGTAAAACGCATTGTGTTTGTCAAAATCACCGGCTTCATCCTTGGCCACCTTGATGATCTGATTTTGAAACGCCGTTGCATGGGTTTCAAGGTTCATTGAAATAAAGGATGCAAGCTGCAACAGGCCGGGGTAAACCAGACGGCCCACCCCGCTGTAATTAAATCCAACACGCTGGATCATTGTCTGTTCCAACTGGCCCATTGTCACCGACCGGCCGAAATCCGTGACTTCGGTGTGGTTCGCCTCTGGGTCAACAGGGCCGCCGATCAGGGTCAGCGACCGAGGCTGCGCGTTGGGGTCTTGTTCGGCCAGATAGGCCGTAGCGGCCAGCGTGAGCGGCACCGGTTGGCACACAGCGATCACATGCAGATCTGACCCGAGTTCACGCATGAAATCCACAAGGTAAAGGGTGTAATCCTCAACATCGAATTTCCCGGCGCTGACGGGAATGTCGCGGGCATTGTGCCAATCCGTAATATAGACGTCACAATCGGGCAGTAAGCTAATGACAGTTTTGCGCAATAGCGTGGCATAGTGGCCGGACATGGGGGCCACCAATAACACCCGGCGTTTGCTGGGCTTGCGTCCGGGGGTCGTGAAATGGATCAGGTCGCCAAATGGCCGTGAAACGACAGTTTCGATCACAACCATGTGGTCACGGCCCTTTTCGCAGGTCACGGGCGGCAGGTTCCAGTCTGGTTTGACCACCATGCGTTCAAATGTGCGTTCGGTGACTTCGCCCCAGGCCTTCAACCAGTCCATTGCCGGGTTAGCTGCCATCGACATCATGGGGTATGACGCAAAGGCGCGGGCTGTCGCCCCAAGCCATTGGTTTGTGTTGCGCGCACTTTCCATCAGGTCGTAGGTCAGCATATACTTCATTTAAGATCTCCGGTCACGCGGTCACAGGCAATATGCTGCGCATGCAGCATATGCATAGGAAGGTTAAAATGACAACAAACGATTTGGAACACGGTGTCACTTCCCAACAGAATGTTGCCAAACTTGAAGCGAACTTGGCACGGGTCGAACAACTGACACAACGGCTTATTTCTGCGCTTGGTCAGGCGCGCCCTGTGCCACCTGCTTTGCAGGGGCCAAGCCAGGATCTCTATCTCAAGGCGGCGACCGGGTATCTGTCTGAAATGATGCACAATCCGGCGAAACTGTTGGAACATCAACTGGAATTTTGGGGTAAATCTGTCAAGCATTATGTTGCGGCGCAACATCTGCTGGCCCAAGGTAAACTGGAACCGCCGAACGATGAAACCCCCAAGGATCGGCGTTTTTCGCACGAACTATGGGATACCCACCCGTATTTTAATTTTATCAAACAGCAATATTTGATCAACGTTGCCGCAGTGCAGCAGGCGGTCGAAGATATTGATACACTCGATTCTGAAGAAAAGAAGCGGCTGCGCTATTTCAGTCAGCAATTGATTGATATGCTGAGCCCCACAAATTTTCTGCCCACCAACCCAGAGGCGCTGGCGTTGGCGGCTGAAACCGATGGCGAAAGTCTTGTAACGGGCCTGGAGAATTTGGTCGCTGATCTGGAGGCAAACAACGGCGATCTGGTGGTGACGCTGGCAGATAAAACCGCGTTCAAACTGGGCGAAAACCTGGCCACCACGCCCGGGGCCGTCGTTTATCGCAATAAACTGTTCGAGTTGATACAGTATACCCCGACCACAGAAAAAGTGTATGAAACGCCGCTGATCATCTTTCCGCCGTGGATCAATAAATTCTATATTCTTGACCTGAAACCGCAAAACAGCCTGATTAAATGGGCGGTCGATCAGGGCTACACTGTGTTCATCGTGTCATGGGTCAATCCTGATCCGGGATATCGCGACACATCCATGTCGCATTACGTCGAAGACGGCTATCTGACCGCGATTGAAGAGGTGAAAAAGATTTGCGGCGTGAAAAAGGTGAACGCCGTGGGTTACTGCATTGCGGGCACCACGCTGTCGCTGACGCTGGCCCTGATGAAGCAGCGCAAGGATACATCCGTCAATGCTGCGACCTTTTTCACCACGCTGACTGATTTTTCCGACCGGGGCGAGGTGGGTGTGTTCCTTGAAGATGATTTCGTCAACGGGATCGCCGCAGAGGTGGCGGAAAACGGTATTTTGGATTCCTTTTTCATGTCGCGCACGTTTTCCTATCTGCGCGCAAATGATCTGATTTATGGGCCTGCGATCAAAAGCTACATGATGGGCAAGGCCCCCCCGGCCTTTGATCTGCTGTATTGGAACGGCGACGGCACGAACCTGCCCGCCACCATGACGATGGAATATCTGCGCGGGCTGTGCCAGCGGGATAAATTCGCCACCACGGGTTTTGATGTCTGCGGCACGACGGTGCATATCAAGGATGTGACCGTTCCCCTGATCGCCATCGCCTGCGAAACCGATCACATCGCCGCATGGAAAAGCAGCTATCACGGCATTCAGAAGATGGGATCGAAGGACAAGACATTCATCCTGTCGGAATCCGGCCATATTGCGGGCATCGTGAACCCGCCATCCAAGAACAAATACGGCCACTATACCAACCCTGAACTGGCGTTGAGCGCCGATGATTGGCGGGAATCAGCAGACAGGCACGATGGGTCTTGGTGGCCGCTTTGGGATGCGTGGTTGTCCAAGAAATCAGGTAAAATGGTCCCTGCACGCCAACCTGGCGCTGCAAATCATCCGGTGCTTGCCCCGGCGCCGGGTACATACGTTGTTTCTAAGTAGCTGTAAAATTTCGGCAATATGCTGCACTGCAAAAAATATGCCGCAGTGCAGAAAAAAAACTTGAAATGCCGCACTGCAGCATACATATTGGTGTGAGAGATAACAGCGGTTTACGAACCGCGCCGCACCAGGAAAGGCTGCATATTATGACAACTAAAACGCAAGACTTCACCGCCGTGTTCAAGGACATGATGGGCGCATTCCCCGTCGACACAAAGTCAATGGAAGAAACCTTTAAAACACAAACAACGCTGGCTGAAAAAATGTCCGGTGTTGCCATCGACGCGGCTGGCAAGTCAACCGAACTGTCGGCAAAATGGGCACAAGATACGCTGGCTAAAATCGAAGCAATGTCAAAAGCAAAGGCTGAGCCTGCCGATTATGCCAAGGCAATGACCGATTTCGCATCTGCCTCTGCTGAAGCTGCCGCCGAGCATATGGCTGCATTTGCTGAAATTGCGAAAAAAGTGCAGACACAGACGATGGAACTGGTTCTGGCTGCAGGCAAAGACATGTCCGAAGACATGACCGCCGCTGCCAAGAAGGCATCGACCGATATGACGGCTGCTGCGAAAAAAGCCACGACTGTTGCCAAGTAAATTGTTTTAATCTGCCCTTGCCTCCCTGAGGGTTTGATTTGAAAGGCGGTCCAATTTTGGGCCGCCTTTTGTTTTCTGCGCTTGCCTCTTTCTTTTTGCAAAGACGCGGCATAGGCTTCTCTGCACTGCAACATGTTCGGGGAGAGACAGACGTGGCTGAGATAAATAAACCGCTACTGATCAAGCGTTACGCAAGCCGGCGTCTTTATAACACGGAAACCAGCGATTACGTGACGTTGGAAGATATCGCTCTGTTTATTCGCGAAGGCCGTGAAGTGCAGATTGTTGACCTTAAATCCGGCGATGATCTTACCCGCCAATATCTGTTGCAAATTATCTCTGAACACGAAAGCCGCGGAGAAAATGTGCTGCCAGTTGATGTGCTGACAGATCTGGTGCGCAGTTATACAACACAGGCCGCGTCCGTTGTGCCGCAATTCCTGCAAGCCAGTTTCGAAATGCTACGCGATGGTCAGTCCAAAGCCATGGAGAATATGGGCAAAGCTAACCCCATGGCCGCTATGCCGGGATTCGAGGCGATGCGCGCCCAGCAAGCTGCGTTCTTCAAGGCCATGACCGGGGGTATGATTCCCGGCAGCAGTGGACCGGCAAAAGAAGAGGACGACCTTGTTGAAATCAAAAGCCAGCTTGCTGAATTGCAGGAAAAACTTTCAAAATTGAACAAATAAGACCAAAGGAATTTTGCAAAATTCCTTTGTGTGTAGCCGGCAGATTTTTAGAAATCTGCCGGCTTTTACATGACAATTTCGATAGGGTCATTGTTACAGACAATGATGAAGTAATGCCTTGTCCGGATCAGCCGAAAACCTCTGCTGCGGACCTCTGCGACAAATGCTGCTGTCCCGACCTCGCGTTCGACATCCACCACCTCACGACGAATAATTCCACCCATTTGGGCGGCGCGACAGTCCAGTCACATTGGTTAAAACCGCGTTAAGCGACCTCTGCAAAGACGCCTTTTAATGCCTTTTCCAGTTTACCAAACATTTCGTCCATATGGGCGGGGGTGAAAATGAAAGGTGGGCACAGGACAACGGCTTGCCCCAGCGGGCGACAGATCAGCCCTTGATCGGTGCAAGCATTGGCGATGCGTTCACTGACCGATAACGATCCGTCAAACGGCCGTTTGGTCGCCTTATCGGCCACGGCCTCCAGCGCGCCCATCAGGCCCTTGCCGCGCCATTCGCCGATATTGGGGTTTTCTGCCAGCCGCGCCATGCCTTCTTCGAACAATGGTGTCAGGGTGCGGACGTTTTCGGCCAATCCTTCGTTCATAACCACGTCGATGGCTTTCAGTGCGATGGCGCAACCGACAGGATGGCCCGATGCGGTGAAGCCATGGGGAAATTCCTCGATCTCTTCTGCGGCGGCCTGCAACCTGTCTGCCAGATCGGGGCCAAGGATGATCGCGCCCATCGGAAAAAACCCGGCTGTCAGGTTCTTGGATGAAATGATTGCGTCGGGGATGAAATCATAGGTTTCACAGCCCCAGGTGTTGCCGGTGCGGCCAAAGCCCGTGATGACCTCATCCGCGATCAGGGGTATGCCGTATTTGCGCAGGATCGGCTGGATCGCCTGAAAATACCCCGCAGACGGGGGGATCACGCCGCCAGCCCCCATGACAGGTTCGGCAAAGAATCCCGCAATGGTATCCGGGCCTTCGCGTTGAATGGTGTCTTCCAGTTCTTGCGCCATGCGGACAGTGAATTGCGCCTCGGTCTCGTCTTGTTTGCCATAGCGCCAGTAATGCGGACAGGACAGGTGGATAAACCCGTCCAACGGCAGGCCAAAGACGCTGTTATAGGGCTTGCCCGTCATGGATGCAGAAACCGCCGTGACCCCGTGATAGGCGTTGATCCGAGTGAGGATCTTGCGGCGATCCGGCTTGTCCTCTGACTTGGCCAGAAACCACAGCATCTTGACCATCGTGTCGTTCGCTTCGGACCCGGAATTGGTATAAAATACCTTGGCCCGGTCAAACGGTGATACTTCGACCAGTTTTTCCGACAGCATCACGGTCTGGTCCGACATCCGGCCAAAAAACGCATGATAGCCTGGGAATCTGGCGTATTGGTCTTGCGCTGCCTTGATCAGGCCAGGGTGGTCAAATCCGGCAACCATGTTCCACAGGCCAGAGTTGCTATCAAGGTATTCACGCCCGGTTGTGTCATAGACATAAGGGCCTTTGCCGTGGGTGACCACGATCATACCGCGGTCATGGACCGTGGGCAGATCGGTGAAGCCGTAAAAGGAACTGGCGTCGGCGCGGGCTTCCCAGCTGTTGGGGGATGTGTCAGACATGGGCGGGCAACCTTTTTGCTTCTGTTTATGAAAGAATAAGCTGGCGTATGTGGTCTTACAATGGGCCGATGACAAGATCATTCAGGGGCGCTGTGCGGCGTCGTCTGCGCCTGAACAGCGGCGGCGTCAGATACCAAGCCTGTCACGGAATGCATACCACGTCATCGCCAGCGTCAGCAGCGGTGCACGAAATGCGGTTCCACCGGGGAAATTGGGCACCTTGATTCCCGCAAGCGTATCAAACCGACCGGCTTGACCGGCGATCGCCTCGGCCATGACCTTGCCTGCCAAACCGGACAGGGCAACACCATGGCCCGAAAATCCTGCACCTGACAGCACATTTGGCGCGACACATTGGATCGCGGGCAGGCGGGTCATGGTGATGCCCAGCGTGCCGCCCCAGACGTAATCCACCGGCACACCGGCAAGTTGCGGGAAAAGCGTCGTCATCCGCGCGACCAGTGCGGTGCTGATATCACTGGGAAAACCGATAGAATAGCTTTCGCGCCCGCCGAACAGCAGCCTTTTGTCTTCGGAAAGGCGGTAGTAATTCACCACGAATTTGCTGTCCGCGACGGCGATATCACGCGCCAGCACATCCGCTGCACGGTCGCCTAGTGGCGCGGTGGCGCAGATGAAGCTGTTGATCGGCATGACTTTGGCATTCACCTTGCGGGCGATGTTCGGCAGATAGCCATTGCCGGCAAGGACCACATGCCGCGCCTTGACACAGCCTTTGTCAGTGCGCACTTCGGCGGGGTCGCCATGGGCGATGTGATGTACCTCTGATCGGTCGAACAGCCGCGCGCCCGCAGCCTCGGCCAGTCGCGCCAGCCCCAGCGCATAGCGCAGCGGGTGGATATGGCCCGCGCCCATGTCCAGTTCGCCGCCCTGATAGACCGGCGATTTGACCAGCGCGCGCATTTCTTCAGGATCAAGCTGCGCGATCTGGTCATAGCCATATGTGTCGGCCAGATGCCGCGCTTCGGTCGCGGCTTCGCGGGCCTCTTTTGCGCTGTAAAACCCATGGGCGACGCCGGAGGTGTATCGCGCCTCGGGGATGTCACGCGCACAGGTGTCGCGGATATCCTGCTTGGCCTCTTCGGCCAGCGCCCAAAGCGCGCGCGCGGCGTCAGCCCCCAGCTTTTTTTCCAGCGTGCTTTGGCTGGCGTTATAGCCGCTGCCGACCTGCCCGCCGTTGCGCCCCGAGGCACCAAAACCCGCACGATGCGCATCCAGCACAACCACATCCAGCCCCTTGCGCGCCAGATGCAGCGCCGCTGACAGACCGGTAAAGCCCGCGCCAATCACGCAGACATCCGCCACCGTCTGCCCGTATAACGGCGGGCGTTCGGGCGGCAGATCGGTGGTTGCGGCGTACCAGCTTTTGGGGAACTGGCCGGGGCGGTCGTTGCGGTAAAGCGGGTTCATCGGATCAGACGTTCAGCAGTAGATGTTCGCGTTCCCACGGGCTGATCACTTGCAGGAATTCGTTATATTCGGCCCGTTTTACGATGGAATAGACGCGGGCGAAATCGGGGCCGATCACGTCGTGAATCGCCGTGGCGTTGTCGAACAGCTCCAAAGCGGCGTAAAGCCCCTGCGGGATTTCATCCTCGGCCTCGTAGGCGTCACCGCGCCAACGTTTGTCGGGGCGAATTTCGTCACGCAGGCCCAGATAGCCGCAAGCCAGCGATGCGGCGATCGCCAGATAGGGGTTGCAATCCATACCCGCCAGCCGGTTTTCGACGCGCCGTGCAGTCGGATCGGAAATAGGGATTCGGATACCGGTTGTGCGGTTGTCGCGGCCCCATTCCAGATTGATCGGGGCGGCGTGGTCGCGCACGTAGCGGCGGAAACTGTTCACATAAGGCGCGATCATGGCGATCACGTTGGGCATGTGTTCCTGCAATCCGCCGATAAAGTGGAAAAACGCATCGGTTTCGCCGCCCTGCGGGCCGGTAAAGATGTTGCGGCCTTTTTCATCCAGCACCGAATGGTGGATATGCATGGCCGACCCCGGCTCGCCCTCGATCGGTTTGGCCATGAAGGTGGCAAAGCAATCATGTTTCAGCGCGGCCTCGCGGATCAGGCGTTTGAAATAGAACACCTGATCGGCCAGCAAAATCGGGTCGCCGTGGCGCAGGTTGATTTCCAACTGCCCTGCGCCGCCTTCCTGCGCGATGCCGTCGATCTCGATCCCCTGAATTTCGGCATATTCGTAGATATCGTCGATCACCGGGCCATAGTCATCCACTGCCGACATCGAATAGGCCTGACGCCCTGCGGCGGGGCGCCCGGTGCGGCCCATCATCGGCTCGATCGGTTTGGCGGGGTCAATGTTGCGGCCCACAAGGTAGAATTCCATTTCCGGTGCGACGACGGGGGTCCAGCCTTCGGCCTTGTAAAGATCGACCACGCGCCGCAGCACGTTGCGCGGCGAAAACGGCACCGGATTGCCCTTTTGGTCAAACGCGTCATGGATCACTTGCAGCGTGCCATCTGCGGCCCAGGGGGCGGCGGTGGCGGTGGCCAGATCGGGTTTCAGGATCATGTCGGGTTCCAGAAATCCATCGGGGCCGGCGGCCTCGCCCCAGTCGCCGGTGATGGTCTGGAAAAAGATCGAATTGGGCAGGTGGAAATGGGTCTGCTTGTCCCATTTGATGGCTGGAACCGCCTTGCCGCGGGCAATGCCGGGCAGGTCGGCGATGACACATTCAACCTCGTCCAGACGGTTGTTTTCAAGGTAACGTTTTGCGGCTTCGGGGATATGGTTCGTCCAGGTCATAAGAGTTTTCTTTCCTTGAAGAAACCGGCGATTTTTTCGGCAAGCTTTGCGTTGTCGGTGGGTTCCCCAACGCTGGCATGGGCTGCGTCAAGCTGCGCATCAGGCACAACACCGGGGCCGCGCTGCCGGGCAAGTTCAGCCAGAAATTCAGCGCTGAATTCAGGATGCGCTTGCACGGTGAATGCGCGGTCGCCATAGATCAGTGCCGCGTTTTCGCAAAAGGCGTTGCTGGCAACCACTGTGGCATCAGCAGGGCGCACCGCTATCTGATCCTGGTGCCAGGCATTCAACGCGATGGTCTGGCCGTCCCAGTCATAGGTTTGTCGCCCGACAGCCCAACCGCCTGCAAATTTTTCAACCTTGCCACCAAGCGCCTGTGCGATGATCTGGTGACCAAAGCAGATACCAACCATCGGAATTTCGGCGTTATAGATCTGGCGGATCAAGTCCTCGAGCGGGGGGATGAAGGCGTGATCTTCATAGGCTCCGTGTTTGGAACCGGTGATGAGCCATCCGTTGTGGTCGGTGACTGCATCGGGGAATTGCATATCCACGATGTTATAGGTTGCGAACTCAAAGGCTTGCCCGGCCAGAAGCGTTTTGAACAGGTCGTCATAATCGCCAAAGCCCGCCAAAAGCTTGTCGGGCGCGTGACCAGTTTGCAGAATGCCGATTTTCATGGATGATCCGTGGATTTGTTTCAGCACAGGCTACCTTGACTGCTTGGCTGCCGCAAGCGTGTCCGTCAGACAGAAATTTCGCGAAATTTCTGTGCCCGCTCACACGGTATCAAGGTAAAGTTCGAGCTGTTCTTCAGGGCTGAGTTCCTGAAAATAATGCATTTCCTGTCGTTTGGTGCGAACGAAGTTGACCACCAGTTCGTCATTGAAAATCCGCCGTGCGAGCGTGCTGCCTTCGAACGCGTCAATCGCGGCACCCCAGCTGTGCGGCACCTGTGGCAGTTTTTGGGTGTAGGCGTTTCCGGTGATCGGGTCAGACGGTTTCATGTCATCCTCGATTCCGACAAGGGCCGACCCCAGCACGGCGGCGATGAACAGATAGGGGTTTACATCACCACCTGCGACCCTGTGTTCGATCCGCCGCGCCTGGAAACTGCCGCCAGGCACGCGGACCGATGCAGTGCGGTTGTCATAGGCCCAGCAGATGCCGGTGGGCGCGTGGCTGCCCGGCACCAAGCGTTCAAAGCTGTTGCCGTGCGGTGCAAAGATCAGCGCCAGGTCAGGAATGCCAGCAAGGCATCCGGCAATGGCATTGTGCAGCAGCGGGCTGCCTTCGTGGGTGTCGTTGGCAAAGACATTGTTGCCTTTGCTGTCGATCACCGAAAAATGCATATGCAGCCCGTTGCCTGCATAATCTGGATAGGGTTTTGCCATGAAACTGGCTGCCATACCGTGATTGCGCGCCGTGCCCCGCACCAGCATCTTGAACAGCCAGGCATCGTCGGCGGCTTTCAGCGCGTCGGGCACATGTTCAAGGTTCACCTCGAACTGGCCGATCCCGCCTTCGGAAATCGCCGCCTCGGCGGGGATGTCCATGATATCGCAGGCGTCGTAAAGCTCGTTAAAGAACTGGTCGAACGAATCCAGCGCGCGGAGCGACAGCACCTCGGCCCCGGCGCGGCGTTTGCCGGATCTGGGGGATTTGGGCTGGCGGATGTCGCGACCGCTGTCGTCGATCAGATAGAATTCCATTTCGGTGGCAACAACCGGGGTTAGCCCCCGTTCGGCATAGCGCGCGACGACGCTGGCCAGCGCATGGCGTGGATCGCCGCCAAAGGGCGTGCCGTCTTCGTGAAACGACCACAGCGGCAGTATCGCGGATGGCGATGACAGCCACGGCATCGGCACATAGCCGCGTTCGGTGGGCAGCAGCACCCCATCGGCATCGCCGCTTTCGAACACCAGTGGGCTATCGTCTATGTCTTCGCCCCAGATATCAAGGTTCAGCACCGACAAAGGAAACCGCGTGCCTTCTTTTTCCAGCTTGTCGGCGAAACGGCGGGGAACACGTTTGCCGCGTGCCTGCCCGTTCAGGTCAGCCGCGCCGCAGCGCACATTGCGCACCTCTGGATGGTCGTCAAGCCAGCTCATCTGATCACCTGTGGACGAATTCGCAGTCTGCGCCTTTGCTCCTGTGGCAAATGCCGGTTCAGGCGGCGGTTCACCATATTGAAGCCTGTTATGATGAGCAGTGTCAACAAAATGAAATAGCCCGCAAGGATGGGGTAGGGTACAAACGGATTGAAGGTTTTGTCAGCGAAATAGCTGGCATAATACAGTGCGTCACCCCGTTGTTGTGCCGCCGGAAAACCGGAAAAATAAACCAGTGTCGTGGCATGAAACAGGAAAATCGCTTCGTTTGTATAGGCAGGCCATGCCAGCCGCAGCATTGTGGGCCAGATAATCCGTCGGAACCGCGACCAGCCTGACAGACCATAGGCATCTGCCGCTTCGATATCGCCTTTGGGGATGGATTGCAGCGCACCATAGAAAATTTCGCCCGTATAGGCAGCGGTGTTCAAAAACAGCACCAGCAATGCACCGGCCCAGGCCGATGTCAGCGGGCTGAAAAACGGATAGGAGCCTTTGAGGCTAAGAAACAGGAAATATGCAAAAAAGAACTGGATAAACAGCGGCGAGCCGCGAAAGATAAAGATGAACCATTCCGATGGTTTACGCAGAAACGGGTTCTGTGCAGCTTTGCCCATGGCAACAGCCGTCGCCAGAAAAAAACCGGTGCAAAGTGCCACAATGCCAAAATACACGTTCCAGATCATGCCCGACCCGATCAGTGTGAATTGTTGGCACAGCGTGAAATCACTACGCGGCAAAAGTCGTTCGCCATAGCCGATGCTGCGCAAACCATAATCAAGCACCGTTTCCCAGCAACTCATGCGGTGGCCTTTCGCTGGCGTTCACCTGCGGCGGTGGCTTGACCCTTGGTCAAGCGCGCCATGATCCTGTCCAACACAATCTCGGATACCTTTGTAAAGCAGAGGTAAAAGACGAGCAGGGCAAGAAAATACCACATCCGCCAGTCAGAGTGTGGGTAATCCGTAAACTGCGGCGTTTTGGTGCCACCCAATTCGCGCGCCCAATAGACGATGTCCTGCACACCCAGCAGGAACAAAAGCGGCGTGGCCTTGATCAGCACCATCCAGAGGTTTGACAGGCCGGGCAAGGCATAGACCCACATTTGCGGCACAAGAACGCGCCAGAATGTCTGGCGGTTTGACATACCATAGGCTTCGGCAGTTTCCAGCTGACCACGCGGCACGGCAGTCATTGCGCCATAAAGCACATTCGCCGCAAAGGCGCCAAAGACCAGCGCAAAGGTGAACACCGCGATGAAAAATCCATAAGTTTCATGCACCCATTGCGGGGCATTGCCCAAAGGCATCTTGGCAGCCTGACAAACGACAAAATCACTGCCTTGCCACACTTCATCTGGCCAGTCCGGGCACTTGATCAGATGGCGAAGGTATTCGATCCCCTGATCCAGCGCGATGACGAAAAACAGGAAAAACGCAATATCCGGCACGCCGCGCACGATGGCGATATATGTCTTGCCAAACCAGCGTAGCGGGGTCACATGGCTGCGCGCCGCCGCTGCACCGCCAAATCCGAAGACCAGCGCCAACGGTGCTGTGATTGCCAGCAACAATAGGACAGTGCCGACCGCCCAATAGATTCCCATATGCTTGCCTGTTGTCAGGTAGCACGACAGCCACGTCAGGCCGTCAAGGGTGGCTGGGTCGGTGCAATAACTGAAAATGGCGGGGCCTTTGGGTCAGGTCAAATGTGACAGGGAAAAGGTTTTCGCGCCCCGGCATCGGGTGACCGGGGCGCAAGGATTTTTAGTAAGTGGTGGTTTCTTCGCCGAACCACTTGATCAGAAGGGCGTTCAGCGTGCCGTCTTCCTTCATCGCGGTGATTGCGGCATCCATTTTTTCGCGCAACGCGGGGTCGCTTTTGCGCAGACCCATGCCGATGCCACCGCCAAGTGCCACATCATCGCCGACAAACATCAAGGCACCGCCGGACGCATCCACGATCGGCACAAGGAAATCCTTGTCGGCCAGAACGGCATCAACTTCGCCCGCACGCACGGCGGCGACGGTTTCCTCGGGGTTTGGGAACTCCAGCAGACTGGCACCGCTGTCCACGACGTGACCGGCCTGAATCGTGCCCGTCTGTGCGGCAATCACGCCGCCTGACAGATCAACGCCGTCGGTGGCTGCCACATAGGCCGAAGCGGTCGGCGGGTAGTAATCCTGCGTAAAGTCGATGACCTCGGCGCGTTCATCCGTGATCGACATGCCCGCAATGATCGTATCGTAGTTGCCGGACACAAGGTTGGGGATAATGCTGTCCCAGTCGTTCGTGACCCATTGGCAGGTCAATGCGGCACGGGCGCAGATTTCGTCGCCGACTTCGCGCTCGAATCCGTCAACATCACCGTTGTCGTTGATGAAATTGTAAGGAGGGTAGGCACCTTCAGTGCCCATGCGGACAACGCTATGCGCATCGGCAAGGGCCATGCCGCCCATCAGGGTCAGTGCGAGTGGGGTTAGCATCAGTTTCTTCATTGTTTTCTCCGGTTCATGATAATCAAGATACGGTCGCAGATAGAAATCCGCGCAGCCGGTCGGTTTTGGGATGGCCAAAAAGGGTGGCGGGTGGGCCCTCTTCTTCGATCTTGCCTTGGTGCAGAAATACGACGTGGTCGCTGACATCAGCCGCCAGTCGCATGTCGTGGGTGACGATGATCATGGTGCGGCCTTCGTTGGCCAGATCCTTGATCACTTTCACAACCTCTTGTTCCAGTTCGGGGTCCAGCGCGCTGGTTGGTTCGTCAAACAACAGCGCCTTTGGTTCCATGCAAAGCGCGCGCGCGATAGCGGCGCGCTGTTGCTGACCACCGGACAATTGCGCCGGATAAGCCCCGCATTTGTCGCCGATCCCGACCTTGTCCAGATAGCGCCGTGCGGCGGCTTCAACCTCTGTCCGGTTGCGCTTCAGCACGGTCACAGGGGCCTCCATCACATTTTGCAGAATGGTCATATGCGCCCAAAGGTTGAACTGTTGGAACACCATCGACAGATGAGTGCGGATACGGATCATCTGGGCGTGGTCGCCCGGCCGGCGGGCCAGGCCGTGGCCTTTCCAGGTGACAGCTTCACCGCAAAACAAAATATCCCCTTGCTGGCTGTCTTCCAATAGGTTGGCGCAGCGTAACAGCGTCGATTTTCCCGATCCAGAAGACCCAATAAGAGATACCACATGACCTGCAGGGGCGACGATATCAACACCCTTCAGGACCTCTAGCGCGCCATAGGATTTATGCAGGTCACGGATTTCAATAACAGGGGCGTCGGATTCCACGTCGTGTCATCTTTTTATTGCATTTCTGTCAAGTCTGCCCATTTCCATGCGCGATGCAATCACTCTTGAACACTTTTTATGGATTGTTTCGCGCATCTGCCTGATTTTTAGTCACTCAAGGCAGGTCTGTGTGCAAAGTGTCGCGCGCTTGCAAATCTTCGGTGCAGGATCATGCCTTGGGCAGCATTGCGCGCAGTCGTGCTTTATGGCTGTCCTGATCAGTGACGCCCAACAGGGATGCGGTCATCCGCATCATGCTGTCCTCCTCATCCTCGCGGACCCCATCCGCCAGCACCACCGCCCAAAGCGCCGCCACCACAGCGACCCGGTCTTCATAGTCAACGGCGTCCTTGATTGCGCGGGTGAACCGCACTGTATCAGGCGCTTCGGCTTCAAGAACCTCGCATTTTGCGCGCAGGCTTGCCGCAGCGAAAGGGGACAGGCCGTAACGGCTGACAAGGCACCGGTCGATCTGGGCGATTTCAACATCCGCATAATCCCCATCCGCCCGCGCGATGCGCACCAAAAGTGCACCAAGCGCCAGCCGAGCGTCCGGATCGGGGAGTTTCTCAGGAGCGGGGGCGGCCAAGCGCCTTAGAAGATCAGCAAACATATGCCTTACATAGCCCCCTTCAGTTGCTGTTGAAAGAGCGCGCCCAGCCGTGCGCCTTCTTGTGCAAAACCATATGGCGGATTCACGACAAAAAGCCCTGATCCGACCATGCGGTGACCGGGACGCGCCGGGGGAAAGCGCACCTCGTGCACGACCGCGTCAGGGATGGCGGCGCGCAGGGCGCTGATCATCGGCAGATGCGGGGCATCTGTCAGGATGGGATACCACAGCATAATGACCCCAACCCCCCATTTGCGATGGATCTTGGCGATGGTGTCGGGGATCGTCTGGTAATCCGCCTTTACTTCATATGACGGATCAATCAGCAAAAGCCCCCGGCGCGGGTCGGGCGGGCACAGCGACAGGGCCATTTCCCAGCCATCGCGCTGGCGGAAAATGCCGCCATAGGGGGCCATATTTGCATGAAGGCCGGCAAATTCCTGCGGGTGCAATTCTGACAGGTGGATCGTATCCATCGGGCGCAGGATTTCGGCGGCGACAAGAGGCGATCCTGGGTAGGCGTTGGGCCCGTGGGCGGCACGGATGCGCGCCAGAACCTTTGCATAGGGGTGATCGGGGGCGAACCAGTCTGCCGCGATTACAATCCCCTTGGCCGCTTCGCCTGTCTTGGTGGCGGCTGCATCGGCCAGATCATAAAGCCCCCGCCCGGCGTGCGTTTCCAGGTAAGACAGCGGCTTGTCCTTTTGCGTCATATAGTCCAGCGCCCAAGCCAGCAGACTGTGCTTATGCACATCCGCCAGATTGCCCGCGTG
Organism: Yoonia sp.; assembly: GCF_014859355.1. Taxonomy (GTDB): domain Bacteria; phylum Pseudomonadota; class Alphaproteobacteria; order Rhodobacterales; family Rhodobacteraceae; genus Yoonia. The sequence continues at coordinate 41,773 of NZ_JACUUJ010000012.1, read as the reverse complement.
ATAGCCGTGTTGATAAGAAAGCATCGCCCGCCCCCTTGTTTGGTAGTGCAGTCATAACAAATCAGACCAAGGCCAAGGGTGCATCATATCGCATTATACAGCACATGAACGACTGGCGATATCGCCTGCGCACACGGCCCCCTTAGACCAAGCGCGACGTTTCCACAGCGGCCCGCACGAAATCCGCGAACAGCGGATGCGGCGCAAAAGGTTTCGATTTCAGCTCGGGGTGGAATTGCACGCCGATAAACCAAGGGTGGTCTTCCCATTCCACGATTTCAGGCAGTTTTCCGTCAGGCGACATGCCAGAGAATTTCAGCCCGACCTTTTCCAGCGTCTCGCGATACTTGATATCCACCTCATAGCGGTGGCGGTGGCGTTCGTCGATGGCGGTGGTGCCATAGATCGCAGCGACCTTTGATCCTTCGGCCAGTGTGGCGTGATACGACCCAAGGCGCATCGTGCCGCCCTTGTCATCATCTGCCTTGCGCGTCACGTTTTCGTTGCCCTGCACCCATTCTTTTAGGTGATAGACCACGGGTTCAAAACGTTTCTTCCCGGCCTCGTGGTCAAATTCCTCTGACCCGGCGGTAGTCAGGCCGGCCACATTGCGCGCCGCCTCGATCACCGCCATCTGCATACCCAGACAGATCCCCAGATAGGGGATTTTCTTTTCGCGGGCGAATTGTGCCGCCTTGATCTTGCCTTCGGTGCCGCGTTCGCCAAAACCACCGGGCACGATGATCGCGTGATAGCCTTCCAGATGCGGGGCGGCATCGTCGCGGTCGAACAATTCCGCATCGACCCATTCGATTTTCACCTTGACCCGATTGGCCATGCCACCATGGGTCAGCGCCTCGGCAATCGACTTATAGGCGTCTTCCAACTGGGTGTATTTGCCGACGATGGCGATTTTCACATGGCCTTCGGGGTTGTGAATGCGGTCATAGACATCGTGCCAGACATCCAGTTTCGGTGCAGGCGCGGGCGAAATATCAAAGGCATCCAGCACCGCCTGATCCAGCCCCTGTTCGTGATAGGCGAGCGGCGCCTCGTAGATTGATTTCAGGTCATAGGCGGCGACAACGGATTGCTTGCGCACATTGCAAAACAGCGCGATTTTTTCACGCTCTTTTTCAGGGATCGGATGTTCGGACCGGCAGACAAGGATATCGGGGGCGATCCCGATGGATTGCAGTTCCTTGACGCTGTGCTGGGTCGGTTTGGTTTTCAATTCCCCCGATGCGGCCAGATATGGCAGCAGGGTCAGATGCATGAAAATACACTGGCCACGCGGTTTGTCATGGGCGAACTGGCGGATCGCCTCGAAGAATGGAAGGCCTTCGATATCACCGACGGTTCCGCCGATTTCACACAGCATGAAATCGACTTCTTCGTCACCGATTTTCAGGAAATCCTTGATTTCATTGGTGACATGGGGGACGACCTGAATGGTTTTACCCAGATAATCGCCGCGCCGTTCCTTTTCCAACACGTTGGAATAGATGCGTCCGGAACTGACCGAATCTGTTTGCCGCGCAGGCACGCCTGTGAACCGTTCGTAATGGCCAAGGTCCAGATCGGTTTCGGCGCCGTCATCGGTCACGAACACCTCGCCATGTTCAAAGGGCGACATGGTGCCGGGATCGACGTTCAAATAGGGGTCAAGCTTGCGCAGACGCACTGAAAAGCCGCGCGCCTGAAGCAAGGCACCAAGAGCCGCAGAGGCAAGCCCTTTGCCGAGGGATGACACAACGCCGCCGGTAATGAAAATGTAACGCGCCATTGGCTGGAGCCCCCGAGAAAAATTCCAAAATTTGTGGAAAGGCGAACCGTCAAATTCACATCATCACGGGATTTGGCATATAGCGGATTCGCCACAGATGCGCAACCGATGCCGCAAGATCATGTTAACTTGCGCGCCGGTTGTGCAACTGATTGTGTTTAGTCGCCAGATGGAAGCAAAGGCGTTTCATCCGCTGATGGTGGCAGCAAGCTTTCGCCAAGATCTGGCACGCCAGACCCTTCCACCGCAGAAGACCCGCCACCCAGACGATCGACCACTGATGTTCCCGCGGATTTTTCGGCGGCAATCAGCGTCAGTGTTATGGATGTCGCAATAAACGCAATCGCCAATGCCCATGTGAATTTGCTCATCGCGGTGGGTGCAGGGCGCCCGCCCGTTGCGCCGCCGCCGCCGCCCATGCCAAGGCCACCACCTTCGGACCGTTGCAAAAGAACGGTGCCGATCAGGCTAAGCGCCAGGATCAAATGGACGATAAGAACGACGTTTTCCATACAAAGCTGCCTTTCAGGGCGCGGGTGCGATCCAGCCGTATCTAAAAGCTGCCGTCCGGTCCCGCAACCCCTGATATGCCTCAGTTTCTGCCCGATGATCTGGGGCGTGTTGCGCCTGGGTCCGGTCACAGCGGTAAAAAACCGGTGCGGCTGCGGTTCGTGGGGACGCATCCGCTGATGCTGCGCAGCAAATTTCCTGTTTCGCAAGCGCGGACGCAACGATATAGGGGGACCGTCAGCACAGAAGGAACAGACATCTTATGGCAAATGTGGTGGTCGTTGGGGCCCAATGGGGCGACGAAGGCAAAGGCAAGATCGTAGATTGGTTGTCTGAACGCGCCGATGTGATCGCCCGTTTTCAGGGGGGGCACAATGCCGGCCACACGCTGGTGATCGACGGCAAGGTTTACAAACTGCACGCGCTGCCCTCGGGTGTGGTGCGCGGGGGTAAGCTTTCGGTTATTGGTAACGGTGTGGTGCTGGACCCGTGGCACTTGCTGGGTGAAATTGAAACACTTCGCGGGCAGGGCGTCAGTATTACACCGGAATCGTTGATGATCGCGGAAAATACCCCGCTGATTCTGCCGTTTCACGGCGAATTGGATCGCGCCCGCGAAAGCCAGTCCTCTGTCGCCAAGATCGGCACAACGGGACGCGGGATTGGGCCGTGTTATGAAGACAAGGTTGGCCGCCGCGTGATCCGGGTGGCTGATCTGGCCGACGACGCGACGCTGGAATTGCGTCTGGACAGGGCGCTGGTGCATCATGATGCGCTGCGGCGCGGTTTGGGGCTGGACGCGATCGACCGTGATTCCGTGCTTGCCAGCTTGCGCGAAATCGCGCCCAAGATCTTGCAGTACGCTGCCCCGGTGTGGAAGGTGCTGAACGAACAGCGCAAGGCTGGCAAGCGTATCCTGTTCGAAGGCGCGCAGGGCGCCCTGTTGGACATTGATTTCGGCACATATCCGTTCGTGACTTCTTCGAACGTGATCGCAGGGCAAGCGGCCACCGGTGTTGGCATGGGCCCCGGGGCGATTGATTTTGTTTTGGGAATCGTCAAAGCCTACACGACCCGTGTGGGCGAAGGGCCGTTTCCGACGGAACTGCACGATGATGATGGTCAGCGGTTGGGTGAACGCGGGCACGAGTTTGGGACTACCACGGGCCGCAAACGGCGCTGCGGCTGGTTTGATGCCTGTCTGTTGCGGCAAACCTGTGCCACTTCGGGCATCGACGGAATCGCTTTGACCAAACTGGACGTGCTGGACGGTTTTGAAACCTTGCGGATTTGCGTGGGCTATGACCTTGACGGCAAAACGCTGGACTATTTGCCCACAGCGGCTGACCAACAGGCCCGTTGCACGCCGATCTACGAAGAAATTGCGGGTTGGTCAGAATCGACCGAAGGCGCGCGGTCCTGGGCGGATCTGCCTGCGCAGGCGATCAAATATGTGCGCCGAATTGAGGAGCTGATCGATTGTCCAGTCGCATTGGTGTCCACATCGCCCGAGCGTGAAGACACGATTCTTGTGACCGACCCTTTCGCAGATTGATGGCGATGGAATATAAAGCCCGCAAGCGACTGGCGCTTGCCGTTCTGGTTTTGGGGCTGCCCGCCTATATCGTGCTGGCCGTCACCTTGATGAGCGAGGCGGCGCGCTTTCATAAGGTCATTGAGTTTTTCATCTATGTTGCACTTGGGATTGGCTGGGTGTTTCCGCTGAAATGGGTGTTTCGCGGGATCGGCCAGCCCGACCCTGATGCCAATGATTGACATTTTGGGCAGGCCAGCGCGGTTAAAATGACAAAGGCGGGGCTGTGGCCCCGCCTATTTTTCATTCGCGCTGACAGGACCAGCAGTTTCAGACAGATCTTTCATCCGGACGAAACCGCGTGTCCTTGGCAACGGTAAAACGGCCGTTGTTCAACTTGACGATCCGGTTTTGGCGTAACAACTGACCAAAGCAGCGCAAACCGTCTTCACGCGTAATTTCATCAGACGATGCGACTTGCACCTTCTTCATGACCTGCGGGCGTGAAAACTCTTCATCGCCTTCTACAAAAGCAATGTAGGCAGCGGCAGCCTCCAGCAAATCGCCAAGTTCGGTGGCTCCTTTATCTGCGGCAAATGCGGCAAAATCTCCGTTTGGCGAGTCTTCGCTGTCTTTTTGGGCTGCGATCTGGCGCAATCGGTCTGCCGTGCGCTCAATCTTGGACGCGGGTTCATCGACGCGCTGTGACGGAACCAGTCTCAGGGGGCTTGGGCTGGACGCCTCCTTGCTTTCGTTTTTGACGATTTCTTCGTCTTCGGCCTTTTGCGCATCCAGATCGTCGCGGAACGCTTCACCGGGGTCTTCTGCTTCGGTGCCGGGGTCGCCCAGCTGGCGTGCGGCCTCGGTTGCCGCGACGGCCGCCTTGAGCTGTGCAAAGGCATCGCGCTGGCGTCGGCCCAGGGGTTCGTTCAGCCGTTGGTCGGCCTGTGACAGGATCCGGCTGATGGCCGCATCAACGTTGCCGGGCAACTCATCGCGTTTAGACTTGATTTCGCGGCGCATCGCGATGGCCTGTTCAACTTCGGCCACTTGTTTGCTCAGCTCAATGCGGTCGTCAGTCATGTCCGGCACATTTTCGGACGATGTAACGGCAACATTGGCGGGCGCATCTGCGGTGTCGGACGCAGGGTGATCGTCAGTTGTGTGGTCAACTTCCGTGACTGAATCGCTTTCTTGTAGCTCAGCATCGGCGGCGTTGCGTATGGCTCCTGTGCTTTCGGAAACCGCCTTTTTCTGAATGACCGATTGCGCTGCATGCCGTTGGGCCAGTTCTGCCAACCGCTGCGTCAGCGGATTGGCGGCTGGGGCTATGTCATCTGTGTCAGTGTCTGTGGTCGAATCTTCGACCAAGGTATCGTGCGTTCCGGTTGTGGCCGCACGTCCAACGATGGCACGAATACGCTGAAGCTTTGCCGCCACGCTTTCGGCAGTATCAGCCGACGGCCGACCGGCCTTTGCAGGCGCAATGTCAGTCTGGGCCAGCGCAGGCTGGACCATCGCAACCACCGGCGCGGCGTCTTCGTCCTCATACTCTTCGTCGAACATGTCATCTTTAGGGGCGATATCACCCGCCTCGTCCGCTTTGGCGTTCGATTCCGGGGCAACCGCGTCTGCCGGTTCCGAATCTTCTGCGGCGGTTTCCTGCAAAGGCGCGGTGTGGTCTGGTGCGACCGACGGCTTGATGCGCAGGTCGGGCTTTTCTGTCAGGTTGTCTGCCGCTGAACGACGCACATGCAGGTTAAGCCGCTGCGCATCTGTTTCTGCCTCTACTTGCACGGATACGCCGGTTTTCCGGGCGGTCATCTCAGCCAAGGCGTCAAGGTCAGGGGCCTGCGGGGCCATGTCCATAAAACGGTCGTGACCGGCAAGCTGATGAAAGAATGTGACGACGGTTTTCATTGTTTCCACAGAATCATCGAAACCTTCCAGCCGGCAAGAAAAGGTGCCATAGCTGACGTCCAGAATTTGATGCGTGTCGCTCATGAGGTCATTGCTTTCCACTGTTGTCGGCTTTAATTCCAAGGCCTAACCTGAACCAGACCCGGTACCAGTAAGACGTTCCATTCGGGATCATTTTGTGACCGTTTTGGGGAATGTTTGTGAATTGGGGTCAAATTAATGTCAAATGAACATATTGTTTCCAGCTCCGGTGTCATTGGTTTGATCGGCGGGGCCAAGGTAGAAGTTACTGAAATAAAACAGCTTTTGCCATTGATCACAGATATCGTTGCCGCTGATGGGGGGGCAGATCATCTTCTTGCTGCGGGGCTGATTCCGGCGGCGGTGATCGGCGACATGGACAGCATCACCGACCGGGCGCAGCGCGCATTCAAGGATCGCCTGCACCGCATTGGCGAACAGGAAACGACGGATTTTGAAAAGGCATTAACACGCATTGGCGCCGCCTGTGTGCTTGCCTTGGGGTTTACGGGCGGGCGCATGGATCATGCGCTGGCTGTGCTGAATGTTCTGGCACGGCATGCGCACCGTTCGGTTGTCTTGCTGGATGGCAGTGATGCCAGTTTTGTCGCGCCGCAATCGCCGGTCAGGCTGGACTTGCCGCTAGGCAGCCGCATTTCGCTGATGCCGCTGGCCGATACGGTTGTCACGGCAACAGGTCTGCGGTGGCCGTTGAACCGGGCGCAGATGCAGCCTGCGGGGATGACCAGCGCGTCAAATGCAGTGGCAGAGCAGCACGTCGAAATTTCAGCGCAGGGTCCGGTGCTGATCACGTTGCCACGGGCGCATCTGGCGGAGGTCTTGCGCGCCATCGGTGCAGATCGCGCCTGAACACGGTGCGTAACAGGCCCTAGCAATTCGGCACGTTCACGGCCAGCCCGCCCAATGCGGTTTCCTTGTATTTTTCGGACATATCCGCGCCTGTCTGGCGCATGGTTTCCACCGCTACATCCAGCGAAACCAGATGCTTGCCATCGCCGCGCAGCGCCAGCGAGGCCGCAGAAACCGCCTTGATCGCACCCAGGCCATTGCGTTCGATGCAGGGTACCTGCACCAAGCCGCGCACCGGATCGCATGTCATGCCAAGATGATGTTCCAACGCGATTTCAGCGGCATTTTCGATCTGTTCGACCGTGCCGCCCAGCACCGCGGCCAGACCGGCGGCGGCCATGGCGGCGGCACTGCCCACCTCGGCCTGGCAGCCGCATTCGGCACCGGAAATCGAGGCGTTGAACTTGATCAGCCCGCCAATCGCCGCTGCCGTCAGTAGGAATTCCGGCACCCGCGATGCACTGGCCCCCGGCACATGATCCAGCCAATAGCGGATCGTCGCAGGCACCACGCCTGCCGCGCCGTTTGTTGGCGCGGTGACGACCTGCCCACCGGCGGCGTTTTCTTCGTTTACCGCCATAGCATAGGTGGACATCCAGTCGTTGATCGTGTGGGGCGCAGACAGGTTCACGCCGCGTTCGGCCAGCAGCGCATCGTAAATCCCTTTCGCGCGCCGGCGCACTTGCAATCCGCCGGGCAAAATGCCGTCGGTCTTCAGGCCACGGTCGATGCAGGTGTTCATCACCTCCCATATCCGCAGCAGCCCCCTGTCCAGATCGGCGCTGGGCATGCGCGACAGTTCATTGGCGCGTTTCATCGCTGCGATGCTTTTGCCGCTGGCCGCGGCCATATCCAGCATCTGCTGCCCCGTTTGAAAGGGATAAGGGACGGCCGGGCCGGTATCGGTGTCTTCGCCTGTGGCCAGTTCTGTGTCCGTCAGAACAAAGCCGCCACCGATGGAATAATAGGTCACTTGCGTGATCACATCACCCTGGGCGTCTACGCCACGCAGGATCAACCCATTGGGATGGCCGGGCAGGGCGGGGCCGTAATCAAACAGCAGATCATCCTTGGGGTGGAAACGCAGCGGGCCAAGCCCTGACGGCAAAACGGTGTGTTCGGCGTTGATGCGGGCCAGTTCCGCCGCGGCCTTTATGGCGTCGTAGTCTTCGGCGCGCAGTCCCGCCAGACCAAGGATCACGGCCCGGTCGGTGGCGTGGCCGACGCCGGTAAAGGCCAGACTGCCATGCAGCGACGCTCGCACGCCCGCCACGCCAAAGGGCTGCGCGCGCAGATGGTCAAGAAAACGCGCCGCCGCCACCATTGGCCCAATGGTGTGCGAAGATGACGGGCCGACGCCCACCTTGAACATATCAAAGACAGAAAGAAACATCAGACGGCACTTCCTTCCGGGGGATGGCAGGGCAGAGGGGCGGAAAACGGTTGTGGGCCAAGCCCTTCGGCATCAGAGGCGCGCCGGGCAGCCGGTCGTGCCTCATAGCTTTGGGCAAAGCGCATCAGGCGCGGCCAGCGGCGCAGGTCAAACCAGTCTGTCTGCCCGCCATAAAGCGCGGGCCAGCGCAACAGCGGGCCAAGATAACAGCCCTGCGCCGATGGCGCCTCTGTGTCTAGCCAGTCAGCCTGGCTTGCGCTTTCCAGAAGATCAAACAGGGCGGTCAGGCGCGTGCGTGTCCGTGTGCGCAGCGCCTCTGGGGCGGTGGCAGTGTATTGATCGGGATAAAACAGCATCCGCTGTGTGGGATGCAGCGTGTTCGCCAGCCAGATCAGCCATTGCAGCGCAGGCCCGCGCGCGGGATCAAGCGGCGGTGGCATCAAGATGCCAGACCTATCGGCCAGCCACAAAAGGATTGCACCGGTTTCAAACAACGGCCCATGCGGCGTTTCCAGCACGGGGATCAGCCCGTTGGGGTTCAACGTCAGAAAGTCGGCAGATTTCTGGCCGCCTGTTGCCCGATCCACCAGAACCGTGCGGTAGGGCAGGTGCAATTCTTCCAAGGCAAGACGCACACAAAACGAGGCGTTGTCGGGCGCGTAATGCAAGATCAGGGGCTTTGTCATCCTCCAACCCTAGCCCAGCCGCGCCGGACAATCCGTCCAAATGCGACCTTTGCCTTCAAAAACGCGGTTCCGGGTGCGTGCGGCGCGCATTTGAGGTCTCGCACCTGCGGCGGAAATTGATATAACGTCGGCAAGAAGCGTTGGAGAAAGACCATGACCAGTGAATTGTCACCCATTGAAAAAGCGAAATTCATCGCCGCCAAGCAGGCGACAGAGTATGTGAAATCCGGCATGAAGGTTGGTCTGGGGACAGGGTCAACTGCGTCTTGGCTGGTCCGCTGTCTTGGCGAGATGGTGCGCGATGAAGGCTTGCAGATCAAGGCTGTGCCGACCTCCAGCAGGACCGCGCAACTGGCCCGTGAAGTTGGTATCGATGTGATCACGCTGGATGAAGCGCGCTGGCTGGACGTGACCATTGACGGAACGGATGAATTTGATGCGGATCTGTGCCTGATCAAGGGCGGCGGTGGCGCACATTTGCAGGAAAAGATCGTGGCGACAGCCAGCGATCAGATGATCGTGATCGCTGATGCCAGCAAAAAGGTGGATACGCTGGGTTCATTCCCGTTACCGCTCGAAGTGATCCCGTTCGGGGCAAAAACGACCCAGGCCCTGATCGAAGAAACGTTGATCGGCATGGATGTTCTGGGCCGCGATGTGACCCAGCGGATGGCGGGTGATATGCCTTTCATCAGTGACGAAGGCAATTTCATCTTTGACCTGCATCTCAGGCGCATTGGCAATCCGCGCCAGTTGAGCCTGATCTTGAACCAGATCCCCGGAGTGGTCGAGAATGGCCTGTTCATAGATATTTGCGACGTTGTGATCCTTGGTTACGGGGATGGTCGCGTAGAAGTGACCGACCTGACCAATGACAGCCATCAGGAACTGCGCTTTGACGTCCGCGATGATGACAACATCTTTTTCGACATTGCCGATTGATCGACCAAAACACGCGAGGGAGCCAGACCATGGCATTTGACTACGACCTTTTTGTTATTGGCGGCGGTTCTGGCGGGGTGCGCGCCGCGCGGACTGCTGCGGCAACCGGTGCCAAAGTGGGGCTGGCGGAAGAGTTCCGTATGGGCGGCACGTGTGTGATCCGGGGCTGTGTGCCAAAAAAACTGATGGTTTATGCGTCAGGTTATTCGGAAATGTTTAAGGATGCCCGCGCCTATGGCTGGGATGTGACAGATGGGCCGTTTGACTGGTCGAAATTCCGCAGCCACCTGCACCGTGAACTGGACCGGCTGGAAAGCGTCTATCGCAAGTTGCTGGATGGGTCCGATGTGGCAATTTTCGATTGTCGTGCCACGCTCAAAGACCCGCACACCATTGCGCTGGGCGACGGGCGGGACGTGACCGCGAAACATATTCTGATCGCCACGGGCGGGCGGCCGGTCCTGCCGGACATTCAGGGTGCTGAACTGGGCATCACCTCGAACGAGATTTTCAATCTTGAAGATATGCCCAAATCCATCCTGATTATTGGCGGCGGTTATATCGCGTCGGAATTTGCGGGAATTCTCAACGGTCTGGGCGTGGCTGTGACGCAATTCTATCGCGGTGCGCAAATCCTGCGCGGCTTTGACGAAGAGGCCCGCGGTCTTGTTGCCGAAGGGATGCGCGCAAAGGGTGTGGACCTGCATCTTGGCACGAATATCGTTGATATCCGCGCCGCCAAGGATGCCGATTTTTCCGATTCCATGGGCACCCCGATGGAACAGGGAAAACCGGCGACCGTGGCCTCTGGCGGGGGTGGCCGTGGCATATGGGTCAAGGCCACCAACGGGATCGAACAGGTGTTTGACCAAGTGATGTTCGCGACCGGACGTGCGCCCAATACCGAAGGAATGGGGCTCGAAGCCGCCGGGGTCGCGCTTGGCCGCAGTGGTGAAATTATCGTCGACACCTTTAGCCAGACCAAGGTGCCGTCTATCTATGCCATCGGCGATGTGACGAACCGGGTGCAGCTGACCCCCGTGGCCATCCGTGAAGCGATGGCCTTTGTTGAAACGGTGTTCAAGGGTAACCCAACGCCGGTTGATCACGACCTGATCCCGTCGGCCATTTTCACGCAACCCGAATTTGGTACGGTGGGTTTGTCAGAAGAAGACGCCAGAGCAATGGAACCGGTTGATATCTATTGCACGTCTTTCAAGCCCATGAACCATGCCTTTTCCGGGCGCAGCGACCGGGTGCTGATGAAACTTGTCGTCAGCAAGGCAACCCGCAAGGTGCTGGGCTGTCATATCGTCGCAGATCATGCGGGCGAGATGATTCAGTTGGCGGGTATTGCGGTCAAGATGGGGGCGACCAAGGAAGACTTTGATCGCACCGTTGCTGTCCATCCGACGATGGCCGAAGAACTTGTTACCATGAAGGATCCGGTGCGCAGCGCTTGATTTCGTGGGCAAAGACCACACATGACACAACACAGAGGCCTTAAAGGCCGGACCGATGAAAAGGGAAGAATAGTAAGAACATGGCAGGAAATACTGGAGGCCCCTGGGGGGGTGGCGGAAATAATGGGTCAGGCGGCGGTGACGATGACCGTAACCGTGGTGGCCGCAGACCCGGCAACGACGGACCGAATATTCCTGAAATTGATGACCTGGTAAACAAAGGCCGCGAACAATTGCGTGTTCTGATGGGCGGCGGGGGCCGGGGCGGCGCGGGCGGACCGGGTGGCGATGGTGGCCCCGGGCCGCAACTGACGCGCGGGTCGATCGGGCTTGGGCTGGTCGCGATTGTCGCGCTTTGGCTTTTTGCGTCCTTTTACACCGTCAAACCTGAGGAAAAGTCAGTCGAGCTGTTTCTTGGCTCTTATTACAAAACCGGAGAGCCAGGTCTTAATTTTGCACCATGGCCGGTTGTGACGCGCGAAGTTGTGGCAGTTTCAACCGAACGCAACATCGAAATCGGCACAAACCGCATGCGCCAGGAAACCGGGCTCATGTTGACGGGTGACGAAAACATCGTTGATATCGAATTCCAGGTCGTCTGGAACATTATTGACCCGCAGATGTTCCTGTTCAGCCTGTCAGATCCGCCACAAACCATTGCTGCGGTGTCTGAATCAGCCATGCGGGAAATCATTTCGCAGTCCGAACTGGCGCCGATCCTGAACCGGGACCGGGGTGCCATCGCGGACCGTTTGCGCGATGATATCCAGTCTTCGCTGGACAGCTACAATTCAGGTGTGAACGTCGTGCGGATCAACTTTGACAAGGCCGACCCGCCGGATCCCGTGATTGCATCTTTCCGCCGGGTGCAGGACGCCCGACAAGAGCGTGACCGCGTGCAGAACGTCGCCGACGCCTATGCCAACCGTGTCGTCGCAGAGGCCCGCGGTAGTGCGGCACAAATTCTGGAAGAGGCCGAAGGTTATCGCGCCCGCGTCGTGAACGAAGCACAGGGTGAAGCAAGCCGTTTCTCGGCTGTATTGTCAGAATACCAGAAAGCACCGGAAGTGACGCGCAAGCGTTTGTACCTGGAGACAATGGAAGGTGTGTTGCGCGATGTCGAGATCATCCTGATGGATGATAACGCAGGCGGCAGCCAGGGTGTTGTGCCTTATCTGCCACTGAATGAAATGCGCCGCACCACTGCTACGACAGGAGGGTCAAACTAATGCGGAAAACAGCTCTTATTATCCCCGCAATCGTTGTCGTTTTGGTCGTTGCAGTATCGTCCATTTTCATTGTCGATGAACGTGAAAAGGCTCTGGTGCTGCAATTCGGCCAGATTGTCCGCGTCAAGGAAGACCCCGGTCTCAGCTTCAAGATACCGCTGATACAGGAGGTTGTAAAATACGATGACCGCATCCTGAGCCGGGATCTTGACCCGATCGAGGTCACGCCAGCCGATGACCGCCGGCTTGTCGTTGACGCCTTTGCGCGTTACCGGATCGTGGATGTAGAACAGTTCCGCCGCGCCGTGGGTGCGGGTGGTTTGCCCGCCGCGTCCCAGCGGTTGGACAGCATTCTGCGCGCCGGCACCCGAGAGGTGTTGGGGTCGGTATCATCTAACGATATCTTGTCTGTGGATCGTGCGGCTTTGATGTTGCGCATTCGAAACAGCGCAATCGCACAGGCATCCGCGCTTGGATTGCAGGTTCTTGATGTGCGCCTGAAACGGACAGACCTCCCCGAGGCCAACCTGAACGCAACATACGAACGGATGAAAGCTGAACGTGAACGTGAAGCCGCCGACGAAATCGCGCGTGGTCGTGAAGCCGCGCAACGGATCGAGGCACAGGCCGACCGGACAGTGATCGAACTGGTTTCCGACGCGGAACGCGAAAGTCAGATCGTTCAGGGTGAAGCCGATGCGCTGCGGAACGAAATTTTCGCAGAGGCCTTCGGGGCAGATCCGGAATTCTTTGAATTCTATCGGTCCATGACGGCCTATCAACGGGCGCTACAGGCCGGCAATACAACGATGGTTTTGTCACCTGATAATGAATTCTTCAATTATTTGAAGTCAGATCAGGGTAGTGCGGCAACGCGCTGATCTGTTCAGAAGCCACCAAAGGGCCAGCCATTGCGCTGGCCCTTTCCCGTTTGGGGGCATGGCAATGACTTCACAGGGCGGTGATAGGGTTTGTGTTCTGTCCGTCTTGCCCTAAATATCTAAAGACAGATCATCGGCGCCCATATTGTCATGGGCATTCCAACCCCACAAGGAGACAGCCTGTGAAACAAACGGCAATCGCAATTCAGCAAAATCAGGCACAGGCCCGGCGCGTGTTGACCGCGCTTTTTTCGGTGTTGGCGGTTGCGCTCGCGCTGCTGTTGGCCCAGGTGACGGCGGCCACCGCGCAAAACCGCCCGAATACCTTTGCCGATCTTGCACAAAAGGTCAGCCCATCGGTGGTGAACATCACGACCAGCACAATGGTTGCCGGCCGCACCATGCCACGCGGGATCGTTCCTGAAGGATCCCCATTCGAAGATTTCTTCAACGATCTTGACCGTGGCCGCCCAGATGGTGCCCCGCGGCGGTCATCTGCACTAGGGTCAGGTTTCGTGATCTCGGCAGACGGGTTTATCGTCACGAACAACCACGTGATTGAAGGTGCTGACGAAATCCAGATCGAATTCTTCTCGGGCGAAGAAATGCCTGCCACATTGATCGGCACGGACCCCAACACAGATATCGCTGTCTTGAAGGTGGATGCTGAAAATCTGCCGTTTGTGCAATTCGGTGACAGCAATGCGGCAGGTGCGCGGGTCGGTGACTGGGTGATGGCGATGGGCAACCCGTTGGGGCAGGGGTTTTCTGTGTCGGCCGGTATCGTGTCGGCGCGCAACAGGGCCTTGTCGGGAACCTATGACGATTACATCCAGACAGATGCAGCGATCAACCGGGGAAACTCTGGCGGGCCGCTGTTCAACATGGACGGCGACGTGATCGGTGTGAACACGGCCATCTTGTCGCCCAATGGCGGGTCGATCGGGATCGGCTTTGCGATGTCATCTGCTGTCGTGTCCAATGTTGTGGACCAGTTGATCGAATTTGGTGAAACCCGGCGCGGCTGGCTGGGCGTGCGCATTCAGGATGTGACACCGGACATGGTGGATGCCATCGACGGGCTGGATCTGGCGCGCGGTGCGCTGGTCACGGATGTGCCTGCTGGCCCGGCCGAAGATGCCGGCATGATGTCGGGCGATGTGATCGTGAATTTTGATGCTGTCGCGATCGAAGACACCCGCGAATTGGTCCGTATCGTGGGCAATTCACCGGTTGGTAAATCAGTGCCGGTCAGTGTGCTGCGTGACGGGCGTATGGTCGAACTGACCGTCGTTCTGGGACGGCGTGAAACATCCGAAGCTGTCGCGTTCCCTGCGTCGAGCGATCAGCAAGAAGAACCTGAAGAAGCTGAAATCATGGGGCTGACCCTATCGGAAATCACCCCTGAACTGGCCGAGCAATATTCTTTGACGACTGAAACAGGGCTGGTTATCACGGCAATCAATCCTGAAAGCGATGCCGCCTCCAAGGGGTTGTTGCAGGGCGATGTGATTACTGAAGCCGGACAGAAACCCGTTGCTTCGGTCATTGATCTGCAAGATCAGATCGCGGTTGCGACAGAAGCCGGGCGGCGGTCAATCCTGCTGTTGGTGCGGCGCGGGGGCGACCCACGCTTTGTGGCGCTGGTTCTGGAAGACTGAGCAACCCTTCAAAAATAACAAGCGGCCCATCTTGGGCCGCTTTTTTTATGCGATCAGGCCAGGTCTGCCTGTCTGACCTCTGGCTGGCGCAGGTTCCAGACCAACAGACCGATCACGGCCGCGGCTGCACCCAAATGCAGCAGCAGCGCACCGGGCCAGATGCAGGCCAGTCCGGCGACCCCCAGAACAATCCTTGACACTGGACCAATCGGTCGTTCCATACAGCCCTGCATCGCCGAGGCGAGCGCATAAATGCCGACAACGCCAAAGCTGAAGATCACCAGCATCACCCCCCAGTCGCCTGACAGAAACGGCGTGTAGGCCATCATCATCGGCACGATATACAACCCCTTGGCCAGCTTCCAACTGGCGAATCCCGTGGCCATGGCAGGTGCCTTGGCTATCGCGGCGGCGGTAAAGGCGGCCAATGCGACGGGTGGTGTGACGTTACTGTCCTGTGACAGCCAAAAGATGATCATATGCGCCGAAAGCACGGCGGCTATCATCACCTGCGCGGGAACCACCATGTCGCGCAGGGGTGCGGCAATTTCCAGGGGCAGGCTTTTGATGATGGCCCCCGCTTCGGTGGTGGTCAATGGCCCGGCCAAGACCGAAGGATCGGGCAAACCAAACATCAAAATCGCACGGGCCGCATCGGGAAGGGTGCCGCTGGCCAATGCATCAATGACAAAACGGTCCGCGATCATTCCGGCCAAAGCCGGTGCGGACAGGGTCGCCAACACGATATAGGCCGCCGTCACCGGCAGCCCCATCCCCAGCACAAGGCTGGCCAGAGCGATCAGCACGATTGCGATAAACAGGTTGCCACCGGCCCAGTCAGCGATCATCAGGCTAAATATATTGCCGATGCCCGCAGTGGCGATCACGTTGACCACCAGACCGACCGAACACAAAAGCACGGCCGTCATGATCATACCCTTCGTGCCCATCACCAGCGCCTCGACGACGGCCTTGGGGCCCATTGGCGTGGTGGTCAGCCAGCTTGATACGATGACAGCCAGAATACCGAATACGGCAGCATAGGCAGGCGTAAACCCTGACACCAACAAGCCGATCAACCCGCCGATGGGCAGCATAAAGCTTGCGCCACCTTTGACAAAGGCCGACCGCAGGGTTTCGCCGTTATCGTCCATCGGGGGCAGGCCAAGGCGGCGCGCCTCGATCCGCACGAAAAACATGACCGAAAGGAAATACAGCAGCGCAGGCAGGGCTGCGACGGCAACGATGGTTTCATAGGGTATCTGGGTAAAACTGGCCATCACAAAGGCCCCCGCACCCATGATCGGCGGCATGAGCTGGCCACCGGTTGATGATGCGGCCTCGACCCCGCCTGCGAATTTAGGGGGGAAGCCTGCCTTTTTCATCAGCGGAATGGTGATGACCCCGGTGGACGCCGTGTTCGCCACGGCTGACCCGGAAATCGTGCCTGTCAACCCGCTTGCGATGACCGCGACAATACCCGGCCCGCCGACCATGCGCCCCGCGACAGCACGGGCAAGGTTGATGACGAAATCCCCCGCACCAGAGCGCAGCAGGAACGCCCCGAAAATGATGAATAGAAAAACGTAGGTCGATGAAATTCGCGCAATTGTGCCGAACATGGCATCATCGCCATAAATCGACCGAAACGCGATCGTTTCCCATCGCAGGCCGGGAAAGCTGAAAACACCTCCGACATATTTGCCCCAAAACCCGATATAGCTCAGCGATATGATGATCAGCCCCGGTATGATCCAGCCGGTCAGGCGGCGCGTCAGTTCGATTGCGCCAAGAACGCAAGCGATGGCCGCGGCCCAATCCAGCGGGGCCAGTTTCACCCCGCGGTCATAAATCGCGTTTTCGGCGGCAGGCAGGTAAATGGCGGCAGCCGCAATCACGCATCCCAGTGTCAGGTCAAATGCCAGCATCGCACGGCTGCGTGTGCGACCCCTGACCAACGGATACAGCAGAGCTGCCAGAAAGGCGAAACCGGCAAAGTGATAAGCGTTGCGCTGAAATTCCGAAATGATCGGGTCGAAGGCCACATAGATGTGCCCGACAGCGATCATCAGGCAAATGATCGTCAGGGCGAGATTGGGCAGCCGGTTGAATTCGCGGAGGATCAGTCCCTCGGACGGGCGTTCTTCGGACATGGTGGAAACCCCTTGGCAAATGCGGCCCACAGCAAATCCATGGGCCGCATGTCAGCTTAGTCGGCGATCAGGCGCGCGGGGACATCAATTCCGACTTCCTGATAATAGCGCAGCGCGCCGGGGTGCAGCGGCAGCGGCAAACCTGCAATGGCGGATTCGATTGCCATCACCTTGGTGGCGGGGTGAATGGCCTGCAAGAATGGCAGGTTTTCAAAAATCGCCTTGGTAATCAGATAGACATTTTCTTCTGGGATATCAGCGTTCGTGGCCAGGAAGTTTGGCTGTGCGACGGTCATCACATCGGCGGTTTGGCCCGGATAGGTGCCTGCCGGGATCAGGTAAGGCGTCCACAAGTCGCGGCCATTGTCGGCAGCGATCCGCTGTTCCTCGGTAAATGACAAAAGCGTCACGCTGTCACCGGCAGAGGCCATCAATTGCGCGATGGCACCGGTTGGCACACCTGCGGGGGCACCCAACCCTTTGACCTGCCCGTTTTGCAGGGCATCCGCCGCCGGGCCATAGCCGCCATAAACAAGTTCGTAGTCGGTATTGATATCAACCCCCAGCCCTTCCAGCAGGGCACCGTTGGACCCGATCGTGCCAGAGTTCTGTGCGCCAAACGCCATTGCCGCGCCCTTGAGCGCAACGAGGTCAGACATTGTGCCGGTGGTGGCGGCATCAGATGAAATGACGAATTGTTCTACGTTCTGCCAAAGCATACTGACAGATCGCAGATGGTCTTGCGGGCCTGCCTGTTCCAGCGGGCCAGTGCCGCTGGCCGCGTAATAACCATAAAGCCCTTGCAAAATGGCAAACTGTGCCTCGCCTTCGCGCAGCAGCCGGACGTTCTCTCCTGATCCGGCGGAACTGATTGCGGACATGCCGATGCCTTCGCTGGGTTCCAGTTTCACCTTTACCAAGGTTGAAAGTGCGACGCCCACTGGATAATAGGTGCCCCCCGTTGATGCGGTTGCCAGAATATAGTTTGCTTCTTCGGCTTGCGCAGCCGGAGCCGCCAACACAAAAGTTGCCGCGACGGCGGCTTTCAGGACGTTCATGATGTCTCCTCCCATTGTCGTTTTGGTGTCGCCCAGTTTTCTGCGCTGACAGGAAAAAGAAACATGGGTGTCCTGACAAGAACAAGGGCTATCGACAAAATGCGGACAAATAATTGAAAATAATAATAAAATAAGAAAAAAATATACTGGTCACGCAGGGTGTGTGCGGTATTCCGCACGGATGATAGCGCCAACATCAGTTTCAAGGATCAAATAGCGGGCCGGTGACTCGGGTCTGTGGATCGGGAAACCATTTCGGAATGGGACTGGCAGAACCTGAGGTGCTGCACTAAATAACGCGCAACGTCGAAAAAATCCGAGGGAATAATTTGAATGGCTAAGATTACCTACGTTGAACATGGCGGTAAGGAACACGTTGTTGATGTCGCCACGGGGCTGACCGTGATGGAAGGCGCCCGCGACAACGGGATTCCCGGCATCGAAGCAGACTGTGGCGGTGCCTGCGCTTGTTCGACCTGCCATGTCTATGTGGATCCCAGCTGGGTCGATAAACTGCCCGCCAAGGATGCGATGGAAGCAGATATGCTTGATTTCGCGTATGAACCGGACCCGGTCAGGTCACGCCTGACCTGCCAGATCAAGGTCACTGATGAACTTGACGGGTTGCGCGTGCAAATGCCCGTCAAACAAATCTGATGCGTCTTTGCGCCCTTGCCCTTGCTTGCTGGCCTGCAATGGCGGGGGCACAGACAGTGTCGCAAGCGTGGTTTGACACCCCAAGCGACCGTTATGCCCATGGTGTATTGGGTGATCATGCGGAATGGTCGCGCTTGGGGTTTGTGGCGGATGGGCGTCAGTATCACATTACGCTGCCTGACACACATGTTTTCGAAGACTGGCAACCACGTTTGTGGGATGTGACCGGTGACGGGGCACCCGAAATCGTCGTGATTGAAACCGACATACGCGCGGGGGCCGCGCTGGCAGTCTATGGACCGGCCGGCAAACTGGCGCAAACCCCGGCGATCGGGCAACCCTTCCGTTGGCTGGCGCCAATCGGCGCGGCCGATCTGGACGGTGACGGCGCGATCGAGCTTGCTTTCATTGATCGCCCACACTTAGCAAAAACGCTAAAAGTTTGGCGCTTTGTCGATGACACACTGGTGCCGGTCGCGCAGTTGGAGGGGCTGACCAATCACCGTATTGGCGAAACCGATATCGGTGGCGGCATCCGTGATTGCGGGCAGGGGCCAGAGCTGATTACAGCGAACGCGGATTGGAGTCGCATCATGGCGACGCTGCTGCGTGATGGTGCATTGCAAACCCGCGATATTGGCGCGCATGTTGACCGCAACAGTTTTGCGGCGGCGCTGCGGTGCGACATGCTGTCTGATTAGGCGCTTGCGGCAACCACTGCTAAAAGCACCGTGATTTCGGTCATCTGTTGTGTCGCACCAAGAATATCGCCGGTCTGCCCCCCGATTTTGGCTTTTGCGATCATCCCACACAGCAGCACAGCCAATGCAGCCATCAAAACAACGCCAAAGCCCGTGGTCACAAGGCCGATGACCCCGGCAATTGCCACAGCCAGCCAGATTGTTGCGGTGCTGGGCCTGCCGACGTGATGGCTAAGGCCGGTGTCGCGGGCGTTGGGCATGGCCCCCATCAGCACGACCATCCCCCCACGGCTCAGTGCGGCAGCACCGATCAGCGCGGCCCAATGGCTGCCGGATGCGATCAGCGCCGTCAGGGCCAGCCAGCGGATCAGCAGGGTCAGCGCCAATGCAATGACGCCATAGGTGCCGATGTGGCTGTCCTTCATGATCGCGAGCCTGCGCGCCCGGTCCCAGCCGCCCCAAAGCCCGTCGGCCGTGTCGGCCAACCCGTCTTCGTGCATGGCTCCGGTTAGGACAACACCAGCACCCAGCCCCAATGCGGCGGCGATCTGCGCGGGCAAATCCAGCGTCAGCATGACTGCGACTGTTGCTGAAATAATCACCGCAACGACGATGCCGACCACAGGATAGGCCCATGCGGCCGCCGCACCCCGCGCCACCGCACGGGTCGTCTCGATCGGGACAGGCAACCGTGTCAGCAGGCCCAAGGCCGCCGCTAGATCGCGCGGGTCAATCAAGATATTGTTGCGTTTTTCCAAGCATCTGCCCCTTGTGGCTCTTTTCATCTCATGTCTGATCGTTAGACAGGGTGCAGAATTGATGCAACGAGGATGTGATGCAAGCGCCCTTTGAAACCCTAACTGCTTTTCGTAATCTTTTGGCCCAAAGCCCCGCTTCTGATGGGGATGCAACGCGGGCTGCGCAGCATCGCAACGCGCAGTTGACCAAGCCCCCAGCCGCGCTGGGGCGCTTGGAAGATCTGGCAATTTGGTATGCGGGCTGGCGTGGCACAGGCCAGCCGACCATTACAGCGCCGCAGGTGGTGATATTTGCAGGCAATCACGGGGTCTGTGCGCAGGGGGTCTCGGCTTTTCCGCCCGAGGTGACGGCGCAGATGGTGGCGAATTTTCAACATGGTGGGGCAGCAATCAACCAGTTGTGCAAGGTATTTGGTGCGCGCATGGACGTTCACGCGCTGACCCTGGATGTGCCGACCGTCGATTTCACCCAAGCGCCCGCAATGACCGAAGAAGAACTCATCGCGGCCTTGCAAACGGGCTGGGCGGCAGTGGACCCACAGGCGGATTTGCTGGTGACAGGGGAAATGGGGATCGGCAATACCACGGCTGCCGCCGCAGTTGCCGCCGCGGTGCTTGGCGGGGATGCCGCGCGCTGGACCGGGCGCGGCACCGGTGTCGATGATGCGGGCCTTGCGCAAAAGATCGCAGTCGTTGCGCGCGGATTGGCGTTGCACGCCACATCCGATCCGCTGATGGCGCTGCGGTGCCTTGGGGGGCGCGAACTGGCGGCTATGGCGGGGGCGATCGCAGCAGCCCGCCATTACCGGATTCCCGTCATTCTGGACGGTTTCATCTGCTGTGCTGCTGCCGCTGTGCTGGAAAAAACCCATCCCGGTGCCCTTGATCACGCCGTTGCCGGACATCTGAGTGCCGAAGGCGCGCATCAGGCCTTGCTGGATGCACTTGGGAAGGCACCGCTTTTGAACCTTGGCTTGCGGCTGGGTGAAGGGTCGGGCGCAGCCTTGGCGATTGCCGTTTTGCAAGGGGCGGTCGCCTGCCATTCGGGTATGGCAACCTTTGCCGAAGCGGGGGTCAGCGACGGTTGATGGCCGGCTGCGGCCAACAGGCCCACCTTTGCGATGCTAAACCGGCAACGGCGCGTCGGGTTTGATACGTTCCATGACGATCTGGCTTTGCACCCGGCTGACGGCCGGATGCGGCAGCAAGACCTGCTGCACCAAAAGATTGAGTGCCGCAAGATCCGCACAATACACGCGCAGCAGGTAATCAGCCTCGCCGGTCAGGGTCCATGCGCCAACAATATCGGGCCTGGTGCGGGTCATCCGCACAAAATCCTGCGCGTTTTGCGCGGTATGCGTTGCCATGACCACCCGGATGAATGCCTCGACATGCAGGCCAACCTTTTCAGGGCTCAGATGCGCACGATAGCCCGCGATATACCCTTCGACCTCCAGCCGCTGACGCCGCCGCCCGGCCTGTGAGGGTGACATATGCAATGTGGCCCCCAGATCCTGTGCTGTTTGGGTCGAATCGTGTTGCAGTGTCGCGAGCAATCGCCGGTCTGTTGTATCAAGCGTCATGCGTGAACTCCGCTTATTTGATAAAATATACGCTTAAATATTGCATAATTAACAGAAAATATAGTCTAAATTGGCTAAATTACGCGAAAATGACGCGGTATAATCCGAAAAACGCGACATCAGGAGATTCACGATGGGCCCTTTCCCGCACGACGCCCCCAAAGCAAAGATCACGACAGAGAACCCGGCCGGAACAGATGGCTTTGCGTTTGTTGAATTTGCGCATCCCGAACCTGATACGCTGCGCGATCTGTTCAGCAAAATGGGCTATACACGGACAGCCACCCACAAGTCCAAGGCAATAGAGCTTTGGCAGCAAGGCGATATTACTTATATTATCAATAGCGAACCGGGCAGCCATGCGGCAGAATTTATTGCGCAACACGGCCCCTGTGCGCCGTCGATGGGCTGGCGGGTTATCGACGCGCAGCACGCCTTTGATCATGCCGTCAGCAAAGGTGCGGTGCCCTACGAAGGATCTGGCAGAACACTGGAGGTGCCTGCCATCGTAGGGATTGGCGGTAGCCTGATCTATTTTATCGACCAATATTACGACACCAACCCGTTCAATGCAGAATTTGACTGGGTCGCAGATGCCCATCCAACCGGCGTTGGTTTCTATTATCTCGATCACCTGACGCATAATGTGCATAAGGGGAACATGGATAAATGGTTCGCCTTTTATGGTGATCTATTCAATTTCAAGGAAATCCGGTTTTTCGATATCGCAGGAAAATTCACCGGGCTCTTGTCACGCGCGCTGACATCGCCCTGCGGCCGCATCCGTATTCCCATCAATGAGGACCGTGGAGAGACAGGCCAGATCGTTGAATACCTCAAACGCTATAACGGCGAAGGGATCCAGCATATCGCCGTTGGCGCCCGCGATATTTACACTGCGACCGATGAAATCGCCCGCCGCGGCATCAAATTCATGCCAAAACCGCCCGCAGCCTATTATAACCAAAGCGAAACACGCGTTCCTGGCCATACAGAGCCAAAAGACAGGATGATGAAATACGGCATTCTGATCGACGGCGAAGGCGTCGTAAACGGCGGCGAAACCCGCATTTTGCTGCAAATTTTCAGCAAAACTGTAATCGGCCCGATCTTTTTTGAATTCATCCAGCGCAAAGGCGACGACGGCTTTGGCGAAGGTAATTTCAAAGCGCTTTTTGAAAGCATTGAGGCAGACCAGATCGCGCGGGGTGTGCTGCTTCCCGATGCTTCATCAAGTTAATCGGCCAAATTACCCAGATGGCAGTTCCAGTGCGTAAGTGCGCCCGCGTTTGACGAAGTTCAGTGATTTTTCACTGATTGCTGTCACCTGCCCACCATCAAGCGTGCTGCCAACCTCGACCCTGACATACCGCCCATTGTTCAGGCGCACCAGCGCCCGGCGGGCATTGGAGCGACCATAAACGCCGATCAGGTTCATGTCCCGCAATGAGATCACATTTTCTTGCGTTGCCGCACGGGCCACACCCCCCGGAATTGCCGTGGTGGTTGGTGGCAGTGTCAGTTCAGGCGGTGCCTCGTCTATGGGCGCGTTTGTGTCGGGTGCTGATCTGTCCGGGGCGGCGGCGGGCTGTGGGCGTGATTGGGCAACGGCAACAACACGGTCGAAATTCCGGGGGCGTGCTTCGGGGCGTTTTGATGCACCGACCGCGCGCGGAGTCATGTCGATGAATGCCCGCGCCGCGCTGTCTCGTTCAATTTCGGAAATGACGGCGGTGATATCGGGGTTTGCAGGTGCCGTGGCGCTTGCAACTGCTGACGCGATGCTGGCCGGCCGCAGACGAGGGCGCAGCGAAGCGGTCACCGGGGCCAACTGGGATGATTCTGTGACATCGGCTGTCGCAGGTTCAAGCTGCGTCAGGGCAACGCCCCCGGGGCTGATCGAAGGGGCAATTTCATCAGGGCGCAGCGGTGGCTGGACAGAAGGCGCGCCAGCGATGACGACCACGCCATTTGTTTCCTCCGCAGGCGTTGCCGTTTCAGCCGGCGCCGTTTCGGCCCGTTCCGGACGCAGGCGCAATTGAATGTCAGGCAACCCCGCAAAGACAATGGCACCTTCTGGCGTGAGCGTTCCTTCGGGTGTTGCCTGAACAAAGCCGTTTTCATCAATGGTAAAACGGACGTCAGCCGGTGGTGGGTCAGCGGGGGGTAGAAAGCTCATGTCGGTTTCGTCCAGCGGCAGGGCGACAGTTGCCGGCTGCGTTATCCGGCCCGCCGCAGGCAATGGTGCGGGGGGCGTAACAGATATCTCAGACGTGGCGCGGGGGACACTGGCAAAGCGCGGCGCCCGTTGCCAAACGCCCGTAGCCGCGTAAATTCCGGCAGCTTGATCGGGGCTTAGCACTTGGCCCAGCGGGGTATTGGCAGGCGGCATGTCTACGCGCAGTGCATCGGCAGTAGGGACGTCTGCGCCACCTTGGGGGGTCGGGGTGATCGGTGCGTCAATGGCGCGCGGCGCTGCCAGCGCCAGATCAGGCAGACTCGGCCGGGGGCTGGCCGTGATGGTTTGAAGTGGTGGCAACGGGGCGGCGTCGGTCAGGTTGTCGGCCTGTTGTGCCGAGATGCCCCGCGTCGCCGTGTCAGGAAATTTGTCTTGCGCCCAGATCAGCCCGAAAATTAGCAGAACCCCCGCTGCAACGGCAGAGCCGGCGATCAGCCTGCGATGGCTGGACGCAACAGGTGCGCGCCGGGATTGGCCCGACGGGGCTGCAAAATTGCGTGTTTTTGGCGTTGCTGCGGGGGGCGGTGTGGCCGTAAGGATATGGGCCGTGGTTGTCCGCAGCATGGGGCAATATTCGGGGATAATGCGGTCAACCCGCGTTGTTGATTTGGCCGGTCGCTGCAACCGGTTGATCGCTTCAGGGCGATGCGGATAATATTCCGCGACAATCGCATCGGCCCTGATCGTCGCGGTTGCATCGCTTGATTGCATTGCCTTATGCGCCCCGGTGCTGTCCGCAGAAAGGTCAGACATGAACACATCGCCACACCTGGCTTTTGCGGTCTGTTGGTTCGACGCCTGCGCGTCGGTTTCTTCTGGCCTGTCACCGGCCCCCCGCGCAAGCAAGGCGGTCAGATCAAGGTCAGCCGCGCCGTTGTCGGCATGCAAAACCAGCATCCTGGATTTGATTGACGTCCCCGCCACCAGCACCGGCAGCGGGTCACGTGTCACCGTTGCGTCTGTGCCCAGCAGGTCGTGCATCATCGACGTTGGGCCAAAAAATATCTCTGTCTGAAAGGTAAAAGGTTCCGGCACGGCCACGAAACACACCGGGTTGAACCCATGGTCCATGGCAAAGTTTTCAGCTTCGCTCAGGGTTTCGCGGGCCACGGCTGCGATGTGGGTGCGCCCGCCGGAGCGTTCATAATCAATAACCAGTTCATCAAGGCGATAAGGCGTTGTCCCGTCAAGGATCGCATGGATGTCGGTCAGGTCAGTCTGTGTGCTGTCGATTGCAAGACATTTAATCTGTTCCAACGGGATGACGATCTTGCTGCGCAAGGGGCCATCGGCAAGGCCCTGTGCCTGTTCGCGCATCCGTGCCAGGGCCGTACCCAGGTCAGGGTCATCAAGACTGGCGGTGCCAATCAGCCGCCAGCCGCCTGGCACGCGAACAAGCAGGTCAATCCCTTCAAAAGACAGCGATAGCGCGAAGTTAATTGTCATGCCCAACATCTAGCATTTTGGTTTCAACGAGAAAACGCGTTTTGTCGCCAATCAGGCAAATTCTAGCGGAAACCCGCCCATGTCCCCGCCCATGTCAATGCATGGGCGGGGACATGGTTTTCAGGATACAGCCTTGGCCAGCGCCTGATCCAGATCTGCGATCAGATCTTTGGCATCTTCGATCCCGATAGACAGGCGCACAATGTTCGGTCCGGCGCCTGCGGCGATCTGCTGTTCGGGGGTCAGCTGGCGGTGGGTGGTGCTGGCGGAATGGATGATCAGGCTGCGCGTGTCACCAAGGTTAGCCACATGGCTAAATATTTCCAGACTATCCACCAGTTTCACGCAAGCATCATAGCCGCCCTTGACGGCAATGGTGAACAAGGCGCCTGCGCCTTTGGGGCAGATTTTGGGCACCAGTTTCGCATAGGGCGAACTATCCAGCCCGGCATAGGTGACGTAATCAACCCTAGGGTCATTTTCCAGCCATTTGGCGATGGTCATGGCGTTTTGCACGTGGCGATCCATGCGCAGCGACAGGGTTTCGATGCCCATCAGCGTGTAATGCGCCGCCTGCGGGTTCATCGTCATGCCAAGGTCGCGCAGGCCAATGGCGATACCGTGGAACGTAAATGCCAGCGGGCCGAATGTTTCTGCGAACTTCAGCCCGTGATAGGCCGGTTCCGGTGCGGACAGTGACGGGAACTTGTCATTCGCAGCCCAGTCGAATTTACCGCTGTCCACGACACAGCCGCCCGTTACCGTGCCATTGCCGGTAAGGTATTTTGTGGTCGAATGCACCACCAGCGTTGCACCATGTTCGATAGGGCGGCACAGATAGGGCGTCGCGCTGGTGTTATCGACGATCAGTGGAATACCTGCCGCATCGGTGATGGCGGAAATCGCATCCAGATCGGTGATATGACCGCCGGGGTTGGCGATCGCCTCGCAGAACACAGCGCGGGTGTCATCATCAATCGCGGCGGCCACGGCGTCATGATCGTCGAAATCGACGAATTTTGCGGACCAGCCAAAGCGTTTGATCGTCTGTGAAAACTGCGTGACCGTGCCACCGTAAAGCCGGCTGGAGGCCACGATATTCCGCCCAGGTGCCATCAGCGGGAACAGCGCCATGATCTGGGCTGCGTGACCCGACGAACAGCACACCGCGCCTGCGCCGCCTTCCAGCGTGGCGATGCGTTCCTGCAATGCGGCCACCGTGGGGTTGGTCAGGCGCGAATAGATATAGCCGACCTCTTGCAAGTTGAACAATGCCGCCGCGTGGTCGGCATCGCGGAACACATAGGCGGTGGTTTGATAAATCGGCACCTGCCGCGCACCTGTGGCAGGGTCAGGGCGGGCGCCTGCGTGCACTTGCAGCGTGTCAAAGCCATAGTGGGGGGTGTCGGTCATCTGTCTCTCTCCCTTTGAAATCATTTTGTGAAAGGTGTAGGCGGAAACCATGGCCTGCTCAACG
This sequence comes from Yoonia sp., assembly GCF_014859355.1. Lineage (GTDB taxonomy): Bacteria > Pseudomonadota > Alphaproteobacteria > Rhodobacterales > Rhodobacteraceae > Yoonia. Next base: position 14,805 of record NZ_JACUUJ010000012.1, on the reverse strand, counting down.
ACTCATGCGAAAAAGGATCAAACCATGCCCGTTCCCTTTCATTTTGCCTTTCACGTCACTGATCTGGACGCCGCACGGGAATTTTATTCCGGCGCGCTGGGCGCGGTTGAAGGACGGTCCACCGACACATGGGTCGATTTCGATTTCTTCGGTCATCAGCTCAGCCTGCATCTGGGCGAAGCATTTGCCAACGCGCCCACTGGCAAGGTGGGCGATCACATGGTGCCAATGCCGCATTTTGGTGTCGTGCTGCCCTTGGATGACTGGACGGCGCTGGCCGGCCGGCTGGAGGACCGCCAGACCGATTTCATCATCGCCCCATCCGTGCGGTTCAAAGGCGAGCCGGGCGAGCAATGGACAATGTTTTTCCGCGACCCGTCCGGCAACCCGATCGAGGTCAAAGGCTTTGCAAAAGAAAGCGGCGTTTTTGCAAAGGGCTAAGTCAATCAATGACCGCATGACAAAGGGCCCGATGCAAACACCGGGCCCGATCGTGTTGTTGCCGTTTAGCGGATAACGCGCACGATCGTGCCCGTTGCGGCATCGACCAGAACAGTTTGGTTGTTGACGTTCAGATACCGGAATTCGGGCTGTGCAGGCACATCAAACATCACGACCTCGGCAGGAACGCCGGCACCAATGGCGACTTCACCGTTGAGGTAGATCGTATCGACAGGATTGGCGGTCACAAACACCAGCGTTTCCTCGGATGGCTCGACGGTCGATACGGCAACGGCAGAGCCAATCACCCCGCCTGCGATGATGCCACCCAATGGGCCACCCGCCGCAAAGGCAATCAGTGACCCCAGCGTCGCGCCAAGGGCCGCAGCGGAATTCTGTTCCGCTTGGGTTGCATCCACATCTGGCACCGTCACGGTGGTCAGTGACAACGAACCGGGGCGGTTGATCAGCGCCACTGGCTTTGCGTCTTCCTCCACGTATAGATATTCGGCTGAGGCCCAAGCTGTCTGCTCGTCGAAACTGATCTGGCACCAGCTGACATCTTCCAGGCAACCTTCGATCATAACGGCTTGGTTCAGTTCAAGGACACCGACGGACGGGGCGAATTCGCTTGGTGTCACACGGGCAGAGATTTCGGCACCGGCGCGTGCTTCGGTTGATTGCGCAAAACTCGGTGCGGCAGCAGTCAACGCGATCACCGAAGCGAGGCCAAGGGTCAAAGATTTCATGGAATATTCCTTTCGAGCCGCAGGGGTGCCTGCCTGATGTTCAGGGGCTGCCGTCGCGATCAGATGATAGGTGTGCATGGACCATGAAAGATGTAAGGCCAGCCTGAACCCCGGGTGGCATGCTCGGCCATATTCCGCCGAGGGTTTCATGCAGCCTCGGCTGGCGTCGCGCGGGTCTGGCCTTTACCGAATCCAGAACCCGGCCGCTTTGATCTGGTTGCGCAATGCCTTTTCATGGCGGGGCAGGTTATCGCGGTCAAACAACGCGCGCAGCTTTTGCCCGCGCCCTTGATAGATTATCCGCTTGAACGGGTCATATTGCTTGAGCCACTTTTTCACCTTGTTGGGCGCGGCGGCGGTTTCCAGTGCGGTGATTTCAGCATCGCTTGCGCGGGCGTAAAACAGTGGCAGCACCCGGTAGTGGCAGGTCACGTCGCCGTCCAGCCCGGCCAGGTCCGGCCCCGGTCTGCCGCCGCCAAGCGCATGAATGACCAATGGTAGAACAATCTGGTCCAGCCACGGGTCAAGCGGCTGGATCACCATTTCTGCGGTCGGGTTATCGCGCACGGATACGGCGTATTCGGTGAACCGCCTGCCAAATGCAACAGGATCGGCGCCAAAAAACCAGCCTGCGTTGAAATAGAGATAGCGTTCCCAGTATTCATCGGGCTGGGTCAGGTCCAGGGTGCTGTCAAAATCCAGCCCGAACCGTTCATAAAGCGATTTCCATATTGCGGTGTAGCCAGGCCAGTACAATTCCTCGACCGGCCACGTGCCGCTGCGGTTCATGGATGCAGCGGGGCGGGTAAAGTCGAAGGGAACCGCGCCCAGATCGCCCGTGATCAGCGTATCGGTGTCAAAGAATACGAACGGCGCGCCCGCCGGTAAGGCTGACAATGCTTCGATCTTGTTGCCGTAGGGGTAGCTTTGGCCGAAATGCACCGACGTGAAGGGCACGATTTGTGCGCCCATGTCTGATAGCACCGCCTTGATATCGGCGGGCATCCGGGGGTCGTGATCCCACAGCGGCCCGGGCTGTGGTTCGCCCACATAGACCTGGCCTGCAAAGCCGGGCGAATGCGAACGCAATGACGCCAAGAAAAGCACTGCCTCATACGCAAGGCGGCCCGCCTGACCGATGATCAGAATATTGAAAGGCTGTGCGTGGCGGGCGGGCTGCGCCATATGCATGGTATCCATCTGTATTTTTCAACTACTAATGACCCCCGCAGGCCAAGGCAACCTTGACCCTTTGCAGATGCGGCAGGCCCCAAGTCAGCCGTTGCCGGGCCGGCGATTCACGAAATTTACCGGATACGCGCTTTTTTGTGAAAACCACATCCCGTTAATTCGTCCTTCATCTGCGTATGCGGCGGATAAATGTCCTGACATGATGGTAAAAATTAGGCAAAAAGACCTGCTTTACCTATTTTTACCTTCTTTCTTGTCTTTCCGGTTGCATAACCAAAGACCACTTGTTTTAGTCAAGGCACAAAGACGAGCAGAAAAAACTGCCGGACCGCTGGGGAGAAAAAGTTTGTCACAAGCTGGAAACAGCGCAGCGTTCGTTGAATTCGAACGTGTGCAAAAAAGCTATGACGGCGAGACACTGGTTGTGAAAGATCTCAACCTGTCGATGCCAAAAGGTGAATTTCTGACGATGCTTGGCCCGTCGGGGTCTGGCAAGACAACCTGCCTGATGATGCTGGCCGGCTTTGAGACGGCGACGCATGGGGCGATCCGGTTGGATGGCGTATCTATCAACGATATCCCACCTCATAAACGCGGCATCGGGATGGTGTTCCAGAACTATGCGCTGTTTCCGCATATGACGGTGGCAGAAAACCTGTCGTTTCCGTTGGAAGTTCGCAAAATGGGCAAGTCGCTGCGCGAGGAAAAGGTCAAGCGCGCGCTGGAGATGGTGCAGATGGGTGACTTTGGCGGGCGGCGTCCGGCACAGCTTTCGGGTGGTCAGCAACAGCGGATCGCCTTGGCCCGCGCGTTGGTGTTTGAACCGGAGCTGGTGCTGATGGACGAACCGCTGGGCGCGCTGGACAAGCAGTTGCGCGAAACATTGCAGTTTGAAATTACCAACCTGGCGCATGATTTGGGTATCACCGTGGTTTACGTGACCCACGACCAGACCGAGGCGCTGACCATGTCAGACCGCGTTGCCGTTTTTGATGATGGCCGGATCCAACAGTTGGCGCCGCCGGACGAGCTTTATGAAAAGCCGCAGAACAGTTTTGTGGCACAGTTCATTGGTGAAAATAACACGCTGGATGGCGTCGTGCAGGAAATCCGCGGCGATACCTGCATCGTCAAGCTAGACAGCGGTGACGTAATCGACGCGGTTCCGGTGAATGTGGCGAATGTGGGTGACCGGACGCTGGTGTCCATCCGGCCAGAGCGGGTCGAATTTGATAAAAGCCGCCTGCAAGAAGGTGCCCATACGCTGAAAGCCGAAGTGCTTGAATTCATCTATATGGGTGACATTTTCCGCACACGCCTGCGGGTTGCCGGACGCGACGATTTCATCATCAAGACACGCAACGCACCTGATCAGGTGCGCTTGGAGCCGGGCCAGCAGATCGACATCGGCTGGCTGGCAGAGGATTGCCGCGCGCTTGATGCATAGCGGAATGATGGACCGCCGATGCCCGACGGGCGGCCCTGCAAATAAACTGGATAACGGGTAGATTAACGGGAGTATAAAATGAAACTGACAAAAACACTAATGGCGACATCCGCGCTGACATTGGCGGGCGCATCAGCATTTGCAGACGCGCATATGGTCGACTCGATGACGCTTGTCAGCTGGGGTGGCGCCTATCAGCACAGCCAGAACGAAGCCTATCTCAAGCCGTATCTTGAGATGAATCCGGGCGTCACCGCCGTATGGGATGAATCCTCGAACGAGGCGGTTGCCAAGCTGCGTGCGATGAACGAAGCGGGCAATATCACATGGGATGTTGTTGATGTTGTTGCAGCCGACGCCATTCGCCTGTGCGACGAAGGTCTGGCAATGGAAATCGACGTCGACGAGGTGCTGTTAGCGGGTGACGATGGCTCCACACCAACCCAAGACTTTGGTGAGTTGCTGGTGTCTGATTGCTTTATTCCGCAAATCGCCTATTCGACCGCATTCGGCTATCGTACGGACGTGGAAGCATGGGGCGGGAATACACCCACCGAAATCTGTGATGTCTTTGACCTGGAAACATTCCCCGGTCAGCGGTCGCTGGAACGCCGCCCGATCAATAACATGGAATGGGCGTTGCTCTGCTCTGGCGTTGCCAAGGAAGACGTCTATGACATGCTGGAAACCGAAGAAGGCCAGGACATGGCATTCGCCAAGCTGGCCACCATCAAGGACAGCGTTGTCTGGTGGTCGGCCGGTGCCGACACACCCCAGCTTTTGGCTGATGGCGAGGTTCTGATCGGGTCCACCTACAATGGCCGTCTGTTCAGCCTGATCGAAGAGCAGGACCAGCCCGTCGCCATGCTGTGGGACGCGCAGGTGTATGACATTGATGGTTGGATTATTCCTACCGGCCTGCCAGAGGATCGCCTGGCGCGCGCCATGGACTTTATCCGCTTTGCGACCGATACGCAGCGCCTGGCGGATCAGGCTGCATATATCGCCTATGGTCCGGCACGTCAGTCGTCTGCACCGCTGGTTGGTCAACATGCCACGCTGGGGATCGATATGGCCCCGCACATGCCAACCAACCCGGCAAACGCGCAGAACATATTCGTTTACAACTACGAATGGTGGGCTGATTACCGCGACGATCTGGACGCCAAGTTCCAAAGCTGGCTGGCACGCTAAGCTACAGCCTTTGCAGGGTGGGTTTTGCCCACCCTGCATGTTCAAGATTTGTCGCGCGGGTGGAAAACAACTGATGCCAAAAGGCTATATCATCGGCCATATCACCGTGAATGATCCTGAGGCCTATCAGGAATATATCACACGCGACACACCCATGATCCTATCCTATGGCGGCCGCCCCATCGTGCGTGGAGGCACATCCGAAGTGCCCGAAGGACCAGCCTTTGATCGCCATGTGATTTTTGAATTTCCCGACTACGAAAGCGCAAAGGCGCTGTACTATTCGTCGGAATATCAGGAAGTCGCCGAAATACGGCGCAAGAATGCAACCAGCCAGATCGTGCTGGTAGAAGGGGTTTAACACATGAGTGAGCAAGTTCTGGCCGCCGATGGCCGCCCGCTCAAGTCCAGCCTGAACCGTGCCCTGCGGCGTCAAAAGATGCGGGCCCTGATGCTGATCGCGCCGCTACTGCTCTTTATCATGCTGACCTTTGTCATACCGATCGGGCAGATGCTGTTCCGGTCTGTCGAAAATCAGATCGTGGGCAATACGATTCCCAAGACAGTCGCGGCGCTGGCCGCGTGGGATGCCGATCAAAATGAAGCCCCCGACGAAACGGTGTTTCAGGCCTTGTTCTATGATATGTTCGTTGCTGCAGAGGCCAAGGAACACACGAAACTGGGGTCGCGGCTGAATTATGAACAGGCGGGGATTTCGTCCCTGTTTCGCAAATCTGGCCGCAGCCTGAGCGATATAGGTGAGCTTTATCAAGACGCTTTCGAAGACTTGAACCCCGCTTGGGGTGATGGCGCGTTCTGGTTTGACCTGATGAACGATAATGGCGGGGCAATCGCCAGCGGCTTGATGATCCAGCAGCGCGACCGGCTGAAACGTCTGACATCCGCCGACATCAGTCTTGACGTTGACTTTGCCTTGCGCGGTGACATTGCGCAGGCGCTGCCCTTGACGGCCCAGCAATACGCGAGTTGGGCACTTTATACGGCGAATGTCGACAATGACGTCATCGCCGAAGAAACCCCGTGGGAAGCGGTCTATGCCGCATTGGCGGATGATCTGCGTGACCCAGAAGCCGGCGCACGGTTGGCGGCGTATGACGGCCCGGGTGCAGATTCACTTTTGGCTGCGCTGGCGATTGTGCCGGATATTGCTGCACCATCTTATAAGGACGCATTTGCCGAGATTGACAGTGGTTGGCTGGAACCCCGTGTGTGGCAGACCATCCAGACGTATAGCCCGCCTTTCACACCCGGGTATTTCCTGAATTCGATCGATCTGGAACAGACCCCGAACGGCATTGAATGGCGACCGGAAAACCAACAGATATATTTGACTTTGTTCTGGCGCACATTGGTGATGTCATTGACCATTACGGGCAGTTGTATTCTGCTTGGCTATCCTGTCGCCTGGATGCTGGCCAACCTGCCAGCGCGCACAGCCAACCTTTTGATGATCCTTGTGCTTTTGCCCTTCTGGACATCGCTGCTGGTGCGCACATCCGCTTGGAAGGTTCTGTTGCAGGATCAGGGGGTGATCAATTCACTGCTGGTCTGGATCGGCCTGGTTGCCGATGACAACCGACTTTCGTTAATCAACAATGCGACTGGCACGATCATTGCAATGACACATATCCTGCTGCCCTTCATGATCTTGCCACTGTATTCGGTGCTAAAAACGATCCCGCCCAGCTATCTGCGCGCCGCGAAATCGCTGGGGGCAACGAATTGGACAGCGTTCTGGCGGGTCTATTTCCCGCAAAGCATTCCAGGGATCGGTGCGGGGTCTATCCTGTGTTTCATCCTGTCGATCGGCTATTATATCACGCCGGAAATCGTGGGCGGGACACGGGGTGTCTTTATCTCGAACCGGATCGCCTATCACATCTCGACCTCGCTTAACTGGGGGCTGGCGGCTGCGCTTGGCGCAATTTTGCTGGCGGCTGTCCTGCTTCTTTACTGGGCATACGACCGGATCGTAGGCATTGATAACGTCAAACTGGGAGGCTGAGCGATGAGCACATTGCCACCATACGCCACAACGGGCCAGAAAATCTGGCATTATAGCTTTCGCGTGATTGTTGGCTTAGTTCTGTTTTTCTTGATCGCACCGATTGTCACGATCATTCCGTTGTCGTTTAACGCGGAAAACTTTTTCACCTTCACGCCAAAAATGTTGGCGCTGGATCCCGAAGGTTATTCGCTGAAACACTACCGCGATTTTTTCAGCAACCCCGAATGGACCCGGCCGCTGAAAAATTCGCTGATCATCGCGCCATTTGCGACGATCATTTCTGTGTCTTTAGGGACATTGGCCGCCATCGGATTGAGCCAAAGCCATGTGCCCTTTCGGCGCGCGATCATGGCGATCATGATTTCACCAATGATTGTGCCGCTGATCATTTCTGCGACGGGGATGTTCTTTTTCTACAGCCAGATGGGGCTGTGGATGGAAGAATATCTGGGCATGTCAAGGTCCGTGACGGGATATGTCAAGGTGATCCTGGCCCATGCGGCGCTTGGAATTCCTTTTGTGATTATCACAGTGACCGCAACACTTGTGGGTTTTGATGAATCGCTGACGCGCGCTGCTGCCAATATGGGTGCTACGCCCACGGTCACGTTTTTCCGGGTGCAGATGCCATTGATCTTGCCCGGGGTCATTTCAGGGGGGCTTTTCGCCTTTATCACGTCATTTGACGAAGTGGTGGTGGTTTTGTTTGTCGGGGCCGCGGCGCAAAAAACACTGCCTTGGCAAATGTTTACGGGGCTGCGTGAACAGATCAGCCCGACAATTCTGGCGGTTGCGACAGTGCTGGTCTGCGTGTCGATTCTGCTGCTGGCAACGGTCGAGATGTTGCGCCGCCGATCCGAGCGGTTGCGCGGCATGTCGCCGGGCTGACCTGTCCATTGCCGGTTTGATCGTTGCAAAATGCGGCTGTGAAAATAGCCGCATTTTTTGCATTGGGTTAGGGAAGGACAGCCAGCCAGACCCAAACTGTCAGGATCGAAAGTGCTGTCCCCATCAACACAGCCGAGGCCGCCACCCGTTTGGCCCTGCCATAAAGGTTGGCAAAGACATACGCGTTGATCCCCGGTGCCATTGCCGCGGTCAGCATGGCCGAGCGGAATGCTTCAACGCTGAGATCATTGGCGCGCCCCAGCCCCCAAACAACGGCAGGATGAAGAACCAGTGACACCGCTACAACGTAAAGGATGGTGCGCATGTCGCCTTCGGGCCGATAACGGTAAAGCACGCCGCCAAGCCCGAACAAAGCTGCAGGCAGTGCCGCGCGCACCATCAGGTCGATGCCATCGGTCAGCACAGCGGGCAGGGGGATATTGCCAAGGTTGACGATAAACCCTGCCGTAATCCCGATGATCAAGGCGTTATGAAACATGCCGCTGATCACTTTGCCGGGCAGGGCGGCAATATTGCTGCCCCGGTTGCGTGCGATTTCCATCGCCGTGATGCCGACCGCATAGCAAAAGGGTGAATGCACTGCGATAATTGCATAATTTGCCATCAGCGCATCAGACCCATAGGCCCGTTCCGTAATCGGCAGACCAAGCAAAAGCGAGTTTGAAAACAGACAGCAGAACCCGATTGCAACGCTGTCTTCCCAATCGCGGCCAAAGATGAAACGCGCGCCAAGCAAGCCTGCAAAGAAACCGGCAAGCGCACCGGCGTAAAAACTGAACAACAAGGCAAGATCAAAATTCTGGCCCAGATCAAGGGTCGATATCGCCCGGAACAACAAACAGGGAATTGCGAAGCCTTGGGTGAATTTCATCAGGCCATCGACGCCCGCCTCGCTAAAGCCACCTTTCCAGACGGCAAGATAGCCAAAGCCGATCACCAGAAAGACCGGCAGGATCACATCAAGCAGAGCTGCCATCACCATTTTCCTAAAGGTGCGGCTGCGCCGCGTTCTATTTTCAGGCCTCCGGCGGGGATATTTTCGCGCGAAAGAAGCCGTTACCGGACAGGGAAGGTCAAGGTCATGCCATCGAAAGCAGGGTGGACATGGGCGGGGGTTTCGGCCTCGAGGGTGTCATAGTCCAGATCGTTGTGCAGATTTGTCAAAACCGCCTGCCCCGGGGCGACGTGCGCGATCCAGTCAAGTGTCTTGGCCAGATGCGCATGGGTCGGGTGCGGTTTGCGGCGTAATGCATCGACAATCCAGCAGTCAAGGTTCTGAAGCTGCGCCCAAACCGGTTCTGGGATGTCAGAGACATCGGGCAAATATGCAACGCCGCCAACGCGAAAACCAAGGGCGTCTATGTTGCCGTGTTTGACCTGAAAGGGTGTCAGCGTGATCGGCCCGCCGGGCCCGTCGATGGTTACATCGCCGATGATGGTGTTCAGGTCACAGATCGGCGGATAGGCAGAGCCTGCGGGTTGCACGAAAGCATATCCAAACCGGGACAGCAAAGCATCGGTTGTGTCGCCATCAGCCCAGACCTGCATCCGTGTGCGGGTGTTGAAAACGATCATGCGCAGATCATCGATGCCGTGGACATGGTCGGCATGTGAATGTGTGTAAACCACACCGTTCACGACCCCGACCCCTGCTTCAAGCAATTGGTTGCGCATATCGGGTGATGTGTCGATCAGCACGCGGGTCACATGGCTTCCACTGGTGCGTGTCACCAGCAACGAACACCGCTGACGGCGGTTTTTGGGGTTGGCCGGATCACAATCGCCCCAGTCGCCACCCAGACGCGGCACGCCGCCCGATGATCCACAGCCAAGAATTGTAAAACTTAGGGTGTCAGTCATGCGTGGGCCTTCCAGAACAGACGATCAAAGTTGGCGGTTGTTTGTGCGGCAAAATCGGCAAAGCTCTGCCCGAAAATATCGGCACCGATTTTTGCGGTATGGGCGGTAAAGGCTGGTTCGTTGCGTTTGCCCCGATGGGGTGGCGGCGCCAGATACGGGCTATCGGTTTCCACAAGGATCCGGTCAATCGGTGCATTTGCAAAGATGTCACGGATGTCCTGGCTTTTGGGAAAGGTGGCGATGCCGGACATCGACAGGTAAAACCCCAGATCAAGCGCTTTTCTGGCGAGCGCGGCCCCGCTGGAAAAACAATGCAGCACGCAAGTGAACGCGCCGTTGGCATATTCTTCCGACAGGATTTGCGCGATGTCGTCATCCGCCGCACGGGCGTGGATGATCAGTGGCAGACGGGTCTGCCGCGCCGCAGCAATGTGGATGCGCAACGATTGCTGTTGGATATCCTTGCTTTCGGCGGTGTAGTGATAATCAAGCCCGCTTTCGCCAATGCCGACAAACTTGGGGTGTTCTGCCAGGGCGATCAGCTCATCCACCGTGGCTAGCGGCTCTGCCGCTGCGCTCATCGGATGGGTGCCTGCGGCATAATAGACGGGGGCATACCGTTCGGCGATGGCGCGCACCTGCGGTTCTTGGCGCAGTCTTGTGCAGATCGTCACCATACGTTCCACGCCAGCATCCAGCGCGCGCGCGATCACGGCATCGCGTTCGGTGTCGAAATCCGGAAAATCCAGATGGCAATGGCTGTCAACGATTTTTGCTTGGGTCATATCGCGGCTTTCAGGCTGCGGCGACACCTTGTGCCGTCTGTTCGATCTTGAAGATCATATCAAGGATCAGCGCGGCAGGGTCAAGGTTCACTGCGCGCCCATGGCGCGACCTTTCGGAAAGGTCCTGTTGCAATTGCGCCCAGCGGCGCGCGGCGCGATCATCGGGGGCGATGCGGGACAACAGGCGTGCTTCGCCGTTTGCGCCTTGTACGCTGGGTGCGCCCATCAAGCCGGCCTTGGCCGCACGTGCAAGGAACAGGTCGATCAGGTCCAGTGTCAGTCCAAAACGGGTGCTGCCGGCCCGGCCTGTGCAACTTTCGGCGATTTTTAACGCCGCAGGCCGGTTGATCTGTGGCAGGCCGTCAAAAAGCTGGATCAATGCAGCGTAAAGCGTCAGTCCGTCATGATTGAGCAGTCGCACCGCGTCACCGGGCGATCCGCCAGCCAGCGCAGCAAGACTTTCGGCACTGCCTGCCGGATGGCCCGCCTGATTCAGTGCTTTTTCCAGATCGCCAGCTGACAAGGGGGCACAGCGCAATTCCCGGCACCGTGACCGAATCGTTGGCAAAAGCCGTGACGGTTGGTGCGCGACCAGCAGCAATGTGGTGTTTGCTGGGGGCTCTTCCAGTTCTTTCAGGATCGCGTTGGCTGCGTTGCGGTTCAGTTCATCTGCCGCATCAACGATCACCACCCGCCGCCCGCCATCTGCCGCCGAAAGTTGGAAAAAGGTTTTCAGGCTGCGCACCGCGTCAACCGTGATATCGGCCTTCAGCGCCTTTGCCTTGTCGTCCCAGGGCCTGCGGATCAGTGCCAGCCGTGGGTGCGCACCGGATTGCACCAAGCGTGCGTCGGGGTGTTGGGGATCAACGGCAAGGGTCTGATCGTCAAAAAGCGAAGGCGCAGCCCCTGCCAACAAAAAGGTTGCGATCTTCCACGCCAGCGTCGCCTTACCCACACCGCGTGGCCCGGTGATCAGCCAGCCTGAGTGCAAACGACCGTTGGTGAAGGCATCCAGAAAATCGCGTTCTGCCATGCCCTGCCCAAACAGGACCGGCGTTTCGCGCGGATGCGGCGCGCCCTCGATCCGGTCGGGTTCGGGATTGGACGCGTCTGTCATGCGTGGGCTGCGATTTCTGAGGCGATCTGATCGGCGGTGCGGTTGCCGTCAATCAGGACACAGCGGTTCGGGTTGGCATGCGCAAGCGCCAGAAACCCATGTCGCAGGGTTTCCTGAAAGGGCAGGCCAAAATCTTCGAAACGGTCTTCGCCTGATTTGCGGGCAAGGCCGCGTTCCAAGGCAAGCACAGGGTCCATGTCAATGACGAAGGTCAGGTCCGGTTCTCGCGCGATCATCAAAGCATGCAACTGATCCACCATGGGCCGTAGATCACCGCGCGTTGCGCCCTGATAAACCCTTGTGCTATCTGCGAAACGGTCTGAAACGACGGTTTTTCCTGCCGCAAGCGCGGGATTGATCGTTTTTTCAAGATGGTCCCTGCGTGCGGCAGTGAAGAGCAGTATTTCGGTTTCGGCAGACCAGCGATCGGGGTCACCGGTCAAAAGCAGCTTGCGAATGTCCTCTGCGCCGGGGCTGCCGCCGGGTTCACGGGTGAGAACGACCCCAGTGCCCTGCGCCTGAAGATGTTGTGCAAAACGCCGGGCTTGTGTTGATTTGCCGGAACCGTCTATACCTTCGAAAGTGATAAAGCGCGGCAGGGTCATGCGCCCTCGGTGGTCTGGTCTGCCTGGGGGCCAAACTTCTGCCATAGCACGGCGGCGACCGTGCGCATACGTGCGGCAAATCCACCGCGCCCGATATCGGTTTGCGCCACAAGCGGCAGACGCTTTTCAGGCAGCCCATCCAGGGTGATCACAAGCTCTCCCAATGGCTGGCCTGCGGTGATGGGTGCCTCGATTGGACTATGATAGACCACCTGTGCATCAATCGTGCCTTGGTTCAGGATCGGAACCAGCAACGACAGATCATTTGCCACCGTCAGCCCAACGGTGTTTGCGTCACCCATCCAGACGGGGGCCTCTGCGAGGCGGGTGCCTGCGCTGGCCACATCCTTTTGCGCGAACTGCCGGAAGGCCCAGTTGACAATCCGTTCGGATTCCTCGGCTCGGATGGCCTGCGACTCTAATCCGGTAATCACGAAAATGACCCGACGATTGTCTTGTTTTGCAGAACCGACCAGCCCGTAACCTGCCTCTTGGGTATGGCCCGTTTTCAGACCGTCAGCCCCGATCCCCAGCGTCAACAGCGGGTTGCGGTTGCGCGAATTTGACGGAACGCGATTGTCAAAGGCAAATTCGGTTTCGGCAAAAAGTGGATAGAACGTGGGGAAATCCGTTATTAACCGGTCAGTCAAAATCCCCAGATCTTCCATTGACATGCGATGTTCGTCGGCAGGCCAGCCGTTTGCATTGGCAAAGACAGAATGTTCCATCCCCAACTGTTGCGCCCGCTGTGTCATCATGAGCGCAAACCCTGCCTCTGTTCCGTCGGGTGACAGGGCTTCGGCCAGCACGGTGCTTGCATCATTGCCCGACAAGACGATGACGCCGCGCAAAAGATCCTCGACCGTGACACGATCAGTGGTGTCCAGAAACATCGACGATCCGCCATAGCTGGCTGCATGGGCAGAAACCGGCAAAATATCGTCAATCAACAAACGGCCGTCTACGATTGCTTCAAATGCCATGTAAATGGTCATCAGCTTGGACATGGATGCCGGGGGCAGGGGGATATCTTCATTCTTGGCCAAAAGAACGGTGCCGGTGGTCTGGTCGAAGACGTAAGCCGCTGTCGCCCGCGTATCAAAGGTTTGCGCCACGCTTGCGCTCGCGCTGAGAACGCAACCGAAAATCGCAATGAGGATGGATGATCTGGGCATGTGTTCGGGTCTCCGCATCGTGGGTCTGTGTCAAATTTCAAAACCGAAAGCATCGGCAAAGCCAAGCTGTTTGATTTGGGCAAGCATTGCCGCTTGCGCATCGGCATCGGTCGCCGGGCCAGAAACAACGCGCCAGACCGTCCTGCCACCGGCCTCTTCGGGCAGGGACTGTGCAGCAAGACCGGCAGCGCGCAGTCTGCCTGCCGCCGCTTCGGCGTTGGCCTGGATACTGAACACCCCAATCTGTATCAGCCGACCAGCTAGGTCTGGCGCGCCCGCCGCAGTTGTGTCCGGGGGTTGCGCGGCCACAATAACCGCACCAGTGGCCTCGGGGTTGACGGCACTTGCATCTACCGGATCAAGCGCGGTTTCCTGCACGCTAACAGGCGCAGCAAGGGCCGCAACGACCGGATTTTCCTCTGGTGTTGGTGCTGTCAGCACCTCTTGGCGCCGCAGCACCACCACGCTGATTTCCGTTGGAGCGCCGGCCAGAATACCCAATGCATCCGCCGCATCCGATGACATTTGCAGCAATGGGCCGGGGTTTTCACGTTCGCGGCGAAACAAGGCTCCAATGACTGTCTGGCCATTGGTCTGATTGGTAATCCGCACACGTTCTGGATCGGTCACATCGGGATGCGCCACCCAGATGCCCCCCAGCGATGGCCGCCCATCCCATAGCCCCCGATCCGTTATCGCGAAAATATCCGGCCGCTCAACGTCTTGTTCCACGCTGCGCCCTTGCGCCGCCGCAGGTTGGGCCGCAGTTTCGTTTGTCGCGGTTTTGGATGTGCCGGGAAAAGAAAAACCACCGTCTTCGCTACATCCCGTGATAATCATCGCTGCGACAAGAAATGCCAGACTTCTGAATTTATGCCCCGCGCTGATCTTTTCGCACATCATCTGTCCGCCCCCTTGCCCATTGATCGTTGCGCTGGGCTTTTGCCCGTTCGTCGCCGATTTGATCTTCGCGTTTCTTCGCACGGATGCCTACATTGCGCCAGCAAAACAACCTACTTTGCATGGCTCTTCTGGCAAGATAACGCCGGTTTGGCGCATTTGAAAGGCAGGTCTGCAGCCTTTGTAAAACAGGTGCCGCTGCAAAGCTGCTTTTCGAATCGGAAATTGGTCGCTAACAGGGCGTGGTCGGAGGAGTGGCAGAGTGGTTGAATGCACCGGTCTTGAAAACCGACGTAGGTGAAAGTCTACCGTGGGTTCGAATCCCACCTCCTCCGCCACCTTGACCTCCCGAATCTGCACAGGGGCCCTTTCGGGGTCCTTTTTTCTTTTTGTTTCAAAGGGG
>NZ_JACUUJ010000088.1 GCF_014859355.1 Yoonia sp. | reverse complement strand
GGTGGCGCTGTTTCGCCGCCTTGGTGTGGACGTGTTGATCGTCAAGAACGCGGGCGGCGTGGCCAGCCGCACAAAACTGACGGCAGCGCGCCAGTTGGGGATACCTGTTCTGATGATCGCCCGCCCGCCTGTGGGTGACTGGCCGGTCGTGTCCACCGTTGCGGAGGCTTTGGATTGGGTGGCGCGCCTGTGACCGAACGTGTGATCATCGGGCACGACTGCATCGCCGAAGGGGTCGATTGGCTGTGCGCAAGTGAGCCGCGCTTTGCCACAGCCATGCAGGGATTGCCGCCATTGCCGCTGCGGCTGAAACCTGACGGGTTTGCGCAACTGTTGTCTGCCATCGTCAGCCAGCAGGTCAGCGTTGCGGCGGCGGCGGCAATCTGGGGCAGGATGGTTGATGCACGGATGACGACGCCGGCCAATGTCACCGCCGCACCCGCCGACGATCTGCGCGCCCTTGGGCTCAGCCGGCAAAAAGTGCGCTATGCCCATGCGCTGGCGTCAGCCGGGATTGATTATGACGCCCTGCGTGATGCCCCCACCAGTGACGTGACCCGCACCCTGACCGCCGTGCCCGGCATCGGCATCTGGACGGCCGAGATTTACGCGATGTTTTCACTGGGCCGTGCCGATGTGTTCGCCCCCGGTGATCTGGCCCTGCAAGAGGCCGCGCGGATGATTTTTGATCTGCCAGATCGGCCAAAAGAACGCGCGCTGCGTGATATGGCGCAGGGCTGGTCGCCGTGGCGATCGGTTGCGGCGCGGATCATGTGGGCCTACTACGGGCAAAGCAAACAAAGGGAAGGGATCCGATGACCAGAGCATTAACCGCCGAACGCCGCGAACCCCTGTCAGGCGAAACACGTTCCTGCGTGGTGCTTTTGCACGGCTACGGTGCCAATGCCGCCGACCTGATGGGGCTGGCTGATCCGCTGGCCGAACATATGCCCGATACGATGTTCATCGCCCCAGACGCGCCCGAAGCCTGCGCCGGCGCGCCGATGGGGTTTCAGTGGTTTCCTATTCCCTGGATCGACGGGTCAAGCGAGGAAGAAAGCCGCGCGGGCCTTGACCGGGCGGCGGCCGATCTGGATGCGTTTCTGGATGGCGTGATGGTTGATGAAGACCTGCTGCCCGAACAGGTTATGGTGCTGGGATTTTCCCAGGGCACCATGATGGCGCTGCATGTGCTGCCCCGGCGTGAAGACCCCGTTGCAGGGCTGGTCGCCTTTTCGGGCCGCCTGCTGGAACCTGAACTGCTGTCCGATGCGGTGGTCAGCCGCCCGCCGGTGCTGTTGGTGCATGGCGATCAGGATGATGTCGTGCCGCCGCAATCGCTGGCACAAGCCGCCGAGGCCTTGCAGCAAGCGGGCTGGAAAGAGGTTTTCGCCCACGTCATGAAAGGCACAGGCCACGGGATTGCGCCTGACGGGCTGTCGGTGGCATTGGCGTTCATGCAAGACCGGTTGGGGCTGGCCTGAGCTTAACGCAATCGCAAACACTTGGTGCGATAAAAAGGGAAGATCGCCCTTCTTGCCAAGTGAGTAAGCCGCCAGTGTCTGCCTTTTTTCTTTCTGTTCTTGCGCCGCGTGATGCCATTGGCTGGGGCTGGCGGCTTTTGGTATTCATGATTTGCGGCCTGTTGGTTTGGCTGGGGTTAGAGCGTGTCATTCCCGCGCAGATCAAGGGCGGGCAGGCTGATACGGCGCTGCGGCTGCTGGTGATGTGGCTGCCAACAGGCATTGGCCTGTTTGCAGCACTTGCACATGCAGCGCGCGTGGACCTGCGCATGAACCGGATGCGCAACCATGACCAGGTCACGGGCCTGCCTGATTGTGCGCAGTTCATGATGCGGGCACAGCGTGCGCTGCCGCAAAGCGGGGTTCTGCTTTTGTTTGATATCGACAATTTCAAGGCGTTCAATGCCGCTCGTGGGCGGCGGGCCGGTGATTTGTGTCTGATGGCGTTGGCGCAACGCCTGCGGGAATTGACCCGCAGCACAGATATTCTGGGTCGCCTCGATAGTGCCGTTTTCGCAGTCTACCTGCCTGGTGCTCCGGTTGAAAAGGCGCGCGCCATCGGTGAACGGTTGAGCGCGGGATTGGCCATTGTCACAGAACGCAAGGCGATGTGTGTCACCATTTCTGTGGGCGCGGTGATGGCAGACGGGATGACGCCGCTGGACGTGCTGCTGCGCGATGCCGACCGCGCGTTGGATCGGGCAAAATTGCAAGGCCGCGCCCGCATGATCATAGAAGAATTGCCAGAAGCGGCCTGAAAGGGGGGCCTATCAATATCCGTTTTGCCGCACATTGTGGGGCTTGTCACATTTCTGACGCGATATATAGTGATCCTGTAAAAGACTGCGGAAACGCCGTGTTTGCACAGTTTCTGCACCTTTTTTTGCGCGTGGGGTATGAGACATGAAACAAACAGATTTTCGGACCGATTTTGTGCGTGCGCCTGGGGCGCTGAAACACTATCCCGCGCTTGTTTTGAACGCTGATTACCGTCCTTTGTCCTATTACCCCTTATCGCTCTGGCCTTGGCAGGAAGCGGTCAAAGCCGCATGGCTGGACCGCGTGGATATCGTCAGCGAATACGAAGAGGTGGTGCGCAGCCCGTCAACCATGATCCGCATCCCGTCGGTCGTGGTTTTAAAAGATTACGTCAAACCACAGAAAAAAGTGGCGTTCACCCGTTTCAATCTGTTCTTGCGCGATGAATTTTGCTGCCAGTATTGCGGCGGAAAGGGTGATCTGACCTTTGACCATGTTGTGCCGCGTGCCAGTGGCGGGGTGACAAGCTGGGAAAATGTCGTTGCGGCCTGCAGCCCCTGCAACCTGCGCAAAGGGTCGCGGTCGTTGCGCCAGTCCGGGCTGTCGTTGCGCAAACCGCCGCGCCAGCCTGCGCCGGAACAGCTGCATAATGTCGGGCGCAAGTTTCCGCCAAACCATCTGCATGAAAGCTGGCTTGATTTTCTGTATTGGGACGCGGAACTGGACGCTTAAAACAACCGCCAACGGTGTTTTCGCAGCGCATGGCGTGTCAGGCGTTTCGCCCGGTCACCCACATTACCATACCGACACAGGCGTTGGGCCGCCAGCGGCTGCATGATCTGTTCGGTAGCGTCCAATCTGCAGGCTTAAAATTTTCCCACATGTCACAATAATACAGTTTGATCTGCTTCATGCTTGCGAAACCTTTTATTGATATTTGGTGCGCGCCTATCGCATTTTGATCGAGCACAACATCTTGAAACGAGTGGACATGATGAAAAAGATACAGTAGCCACGCAGC
>NZ_JACUUJ010000043.1 GCF_014859355.1 Yoonia sp. | reverse complement strand
GAGCATGAGATGGCGCATGACGGGAAGGTAGGGCGCGTTTACGCTAGGGAAAGGGGCGATGCGATCAATCCCATGTCCCGCCCGGCATCGCCGGGCAGCGCCCGGACCTCTCCCATGGGGACGGTGCTGCGCACTCACCCCGAGGTCCGGGCGATGCCCTATGTGGGGAAGCGGTGGTGATGTCGGGCGCGTGCTTGCATGCACGCGGAAGGTTACTGGTCGGAAAAATAGTCCTCATCAAGACTTTTTATTTCAAAAATAGATCGCGTGCGAACGCCAACCCCATGTTCTATCATCAACGATGCAAGTTTTTGCCCATTTATCAAAACAACGCGCTGCTGAATTCTGTCAATATATGCAACAGCTTCTTTTGAAAAATCAGATGTCGTAACAAAAACACCTTTTGTCGCACTTTCACCTGTTAGTGAACCGACAAATCTCTGGATATCAGGCCTGCTTACTTTATTTTCAACGGCATATCGTTTTGCTTGAATGTATACTGCGTCTAATCCTAAAGCGTCCTCATTAATTACCCCATCGATACCACCGTCGCCGGTTGCAGGGGTCAGTCGCTTATATTCAGATTTTCCCTTCCCGAAGCCCATTGCTGCAAGTAGGTCGAGAATTAGTTGTTCAAAGCGAACAGGTGACACTTGAGCCAGTGCGGCCAATAGCTCTTCTCGCAGTGCGTAGTTGATTAGATTATGTGCTTCTTGAATTGCATCTTCGGGCGTTTGGTCATCCTCGATAAGGTTGTCGTGGCCTTCTGGCCCGGAACTTTTTTCTTTGCCATCCTGAGCAGCCCATTCTGAGAATTCAGAAAACCGTTTAAGGTCAGAAATATTAATCTTGTCAGGATTGGAATTCAGAAAAATTCGCCCTTGATGAGTGATTTCATGAAACCCCCTTTTGGGTGATTGAAGCAATCCAGCCTTGCCGAGATAGGTTCTGGCCCAATGCGCGCGATTATAGAGGACGGTCTGGCCACTTTGAAGAGTCTCTGCAGCTTCTTCATCAGTTATCAAAAATTGGTCACGCAACGGATTGATGCAATCCTTAATGCTTGTTTTCCCTTCAGCAAATAACTGTAAGATCGGCAGCATTAATGATTGAAAGTCAGGCACCGGCATCAATCAATTCCTTTTGCATTATGGAAAAGTTCGCGAGCTTCCTCAAACATCCAACTCCTCCACAAACCTTGCGTTCTCCTGAATATACTGGAACCGCAATTCCGGCTTCTTCCCCATCAACCTTTCCACCAGATCCGCGGTATCCCCCGGCACATCGTCATGCACCGTCACGCGGATCAGTTTGCGGGTGGCGGGGTCCATCGTGGTTTCCTTCAGGTCTTTGGCATCCATCTCGCCCAGGCCCTTGAACCGCTGCACGTCGATCTTGCCCTTGCCGCCCAGCCCCTTGGCCAGCATCGTATCTTTTTCCGCGTCGCTGGCCACGTAAAGCCGCCGCGCGCCCTGCGTCAGCCGGTAAAGCGGCGGGCAGGCCAGATACAGGTGCCCGTGGTCGATCAGCGGGCGCATCTGGGTGAAAAAGAACGTCATCAGCAGGCTGGCGATATGTGCGCCGTCCACATCCGCATCAGTCATGATGATGATTTTGTCATAGCGCAGATCGTCAACATTGAATTTCGTGCCCATGCCGACGCCCAAAGCCTCGCAGAGGTCGTTGATTTCGGCGTTGGTGGTCAGCTTGTTCGATGCTGCCCCCAGCACATTCAGGATTTTCCCCTTAAGCGGCAAAAGCGCCTGATTGACGCGGTTGCGCGCGCCCTTGCCCGACCCGCCCGCGCTGTCGCCCTCGACGATGAACAATTCGGTTCCCGCGCGGTCCTTTGATGTGCAATCGGTCAGCTTGCCGGGCAGGCGCAGTTTTTTCGTAGCGGATTTGCGGGCGGTTTCCTTTTCCTGACGGCGGCGCAGGCGTTCCTCGGCCCGCAACACCAGAAAATCAAGGATCGCGCCGGCGGATTTCGTATCGGCAGCCAGCCAGTTGTCGAAATGGTCGCGCACAGCACCTTCGGTCATTTTCGCGGCAATTTCAGATGACAGCCGGTCCTTGGTCTGGCCGACAAAGGCGGGTTCGCGGATGAAACAGGACACCAGCGCGCAACCGCCCGACATCAGATCCTCGCGGGTGATCTGCGCGGCCTTTTTGTTGCCTGACAATTCGCCATAGGCCTTGATGCCCTTCAGGATTGCAGCCCAGAAACCGGCGACATGGGTGCCGCCCTCGGGCGTGGGGACGGTGTTGCAGTAGGATTGCAGGAACCCGTCGCGCGCGGGCGTCCAGTTGATCGCCCATTCCACTTTGCCGGGTTCGTTGAATTTTTCGGCAAAATCCACGGTGCCAGCGAATGGTTTGTCGGCATAGGTGCTTGCCTTGCCCAGTGTTTCCTTCAGG
Source organism: Yoonia sp. (assembly GCF_014859355.1). Taxonomy (GTDB): domain Bacteria; phylum Pseudomonadota; class Alphaproteobacteria; order Rhodobacterales; family Rhodobacteraceae; genus Yoonia. Next base: position 17,622 of record NZ_JACUUJ010000043.1, on the reverse strand, counting down.
TAATCCGCCAAACCGCCGGGAAAGTGAAAGGTCGCCTCGGTCGGGGTTTCGCCATCGTTGATTTCCGATTTCCAGCGGATTTCGACGCCGGAAAACAGATAGGCCTTGGACTGGATGGATTTATACAGTCGCGCGGGTTTAAACCGCTGCGTGCCAAAGATTTCGGGGTCAGCGTGGAATGTCACGGTGGTGCCGCGCCGGTTTTGCGTCGGCCCCAGTTTCTGGATCGGCCCGAGGGGAACCCCCCGCGAAAACCGCTGTTCATACAGTTCCTTGTTGCGCGCGACCTGCACCACCATGCTGTCAGACAGCGCGTTGACCACCGACGCACCCACGCCGTGCAGCCCGCCGGATGTCTGATAGGCCTTGCCGGAAAATTTGCCGCCCGCGTGCAGCGTGCAAAGGATCACCTCGAGCGCGGATTTGTCGGGGAATTTGGGGTGTGGGTCGATGGGGATGCCGCGCCCGTTATCCTTGATCGTGACGGAATGATCGGCGTGCAGTTCCACCTCGATCCGGTTTGCGTGGCCTGCGACGGCCTCGTCCATGGAATTGTCCAGCACTTCGGCCACAAGGTGATGCAAGGCGCGTTCGTCGGTGCCGCCGATATACATGCCCGGCCGTTTGCGGACAGGTTCAAGCCCTTCCAGCACTTCGATGCTGCTGGCGTTGTAATCATCGGGGTTGGCCCCGGAAAGGAGGTCATCGGCCATGGGTGCTGCTCTTTTCATTGGTTTGCCCCATATTGGCAGGGTGGTTGGGCAGGGGCAATCGCCCTGTTGCCTTTCCGTGGTCAAAGTCGTTTCTTGCTGATAAAATCGGGGGGATGCATATGAAGATTGCCGTGTTGGACGATTACGCAGGGGCTGCCTTGCGGCTGGCGGATTGGGATGGGCTGGATGTGACCGTGTTTGATGACACGATCACGGATCATGACGCGCTTGTCGCGCGGCTGGCCCCGTTTGATGTAATCTGCCTGATGCGCGAGCGCACGCCGATGTCTGCTGCCCGGATCGCGGCTCTTCCGCAGTTGCGGCTGATCGTAACGACCGGCCCAAAGAACGCGGCGATTGATCTGGATGCCGCGCGTGCGGCGGGTGTCACCGTCTGCGGCACGCCCAGCCGCAAAACGACCACATCGGAACTGGCCGTGCTGATGATGCTGGCCCTGAACCGCAGTTTGCTGCCAGAGGTGGCGGCGCTGCATGGCGATGCAGGCTGGCAGGTGGGGCTGGGCCGGGACGTGGCCGGGCTGACGCTGGGGCTGATCGGGATGGGCAATATCGGGGCGCAGATGGCCGCGCTGGGCCGCGCGTTGGGGATGGACATTTGCGCATGGTCGCAAAACCTGACCGATGCCCGCGCCGCCGAGGTGGGCGTGACCCGCATGGACACGCTGGCAGATCTGATGGCCGCATCTGACGTGGCCAGCGTGCATCTGGTGTTGTCGGATCGCAGCAAGGGTCTGTTGGATGCTGCTGCCTTTGCCGCCGCCAAGCCGGGGCAGGTGTTTATCAACACCTCGCGTGGCCCCATTGTGGATACGCCGGCATTGCTGGCCGGATTGCGTGCGGGCAAGCCGGCCATGGCGGGCCTTGATGTGTTCGACGTGGAACCCTTGCCCGCTGATGACCCGCTGCGTGCTGCCGATCTGATCGCTGCGGGGCAACTTTTGCTGACGCCGCATCTGGGCTACACCACCGAGGCGACATTCACCTTGTTTTATCGCGAAACGGTGGCGGCGATCCATGCATGGGCCGCAGGGGCACCAATCCGCGTGTTGACCTGACGGAACAAGACAATGCGTATTTTATTTACCGGCGGCAGCGGCAAGGCGGGCAAACATGCGATCCGCCATTTGCAGGCGTAGGGGCACAGGGCCGTGCACGGCCGGTGTCTTGGCCCCCGCCGCGGGGGTTATTCCCCGGCACGCTTTGTTTCAAACCGCAGCCCAGCGGCGGTGCGATTTGGAAAACCTGCCCAATAGGTGTGTTCATCGGTTGGGGAGCCGTCTGCATCTGTTTCCCAGACCCCGTCATGTGCCACTGGCACAAGGCCAAGAAAACCGGCCTTGGCCGAATCGCCCTTAAGGTGCAGGTCCAGATAGGCGGTCAGAAAATGCTGGCTGATATTGTTCATGCGCACATTGTCCCAGACCGCATCGGCATAGTGGTCAAAAGGCGCATAGCCGAGTGTTTTTGACACTGCATAGCTTTCGGTGGGGGCGGGCATGGGCGCGCCGGCATTGTGGTTGGCATTTTCAAACGTCAGCAGATGCCGCGGTGCGTTGACCGTCGCATCAAAGATCGCGCGGATCGCGTCGTAGCCAGAGACATCATCGACACCCCCTGCAATCAGCAAAAGCGGTTTTTCGACCTCTTCCAAGCCGTGGTTGTCCCAGAACCCTGTGTTGTTGCCCCATGGGCCAAAAGCGATCACAGCCTTGATGCGCGGATCGTCAGACAGAGCCATATGCGTATCGGTGCCGGTCATGTTGCGTTCCAAGAGCCCTTGTGGCGCACCCCATTCATAGGTGGTGCTGACCCGCGTCACCCCGGCACCTGCATAGATCAACGCGCCGTATCCCCCCATGGAATAGCCAATGAGGGCGACGTTATCGTCTTGGATCATTGCGCCAAGCGCCCCATCCAATGTCCCGATGCTGTCGATGATAAACTTTTGGTCCCACGGGCGGTTGACCAGCGTTGAACCAAACGCGGCCTGATCATCATAGGTGCTGTCGGGATGGTCGATGGCAGCAACGACATAACCTTTGGACGCGATGTTTTCGGCCAATGGTGACATCAGATACCTGTTGCCCGGATACCCGTGCGAGATGACCACCAAGGGAAATGTCTGCGCGCTGTCTGGCGTAGCGTCCCGCGCGGCCTGCCCTGTCAGCGTCGCAGGGGTAACGCCATCGCGCAGCACCGTCTGATAGATGCCGCCTGGCGTGGTGTCATCGGTGGCGGGATACCAGATTTCTACGGTCAGGCTGCGGTCATAAACCGGTGGCACGCCTGTTTCGCCGGTATTTGCAACATCAATCTGGTCGGGGTTGGTAAAGCTCAGGGTGGTGACGCCGATCCGATGCACGCCATAGGCCGCCAGCGCAGGTGCGTCCGGGCGCACCATGTCGATCCGGTTTTCCGCTGTGGCACCGCTGGCCGCGATCAGCCCAAGGGCCAAAGTCATTTTGCGCATGGTCGTTATCTCCGGTATTTCGCCGTTTTGTGTTTTGCCTGCACTCTATCCCTGCAGCGCGGGCATGAATACCCGTTGCCGCCACTGAACTGCACGTTAGATTGGGGCGCAACCACGGAGGCAGATGATGCGCATATTTTTTACAGGCGGCAGCGGCAAGGCGGGCAAACATGCGATCCGCCATTTACAGGAACAAGGGCACATTGTTGTGAATGCCGATTTGGTGCCATCGGGGCTGGATGTGTCGGAATTGCTGATTGATCTGACCGATTTCGGGCAGGTGATTGGTGCCATGTCGCAGTTCACCGATTTTCATGAACTGGACGCAGGCACCGGCGTGCCGAAATTTGACGCGGTGGTGCATTTCGCCGCTGTGCCGCGTGTGATGATCGGCACTGATGGCGAATGTTTCCGCATCAACACGCTGTCCACCTACAACGTGATCGAAGCCGCGACCAAGCTGGGTATCGCCAAAATCATTTTCGCCAGTTCCGAAACCACCTATGGCGTCTGCTTTGCCGATGGCGAGGTCAAGCCAGCTTATGTGCCTGTGGACGAAGACCACCCGACAGTGCCACACGACAGTTATGCCATGTCCAAGGTCTGTAACGAGGCGACAGCGCGGTCATTTCAGGCGCGCACGGGGGCGGATATCTATGGCTTGCGGATCAACAACGTGATCGAGCCGCATGAATATGCAGAAAACTTTCCCGCCTTCATCGCCGACCCCGCGCTGCGGCGGCGCAACATCTTTGCCTATATCGACGCGCGCGATCTGGGGCATATGGTAGATTGCTGTTTGAAAACCGACGGTCTGGGCTATCAGGTGTTCAACGTGTCGAATGACGATATGTCGGTGGGGATCACGTCGGATCAGGTGATCGCGCAGTTTTATCAAGGCGTCGATGTCCGCCGCGATATGGGGGCCAATGAAACCATGTATGCCAATGACAAGGCCAAACAGATGGTCGGCTTTGCGCCGCAGCATAGCTGGCGGGATGTGCTGGGTTAATTAGCGTCTGCGGACTGGCAGCGTGTTATCTCTCTGGACGTAAATGCCGATCCGGCCTAGGGGATCGGATATGCAACAGATGATGACATATCGCGCCCATGCAAGGGCGATTCTGCGGCTGGGGATGCCGCTGATCCTGAGCAATCTGGCCCAATTCGCGATTCACATCACAGACACGGTGATGCTGGGCTGGTATGATGTCCGTGCGCTGGCAGCTGCGACCATTGCGACAACACTGTTTTTTGTGATCTTTATCGTCGGTGCGGGGTTTGCGCAGGCCGTTACCCCTTTGGTCGCTGCCGCGGCCGAGGATGGCGACGACGTGCAAGTGCGCCGTGTCACGCGTATGGGGCTGTGGCTGTCGATCATTTACGGTCTTGTCGTAACGATCCCGTTTTTCTGGGCCGAGGCGATCTTGTTGGCGATTGGCCAAGACCCCGAGGTCGCGGGCCTGGCCGATATCTATTTGCAGATCGTGATCTGGCAGATGATCCCCGCGCTGATCGTGATGACGTTGAAATCCTATCTGGCGGCGCTGGAACACACCGCCGTGATCCTTTGGGCCACCATCGGCACCGCACTGTTGAATGTGGTGGTGAACTATGCGCTGATTTTTGGCAATCTGGGCGCGCCTGAAATGGGGATCAAGGGGGCGGCGATTGCATCGCTGATCGTAACGATCGTGACGGTGCTGTGGCTGGCGGTTTATATTCTGCGCCAACTGCCGCAATACGAATTGTTCCGAAATTTCTGGCGCAGCGATGCCGAAATCATGGCCCGCGTGTTCCGCCTTGGCTGGCCCATCGGGCTGACATCGCTGGCCGAAGGCGGGTTGTTCAGCGCCAGCGCCATCATGGTGGGCTGGATCGGGCCGCTGCCGTTGGCCGCCCATGGCATTGCCATCCAGTTGGCCAGCCTGACATTCATGGTGCATATCGGGTTCAGTCAGGCGGCGACGGTGCGCGCAGGCCGCGCGCTGGGCCGCCGGGACGAGGCGCTGTTGCGCCGGGGCGGGGTGACGGCGATTATGCTTTCGGCCATTTTTGCGTTGACCACATCGGTGATTTTTCTGGCCGTTCCTGAATTTCTGGTGTCCTTGTTTATTGATCCGTCAGAGCCGGAACGCGCGACCTTGTTACAAATTGGGGCGGGTCTTGTGATGATTGCGGCGCTATTTCAGGTTGTTGATGCCGCACAGGTTATGGTCTTGGGCCTTTTGCGCGGTGTTCAGGATACCACCGTGCCAATGATCATGGCGACCTTCAGCTATTGGATCGTGGGCATGCCGGCCAGCTATGCGCTGGGGTTCTGGTTTGGTCTGGGGGCCATCGGGCTGTGGTTGGGGCTGGTTTTGGGGTTAACGGTGGCTGCTGTTTTGCTGATGCTGCGTTTCTGGGGCAGGTCCGTGCGAATCAGCCCTGCCGCCTAGCGACGGTCCAGCAGGTCAAGATCGCGCAACCGCAGCCGAGGGTGCTGCATCAGGCCAAAGCCATCCATGCTGGTCACGTGCGGGAATAGCGACAGATACAGGGCCAGCATTTCGCCTCGCAGACCATGCGAAAACGCAGTTCCGGGGTGCAGGCTTTCAATTTCAAGGCCATTCACGGGAACCCGTTGTTGGCTTGCAAAGCCCAGTTGATAAACATTCACAGCCCCGGCGGGCCGCAGATTGATGATATTCGCACCATCAACAAAGTCTTGCGCCGGAATGAATGCGGCATCTTTGCCGATCAGTGCCTGCATCCCGTTGGCCTTGTGAAAAAGCCGCGCCGTTGGTCCGAGCACCAGATCAGGCGATGGGCGCAGATAACCAAAGGCATCGGCCATGATGCGGGTCAGATTGCATGTTTCCGCCTTGGCGCCGGGGGCGTTGGGGTGCAGGGTCATTGTGCCATGCCACAGCAAGGTTTCAAACTGCCCGTTGGCCAGCCTGATCCTGTCGCCCGGCATGAGATCTTCCACCGCGACATTGCCGCTGGTGGTTTGCACCAAGGCGCTATGCCCCAAGGCTCCAAAGGCGTCTTCGAAAACCGCAAGCGCGGGGGCCATGTGGGACATATGTTCAACAGCGCCATTTGGTGACAGATAGGCGATGTCGTAACGCCGCCGCCGCAATCCGCTGGCGGGAATTTCTTTTAAGTCTGCACGTGTTGTCAAACGGTGGGCATGGCGTTCATGTATACTCATACGATCAGCTACTGGTCTTTACATTGTGCGCGCGTCACCGCAGCACGGGGGTTTACATAAGGCAGAGGTCATAAGGCTGCATCAAATCGGCCGCATACCTACGATTGTTCGGTCGGGACGACGCCGCCTGATATCAGGACGCTGCTGCTGTCAGGCTGGGGCGTGATTGTCCTTGCTTGCATGATCCGTCATGATATTGCGCCGCGCGATCATGGCCTTTCGACTTGCACCGCGTTCCCAGGGCAAGGCTGTGTCAAATTCATCAACTGCGGCCTGCAACGAAATATGCCAACGATTTTTCATGTGACGTCCTTTCTTGTCTGGTCATCGCCGTGTGAACGATTAGCCTTAGCTTGGGGTATCAAACTGGCAAGACTTTGACGCCGTCAAGGAAAGTTTTGCGGTGGCAAAACGCGGGTACCTTTATGACAACCATCTGATATTGTAGTTTATTTTCTGGTAGGACTGCATCATTTTATGATTTGGACGGTGCAATTGCGCCCTATTTGACCGCCGCCGCCTTATTCGTGCCGCGATTAAAGGCGGATCGCCGCGATCAGCCGCCCGTAATCGGCTTCTTTTTGGTGAACCGATCGGCGATAGCTGAAAAAACGCTCTGCGTCGTCATAGGTGCAATGGCGTGTCCAACTGGCATTTGCGACACCGCAGCGGCGCAATTGATCAAGCCCAAATCCCGGCAAATCGAAATGCAAGCGATCCCCCCTGCCTTGCACGAAAAACCGCGCGTAGGCCTGATCAACTGCCACAAACCGGTCGTGAAATTCCGGCCCGACCTCGTAATTACGCTGGCTGATCGACGGGCCAATCACGGCGCTGATATTGGCGCGCGATGCGCCCAGTTCTTCCATTTTGTGCAGGGTCGCTTCCAACACACCATCCAGCGCGCCCTGCCAGCCGGCGTGCGCCGCGCCGATAACACCGGCCGCCCGGTCAGCAAACAGCACGGGTTGGCAGTCGGCGGTCAGCACTGAAATCGCTATTCCGGGGGTTGCCGTGACCAGCCCATCGGCCTTGATCGGGCGAGTCAGGGGGCCGCAGACGGTGATTGCATCGGCCGAATGCACCTGATGCACACCGACCAACCGGTCTGCCGTCAGACCAAGGGCGGCCGCGACCCTCTCGCGGTTGATGCTGACAATATCATCCTGATCAGAGCTGCCATGCCCGCAGTTCAGCCCCCTGAACACACCCGAAGACGCGCCACCTGCGCGGGTGAAAAACCCGTGCTGGGTGCCTGAAAGGGCCGGGTCGGTGATGATCTCTAACGTCATGGGTCCAGTCCGGGGGGCGGGGGCGCCGTTACAGGATAGATACCGATTACCTTGAACAAGTCACCCATTTCTGACGGATGGGTCAAGCGCCTATGTGCGGCGATGTGTATTTCTTGTGCCTCATCCGTCAGGTTGTGGGCCAATGCCTGCGCCCTTTGGGTAATGCCCAGCCGCTCAAGAAACACCCCTTGCGTGGTTAATCGGGTGAACCGTGCAGGGCTGGCCGCGCGGGCAATGGCGGCGAAATCCACATGTGCCGTCAGATCAGCCTGCCCGGGGTTTTCCAGCGGGTCGGCGTGTGCATGGCCTGCCAATGCCTGCAAGGTATCGCCCTGCGATTGCCAGTCGCCATAATCGATGATCAGCGCCGCCCCGCCATAGGTGCTGATGCGCTGGCCGATGTCTTGGATGATCCCGGGCAGGGCAGGGCAAACTTCGATCAGGTCGCCGTCTTTTGTGTCGGACAGACGGTGCGCCAGAAAGGCAAGCGGGGCTGGCTCTGACTGCCCGAAGGCCAAGGCATCACCGTCCAGCCCGATCACCCGTTCGCGCCATTCGGATCCATCGCGGATGAATTGCCGGATCGGCAAAGCATCAAAGAATTCATTTGCGATCAGGAAAAGGGGGGCATCGGGCAGCGTATCAATCCGGTCGTGCCATTGCGCATCCGGCACTGCGGTGGCCTGCGCTGCGCGCAACACAGGCGAGGTTTCAACAAAATGCACGCGCAACGCGGCATGAAAGCCCGGCACCCGCTGCGTGGCGCGCAGCGCATCCGCCATCAGCGTGCCGCGTCCCGGGCCAAGTTCGGCCAATGTGATGTGATCTGGCGCGCCCTGATCCAACCAGCTTTGCACCAGCGCCAAGCCGACCAATTCGCCAAACATCTGACTGATTTCCGGTGCGGTAATAAAATCACCCGCGCGCCCGAATGGATCGCGCGTGGCGTAATACCCGTGGATCGGGTGCATCAGACAATCTGCCATGTATTCGGCAATGCTGATCGGCCCGGTGCGCGCGATCCGCGCGCGCAGTGCATCACCAAGCGGGGTCATCTGCGCTGGTTGATCACGATCACGGTGATTCCGATAATGATCATCGGCAACGTCAAAAGTTGCCCCATCGTCAGCCCGTATCCCCCGTAATGCAGCGCCAGACCCAGTTCGTTTCCGATACTTTGAAACTGCGCGTCAGGCTGGCGGACAAACTCAACGCTAAAGCGGGCCAGCCCATAACCGGCAAAGAAAACACCTGACAACAGCCATGGTTTTTTCAGCGCTCCAAAGCGGAAGGCAAGCAGGATCAGGATTGTGCCAAGCACCAGCCCCTCTAACCCTGCCTCATAGAGTTGCGAGGGGTGGCGGGCGCAAGGTGCCAACGCGGTCGCACAGCTTTGCGCCGCCTCTCCGGGGAAAATCACACCCCATGGCAGGTCGGTCGGCCGCCCCCACAGTTCGGCGTTGATGAAATTCGCACAGCGCACCAGCAACACGGCGGGTGTCGCAGACACCGCGATGATGTCGGCCAGATCGGGCAGCGGCACCTGCCGGCGACGGCTGAACAGGTAGACCCCGGCGACAACGCCAAGGAACCCGCCGTGGAACGAAAGCCCGCCTTCCCAGATCTTGAAGATGTCGACGGGGTTGGCCAGATATTCGGCAGGTTTGTAAAACAGCACATAACCCAGCCGCCCGCCGCCGATCACGCCGATCACGATATAGGTCAGCAGATCGTCAAGTTGGGAAACCTGCATCGGCGGACCGTTGCGCCACAGGGCCGGACGCCGCAAAGCGAACTTGATCAATTGCCACCCGAGCGCGATGCCCACAATATAGGCCATAGCATACCAGCGCAGGGCAAGCGTTTGGCCAAAGATCGTAAACGATACAATCTCGGGCGAGATGTCGGGAAAGGGGATTGCGGCTATCATGGGTCATTCCTTGTCCGACACTGCGGCGAAGTCAACAAGCCTTGTCGGGTTGTGCGCATTGCCGGTTCGTCCCATATAGAAAGGCAGACGCGATTGGAGAATGCGATGCAAAGCAGAAACAAGATGTTTGACGACCTGAGCCAGTTGATGACCAACGCCATGGGTGTCGCCCAAGGGGCCAAGGACGAAGCGAACACCGCGATGAAATCCCTTATGGACCGCTGGTTGGCGGATCGTGATTTTGTCACCCGTGAAGAATTCGATGCGGTGCGCGCGATGGCGCAGAAAGCCCGCGAAGAAAACGAAGCCCTGGCCGCAAGGATCGCGGCATTGGAAGCGGGCAACAAGTAAGTGGACAGACAGCAGGAATTTTTGCAAAAATTCCTGCTGTCTGTTTAGAATTCCGACAGATAGGCCACCAGAATATCCAGTGCGGCCTGCAAATCGCCCTTTTCGACCATCTCGGTTACGGTATGAATATACCGCGTGCCAACCACGATCCCCACCGCACGTGCGCCTGCTGCTGCCTGCTGGGCCGCCGCACCGTCCTGCCCGCCAGCGGCCAGCATCGTGCGCTGGAACGGGATTTTCTTTTTCTTCGCCAGTGCTTCGATTTCAGCCACCAGCGCCTTGTCGGCGATAAAGGAACTGTCGCGCACGTGCAGCCCAAACCCCTTGCCATGTCGGGTGGTTGCATCCTTTTCTGGCACGCCGGGGGTGTCACAGGCCAATGTGGTATCAACACCCAACCCGATATCGGGTTTGATCGCATAGGCCGCCGTGCGCGCCCCGCGCAGGCCCACCTCTTCCTGACAGGTGAAAGCCACGTGAATTTCCGCGCCGCGCCCTTTCTTGCCTAACTGGCGGATCGCTTCGATCCCCAGCCAGCAGGCGACGCGGTTATCCAGCGCCTTGGACACGAATTTATCGCCCATTTCCAGAAACGGTTCATCCATGACAACAAAATCGCCGATGCTGATCACGTCATGGGTCTTTTTACCCATGCCGAGATCGACAAAGAAATCGCCGATTTCGGGCACTTTCTTGCGGTCTTCTGGCGAAGAAATATGCAATGGCTTGCCGTCAGGGTTCATCACACCCCTGAAATCGCCCTGATCGGTGCAAACCAGCACGCGGCGCGAAAACAGGTTGCGTGGATCGAACCCGCCCACGGGTTGCAGATAAACAAAACCTTCTTTGGTGATATGGCTGACCAGAAAGCCGATTTCATCCATGTGGCACAGCAGCATGATGCGCGGTGCGTCTTTCTTGTCGGCGTCACGGCGGCACAGCAATGACCCCATTGGGTCTGTTGTTACCTCATCGAACAGCCCCTTGATTTCCGCCGTGACCAGATCGCGGACACGCTGTTCATGACCCGGCACGCCGGGGGTTTCGCAAAGACGTTTAAGAAGGTCGGTGTTCATCGCTTGCTCCTGTATTTGGCTGCAATCTGTGACTTTGCGCGGCAGAAGGCAATTATCCCCATGAATTTTCTACGACGGCGGGGTTATCCCCAAGAAATGACTTTACAGACTCGGACGTTGCGCCCACCATATCTCGTAGGGGCTAAACGAGAACTACACCGCCCCTAGAGCAGGCACCTAGTGCTTGGGTCGCGGTCGTGAACCAAGCGCCAAACAGTGAGGCCGAGTAAATGGCATTGTCTGAACAGTATCTTGACGCAGATGACCTTCACCCGATTGATCTGGTTGAACACATCGCGGAACACCATGACTGGGAATTTGACCGCATTCATGATGACCAGATCGCGATGGTGGTCGAAGGTCAGTGGCGGACCTATTCAATCACTTTGGCTTGGTCAGCCTTTGATGAAACGCTGCGCCTGATCTGCACATATGACATGGAACCCCCGGCGCATCGCGTTCCGGCGCTTTATGAAACGTTGAACACAATCAATGACCGGTGCTGGGCAGGGGCATTCACGTGGTGGCAGGATCAGCAATTGATGGTCTATCGCTATGGGTTGATCATGGCGGGCGATCAAATGGCCGGCCCTGATCAGATCGGCACCATGATCAATGCCGCCGTTAGCGCCTGCGAACAATATTACCCCGCGATCCAACTGGTCACATGGGCCGAACGGACACCGGCCGAGGCGGTGCAGGTCGCGATTGGCGGGGCATTCGGGCGGGCATGAAAATTATGGTGCCGGGTGGGTTTAATCCTGTCTGGCCTTTGCGTAATCTCCTGCCAATAAGTCAGGGGAATTTTTTAAATGAACATGAATGACGTTGCCGAACGTGGCCTTGTGTTGTTGGGCTGCGGGAAAATGGGATCGGCGATGTTGGCGGGATGGCTCCGCAATGGTTTGCCGCCGCACGCTGTCTGGGTGATCGACCCGCATCCGTCGGACTGGCTGAAACAGCAGGGGGTGCACATCGGGGGCGAGCTGCCTGAAAACCCGGCCATTGCGCTGATTGCCGTTAAACCGCAGATGATGAAACAGGCATTGCCCGATGTGAAACGTTTGGGAAACGGCAGCACACTGATCATCTCGGTCGCGGCGGGCACACCGATTTCCACGTTCGAGGCGATTTTGGGTGACCAGACCCCGATCATCCGCGCGATGCCGAACACGCCCGCTGCGATTGGTCGGGGGATAACCGCCCTGATTGGCAATACAAAGACCGGCAACGATGATCTGGATCTGGCAGAGGCGCTGATGTGGTCGATCGGGCAGACGGTTCGGCTGGATGATGAAAGTCAGATGGATGCGGTTACGGCCGTGTCAGGGTCCGGTCCGGCCTATGTGTTTCACCTGATCGAAACGCTTGCTGCCGCTGGCGTGGCCGAGGGCCTGTCCGAGGAAGTGGCGATGACCTTGGCCAAGGCCACAGTTGGCGGCGCCGGAGATCTGGCCGAAAACGCAGAGGAAGAGCCTGGACAATTGCGGGTCAATGTGACGTCACCCAATGGCACTACGCAGGCCGCGTTGGCCGTGCTGATGGATCCTGACACGGGTTTCCCCGCCTTGCTGCGCCGCGCTGTTGCAGCCGCGGCCCACCGGTCACGGGAATTGTCGCGTGAGTGACATTTCGTTCGATGATTTCTTGAAGGTGGATGTGCGCGTTGGCACGGTGTTGCGCGCCGAACCCTTCCCTGAAGCCCGCAAACCCGCGATCAAGCTGTGGATCGACTTTGGGGACGAAATCGGCGAGAAAAAAACTTCGGCCCAGATCACGGCGCATTATGCGCCACAGACGCTGGTGGGTAAACAGGTGCTGGCTGTCGTCAATTTCCCACCCCGCCAGATTGGCAAATTCATGTCAGAGGTGTTGGTGTTGGGAATGCCGGATGCGGCGGGTGCCGTGGTGTTGGTCGGGCCGGATATGCCGGTGCCGAACGGGGGGCGATTGCATTGAAAAAGCTTTTGATCACGCGGTCTTTGCCCGATGCGACGCTGGCGGCAGCGCGCGCGCGCTTTGATGTGACCCAGCGCGAGGCCGACCGGGGCCTGACCCCGGCAGAGGCGGCAACCGCCTTGCGCGACTTTGACGCGATCTTGCCGACATTGGGGGACCAGTTCACCGCCGATGCTTTCAGGGGTGGTATCCGTTGTGGCGTTTTGGCGAACTTTGGCGTGGGATATAATCATATTGACGTTGCCGCGGCAAAGGCTGCGGGTGTTGCCGTGTCCAACACGCCCGATGTTGTGACCGATGCCACGGCAGATATCGGCATGACCCTGATCTTGTCCACCTGCCGCCGCGCGGGCGAGGGCGAAAGGCTGGTGCGTGCAGGGAAATGGACTGGTTGGGCGCCAACCCAAATGTTGGGCACCCATGTGACTGGAAAAACCGTCGGCATCATTGGCATGGGCCGCATCGGGCAGGCTGTTGCCCGAAGGTGCTATTTCGGTTTTGACATGCCGGTGCTGTATTTCAATCGCTCGCCCAAGCCGATTGATCTGCCTGCGCGACAGGTGGACGGGCTGGATGCACTTATGCGGCAAGCCGATATTGTCGTGGTTACAGTGCCGGGGGGTGGGCCGAACACCCATCTGATTGACGCTGCAGCGTTGTCTGCAATGAAGAAGACGGGTATTTTCATCAATATCGCCCGCGGTGATGTGGTGGACGAGGCCGCGTTGATCGTGGCGCTGCGTGCGGGGCAGATTGCCGGTGCAGGTTTGGACGTCTTTGAAAAAGAACCCTGTGTGCCAGAGGCCCTGCGCTGCCTCGACAATGTGGTTGTTCTGCCGCATCTGGGCACCGCCACGTTGGAAGTGCGAGAAGCGATGGGGCAGATGGCGCTGGACAATATTATTGCATGGGACATGGGCCAGACGTTGCCACAAGCCGTTTAACCGCGCATTTGAAATGCGGAACACAGTTGTGCGATCCTGCTGCTATGGGGATGGACGATGATTGTCTTTTGGTGATCAAGTCAGTTCATGAAACATGTGCTGTTAAAACTTTCGAATGACGCGTGGCGCACAGACGTGGGGCGCCGGTTCGAAACGACGGCCAACGAAGCCTATGATATTATCCGGTGGACGGCATTCGTCGGCTTTGCGCGTTATCTGTCGCAAGAGGTGCCGACATTCTGGTTTATCGCATTGCATCTGGGGACAAGTGCGTTGCTGTTCGGCCATCTTGCCGCCCGGTTTCTGTTACGCCCCGAAGTGCCGTTGTTTGCCGCGCTTGACCGCACGTGGAAACGGGCAGTTCAGACAGGGATAAATTATGCCCTGTGTCTGGCCGCTTTTGTGCTGTTGATGTTGCTTTTGAACCATCTGGTTGATGGTATTGCACAGTATCGTTTCGCGTCCCCGCCGCACTAAGTGTCCTTGCCCAGAACCCGGTCGGCCATTTTGCGCACCAGAACGCTGCGCAGGTCGTGCATCGCCATCAAAAGAGGTTCTGTCACCGATTCCAGTTCCGCATCACTGGCTTTGGCCTGCACCCAATGCGCTGTCAGGTTCAGATCGTCGACTGCACGGTAAATATCGTCAAGTGCGCGCCGTTTCAGCACGGCCGTGCGGTCGGCCAGCCATGCCATGATTGCGGCGGTGTCGCTATCGGTCAGCTGTGTGTCACCATATGCCTTATAATCCCCACGGTTTGTATTAATGACCGCGATCTGATCCATTTCAATCCGGCGGTGCGGGTTGTCGCTATCGACACGAAACACGGTGGCACCGTTGTCGCGGATGCGAAAGTAGTAGTCAGGCAGTTCGTTCATCAGTCAACCCAGCCCCCGGCAGAAAGCCAGTATTCTGTTGCAAGCCTCTTTCAGATCCGCGTCCGAGGTCGCATAGCTGATGCGGAAATTCGGGGACAAGCCAAAGGCTGCACCAAAGACCACTGCAACGCCGGTTTCGTCCAGCAGGGCAGTCGCGAAAACTTCGTCATTTTCAATCAGCGTGCCAGCGGCTGACGTCTTGCCGATACAATCCACGATGGACGGATACACATAGAACGCGCCTTCGGGACAGGGGCAAACGATGCCGGGCGCGGCGTTCAGCATATCAACCACCAGATCGCGACGGCGTTCGAAAACCGCATTATTGGTCGCCAGAAAATCCTGCGGTCCGTTCAGCGCTTCGACGGCGGCATATTGGCTGATCGAACAGGGGTTGGATGTGGATTGTGACTGCACCTTGCGCATCGCACGGATCAGCACCTCTGGCCCCGCGGAATAACCGATCCGCCAGCCCGTCATCGCATAGGCCTTGGACACGCCGTTCACTGTCAATGTCCGGGCATAAAGCGCCGGTTCAACCTGTGCGGGGGTGCAGAATTTGAAATCACCATATGCCAGATGTTCATACATGTCGTCTGTCATCACCCAGACATGCGGGTGACGCAACAATACGTCCGTCAGTGCCTTCAGTTCGTCCCAGCTATACCCTGCGCCTGTGGGGTTGGATGGCGAATTGAACAAGAACCATTTGGTGCGCGGCGTGATCGCGGCCTCAAGCTGGGCGGCTGTGATCTTGAATTTTGTGTCCAGCGATGCAGGGATGGTCACCGGCTCTCCGCCGGCCAAAAGCACCATATCGGGGTAGCTTACCCAATAGGGGGCTGGGATGATCACCTCATCCCCCGGGTTCAACGTCGCCATAAAGGCATTATACAGCACTTGTTTGCCGCCTGTTCCAACGCTGACCTGCGCGGGTGTGTAGTCAAGCGCGTTGTCGCGTTTGAATTTGGCACAAATCGCCTGTTTCAGTTCGGGAATACCATCGACAGCGGTATATTTTGTCTTGCCCGCGGCAATTGCAGCGATGCCCGCATCCTTGATGTTTTGCGGCGTGTCGAAATCAGGCTCGCCCGCGCCCAACCCGATAACATCGCGCCCTGCGGCTTTCAGTTCAGCGGCTTTTGTCGTGACAGCGATGGTTGGCGACGGTTTGACGCGGTCAAGTGTCGTCGAAAGAAAGGTCATATCGGTCATCCGGTGGCATTCTTGGGTTGTGTATGACATAAGACAGGCACAACAAGGATAGCAAGCAGCAAGGACACGCGATGACAGACGATGCGGGTTGGTTTAGTGATGATGCGGCAACTTTTGGCGACCGGTTGGCCGCCGCGCGCGAACAGGCCGGCATGACTCAAGCGGCGCTGGCTGGCAAGCTGGGGGTCAAGACCGGAACAATCGTAGGGTGGGAAAATGACCTGAAAGAACCGCGCGCGAACAAGTTGCAAATGGTCTCGGGCATGCTGGGCGTGTCGCTTAGCTGGCTCTTGACCGGTGAAGGTGAAGGCCCGCAAGCCCCGGATGACACGCAGCCCATAGCCAATGACATTTTGACCGAGATGCGCGCTTTGCGGACACAGATCGCGATGTGCGCCGAAAAACTGGGCCAGTTGGAAAAACGGATGCGCGCAAGCCTGAGAGACAACACATGACCGAAACACGCGAAGCGATGATCAAACGGATGCGGATGCGGTCCATGCGCCGCGGGATCAAGGAAATGGACCTGATCCTGTCCGCCTACTCGGATCGGCATCTTGCCGATATGCCCGATGACATGCTGGCACTTTATGATGCCCTGCTATCCGAAAATGACCATGATATCTATGGCTGGATCGGGGGGCAGATCGCTGTTCCTGATCGTTATGCCGCGTTGGTTGGCCAAATCGCACAGGGCGCGCAAGGGGTGACACGCCCCGCCTGATTTTGCAGCAAAACATGTTCAATTTTATCGTTTAACTGAATTTTCTTTGTTTTGTTTTATGCCTTTGTGCGGGAACACGAAGGAAACAGGAACATGACAATTCATACGGACCTTCACCAGCCCGGCAGGGATGGTGTATCTGCGGCCCGCAGCACGGCCTTCATGGCATCTTATCTGGAGGCCCTGACCTTGGTGGAACGTCTTCACCGGCTTTTGCTGGACGTTATCAAGGATGAATTTGAACGCGTCGGGCTGTTGGAAATCAACGCGGTGCAGGCGCTGCTGTTGTTCAACGTCGGCGACAATGAAGTGACGGCAGGCGAATTGAAAAGCCGCGGTTATTATCAGGGGTCCAATGTGTCCTATAATCTGCGAAAACTGGTGGACATGGGTTTCATGCACCATCAGCGCAGCGAGCTTGATCGCCGGTCGGTTCGGGTGCGGCTGACGGAAAAAGGCCGCGGCGTGCGCGATTTGGTGGCACGGCTGTTTGCAACCCATGCGGACGGGCTTGTTGAGCGTCGGGTGCTGGATCAGGCGGGAATCGACGATATTGCCGTCGCCCTGCGCCGGGTCGAACGCTATTGGACAGAACAGATTCGCTATATTTACTGACGTGCATCCGATGTGGGGCGGTTCCATCCCCCCATCGGGTGGCCCGTTTTCAATCGTCTTGCGGGTGCTGTCTGCCGATAGCGCTGGTTTGCGATGGCGACGGCCTGTCCGGCCATGGGGCAGTCCGTCCGATCACCTGCGCCGATAACTCGCGGATCAACTTGCGACGCATCGCAGCTTCGTAATCATCAAACCCGTTTGCAATTTCGACAAACGCCCCCGGCCCCCGGATCAC
>NZ_JACUUJ010000087.1 GCF_014859355.1 Yoonia sp. | reverse complement strand
GTCTATCGGATCTTTTGCGCGTTGGCGCGCGACCAGCGGAACAAGCCTGGGAAACGGTTGCGGCGGAAAAGCCCGATGCCTTGGCTGTGCCTGCAAAATAACGTTCGATTGGCGCAGCCACCGCAAGGGCAGTTCCGCCGCCCTACGATATCTGATCACGATACCACCATGTGCCGGTGAATGATGATCGGTGAACGACCGCAGCCAAGCGCGTGCCATTCCGGCACCCGATCGCTGCATTTTGGAAGGACAGACAATGGCTAAAGGTAAAAACAGCAATAAAGAGACAAAAAAGCCAAAACAGGAAAAGCCCAAAGTCTTGGCAACGGCGAATTCTATGGTCGGAAAACCAGCAGTTTCGATTGCGGGCAAAAAAGTAAAGTAAGGCGCAGCAGCCCGACGATGCCGCTGCAATCCTGCGGGACTGACACGCTGTGACGAATATAGTCCGCTGACCCATTGTAGCGGCCTCTTGGGATAGCCACTTGACTAGTATTGGCACTCGGGCGTGGCGGGTGCCAATATGTTTCCAAGCATACCACCCGACCCCGGAAATCTTCAGAAGGAGCATTTCCACTATGTTTACCCCTCTCCACGACCGTGTCCTTGTGCGCCCTATCGAAGGCGATGAAAAAACGACAGGCGGCCTGATCATCCCCGACAAGGCGAAAGAGAAACCGCAAGAAGGCGAAGTTGTCTCTGTCGGCGCCGGCGCGAAAGATGAGACAGGCGCGCGTATTGCAATGGATGTCAAAGCGGGCGATAAGATCCTCTTCGGCAAATGGTCTGGCACTGAAATCAAGATCGACGGCAAAGAACTGTTGATCATGAAAGAAAGCGACATTCTCGGCATCATGTCCTGAGCCTTGCGCCCCCTCTCTCTCATATTCAAATAGGAATACCGATATGTCTGCAAAAGACGTCAAATTCGGCACGGACGCCCGTGACCGTATGCTCAAGGGCATCAATACCCTCGCCAACACTGTAAAGGTCACTTTGGGTCCAAAGGGCCGCAATGTCGTTCTCGACAAGTCCTATGGCGCCCCACGTATCACCAAGGATGGCGTGACCGTTGCGAAAGAAATCCAACTTTCGGACCCGTTCGAAAACATGGGCGCACAGTTGGTCAAAGATGTCGCATCGCGCACCAACGACGAGGCTGGCGACGGCACGACGACAGCGACAGTTCTGGCACAGGCCATTGTCAAAGAAGGCATGAAGGCGGTTGCAGCAGGCATGAACCCGATGGACCTGAAGCGCGGGATCGACAAGGCTGTGGCCGCCGTTATTGCCGAGGTCAAAGCGATGTCGCGGCCTGTCGGCGACACCGCCGAAATTGCAAAGGTCGGCACCATCTCTGCGAATGGTGAAGCGGAGATCGGTCAACAGATTGCAGATGCGATGGCCAAGGTCGGCAACGAAGGTGTCATTACCGTTGAAGAGAATAAGGGCCTTGAAACAGTGACCGAAGTGGTCGAAGGCATGCAGTTTGATCGTGGTTACCTCAGCCCGTATTTCGTCACCGAAACGGCCAAGATGACCGCAAATCTGGAAGATTGCGTCATTCTGATGCACGAAAAAAAGCTGACATCACTGGCGCCCATGGTGCCTTTGCTTGAGGCCGTGATGCAGGCGGACAAACAGCTTTTGATCATCGCCGAGGATATCGACGGCGAAGCACTGGCGACCCTCGTCGTGAACAAGCTGCGCGGCGGGCTGAAGGTCGCCGGCGTAAAGGCACCCGGTTTCGGGGACCGCCGTAAAGCGATGTTGCAAGATCTGGCCATCCTGACGGGCGGGCAAGTGATTTCCGAAGAACTTGGCGTCAAGCTTGAAAACGTCACCATTGATATGCTTGGCGTTGCCAAGAAGATCACGATTACAAAAGACACGACAACCGTCATAGATGGGGCGGGCGACAAGGCGGCAATCGCTGCACGGGCGGTCCAGATCCGCGCGCAAATCGAAGAAACCAGCTCGGACTATGATAAGGAAAAGCTTCAGGAACGCCTTGCGAAACTTTCAGGCGGTGTTGCCGTGATCAAGGTTGGCGGCGCAACTGAAATTGAAGTGAAAGAACGCAAAGACAGGGTTGATGACGCCCTGAACGCAACACGTGCCGCAGTCGAAGAAGGCGTCGTGCCGGGTGGTGGCGTTGCACTTGTCCATGCTGGCAAGGTTTTGCTGGACCTGCAAGGTGACAATGCAGATCAGACTGCCGGTATCGCGATTGTTCGCAAGGCTTTGCAGGCGCCGCTGCGTCAAATTTCCGAGAATGCCGGTGTTGATGGGGCGGTTGTTGCCGGAAAGATCATCGAAAACGCAAGTAAGACGTTTGGCTATGATGCGCAGACTGAACAATACGGCGACATGCTAAAGGCCGGGGTCATCGACCCGACCAAGGTTGTGCGGGTTGCGCTTGAGTATGCGGCATCTGTTGCCGGATTGCTTATCACAACAGAGGCAATGGTGGCCGAAAAGCCGGCAAAATCGGATAGCAGCAATATGGCTGACATGAGTGGCATGATGTAGAGTTTACCCTGCTGACAAGCGGGGCATGCGTCGCACGGGGTTGGTCATCGCGCACCCGCAGGTGCAGTCTTTTTAGCGGGAAAGAGGCGTAAATTTATGCCCTTTCCCGCAGTTCCGGAAGATGCGGGCGACGATAGTCAATTCATTCGATCACCAATATTAACGGGGCGCATCTGTAGAGATTACGCCGCCACTTTCAGCGTCATGGCGGGGGTGATCCCGCCGTTTTCCATGTTGATGCGTTCCGTGAACTTTCACCAACGTGCAGCGAAACCACGCGATGACGGCCACCCCATAAAAGGGTGCCGGTCCACGTGGGACCAAAGTTAACTGGGATTGCTTTTGGATAGCAAGTCCAGTTGTGCTATAATTAAATTAGGACGTCGGTCACTGGCGTCGTCATGGTTACAACACCAAAACGCGTCTGCGTTTAGGCAGGTCGTTCACCATTCAGCAGGTCGTTCACGACAGTGACGACCAAAAAACAAGGACGAAACGATGCCTCTTGCCCCGCTCAAGACTACGACAGCGCTTGTTGCCAGCCTATCGCTGATTCTGCCACACCCCGTATTTGTCGCCACCGCCTCGGCGCAAGAGGTTGCGTTGCTGTGTCTGGATGAAAGCGAACCACCCTGCCCCGAAGGAGAGCCTGAAGAAGGTTCAACTCCCGCCGAACGGGCAGATTTTGCCGCCGCACAGGCGGCGGAAGCCGCAGCAGAGGCAGAGGATGCAGCAAGGCTGATTGAAGCAGAAGCCGCAGCGCAAGCCGCAGATGATGCAGCAGCGGCGGAAGCCGAAGCGCAGGCCGCAGATGATGCAGCAGAGGCGGAAGCCGAAGCGCAGGCCGCAGATGATGCAGCAGAGGCGGAAGCCGAAGCG
>NZ_JACUUJ010000086.1 GCF_014859355.1 Yoonia sp. | reverse complement strand
CCGCCGACATGCCTTTGGCGGCAAGGGCGTCATGGGCATAGGGAAGATCGGGAAGTGTGAATGACATCTTTCAGTCCTTTCTAAATGACTGCATTAGCCCCCCTAATTGAGCGTAGAACCCTGTGCGGTCAAGGTCTTGTCGGTCTCCGTCGGTGCAAAAAGGGTTCACTTGCCAGACCGGCGCGCGTAATAAGGCAGCACACAGCACACGGAAAACGAATGACAAATTGCAGAGCAGCTGGGCAACTTCTTGCCTTTCGCAATGACCGGCTTGGCGCGCGTATCATGTGTGTTCTCAATGCGATGCGGCTTTATCGCGATCATGACTTGCCATTCCGGGTGCACTGGCACCAAGGGACCGACATCGGTCGGGTATTCAACGATACTGCGCAGTTGTTTGATCAAGATTTTATCGAAACCCATTTTATTGATCGCGAAACTTTCCGGTCGCGGGTTACCGCGCCTATCCGGTTCAACGACCTGAGAGATACGACCGCCTGGGGCCTGCGCGACTTGCTGGCATCAGGCCAGGATGTGCTTTTGGATCAGCCGTTCGGGTATACGGTTCTCGCGGATGAAACAGAAGATACCGTCACACGCCGCTGCCACGAGATTTGGGCCGATTTTCCCTTTGCAAAGGCTTTGCAACCCAAGATCGAAGAGCTGACACGCAATCTGCGGGGGGCGACGGCCTATCATATCCGGCGCGGTGATATCATTTCCTTTCCCCGCGCGATGAACCGCAGTTGGCCCACGAAATACATACCTGACGACTATTTTGTCGCACATATGCAAAAGCTGCTTGCGACGGGTATCCGGCCGGTTCTTTTCTCAGACGATCAGCCGACTATCGACAGGTTTCAGGACATGTTTCCAGACCTGATTGCAGCAAATTCGTTGTTTGGTGCCGATATCATACCCGAAGGGCAACGCGATTTGTTGGAACTTGTCGCGATGTCACGCTGCGACAAGATCATCGCCCCACCCGGCAGTGCATTTTCCTCGACCGCGGCAGCGTTGGGCGGGTGCCTGAAACTGGATGTGATGGCCGACCTCGCGCCAGCCGACGTTCAGGCGGCACGTAAACGCATGCAGGACCGTATGAAAGCCGCGGCAACGGCACGGGATATTCGTGACGCCGGAGATCTTGGCCAGACGTTGCAACATATGGCCAATGATCTTGCTGTCGAAGGCCGCTACGGCGATGCCGCCGCGATCATCGCACCTTTGGTCATTGCCGGCTTGAATATTTCGTTTCTATATCCGCTTTTGTTGGAAATGCAGTTGGCATCGGACGACCATGACGGGGCGCTGAGAATTGCCGACCTCCTGCAGGACCGCGTGCTGTTTCACCGTCAGGACTGGGCCGCGTCACAAGCACTGATTGCGCATGCATGGCATTTAAAAGGCAACAGGCAACGCGCGGCAACAGCAGCTCTCAATGCCTATTGGCATCATCCCGAACACGCCGTTGTGCGTGAAACGATCGATGCGTTCAACGCGCTCGGGTATTTTGACGATACTGCGTTTCCGCCCTTGGGACTTGGCGCGCATTCTGTGCGTAACCGGACCACCCCACAGCTACTTACCCACCCCGCCTTTGCAAGGATCAGGAAGGAATTGACAGCCGCCGGTCTTATGCGAAAACCCTTGCGCGGGCACGATACGATAATCTGGGACTGGTTTCCAATGTTACGCGGTTTCAACCCCAAACATCTGGAAAACCACAAACAGCGTCGCCGCTTTGAACAAAGTTTCGCCAAGTTGATCGAACAGAGTCCCACCGCGGATCTGCTCAGTCTACATATTTTATTTCGCCACATGCTGGGCGAACACCCTTCTGCCGAGGCAGATTTGGCATCATTGGCAGTTGAAAATCCACAAAATGCGATGATTTGGCATCGCCTTTCGCTGGTGCAATGGATGGCCCGCGATTTCAAAAAGGCGTTGGAAACCGCTCAAACAGCCAGCGACGCAGACGGTCACCCCGCACATACCGCATGGCGTGGCCTACTTCGCTTTCATGCACGGGATTTTTCTGGCTGTTGCAAAGACCTTCAATCGGCTATTGCGGCTGGCTTCTGCGTTCCGAATGTCTATCTGTCCCTCGCGCAAGCGCAGCAACGTTTAAAGCAAACCAACGCCGCCTGCACAACGTTGGCACACGCTATTGCAGTCTCTCCTCGCCACCAGGAACCGCGCTTTGCACGGGCAAGGATTATGGTGGACTGCGGCGATCTGGCAAACGCCATCAAAGATCTTGACGTCTTGTTTGATATCGACGGTCGTTCGCCGAAAGTGCTTGCACTGCACGCGGAATGTCTTGCGGCGACAGGGGACCAAGACCGTGCAATCGCCCTGCTTGATCTGGGACTTGCGCGTACCCCTGATGCACCGAAACTTGCACAGGCGCGCCAGATATTAAGAAAGGTTGCCACTGATGGGTAACAGCGGGCATGAAAGCGCCATGGCACGCGCTTGACGATCTGTTCCCGCATGGTCAGGCTTACCGCGGCAGATGGCCCACCGCCCCCGCCTTGGCGCTTGCCGCCAGCAGATCAAACGCATAGCCCGCGACCGACCGGAAACAGATCACCTGCACGGTCTCGGCATCCGTCATCCAGAACGCGGCGGCGATCTGTCCCAGCCGGGTGCGCCGGAAATCGCCGGGGGCAAAGCTGTCGGGGTGCAGATCGACGGGGGCGAGTTTCGCGATCACTTCACGGGCGAAGGGGCCGCTGACCGTAATCAGCGCCCGCGCATCCGACAGGTTTTCGGCCAGATAATGCGTGCCCGCCAAGGCGCTGTCGATTTGCGCAATCGCTGCGGCAACATCGGCATAAGGCATAAGAACCAGCAGTTCATCCGGCGACATCCAGCACAGGCCTTTGCCATCCGCCGCATTCGCCTTGCCCTGTTCAGGGAATGCCACCCCGGTCAGATCGGTGCAGACCGCGCGCAGATTTTTCGCGCCCAGATCACCGCGCAGGGTGATCATGCCTTGCAGGCCCGCATCTGATACGGTTACATCACCGACGGCATTTTTGCCATTCAAGGCACTGACAGCGTTAGACATTCTGCTTTTCCCCTGCCTTGTCGTAAAACACCGGATCGACGATTTTTGCCGCCACCGTGGTGCCATCGACCTTGTTGAATTCTATCACCTCGCCCATGCGGTCGGGCCCGTGCAGCACCAACCCCATGGCGATCCCGCGATCCAATGTGGGCGAATAATAGGTCGAAGTAACGCGCCCCTGCGTGTTGCGCTGGCCGTTTTCATTGTTGCCATCGGCAATCGCATAAGCGCCATCGGGCAGCACGGACCCATCCACCGTTTCCAGCCCTACCAGTTTCCAGCGGTCGGGGTCGGCCATATGGCTGCGCAGATGCGCACGCTTACCCAGATAGTCGTCTTTCTTTTTCGACA
>NZ_JACUUJ010000042.1 GCF_014859355.1 Yoonia sp. | reverse complement strand
GGATGGGTGCTTGCACCCATCGCACAGCAACAAACAAAAGGCCGCTCCAGCAAGGGGCGGCCTTTTTAATTGGGTTGACCCCCATCATTCCGGGGCAGATCACGCAGCGCATCGGCCCGCGCTGTCGTGGCGTTCATGAACCGGCACATATCATCGCGCAGCCTTTCCAGGCTGTCGGTCGCTGGTTTGCGCGGGATGCCCCCCTGAAACCGGGCAAAGACAATCGCGCCCCGCCCAAAGGGATAGGGCAGCAGCATCCGGTCCCAACTGTTCAGCCGCCGCCCACGCGTTGTGGCAAAGGCATAACAAAAAACTGGCGCGCCCATGACCCGGGCCCACTCCAACGGCGCATTCTTGACCTGCAAGGGCGGCCCCAGCGGCCCATCGCCGGTCATCCCGATGCTGATCCCGTCGCGCACCCGTTTCAGAACCGTGCGCGATGCAGCCCGATTGCTGGCATTGCGTGACATCTCCATCGGGTGCAGGCCGACGCGCCGTTGCAACGCCCCCGACACCCGCCCGATCGGCGAGGCGTCAAAAAGGCTGGACAGCGGGCCATCGGCGACAGGCCAGTGCAGCGCGCCCATGATCGACCGTTCATGCCACATCACCAGCAGGACCGGCCCATCGTGCAGGGCGGCACGCAGGTCTTCCAGCCCTTCGGTTTGCCAGCGGGTCGTGCGCTGACAGAATGCCAGATAGCTGCCCGCAACGGCGGCGAGCATGCGGGCAAGGGTCTGTGATGTTTCGATCCGTCGGCGCAGGGACAAAGGGTGGCCTTTTTGCAGGGCGTTAGCCCCCTGTTTCGACATTTATCGCCCTGATGACAAGACTGCCTTGCCTTAGCTCTTGATCCTTGGGTGAATTCGGACTAATCCGACAGCCGGCCTTAGGGGTATAGCTCAGTTGGTAGAGCGACGGTCTCCAAAACCGTAGGTCGCGGGTTCAAGCCCTGCTGCCCCTGCCAAGGCCGATTGAGTTCGGAATACGATCAAATTTTCCCATTGAAGTTTGTGCGCACCCTGCACACCGGTGTAGATGAATCGCATTTTTAGCCATGTTTGCAGGCCAGTGCCTCGGGCGATTCGCACTTGCGGAATTGTGTTTGAAATAATCAGCGTTTATTTGAGCGGTCAATGCCCGCGCGGTTCTGACGGAAACCCGATACGGTGCAACCGCGCACCTGCTCTTGAATTAGGGCCGCAGACCCCGTAAGAGCGCGGGTATCGTGAAAAAGGACTGTTAGCCCCATGGCCATCGCCAACCCCGTAAAGTTCATCCAGGAGGTCCGTGCCGAGATTTCCAAAGTCGTCTGGCCGACCCGGCGCGAGGTCATGTTGACCACGATCATGGTGTTCATCATGGCGGCGCTGACCGCGATCTTCTTTTCGTTGGTGGATCTTTTGATCAGAACCGGATTGACTGGCGTGCTGGGTTATTTCGGCGGCTAAGATCGGGTGAAAAACCCCGTGACCACTTGAAAACGTCAGGTGGTGGCGGTAAGAGCGCGGAACTTCTGAAAATAGGCGTGCTGCGAATCGAGTTGCACGCCGATTTTATTTTTGGGACTGGCGGCGAAAACGTCAGGATTGATTGGAACTTTCGGCCCATTTCGCGGGTCGGCGACGACAAGGTGCCCGGGAAAATGGCAAAACGTTGGTATTCGGTAAGCGTGCTTTCGAATTTCGAAAAGAAAATCGCCGAAGCGATCCGCGCCAAAGCGGAAGAAAAAGGCTTGTCGGATCAAATCGACGAGGTGCTGGTTCCTACCGAAGAAGTCATTGAAGTGCGTCGCAACAAGAAAGTGACGACTGAACGCCGTTTCATGCCTGGCTATGTGCTGGTGCATATGGAAATGTCCGACGAAGGCTATCACCTGATCAACTCGATCAACCGCGTTACCGGGTTTCTTGGGCCGCAGGGCCGCCCGATGCCGATGCGTGACGCCGAGGTGCAGGTGATCCTAGGCCGCGTGCAAGAGGGCGAAGAAAGCCCACGCACGCTGATCCATTTTGAAATTGGCGAAAAGGTCAAGGTCAACGACGGCCCGTTTGAAGATTTTGACGGCATGGTCGAAGAGGTTGACGAAGAAAACCAGCGCCTGAAGGTGTCGGTTTCGATTTTTGGCCGGGCAACCCCGGTCGAGTTGGAATTCACGCAGGTTTCCAAACAATAAATTTGCGTGTTCAGACGTGGGAGCGGTAACGCGAACCACGGCATCACCGCCCATTGCGGGCATATGTAGGGCGGGTTTCAATCCGCCGCTGAAAAGGAGAGGCCAATGGCCAAGAAAATTATGGGAACGCTGAAACTGCAGGTTCCTGCAGGCAAGGCAAACCCGTCCCCACCAGTTGGTCCTGCGCTGGGTCAGCGCGGCATCAACATCATGGAATTCTGTAAAGCGTTCAACGCAAAGACCGCCGAAATGGAAGTAGGCGCACCTTGCCCAACCGTGATTACCTATTATCAGGACAAATCTTTCTCGATCGAAATCAAGACGCCACCTGCGTCTTATTACATCAAGAAAGCCGCGAAATTGCAGTCCGGGTCCAAGACCCCCGGCAAGGCAACAGCCGGTTCGATCACGGGTAAACAGGTCCGCGAAATCGCCGAAGCCAAGATGAAAGACCTCAACGCGACGTCGATCGAAGGCGCAATGCTGATCATCGCGGGCTCTGCCCGTTCGATGGGTGTGGAGGTCAAGTAATGGCAAAATTTGGTAAACGCACAATGGCAGCCCGTGCTGCCTTTGCAGGCAAGCAGAACGTATCTGTGTCTGATGCCGTCGCCTTGGTCAAAGGTAACGCCACGGCGAAATTTGATGAAACCATCGAAATCGCGATGCAGCTGGGTGTTGACCCGCGGCATGCAGATCAAATGGTGCGCGGCACAGTGACCTTGCCGAATGGCACAGGTAAAACCGTCCGCGTGGCTGTATTTGCCCGTGGCGACAAGGCGGATGAAGCGAAAGCAGCTGGGGCCGACATCGTTGGTGCCGAGGACCTGATGGAAACCATTCAGGGCGGCACAATTGATTTCGACCGTTGCATCGCGACACCCGATATGATGGCTATTGTCGGTCGTCTGGGCAAAGTGCTTGGCCCGCGTAACCTGATGCCAAACCCGCGCGTTGGCACGGTGACCATGGACGTCAAAGAAGCTGTCGAAGCTGCCAAGGGTGGCCAGGTGCAGTTCAAGGCCGAAAAAGCCGGTGTTGTGCATGCTGGGATTGGTAAGGCATCTTTCAGTGCCAAGCAGCTGGAAGAAAATATGCTGGCATTCGTTGACGCGGTTGGCAAAGCCAAACCATCGGGCGCCAAAGGCACCTACATGAAAAAGATCAACGTCAGCTCGACAATGGGCCCCGGCGTCTCTGTTGACGTGGCATCTGCTACGGGCAACGCATGAGATAAAATCGCCCTTCAGGCGGTGCGCGGCAGGTCCATTGGACCTGCCGTTTTTGTATGTGCAGCCGGGGTGATCATCATGTTGTGTGCTGTCAGGAATGCGGCGAAATCTGTCTCATTCAACGGATGTGACACGGCAAATCCCTGTATTGCATCGCAACCCAATTCACAGATTGCAGAGATATCTTTGGGCGTTTCCACACCTTCTGCGATGCAGCTGATATTCAGGGCACGCGACATATCCAAGATGGCTGTCATAACCCCGCGTGTGTCCGGGTCATCCACGGCGGCCTGAACGACGCTGCGGGCAATTTTGAGCCGTTCCGGCCGAATTTTCATCAACCCGGTAATAGACGCACGCCCGCTGCCAAAGTCGTCAATCTCGATCCGCACGCCCATTTGACGCAGCCTTTGTAGGGTCGTTTTGTATTCTTGTTCATCGGGTATGTCGTCAAAGTTCAGCGATTCCAGCAATTCAATCGCAAGGCGACAACGACGTTCGGTCCACAGGCGTTCAACGTCGTCGGCGAAGTCGGGATCAAGCAAGCGGGCCTGGCTGACGTTGATTGAAATCGACGGTAAAATGATGCCCATGTCGGCAAGACTTTTCACTGTGACCATGGCGCGTTCCAGCATCAATTTGTCGATCTGGCCGACTAGGCCAAGTTCGGCGGCGCCATTCAGGAATGTTGTGGGCAGCAAAAGCCCGTGTTTGGGGTGCTGCCAGCGCACCAGCGTTTCAGCCCCGGTCACATCGCCTGACCGGGCGTCCACCTGCGGCTGAAAATATGCGATGAATTCGCCGCGCTTCAGTCCGTCGGGGACGTCAGCCGCTAAGCGGCGAAAGGCCTCCAGCTTGTGTTTCTGCGATGGTGTGACCTGCCGCAATGTGTTGCGCCCACTGCGTTTTGCTTCGTAAAGCGCATGGTCGGCATATCTGATCAGACAGGCGTGGTTAGAAGGGCCAGGCTTTGACAGGGCAAGCCCCACGCTGGCGCCGACATTCAGCTGCAAACCTTCAAAACAGATTGGCAGGGTCATTTTTTCGACAATACTGTCGCCCAGCCACGCTGCCTGATCTGCTGTCATTTCGTGAGACAGGATGATCGTGAATTCATCACCGCCTATGCGATAAACGGTACCGGAGGTCCCGACAGTATCGCACAATCTCCGCGCCGTTTGTACCAACACAAAATCCCCAGCGGGGTGCCCCCAAGTATCATTGATCCATTTGAACCGGTCGAGATCGACAATGAGCAACGCAGTGGTGCGGGATTTGACGGCAGTGGCGGTTGTGATGTCCCGCTCAAACGCCCGGCGATTGGGTAGGTTGGTCAACATATCTTCAAACGCAGCCTTTTCGATCGCTTGGTGCATGGCGTCCAGTTCGCGGTTGCGTTGTTCGAGGGCTTCGTTCAACGCTTCAAGCCGCTGGATCGCTTCTTTTTCGCTGGTAATGTCTTGGCCTGTGCCGCGATAGCAGATCAGTTTTCCATTTTTATCAAGCACCGGTTGGCCAGCCACGCGAATCCAAAGCGGCCGTGTGCTGTTGGCGCGCGGGATCGTATATTCGAAGTTTCGAAATGCGCGCAGATTCTTAAGGTCGTCGAAATGTTGCGCCCATGTGGCTGCGTCGGCGCTGATGCCCTTGATCATGTCCCGGCGCATCCCGATCAATGCCGCCGAATTGACGCCTGTCACTTCCTCCATCCGGCTGGAAAAATAGGTAAACCGATGTGTCGCGTCGGTTTCCCAAAACCAATCTGACGCTGTCCCCGCAAAGTCTTCAAGGTTATGAATTTGATGATCAGAATCTTTTTTCATGGTCCCGAAACTGGCTTGAGACATTGAATATTTGTTTAACGGTCTTGCGCCAAAAGGGCGGATTTCGCGGATTCGTTTACAATGAGGCCTTGGCTTTTGCCGGGATAAACAGTAGGCCATCGCGAGGGCCCGAAAGATTGATTCGTTCGGGCCTTTATTCGTCCGAGACGGTGGGTTGGTATTTTGCCTTTAATTCCTGCCTGAGGCGGGAAAAACCGGAATTTTCGAGGCTTATCTCGATCATGCCTGGCTGCCCCGTTTGCATGGACTGTAGACTGTCGGGCGCCTTTTGCGTGTGACAAAATTGAGCCGGGGGAAACCCCAAACTTGGAGTAAAACTGTGGATAGAGCACAAAAAGAACAGTTGGTCGATGATCTCGGCCAGATCTTTGAAAGCTCTGGCGTCGTTGTGGTTGCCCACTACGAAGGCATGACAGTTGCCGAAATGCAGGATCTTCGTGCAGAAATGCGTGATGCAGGTGGATCCGTGCGCGTTGCCAAGAACAAGCTCGCCAGAATCGCCCTTGAAGGTAAGCCATGCGCAAGCATCGCGAATTACCTGATGGGCATGACCGTAATTGCCTATTCTGAAGACCCTGTCGCTGCGGCGAAAGTGGTCGATTCTTACGCCAAAAAGAACGACAAACTGGTCGTTCTGGGTGGCGCAATGGGTGATACGGCGCTGGATCCAGCTGGTGTGAAAGCCGTTGCCGGGATGCCAAGCCGCGAGGAGCTTATCGCTTCTATCGTGGGTTGCATCGGGGCGCCTGCCGCAAACATCGCCGGGGCCATTGGCGCGCCTGCTTCGAACATCGCGAGCATTCTTTCGACCATCGAAGAGAAAGCTGCATAAAGCATCTGAACTGTCTTGGGGCGTGATGCCCTGACGTTGGAACACACTTAACGGAAACGGAAAGCATAAAATGGCTGATCTGAAAAAACTGGCTGAAGAGATTGTTGGTCTGACCCTTCTCGAAGCACAAGAACTGAAAACCATTCTCAAGGACGAGTATGGCATCGAGCCCGCCGCTGGCGGCGCTGTGATGATGGCTGGCCCTGCTGCGGCAGCCGAAGCCGAAGAAGAAAAGACCGAGTTTGATGTTGTGTTGAAAAACGCTGGCGCACAGAAAATCAATGTCATCAAAGAAGTCCGCGCTATTACCGGTCTTGGCCTGAAAGAAGCCAAGGATCTGGTCGAAGCAGGCGGCAAGGTCAAAGAAGGCGCATCCAAAGCCGAAGCCGAAGACATCAAAGCCAAGCTGGAAGCAGCTGGCGCAGAGGTCGAGCTGGCCTAAGGCGGGGTCAACCCCGCCCTGCAGCGTGTTCTAATCGTTGTGGGAAATTAATAAGGGCTGGATGCGCAATATGCGGGTCCAGCCAAACCTGTCTTAGAGGTCGGCCAATTGCTGACCCTCCTCTTGGGTAGGTTGATGATGTCGGGAGGGTGCCGGTGGGACGGCAGCCACGAATAGACATCAAGCCCCCGGTCAAATGGAAGATGTGTCGCGGCCCAGGCGATGTGTCATTCGAGAGACAAACAAAAGGTGATATCGCACATGGCTTCCTCCTTTCTTGGTCAGAAACGCCTGCGCAAGTATTACGGCAAAATCCGTGAAGTGCTTGAAATGCCGAACCTCATCGAGGTTCAGAAATCTTCTTACGATCTGTTCCTACGCTCTGGTGACAGTCATACACCGCTTGACGGCGAAGGCATCAAGGGTGTGTTCCAGTCGGTTTTCCCGATCAAGGACTTCAATGAGACTGCCGTGCTTGAATTCGTCAAGTATGAGCTGGAAAAGCCGAAATACGACGTCGAGGAATGTCAGCAACGCGACATGACCTATAGTGCGCCGCTCAAGGTGACGCTGCGTCTGATCGTGTTCGATGTGGACGAAGACACCGGTGCGAAGTCCGTTAAGGACATCAAGGAACAAGACGTGTTCATGGGCGATATGCCCCTGATGACCCCGAACGGCACATTTGTCGTGAACGGCACAGAACGTGTGATTGTGTCCCAGATGCACCGTTCGCCCGGCGTGTTCTTTGACCATGATAAGGGGAAGACCCACTCTTCGGGGAAGCTTTTGTTCACTTGCCGGATCATCCCTTATCGTGGCAGCTGGCTTGATTTTGAATTTGACGCAAAAGATCTTGTTTTCGCGCGCATCGACAGGCGGCGCAAGCTGCCGGTGACGACCCTGCTTTATGCGCTGGGCTTGGATCAAGAAGGCATTATGAATGCCTATTACGACACGGTTGATTATTCGTTGGACCTGAAAGCCAAGGCATGGGTGACAAAGTTTTTCCCGCTGCGTGTCCGTGGAACCCGGCCTGCATTTGATCTGGTCGATGCCAAGACGGGCGAAATCATCGTAAAAGCCGGCGAGAAAGTCACGCCGCGCCTGGTCAAGAAATTGATCGACGAGGGTGACGTTACCGACTTGTTGTTGCCCTATGAAAACATCGTAGGCAAATTTGTAGCGCGTGACATCATCAACGAAGAAACCGGCGCGATCTATGTCGAGGCCGGCGATGAGCTGACGCTGGAGATGGACAAGAGCGGCGATGTTATCGGCGGCACCCTGAAAGAGCTGGTCGATGCGGGTATCACGACGATCCCCGTGCTGGACATCGATAACATCAACGTGGGGGCCTATATCCGTAATACGATGTCATCGGACAAGAACATGAACCGCGAAACCGCGCTCATGGATATTTACCGTGTGATGCGCCCGGGCGAACCGCCGACCGTGGATTCCGCAAGCGCATTGTTTGATACGCTGTTTTTTGACAGTGAACGCTATGATCTGTCCGCGGTGGGTCGGGTCAAGATGAACATGCGTCTTGATCTGGATGTCGACGACACGATGCGCACCCTGCGCCGCGAAGATATCGTCGCCTGTATCAAGGCGCTGACCGAACTGCGCGACGGCAAGGGCGACATTGATGACATCGACCACCTTGGCAACCGTCGCGTGCGGTCGGTCGGTGAATTGATGGAAAACCAGTATCGCGTCGGCCTGCTGCGCATGGAACGTGCGATCAAGGAACGCATGTCATCTGTCGAAATCGATACGGTGATGCCGCAAGACCTGATCAACGCCAAACCTGCTGCCGCTGCTGTGCGCGAATTCTTCGGCTCCAGCCAGCTGTCGCAGTTCATGGACCAAACCAACCCGCTGTCTGAAGTGACGCACAAGCGTCGCTTGTCGGCCCTTGGGCCCGGCGGTCTGACCCGCGAACGTGCCGGTTTCGAAGTGCGCGACGTGCACCCGACCCACTATGGCCGGATGTGCCCGATCGAAACGCCCGAAGGTCCGAACATCGGTCTGATCAACTCGCTGGCCACTTTCGCCCGCGTGAACAAATACGGCTTTATCGAAACGCCATACCGCAAGGTGGTGGACGGCAAGGTGACGGATGAAGTGCAATACATGTCCGCCACCGAAGAAATGCGCCACACGGTGGCGCAGGCCAATGCGAACATGAACGAAGACGGATCGTTCAAGAACGATCTGGTATCGACCCGCGTGAACGGTGACTACACATTGGCCCCTCGTGAAAACGTGGACCTGATCGACGTGTCGCCCAAGCAGCTGGTATCGGTTGCCGCATCGCTGATCCCTTTCCTTGAAAACGATGACGCCAACCGCGCCTTGATGGGGTCGAACATGATGCGTCAGGCCCTGCCGCTGTTAACAGCGGAGGCACCGCTTGTCGGGACCGGCATCGAAGAGGTCGTGGCCCGCGATTCCGGTGCGGCCGTGATGGCGCGCCGCGCGGGGATCATCGACCAGGTTGATGCGCAGCGTATCGTGATCCGGGCGACCGAAGATCTGGATATCGGTGACCCCGGCGTTGATATCTACCGGATGCGCAAGTTCCAGCGTTCGAACCAGAACAGCTGTATCAACCAACGCCCGCTGGTGAAAGTTGGTGACACGGTTCAGAAAGGCGAGGTTATCGCCGACGGTCCGTCAACGGATATGGGTGAGCTTGCACTTGGTAAAAACGTCATCGTCGCCTTCATGCCATGGAACGGCTACAACTACGAAGATTCGATCCTGATTTCCGAACGTATTGTGCGGGATGACGTGTTTACGTCGATCCACATCGAGGAATTTGAAGTTGCCGCCCGCGACACGAAGCTCGGGCCAGAGGAAATCACCCGCGACATCCCCAACGTCGGCGAGGAAGCCCTGCGCAACCTTGACGAGGCAGGGATCGTTTATATCGGTGCCGAAGTCGGGCCTGCGGATATTCTGGTTGGCAAGATTACCCCAAAAGGCGAAAGCCCGATGACGCCGGAAGAAAAGCTGCTGCGCGCCATCTTTGGTGAAAAAGCATCCGACGTGCGTGACACATCCTTGCGCCTGCCGCCCGGTGACTTTGGCACCGTGGTCGAAGTGCGTGTGTTCAACCGCCACGGCGTGGAAAAAGACGAACGCGCGCTTCAGATCGAGCGTGAAGAAGTCGAACGCCTGTCGCGTGACCGTGATGACGAACTCTTGATCCTTGATCGCAACATCTATGCGCGTTTATGGGACATCATTTCCGGCAAGACGGCTGCCAAGGGGCCAAAGGGCTTCAAGGCAGGTTCGGTCGTGTCAGACGAAACCGTTGCGGGGCTCAGCCGCGGCCAGTGGTGGCAGCTGGCGATGGAAGACGAGGATGACGCGAAAATCGTCGAGGCGTTGAACGAACAATACGAAATCCAGAAACGTGCGATGAATGCCCGTTTCGAGGATAAAGTTGAAAAAGTTCGCCGCGGTGATGATTTGCCCCCTGGCGTGATGAAAATGGTCAAGGTTTTCGTGGCGGTAAAGCGCAAGCTGCAGCCAGGTGACAAGATGGCCGGTCGCCATGGGAACAAGGGTGTGGTTTCCAAAGTTGTGCCAATGGAAGACATGCCGTTCCTCGCTGATGGCACGCCGGTTGATATCTGTCTGAACCCATTGGGGGTACCCAGCCGGATGAACGTAGGTCAGATCCTTGAAACACACATGGGTTGGGCTGCGCGGGGTATGGGGATCCAGATCGACGAAGCACTGAGTGAATACCGCCGGTCCGGCGATCTGACACCTGTGCGTGACGCGATGAGGATCGGCTATGGCGATGATGTCTATGAAGAAGGCATCGCCGGTATGGACGAACCACAGCTGGTCGAGGCGGCGGGTAACGTGACCCGCGGTGTGCCAATTGCAACGCCCGTTTTCGACGGTGCAAAAGAGACTGACGTAAACGACGCGCTGCGGCGTGCCGGTTTTGACACTTCTGGTCAGTCGGTGCTTTATGATGGGCGGACGGGCGAACAGTTCAGCCGCAAGGTGACGGTCGGTATGAAATACCTGCTGAAACTGCACCACCTTGTCGATGACAAGATCCACGCACGTTCTACCGGGCCTTACAGCCTTGTCACGCAGCAGCCGCTGGGTGGTAAAGCACAGTTTGGTGGTCAGCGTTTCGGAGAAATGGAAGTCTGGGCACTGGAAGCCTACGGCGCTGCTTACACCTTGCAGGAAATTCTGACTGTAAAGTCGGATGACGTGGCAGGGCGGACGAAAGTCTATGAAAGCATCGTCAAGGGCGAGGATAACTTCGAAGCCGGCGTACCGGAATCCTTCAACGTGCTTGTGAAAGAAGTCCGGGGTCTCGGCCTCAACATGGAACTCCTGGATGCGGAGGACGAGGAATAAGAATTTTCGCGAAAATTCTTGGGGGATCAATTTTTCAAAATTGATCCCCTGCCTCCCACTCTGCACCCCAATTCAAGGAATTGAAGATGAACCAGGAACTGACAAACAACCCGTTTAGCCCGGTCGCCCCGGCAAAGACGTTTGACGAAATCAAGGTGTCACTGGCATCGCCCGAACGGATCCTGTCGTGGTCGTTTGGCGAGATCAAAAAGCCCGAGACTATCAATTACCGCACGTTCAAACCGGAACGTGACGGCTTGTTCTGTGCGCGTATCTTTGGCCCAATCAAGGATTATGAATGCCTGTGCGGCAAATACAAGCGCATGAAATACCGCGGCGTGGTCTGCGAAAAATGCGGGGTAGAGGTCACCCTGCAAAAGGTGCGCCGCGAACGCATGGGTCATATCGAACTGGCGGCGCCAGTGGCTCACATCTGGTTTCTGAAATCGCTGCCATCCCGCATCGGTCTGATGCTGGACATGACGCTGCGCGATCTGGAACGGATCTTGTATTTTGAAAACTACGTGGTGATCGAACCGGGCCTGACCGACCTTACCTATGGCCAGTTGATGACCGAGGAAGAGTTCAACGACGCGCAGGACCTCTATGGCATGGACGCGTTTCAGGCCAATATCGGGGCCGAAGCGATCCGTGAAATGCTTGCCCAGATTGATCTGGAATCCGAGGCAGAACAACTGCGCGCCGACCTGAAAGAAGCGACAGGCGAGCTGAAGCCCAAAAAGATCATCAAGCGTCTGAAGATCGTGGAAAGCTTTCTCGAATCCGGCAACCGCCCAGAGTGGATGGTTCTGACCGTGATCCCGGTGATCCCGCCGGAACTGCGGCCGCTGGTGCCGCTGGATGGTGGCCGTTTTGCGACCTCTGATCTGAACGATTTGTATCGCCGCGTGATCAACCGGAACAACCGCTTGAAACGCCTGATCGAACTGCGCGCGCCTGACATTATCGTGCGCAACGAAAAGCGGATGCTGCAGGAATCTGTCGATGCGCTGTTCGACAACGGCCGCCGTGGCCGCGTGATCACCGGGGCCAACAAGCGCCCGCTGAAATCGCTGTCTGACATGCTGAAGGGCAAGCAGGGTCGTTTTCGCCAGAACCTTTTGGGCAAGCGGGTGGACTTTTCCGGCCGTTCGGTCATCGTGACCGGGCCGGAACTGAAGCTGCACCAGTGCGGCTTGCCCAAGAAAATGGCGCTCGAACTGTTCAAGCCGTTTATCTATTCGCGACTGGAGGCCAAGGGCCTGTCCAGCACGGTGAAACAGGCGAAAAAGCTTGTGGAAAAGGAACGCCCCGAGGTTTGGGATATTCTGGATGAGGTGATCCGCGAACACCCCGTCATGCTGAACCGCGCGCCAACGTTGCACCGTTTGGGCATTCAGGCGTTTGAACCCGTGCTGATCGAAGGCAAGGCCATTCAGCTACACCCGCTGGTTTGCACCGCGTTCAACGCCGACTTTGACGGTGACCAGATGGCCGTTCACGTGCCGCTGAGCCTTGAAGCACAGTTGGAAGCCCGTGTGCTGATGATGTCCACCAACAACGTGTTGTCACCTGCCAACGGTGCGCCCATCATCGTGCCATCGCAGGATATGATCCTTGGGCTTTACTACACGACCATCATGCGTGACGGCATGAAGGGTGAAGGCATGTCGTTCAGCGACATTGACGAGGTCGAACATGCGCTGGCCTCTGGCGAGGTCCATTTGCACGCCAAGATCACGGCGCGCATGATGCAGGTTGACGGCGAAGGTAACGAGGTGCTGACGCGCTTTGAAACCACGCCGGGCCGCTTGCGGCTGGGTGGTTTGCTTCCACTGAATGCCAAGGCACCGTTTTCATTGGTAAACCGCTTGCTGCGCAAGAAAGAGGTGCAGCAGATTATCGACACTGTTTATCGCTACTGCGGTCAGAAGGAATCGATCATTTTCTGCGACCAGATCATGACGATGGGTTTCCGCGAGGCATTCAAGGCGGGCATTTCCTTTGGTAAGGACGACATGGTCGTGCCCGACAACAAGTGGGAACTGGTCGATGAAACCCGTGATCAGGTCAAGGATTTTGAACAGCAGTATATGGATGGCCTGATCACCCAAGGTGAAAAATACAACAAGGTCGTAGATGCCTGGTCAAAAGCCAACGACAAGATCACCGATGCGATGATGACCACGATTTCGACCACGCCAAAAGGTGCGGACGGGTCTGAAGGTGAACCGAACTCGGTTTACATGATGGCGCACTCTGGTGCGCGTGGTTCGGTCACGCAGATGAAACAGCTGGGCGGGATGCGCGGCCTGATGGCCAAGCCCAACGGTGACATCATCGAGACGCCGATCATCTCGAACTTCAAGGAAGGTCTGACCGTTCTTGAATACTTCAACTCGACCCACGGCGCCCGTAAGGGGCTTTCGGATACGGCGTTGAAGACGGCAAACTCTGGCTATCTGACGCGGCGTCTTGTTGACGTGGCACAGGACTGCATCGTGCGCGAAGTAGACTGCGGAACCGATCGTGCGATCACTGCAGAGGCGGCGATCAATGATGGTGAAGTCGTCGTGTCGCTGGCCGAACGTGTTCTGGGGCGTGTTTCTGCTGATGACGTGTTCAAGCCGGGCACGGACGAAGTGATTGTCGAAGCCGGTGAACTGATCGACGAACGCAAGGCTGACATGATCGACGCGGCGGCCATTGGCAAGATGCGCATCCGCAGCCCGCTGACCTGTGAAGCCGAAGATGGTGTTTGTGCAATGTGCTATGGCCGTGATCTGGCGCGCGGCACACGGGTCAACATCGGCGAGGCTGTGGGCATTATCGCCGCACAGTCCATCGGTGAACCCGGCACGCAGTTGACAATGCGGACGTTCCACATTGGCGGCGTGGCCCAAGGTGGCCAGCAGTCGTTCCTTGAGGCATCGCAGCCTGGTAAAATTGTGTTCCGCAATGCGCAATTGCTGGAAAATCAGGCTGGTGAAAATGTCGTCATGGGGCGGAACATGGTTCTGTCCATCGTTGGTGACGAAGGTGAGGAACGGGCGACCCACAAGGTTGGCTATGGTTCAAAGGTGTTTGTCAAAGAAGGTGATACCATCCACCGTGGCGACAAGCTGTTCGAATGGGATCCTTACACCCTGCCGATCATCGCTGAAAAGTCCGGGACAGCAAAATACGTTGATCTGGTCAACGGGATTGCTGTGCGTGAAGACACTGACGATGCAACGGGTATGACCCAGCGCATTGTGTCTGACTGGCGTGCCGCCCCCAAGGGTAACGAACTGGCTCCCAAGATCATCATCGTTGGGCCTGATGGCGAAGCTGCGCTGAAGGATGACGGCAACCCCGTTTCCTATGCCATGTCCGTTGATGCGGTTCTGTCGGTCGAAGACGGGCAAGAGGTAAAAGCCGGTGACGTGGTTGCGCGTATTCCGCGTGAAGGTGCGAAAACCAAGGACATCACAGGTGGTCTGCCACGTGTGGCTGAATTGTTCGAAGCCCGCCGCCCCAAGGATCATGCGATCATCGCTGAAATCGATGGCTACGTGCGCTTTGGTAAGGATTATAAGAACAAGCGCCGCATCGCGATCGAAAGCGCCGATGACGCGGACATCCGCGTTGAATACATGGTGCCCAAGGGCAAGCACATTCCTGTTGTGGAAGGCGATTTTGTTCAGAAGGGTGATTACATCATGGATGGCAACCCGGCCCCGCACGATATTCTTGCGGTTATGGGGGTCGAGGCACTGGCCGATTACATGATCGACGAAGTGCAGGATGTGTACCGCCTGCAGGGCGTGAAGATCAACGACAAGCACATCGAAGTCATCGTACGTCAGATGCTCCAGAAATGGGAAATTCAGGACAGCGGTGATACGGTTCTGCTGAAGGGCGAAACTGTCGACAAGGCTGAATTCGACGAAGCCAATGCCAAGGTTATCGCACGCGGTGATCGTCCTGCTACGGGCGAACCGATTCTGCTGGGGATCACCAAGGCATCGTTGCAGACACGGTCGTTCATCTCTGCCGCGTCGTTCCAGGAAACGACGCGTGTGCTGACCGAGGCATCGGTGCAAGGCAAGCGCGATAAACTGATCGGTCTGAAAGAGAACGTGATCGTCGGTCGTCTGATCCCGGCAGGGACAGGTGGTGCAACCCAGCAAATGCGCCGTATTGCTGCTGCGCGTGACAACGTTGTCATCGAAGCGCGCCGGGAAGAGGCTGAACAGGCCGCAGCACTTGCTGCACCGACGAACCTGTCATCCAGCGATGCGGATGACGTGATGACAGACCCATTCGGCGACGCATAAGCGATCTTGTTCAGGATTGTAGCAAAGGCCCCCGTTCCGCGGGGGCCTTTTTGTTTGTCGTATGGTGTGGCGTTGGCGCGCATCAATGAAATTTTGCGAACTTGTGGTTTGATCTGGGGGCAAGCCAACCGGTGCAAGAAAAGCGAAAGGCGGTCGCGATGTGATGAAAAAAGTATTGCGCGCGCGGCAGCGCGATTTGTCGAGGCACGCAAAGCCAGCAAGACTGGTGAAAAGATGTTGATGTGGCCCGACGCGTGACCACTGGCGCCCTGCATCATCCGCTGATACGCCAACCACATGGCTTTTTTATCCGACAATATCCGCGGCGCACTTTTGATGATGGGGGCCATGTGCGCCTATACGGTCAACGACGCCTTC
Organism: Yoonia sp.; assembly: GCF_014859355.1. GTDB lineage: Bacteria > Pseudomonadota > Alphaproteobacteria > Rhodobacterales > Rhodobacteraceae > Yoonia. The sequence continues at coordinate 4,945 of NZ_JACUUJ010000042.1, read as the reverse complement.
ATGAAGCTGGTGCTGGCGGATGTTCCTTTGTTTCAGGCGATATTGTTCCGTGGGATCGGCGCGGTGGTTTGCCTGACGATTATGTGCAAACTGCTGGGCCAGTTGCGGTTCAATCTTTCGCGACGCGACTGGATACTGCTTATCGTGCGCACATTGGGCGAGGTCGGCGGCACCTTCTTTTTCCTGACGGCGCTGTTTCACATGCCGATCGCGAACGTCAGCGCGATTTTGCAGGCTTTGCCCTTGGCGGTCAGCCTTGCCGCGGCGGTGTTTCTTGGCGAGGCGTTGGGATGGAAACGTCTGATCGCGATCTGCGTTGGTTTTGCCGGTGTGTTGTTGATTATCCAGCCGGGTGGCGCCGATTTCAGCCTTTACAGTTTTTATGCGCTGGCCGCCGTGGCCTGCGTGACCCTGCGCGATGTGGTGGTGCGGCGGATGTCAACGGCGGTGCCATCTGTCTTTGTGGCGCTGGTTGCCGCTGTGGGGGTGACGGCGCTGGGCGGGATCGGGTCCACTTTCATCGATCTCGCGCCAATCACGCTTGGTTCGGGGCTGCTCTTGGCGGGGGCAACCGCCTTTCTGATCTTTGGTTACATCTTTTCTGTGACGGCGATGCGCGCAGGCGAAATCGCTTTTGTCGCGCCGTTTCGATATACCAGCCTTTTGGTGGCGCTGATCCTTGGGGTGCTGGTATTCGGCGAATGGCCCAACCTGCTGACGCTGATCGGAACGGGCATTGTCGTGGCAACCGGGCTGTTCACGCTGTATCGCGAGGCGCAGTTGCAGATTCGTACAAGGCCAATCCCGGATCAGCGGCGTTAGCGTTCGGTGCCAAAGAAAACGCCCGTCACGCCAAGGTTCACATCGCCGGTCGTTGCCCCCGTGGCCGATCCATAGACCGCATCGCCATACCAGCGGTCGTTGACAACGGACCCGGACAGATCCAGCACCATGTCCGCGTCAAAGTCGCGCCCGCCACTGTTGACGCCGCTGATTTGACCAGCGGCCACACCGCCAAGCGTGCCCGCGCTTTCAAACCCCGCGATGGTCAATTTCCCGTCCAGGCGCTGTTCGGGCAGGCCTGCTGTATCCATCAGGTTCATGTTGCTGACTGTCCCACCCATAGCATTGGAATCGAATCTGACGACCATCGTCATGTCCGCCAGCATTTGCCCCTGCGCGTCACCGGTCACATTGGCCCCGATCTGGCCGTCATAGGTCACGCTGCCGGTTGGCAGGTCATAATATGACGTGGCGGGCAGGGCGCTGATCCGGGTTGCCTCGGCGAAGGCGACGTTCAGATCGGTTTGGCTGATACTGGGCGGGGTCGGGGCGGCACAGGCTCCCATCAGGACAAGGGTTGCAACGCCTGAAAACATTGATTTCATTTTGAAAACCTTCCATTTGCATGTCAGATGCCCCATACGTGGGCATATGGCCAAAGGCGCTGTGCTGCGGTTGTCATGCAATGACAGGGCGGCGCGGCCGGGATGTTTTCAGATAACAAGGCCTGCACGGTGCCGACCGGCCCAATGTGACGCGGCCACGCTGTTGACAGCCAAACAGCAACGCCCTATACGCCGCCTATCCGGGTGTCGGGGGCTTTCCTCGTATGTCCCGATGTCAGAGTTGTAGTGGTCAAGAACCGGACGCTTTTACTGTCTTGTTCCTCTGGATACCTACCGCACCGAACCTCCGGTAAGGGTTCGACTGCGGAATTTTTGTGCTTTTCGGATGCGAAGGGCATGTTCGTTAAACCCCGCGCCTTTTGGGCGCATACAAGTGAATAGATGGGAACATCAAACGATGCCAACGATTCAGCAGCTGATCCGCAAGCCGCGCCAGCCGAAAGTCACACGATCCAAGTCGATGCACTTGGAATCCTGCCCTCAGAAGCGTGGCGTCTGCACACGCGTCTATACAACGACACCGAAAAAGCCGAACTCGGCCATGCGGAAGGTTGCCAAAGTGCGCCTTACAAACGGTTTCGAAGTCATCTCTTACATCCCCGGTGAAAGCCACAACCTTCAGGAACACTCTGTGGTTCTGATCCGCGGCGGCCGTGTAAAAGACCTTCCCGGTGTGCGTTATCACATTCTGCGCGGTGTGCTTGATACCCAAGGTGTCAAAGACCGTAAGCAGCGTCGTTCGAAATACGGCGCAAAGCGTCCTAAGTAAGGAAGAGATCAGATGTCACGTCGTCACGCCGCTGAAAAACGCGAAGTTCTGCCAGACGCAAAGTTTGGCGATATTGTTCTGACCAAGTTCATGAACAACCTGATGGTTGACGGTAAGAAATCCGTCGCTGAAAGAATCGTCTATAACGCGTTTGACCGCGTTGAAGGCAAGTTGAAGAAATCCCCGGTAGAGGTGTTTCACGAAAGCCTGGACAACATCAAACCATCCGTCGAAGTGCGTTCGCGCCGCGTCGGTGGTGCGACATATCAGGTGCCCGTCGAAGTGCGCCCCGAGCGTCGCGAAGCGCTGGCCATCCGTTGGCTGATCGCTGCTGCGAAAAAGCGCAACGAAAACACTATGGAAGAGCGTCTTGCAGGCGAGCTGATCGACGCGGTCCAAGGCCGCGGCACAGCTGTCAAGAAACGTGAAGACACCCACAAGATGGCCGACGCGAACAAAGCGTTCAGCCATTACCGCTGGTAAACAGGAGCCAAAACAATGGCACGCGACTACCCCCTTCAACGATACCGTAACTTCGGCATCATGGCGCACATTGATGCGGGCAAGACGACTTGTTCTGAGCGAATCCTGTTTTACACAGGCAAATCACATGTTTTGGGCGAAACCCATGACGGCGCATCGACGATGGACTGGATGGAGCAGGAACAGGAACGTGGCATCACGATCACATCCGCTGCGACAACCACGTTCTGGCAGCGCCAGGAAGAGCCAACCCCCGAGGCCACATCCGACACCAAATATCGGATGAACATCATCGACACCCCCGGTCACGTTGACTTTACGATTGAAGTCGAACGTTCGCTGGCCGTTCTTGATGGAGCGGTGGCCGTTCTTGACGCCAACGCCGGTGTTGAGCCACAGACAGAAACGGTGTGGCGTCAGGCTGACCGGTATAAGGTGCCGCGCATCGTTTTCGTCAACAAGATGGACAAGATCGGCGCTGACTTTTTCAAATGCGTTGAGATGATCGCGGATCGCACCGGTGCCATTCCTGCGCCGATTCAGCTGCCTATTGGCGCTGAAACCGAACTGGAAGGCATCGTTGACCTGGTCACCATGGAAGAATGGGTCTGGGACGGTGAAGACCTGGGCGCGTCCTGGACGCGACAGCCGATCCGCGACAGTCTGAAAGCATCTGCCGACGAATGGCACGGCAAGCTGGTCGAACTGGCCGTCGAACAAGACGATGATGCGATGATGGCCTATCTTGATGGCGAAGAGCCCGATGTCGAAACCCTGCGCAAGCTGATCCGCAAGGGCACGCTGGCGATGGATTTCGTGCCAATGCTCGCCGGTTCGGCGTTCAAGAACAAAGGCGTGCAACCGCTGCTGAACGCCGTGATCGACTATCTGCCCAGCCCGCTGGATGTTGTTGATTACATGGGCTTCAAACCCGGTGACGAAACAGAAACACGCAACATCCCACGTCGTGCCGACGATGACATGGCCTTTTCCGGTCTCGCGTTCAAAATCATGAACGACCCCTTCGTCGGGTCGCTGACCTTTACACGTATCTATTCCGGCAAGTTGAAAAAGGGCGATTCCATGCTCAACTCAACTAAAGGCAAGAAAGAGCGTGTCGGTCGTATGATGATGATGCACTCGATCCAGCGTGAAGAGATTGACGAAGCCTGGGCCGGTGACATCATCGCGCTGGGTGGTCTGAAGGACACGACAACAGGGGATACCCTGTGTGATCCATCCGAACCTGTCGTGCTGGAAACCATGACCTTCCCGGAACCCGTGATCGAAATCGCGGTAGAGCCAAAGACGAAGGCTGACCAGGAAAAAATGGGTGTCGCACTGGCACGTCTTGCTGCCGAGGATCCATCCTTCCGTGTGGAAACTGACTTTGAATCTGGTCAGACCATCATGAAGGGCATGGGCGAACTTCACCTCGATATTCTGGTTGACCGCATGAAGCGTGAATTCAAGGTCGAGGCGAACATCGGTGCGCCGCAGGTGGCATATCGTGAAACCATCGGTCACCCCGTCGAACATACCTACACCCACAAGAAACAGTCTGGTGGGTCCGGTCAGTTCGGCGAGGTCAAGCTGAACATTCTGCCGACAGAACCCGGCGAAGGCTATTCGTTTGAATCGCTGATCGTTGGTGGGTCCGTGCCCAAGGAATATATTCCTGGCGTTGAAAAAGGCATCAAATCGGTGATGGACTCTGGCCCGCTTGCTGGCTTCCCCGTGATCGACTTCAAGGTGCAGCTGCTTGATGGCAAGTTCCACGATGTTGACTCCAGCGTTCTGGCCTTCGAAATCGCGGCCCGCATGTGTATGCGTGAAGGTATGCGCAAGGCTGGTGCGAAACTGCTGGAACCGATCATGAAGGTCGAAGTAGTGACACCGGAAGAATACACCGGCGGCATCATCGGTGACCTGACATCGCGTCGGGGCATGGTGCAGGGGCAGGACACGCGCGGCAACGCCAACGTGATCGACGCTTTTGTGCCGTTGGCGAACATGTTCGGCTACATCAACAACTTGCGGTCGATGTCTTCCGGGCGTGCGAACTTTACCATGCAGTTCGATCACTACGAACCGGTGCCGCAGAACATCAGCGACGAGATCCAGAAGAAATACGCATAACCGGGATGGCGGGGAAAACCCCGCCCTACCCACCACCCTGTAGGGCGGGGTTTTCCCCGCCGCCCAACATCAAGTTTAAGGAGCCACACCATGGCAAAGGCAAAGTTTGAACGCAACAAGCCGCACGTGAACATTGGCACGATTG
>NZ_JACUUJ010000085.1 GCF_014859355.1 Yoonia sp. | reverse complement strand
TGGGTCTTGAGGCCGCCACCACGCGGCACCTGACAAATTAGGCCGTCCTCGATCATGCGCATGACCATCCGGTTGCCGGTGCTGTAAGGCACACCTGCAAGCGTAATCAGACCGGATTTGTCGATGGGCTTGTGGCGCAACTGCGCATCAACAAGTTCAAGAACGATATTCCAGTAAACATCCGGCTTTGCCGTCGGTAAACCGGCGTCAAAAGGCGCGCGCAACTTGCGTAGAAAATCGACGATGCGCGATAACTCGTGGCCGGTGATTTCGGGCTTTGCTGTCTGCAACGTTGCCTTTTGCTGCACGGTGAATTCCCTATTGCGATGACATGTCAGAATGCCATTTCACCAAAGCGAAGAAATCTGCATCTTGCAAGCCCGCGTTTGCAGCGGCGCGATACAACTCCAGGATTAGGCCGGACGTCAGCAGCGGAACGCTGTTTGAACGCGCTGCGTCACTGATCAGCGTGAAATCTTTGATCATCTGCATGACACTGAACGCGGGGCTGAAATCGTCGGAAACAACCGCTGCTGTCTTGTATTTCAAAAGAGGGGACGCAACTGCACTTTCACCGATCACTTCCATCATGCTGGACCGCGTCAGTCCACCGCTTACCCCCAACGACAGCGCCTCGGCAAGAAGCGCGGATGTTCCCCCTACAAGTGTGTTGATGACAAGTTTCATATAGCGCGCTTCGTCCCCGGTGCCGAGGTAGAACCGGCGCGACGACATGACCTCAAGATACGGCAGCACCGTTTTCCATGCTGCTTCGTCACCGGATGCCAGAATGGTCAGTGTCGCATTCTCAGCCATCACCGTACTGCCTGACAATGGCGCGCGCAGGTATAAAATATCTTTTTTTGCAAGGGCTTCGGCCACTGTTACAGAGGCGATCGGGGACACCGTGCTCATGTCCACAAAGATCGCGCCGGGGGCGAGTATATCGGCCAGCCCTGCATGATCTGCCGTTCCGCTGACAATCGCGATCAGCGCGGAATCGTTTGGCACGGTTGAAAATATGATGTCCATCGCGGCCATGTCGGCCAGCGTCGCGGCGGCGGTTGCGCCCTTGGCGACGGCCGCGCTGACAGCGCATGCGTCCGGGTCACACACGCAAACGGGATCGGAGTTGGCAAGCAGGTTCCGGATCATGGGACCACCCATCTTGCCCGCACCGATCCAGCCAATTTTTCGATCGCTTTGTCCGACAGTCATGATTTCCTCCAAAGGCAACGATTTCCTGACGACTTCTAGCAGGTCCACATCGGCGCGATTTCTAAAATTTATTCCAAGCGGAGAAATTAACTACTGCTCAGCCGATCATCGTTGATATGGTCACACCATCAGAAGCACGGGTCTTGGGAGGGATTCACATGATCATCCTGTCGTTCGACGTATCAGCGTAGCCGTTTGTATCGTGCGTTTTCATGCAAGGCCTGGCCCGCACATGCGCGGCATTGCTTCCACAATTTTTCACGCAAAAGACAGCACTGGAGTCCAGCCAATGAGAGCGGTTCGTTTTCACGCAGCAAAAGATATCCGTGTCGAAGATGTGCCAGAGCCGTCCGGCAAACTGGCCGCTGATGACGTTTTGATCGCACCTTTCGTCACCGGTATCTGTGGCACGGATCTGCACGAATATCTTGCCGGGCCGATTGTGACGCCTGTTGAACCGCACATCTATACCGGCGTGACGAATCCCCAAATTCTGGGCCATGAGTTTTCCGCCAAGGTGCTCGCGGTCGGTGATGCTGTCAGCCATATCGCGGCGGGTGATCGGATCTCTGTTCAGCCGCTTTTGTCGCCGCGCAACGACTATTACGGCAAACGTGGGCTTTACCATCTTTCCCCGTCGATGGGGTGTGTCGGGCTCAGTTGGGCCTGGGGCGGGATGGCAGAAAAGGCCGTGGTCAAGGACTATAACGCGCAGCCGATCCCGGATGGCATCACCGATGAACAGGCCGCAATGATCGAACCTGCGGCGGTGGCGCTTTACGGGGTTGATCGTGGCGGCGTGACCGCCGGGTCCACGGTGCTGGTGTCCGGGGCAGGGCCGATTGGTGCGCTGACCGTTCTGGCCGCGAAAGCGGCAGGGGCCGCTGTCATCATCGTCTCGGAACCGAACCCGAACCGCCGCCGGATCATCAAGGAAATCGCGCCCTACGCGCATGTCATTGACCCCGCAGGTGGCAACATCCTGACAGCCGTCGCTGATCTGACCGAAGAAGGTGTGGGTGTCGATGTCGCGCTGGAATGTGTCGGGCTTGAGGTGTCTTTGAACACCTGCGTGCAGGCCGTGCGCCGTCAGGGCAAGGTCGTGCAGGTCGGTCTGCACATGAAACCGGCCAGCATTGATGCGATGCTTTGGGCGCTCAAGGACATCACGGTAGAGGCAACATGGTGCTATCCGACGCAAATCTGGCCGCGCATCGCGCGCATGATTGCTGCAGGGATTTTCCCTGTCGAAAAGGTCATTACCGCACGTATCGACGCCAAGGATGTCGTTGAAAAAGGGTTCGAAGCCCTTCTCGACCCGGCAGGCGAACACCTGAAAATCCTTGTCACCACTTAAAATTTATCCAGACAAACGGAAGTCCAAATCTATGACCGCAAATAATATCGCACTCATCGTCGGTGCCACGGGACTATCAGGCAGCTACACCGGTCGCCTGCTCAAGGAAAACGGCTGGACTGTCGTGACCCTATCGCGTGGCAACGTCGATCTGGACTTTTCGGGTCGCCATATCGCGGCGGACCTCAAAGATGCTGCAAGCACCAAGGCTGCTTTGGCCGCAGCGCAGGATGTGACCCATGTGTTTTATTGCACATGGTCACGCGAAGCCAACGAGGACGAAAACGTTCGGGTCAACGCCCTGATGATCCGCAATTTGTTCGAAGGCATTGCCGATGCGCCGGTCAAACATGCTGCGCTTGTGACCGGCCTCAAGCACTATCTGGGATCGTTCGACGATTACGCCAAGTTCACACCTTACACGCCCTTCCTTGAAAGCAGCCCACGTCTTCCGGGGCCGAATTTTTACTATGCCCAAGAGGACGTTCTGTTCGAAATGGCGCAAAAACAGGGTTTTAACTGGTCCGTGCACCGCCCGCATACAATGATTGGCCTTGTGATCGGCAATGCGATGAACATGGCCGTGACCTTGGCCGTCTATGCGTCGATCTGCAAACACACAGGCCAGCCGTTCGTCTACCCCGGATCACCCGAGCAATATAATGCCGCCACAGACGTGTCTGACGCGCGCGTCGTCGCGGCGCAATTGATGTGGGCAGCCACAACACCCGAGGCCGCGAATATGCCGTTCAACACGGTCAACGGCGACATTTTCCGCTGGACGTGGCTCTGGCAGCAAATTGCAAATTATTTCAGGGGCAATTGGCTTTGTTTTGTTAATGGGTATGCTTTATTTTCAGGCATTTGCCTGGTTCGATGATATGGCGGGG
>NZ_JACUUJ010000041.1 GCF_014859355.1 Yoonia sp. | reverse complement strand
CAACAACGGAGTGCGCAATGACCCAATACCTTGAGTTCGAAAAACCGCTGGCCGAAATCGAAGGCAAGGCCGAAGAATTGCGCGCCATGGCCCGCGACAACCCCGAAATGGATATCGAGAAAGAGGCCGCCGCACTGGACAAAAAGGCGGCTGATCTGCTGACTTCGCTTTACGCAGACCTGACGCCTTGGCGCAAATGCCTTGTCGCGCGCCACCCCCAGCGCCCCCATTGCAAGGACTATATCGAGGCGCTGTTTACCGAATACACACCACTGGCCGGTGACAGGAATTTTGCTGACGATCATGCCGTCATGGGGGGCATCGCCCGGTTGAACGATAAACCCGTCATGGTGATTGGCCATGAAAAAGGCAACGATACCAAATCCCGCATCGCCCACAACTTTGGCATGGCCCGCCCCGAGGGGTATCGCAAGGCGATCCGCCTGATGGATCTGGCTGATCGTTTTGGCCTACCGGTGATAACCATCGTGGACACGCCCGGCGCCTACCCCGGCAAAGGTGCCGAAGAACGCGGCCAGTCCGAGGCGATTGCCCGGTCCACCGAAAAATGCCTGTCACTGGGCGTGCCGCTGATCAGCGTCGTGATCGGCGAAGGCGGGTCAGGCGGGGCAGTTGCCTTTGCCACGGCCAACCGGCTGGCGATGCTGGAACATTCGATCTATTCGGTCATCAGCCCCGAAGGCTGTGCATCCATCCTGTGGAAAGACGCCGAAAAAATGCGCGAAGCCGCCGAGGCCCTGCGCCTGACATCCAAGGATCTGGCGGAACTGGGCGTCTGCGACACCGTGATCCCGGAACCAAAAGGCGGCGCGCACCGTAACGTGCAGGGCGCGATCAAGGCCGTAGGCGCAACGATTGCCCGATTGCTGACCGAAATGGAAGGCCAGTCCCCCGATGACCTGCGCGCCGACCGGCGGCGCAAATATCTTGATCTGGGGTCAAAGGGTCTGGCGGCCTAGTCGCGTTACCCGCGAAACCCGGCCTCTTTGTTCAGGCGCTCACAGGCGGTTTCGATATCTCTTTCCAGCCGTGTTATGAAATCGCCCACCTCAAGGCCCGGTTCGATCATTGGCAGGAATTCGAAAACGGCGGTGCCGGGTTTGCGATAAACCCCGCGCTTGGGCCAGAACACGCCCACATTGGTCGCGACCGGCACAACCGGTTGCACCATATCACGATAAAGAGCAGCGGTGCCGATTTTATAGGGCCGGTTGACCCCCGGCCCGACGCGCGTGCCCTGCGGATAGATGATCAACTGCCCCGGCAACGCATGGCCGGCGCGCACGTCAGCCAGCATTTTCTTGATCGCCGCACCGCGCTTGCCCCGGTCAACGGGGATGCACCCGATCCGCAGGGCAAACTGGCCGATGATCGGCGCATATTTCAGGATACTTTTCATGATGAATTTGCCGCGCGGCACCGCGCCATAAATAACGATCACATCCATGAATGACTGATGCTTGGCCGCGATCATCACCTCATCCGTCGGCGGGGTGCCCCTGATTTCTGTTTTCAGCCCGATCATCCATGACGCCGACCAGCGGATATAGCGGCAATAGGCATGACAGGCGGCAATCGCCCCTTTGCGCGATGCAATAGCGGCAGGCGCATAAAGAATGCCCACCACCAGCATCGCCCCATACATCTGCGCATTGAAAATCAACGACCGCAGCCATTGGATTGCGTAACTCATGTCTCAGTCCTCAGCCGACGCAGGGCGGCGGCACGTGTCGCAAAAAAGGCCACGATAGCGGCCAGCGGCGGAATGACCAAGGGCCAGAGCCAGCCCGCGCCAGCGAACCCCAGCCCGGTGATGAAACCGCCAGCCACGTCACCCCGTGGCAGCAGCATCACGGCAATCAAGCCGGCCACCACACCAGCGACCGCCCCGGCCCCGGCGCGCAGGGTAAAGCGGCGCACGAACCCGCGCGCGATATAGATGTCACGCGCACCGACCAGCCGCAGCACCCGGATCACCTGCGCATTTGCGGCCAGCGACGCATGTGCCGCCAGCGTGATCATCGCCGCCATCGCGGCAAAAATCGACACGACAACCAGCCAGCCAATCAACCGCAGCCGGTCTGCCGCGGCAATCAGCGGCGCGCGCCAGCTTGTGTGATCATCCAGCACCGCACCCGGCACCTCGGCGGCCAGCCGGGCCTGCAAACCCTCGGGATCGTAACCCCCGGCATCAGCGATCACCTCGACCAGCTGGGGCACTGGCAATGTGTCCAGCGGCAGGGCTGCGCCAAACCATGGGGCCAGCAGCGCGGCTTGTTCATCCGCGCTCAGGGCACGGGCAGAGGCGACACCCGGCGTTGTTTCCAGCACATGTAGCGCTGCGCGCAGCAACGCATCGGCCTGATCTTCAGATGCAGGCAGGCGCAGGGTTGCCGCCTGCGCAAGCTCTGACACCCAACGTTCCGCCACCCGCCCCGCCGACAGCGACAAGGCAAGCGCCAACACCGCCAGAAATGCCATGACAGCAGCAACAAAGACGGTCAGACGCGCCGTAATGCCGCTGGGCGGCACAGCCCGGTCGGCCTGCGGGTCACCCATGACAAAATCCAGAAAAACCTTCACAGTTCTGCCCCTGCCTGTATCAATGTCCCATCCTTCAGGCGCAGCACACGGGCGTTCACATCCGCCTTGACTGACCGTATCATCGCCAGATCATGGGTCGCGATCAGCACCGTCTTGCCCATGCGGTTCAACTCGATCAACAGGCGCAACAGACGCTGCGACATGTCCCAATCCACATTGCCTGTAGGTTCGTCCGCGATAATGACATCCGGGGCCATAATGACCGCACGCGCAAGCGCCGCGCGCTGGCGTTCCCCCCCCGACAATTCGGGCGGCAACTGTCCCGCCTGTGACCCAAGCCCGACCCATGCAAGCAGCTCTGCCAGATCACCGGCCGCTTCGGCCGCACGGCCAGCCACGATCAGGGGCAACGCAATATTTTCCGAAATTGTCAGATGATCCAGAAACTGACAGTCCTGATGCACAACACCGATCCGTCGGCGGACCATCGCCACCGCATCACGATCCAGCCCCGCTGCATCCTTGCCAAATAGCCGGACCTGGCCGGCGTGGGCCAGCAAATCTGCGTAACACAGCCGCAACAGCGTGGTTTTACCCGCACCTGACGGGCCTGTCAGAAAATGAAACGATCCGGGCGTAAGTGTCAGCTGCAAATCAGAAAAAAGCAGATTATCACCATAGCCGTATGACACATTGTCCAATTCGATCACGGTGTTTTCCTTTGGCTTACCCGACCGTTCTGCCCAAATCTGCAACAGGTTTCAATGATATGCGCAGCACATGCCGCGCAATTCCTTTGCGTTTGACGTGGTGGTTGCTAGATTGCAGTCGGTTGCGGCAATCACAATGACAAGTTGATGGGCAAAAGGAACAAGTAACATGCGGCTGATTTGCCCCAATTGTGATGCGCAATATGACATCGACGATGATGTCATCCCGGAAGGCGGGCGCGAGGTGCAATGTTCTAATTGCCAGCACACGTGGTTTCAGACCAAAACGCCGCAACGCACCCGGTCGATCCTGACACCGACTTCACCCGCAGCCGAAAAAGCCGTTGCCGAAACGGATAAGATATCACTTGCGCCCGCGCCGCGCAGGGCACTGGATTCGTCGGTTGCCAATATCTTGCGCGAAGAAGCCGCGCGCAATCTTGCCTTGCCCAAGACCGAAGTGACGGCCACTGAAAAGACAACAGAAAGCGCCGCCCAACGCGCAGCGCAAACGCGGGCAAGAATTTCACGCCTCACCGAACAACAACCCGCGCCGACACCTGCCGCCATTGCTGCCGCATCCACAGGTGCCGTGATGCGCAGCAGCCAGCGGAATGTGCCTGATATTCAAGAGATCAACGCAACCTTGCGCGCCCATGCACAAACGACTGGGCGTGCGGCCGTGACCGGAGCGGAACAAGAACCATCCGTGCAACGGCGCGGATTCCGGCGCGGGTTCACAATGATGCTGGTGCTGCTGGCCATCGCCATCATGCCCTATTTCTTTGCAGCGCAGATCGTCGAACAGTTACCGCAAACCCGCACTTTCATGACGCAATATATCCAGACAATCGATCAATTGCGCATCCAGTTGCATGATGTGGCCGGGCAAATCAGCACTATGATAAAAGGCTTGATACCCGCAGCGGCAGAAACCCCTGTGCCAGATATGGCCGCGCCTTCGGACGGATAAAAAGCAAAATAGTTTTTTGACGCCGCGGCCTTCAGAACTGATCCAGCAACCGGCGCAAATAGTCGCGTTCAATCTCTGGTCTGTCTTGTTCAGCAGACCGGCGCCGAATTTCGCCCAGCAATTCTTCGGCGCGGCGGTTGATATCCTGTTGACCCAGCAATTCCTGATTCGTGCCAAGCTGCCCGGTGGTGCCCATTTGCCGCCCCAATGGGTCACGTTCACCGGGAACCGGACGCGCCCGCGCTTCGCCTTGTTCACCACCCTGTCCCGGCTGCCCCTGATTTTCGGCCAACGCCTGACCCAGTTCGCGCATCCCATTACGCAGGGCATCCATTGCATCGGCCTGTTGGTCTATCGCCTCGGCCAGATCACCGCCGCGCAGGGCGTTTTCCGCTTCGTCCATTGCACCTTCGGCGCGGTCAAGCGACCGGCGGGCAATATCGGCAGAGTCATTGTCAAGCTGCGGCAGGCCATTGCGCTGCCGCTGCAATTCGTCACGCAGGGCGCGTTGACGATCTGCCAGATTTCCCGCATCACCCGTGCCGGCACCTGCACCGTTATCGTTTTGCTGCCCTTGCTGGCCTTCTTCGCCGACACCCTGCCCATCGCCTTGCTGGCCATCTTGGCCGGGCTGCTGGCCGTTGTTCCGATCTCCGGGGTTGAACTGGTCCTGCAAATCACGGAACGCATCATCTGACAGATTTTGCTGATTTCGCAGCGTATCAGCCAGATCCTGCATAGATTGCTGGCCGGGGCCTGGCGGGCCATCACCGCCTTCCCCCATCGTCACACGCATGTTTTCCATCAACCTGTTAAGCTGTTCCATCAGCTCGGCGGCCTCGGCCATGCGGCCTTCTTGCATCAGTTCCTCGATCCGGTCCATCAGCGCCTGAAGCTCGTCCTGGCTCATCTGCATGGTATTCTGACTGTTGTCGGCCTGATCGGTGCCGTCGGAAGGTTCCGCCTGTTCCGCCAGCATACGCATATAGTCGTTCGTCGCCTCGCGCAGTTCTTGCATCAGTTCGGCGATTTCTTCGTCGGTGGCGCCATCGCGCATCGCCTCGGCCAGCCGTTCCTGTGCGCGGCGCAATCGTTCGCGGGCATCGGCAAGGCGGCCATCCTCAAGCTGGATCGCCAGATCCCACAGCGCCTGCACAATCTCTGCCTGACCGGCCTCATCCATTCCGGTTTCTGCCATCGAATCCATGCGGCGAATGATTGCGCGCAGCCGCAGATAGCTGGTTTCGTTCGAAAAAAGCCCCTCTGGCCGGTGCGAAATAGCCCGCAGAATCTGGTTGATGCGGCGTGCATTGGCCTTGGACCACATCAAATCACGGCGCTGTTCGATGACGGCCTTTGCAAAGGGCTGAAAGAACCGGCGCCCGGGCAGGATGATCGGTTCTGGCGGGGTGGTCACCGTCTGACCAGCCGCATCTGTCACCGCCAGCTGCAGGGTCACGGGCAGATTTGCCAGCGGGTGTTCGCTGAGGTTTTCGATCAGGAAATCCTGGAACTCCGTGCGGTCACCGGAAAAGGGCATGGGCAAATCCAGCACCAGCAAATCGAAGGGATCAGGCTCAACCGCCAACCCATGACGCCGATCGACAGCAGCAAGGTTCAGCGTGATCGTGGCTGTTCCGCTTTCGACGCCATAATCGTCCAGTGCCGTGAACGGCTGGGACATTTCGCCCAAAGCGTCAGATTCGACCGGACCGGTCAATATGACTTCTGGCGGGCTGTCAGGCACGGCGGTGATTGTCCAAAGGATGCCGTTTTCGCCGGAAATGGTCAGCGTCCCTGATTGGACAATGTCAAAGCTCTGCGCGGCGTCGGTTGCCGCGCCCAGCCCTTCGGTTCTGGCAGACACGGTTTCCGCCAGCGTCAGCGCACCGACTTCGCCATAAAACCGGATCGTGACCGTGCTGCCCTTTGGCACACGCAGGGCGCCTGCTGGCACGTCGTTCAGGTAAATGGACGGTTTGCCGGTATAGGCCGGTGGTGCAACCCAGCCTTCCCAGACAGGGCCTGTCGCCAGCGTCTGTCCGCCACCCCGCGCGATATCACCGACGCTGCCCACACGCAGGACCGACCCGAAAAGAAGTGCCGTTATAAAGAACAAAAGCGCGATGAACCGCAAACCGTAGGGGTCGCTTTCCGCAACGCGCAGATCGGGTTCGACGGGGCGGGCATCGCGGGTGCGCGCAGCCATGCGGGTGACGTGGGCGCGCCACACCGCCTCGGACGCGGGATCGCCGCGGCCGATGGCTTGCGTATCTGCAAGGGCAGCAATCGGGCGCCCCGGCAGGCTGGCATCCAGACGAGCCAGCGCCTGCGCATGACTGGGCAAGCGAAAGTGCCTCAAACCCCAGATAAACGCGCCCGCAATCGCGATCACGGACAATACCGCGCCCCCCCAGAATACCGACACGGGCGCAATGTCGTGCCACCCCATCAAGAGTGGGGCAAGCACAAGAAAAATAACGGTCCAAAGCGGCCAAAACGCCCGCACGACCTGTTCGGCCAGCATCCCGATACGGGTGACCGCCACAGGCAGACGCAGATGACGCAGCTGGTCGGGTTGATCGGTCAGCGGGCCTCTCCTTTGCGCGCGGTATTGGGGCCGCGTTATCGTGACCCTAACCTGATTGATATGTCATATCTAGGTAGGGCGCCGGCCAATAACTGCAAATTGATCTGCGAAATCTTGCTTAAAAATCGCGGCGGATCCGCTGATCGCGGGTATAGACGATCCGCCCCCGCAGATAGAGGTAGAGCGGCAAACCGCAGCTGACCCCGATCGCAAATGTTGCAGGAATCGCAAAAAGCGCCAGATAATTCCGCGTGCGGCTGACCTCGGCGATGATCCAGACCGTCAGAGTTACGGCCGCAATGGTCAGATCCCAGACCAGCCCGCTGCTGGCGGCGTTCGCATGCCATGCATCGACCATCGCCATGATGTTCCATCCTTCGGCCTGAAACCACTGGATGAAATAATACATCGGGTGAATGGCCCCCCAGATCGCCAGCAACAGAAAGACGATGCGCATCAGAAACCGACCCCGACCGTCACAGGGCCGTTCGACGCGCCAAGGCTTGCACTGGGGCTGACACCACCAGAGCCAAGGCTAAGACCGACATTTGCGCTGGGTCGCCACGGCGGCCCATCAGCACCGCATCCTGCAAGCGCACCCACAACAATGATCAAAGCCAGGCGTCTCATGATAAAACCTCTTTCCAGCGTGCGACCTGCGCGCGCACCTGCGCCGGGGCCGTTCCCCCATAACTAGTGCGCGAGGCAACAGAATTTTCAACCCCCAACACATCGAACACATCGGCCCTGATGCCCGGATGCACGGCCTGCATATCATCCAGCGTTAGATCCGGCAGGTCGCAGCCTTTGGTTTCAGCAACGGCAACCAGCGACCCGGTGATGTGATGCGCCTCGCGGAAGGGCAGGTTCAGTTCGCGCACCAGCCAGTCGGCAAGGTCTGTCGCGGTGGAAAAGCCGCTGCTGGCGGCAGCGTGCAGCGCATCGCGGTTGGCGGTCATGTCCCCGACCATGCCGGTCATCGCAGCCAAGGCCAGCATCAGGTTGTCGGCAGCGTCAAACACCTGTTCCTTGTCTTCCTGCATGTCCTTGGAATAGGCCAGCGGCAGCCCCTTCATGACCGTCATCAGCGCGACGTTTGCCCCGAAAATCCGACCGATCTTGGCGCGGATCAGTTCAGCGGCGTCGGGGTTGCGTTTTTGCGGCATGATGCTGGACCCGGTGGACCATTTGTCCGACATCCTGACGAAACGGAACTGCGCCGACGACCAGATCACCAGTTCCTCGGCCATGCGGGACAGGTGCATCGCACAGATGCTGGCGGCGGCAAGATACTCTAACGCGAAATCGCGGTCGCTGACCGCATCCAGCGAATTGGCCATCGGCGCGTCAAAGCCCAGCGCCTGCGCTGTCATGTGCCGGTCAATCGGGAACGAAGTGCCCGCCAGCGCAGCCGCCCCCAAGGGTGATTGGTTCATCCGCTTGCGCGCATCAGCAAAGCGCGACCTGTCACGGGCGAACATTTCCACATAGGCCAGCATGTGATGGCCCCAGGTGACTGGCTGCGCCACCTGCAAATGCGTAAACCCGGGCATCACCCAATCCGCCCCTGCCCCTGCCTGATCCAGCAGCGCCTTTTGCAATGCCTCCAACGCTGCATCAGCCTGATCGCACTGATCGCGGACCCACAGGCGGAAATCGACCGCCACCTGATCGTTGCGCGAACGGGCCGTGTGCAACCGCCCTGCGGGTTCACCGATCAGATCGCGCAAACGCGCCTCGACGTTCATGTGGATATCTTCGAGTGCGGTCGAAAACGGAAACGCGCCGGTTTCAATCTCTGACAATACAGTGAGCAGGGCTTCCCTGATCGCTGCGGCATCGCTATCGCTGATGATGTCCGTTGCTGCCAGCATGGCGGCATGGGCGCGTGAACCTGCGATGTCCTGCGGCGCAAGCCTGCGGTCATACCCGATCGAGGCATTGATCGCCTCCATGATCGCGTCTGGTCCGGCGGCAAAACGCCCGCCCCACATCGTATTAGCGGATTTGGTCATGAAGGATACGCCTATGCGGAAATTAAGATCAGCCCTGCTTTATACGGCGCTGGCGTTTGTTGCAAACACCGGTCTTGCCGATATCGCTGATATTGCTGCGCTGCGCGAAGGCGACATGCGCAAACTGACGTTGCACAGCGCGCCAATGGCCGGTTCCGATGTGCCGTTTACGGGGCAGGACGGGTCTGAAATGACCCTTGCCGCCTATCGGGGGCAATATGTCGTGCTGAATTTCTGGGCCACATGGTGCGCGCCCTGCCGCAAGGAAATGCCGCATCTGGCCGCCCTGCAATCGGAACTGGGCGGTGACGCGATGCAGGTCGTGACAATCGCCACAGGCCGCAATCCGCGCCCGGCGATGGAACGGTTTTTTGCCGAAATTGCCGTCGACAACCTACCCTTGCACACAGACGGGCGACAGGCCCTCGCGCGCAGCATGGGCGTGCTGGGATTGCCCGTGACTGTCATCCTTGATCCACAAGGTCAGGAAATCGCCCGTTTGCAAGGGGATGCGGATTGGTCCAGCGACAGCGCGCTGGCCATCATGCGCGCCTTGATCGACACCCCCGCCTAAGCGCGTCCCGCTGTCGGTGACAAAAGCAGCGGATTGATCCCCAATACCTTCAGCGCGGCGGACCATTTATGTTCGTTCGCGCGACCAAAGATGATGTCATCACGTGGATCGCATATCAGCCAGCCGTTCTGGGCGATTTCGGCCTCAAGCTGGCCCGGCCCCCATCCGGCATAGCCCAGCGCCAGCATGGATGCTTTGGGGCCATTGCCCTTGGCGATGTCTTCCAGCACATCCAGCGTTGCGGTCATGCCGATATGATCATCAACCTGCAAAGTGCCTGCGCCAGAAACATAATCGCCCGAATGCAGCACAAAGCCGCGCGCATGTTCCACAGGACCACCGAAATGCACGCGGATGTCGCGCACATCCGGGGATTTGGCGATTCCCAGTTGATCCAGCAAATCAGCGAATTGCACCCCGATCTGCGGCTTGTTCACGATCAGGCCCATCCCGCCATCGTCGGAATGGGCGCACATGTAAATGACGCTTTGCGCAAAGCGGGGATCACCCATGTCAGGCATGGCGATCAGCAATTTGCCAACAAGGCTGGTGGTCGGTGTTGTCATAGCCCTAAGATGTGGCTGTTGTCCGCCCGGTGCAAGGGGTGGTGCGCACGACACCCTCGCCCAAAAGTGACTTTTCATTTCAGCGGCAATGTCGGACACCCAAAGGATGTTGAAAAAACTTGTTGCATCCTTTGCTCTGCTTTGCACGCCGCACATGTTGCCGGCCCAATCCTATGACAACCTTGCCAAGATCGAGGTATTGCCGGGGTGGCGGATGGCTGACGGCAGCCATATGGCGGGGCTGCGGATCACACTGCAGCCGGGGTGGAAAACCTATTGGCGAGCGCCCGGTGATGCAGGAATTCCGCCGCATTTCAGCTTTGAAGGGTCGAACAATATCGGCACCGTTGTGCCCCATTGGCCCGTGCCAGAGGTGTTTGACCAGGACGGCCAGCGCACGATCGGCTATCATGACAGCGTTGTGTTTCCGCTGAAGATTGCGGCCACCAACACCGATGCCCCGCTGCATATGACCGGGCAGATTGATATTGGCGTCTGCGAGGAAATCTGTATCCCTGTCAGCCTGCACTTTGATACGTTGCTGCCACCTGAAGGCAAACGCGATGCGGCCATTGTGGCCGCTTTGGTCAACCGCCCCCTGACAGCAGGCGAAGCAACGCTTGGCCCTGTTACTTGCACCATCGCACAAATTGCTGACGGATTGCAGGTCACTGCCTCGCTGGCACTGCCTGAAACCAGTATGGCGGGTCTTGTCGTTATCGAATCCGGTTCCCCTGACGTTTGGGTATCCGAAGCTGACATTACCCGCACAAACGGCAGATTGCAGGCAACCGTTGACATGGTGCATATTTCCAGCGGCCCGTTTGCACTGGACAGGTCACAACTGAGGATGACCTTGCTGGGTGCATCGCAGGCCATCGAGTTGCAGGGCTGTCAGGGCAATTAAGCGCGGCGTTGCAGGCCAAGGATTGATGCGCTTATCAGATAGATCACCAGCAAAACAGCCAACAGCGCCACGGCAAATACGGCCAAGGCTCCGGCGAATCCAGCCTGCAAAACAGGCAGCATTTCCGCCAGCGGCGCCCACGGCGCGCCAGTAATCAGCACAGGCGCAACCGTCACGGCAAACAGCGCCACAGCCAAGACGCCGCCCACACCCGCAGGCGCGAACAGCGCCATTTTACGCCCGCGCAGCGCCCGTTTGGCCGCCTGCACCTGCCGGTGCACATCGTCCTGCATTGCGATGAGCGATGGGACGATCAACAATACCAAAAACATGCCAAAGCCCAAACCAAACACCAGCGTCACCACCGTCGGCTTAAGAAATTCCGCTTGCGTCGATCCTTCATATAGCAGCGGGGCCAAGCCAAGAACGGTTGTCAGTGTCGTCAGCATCACAGGGCGCAGCCGGTCTGCCGCGCCATCAATAATTGCCGGTATCAGGCCGCGATCTGATGCATAGTCGTCAACCGTCGTGACCAACACAATACTGTCGTTGATAATGATTCCGGTCATCCCGATCAGACCCACGACAGTGAACATGCTCATCGGTATCCCCCAAAGCGCATGACCATAGATTGTGCCGACCAGCCCGAAAGGAATAATCGCCATCACAACCACGGGCCGGGTCCAACTGCTGAAAATCCATGCCAGCGTCAGATAAATGCCCAACAGCACAAGAACCAGCCCGTTCAGCGCATCGCTGAGAAAGCGGTCTTCTTGTTCGCTCAGGCCTGCCAGCCGGGTTTCGATACCAAAATTGCTTTCGATCCGGGGCAGAATATCTGTCGCGATGATCTGTTGGATTTCGGTGGCGCGCGCGGCGTCGCCTTCGTCCAATTCGCCCAGAACGGAAATCAGCTGAATCCCGTTTTCACGGCGCACGGTGGAAAATCCCGTCCGGCTTTGGACGGTGACAACATCGGCCAATGGCACGTAGGCACCGTCACCCGTGCGAATCTGGGTGCGATCCAGAAAATCAGCTGACAGTTCATCAGATGGCAGTTCCACACGGATCGTTGCAGACCGTGTGCCATCGGGATAGCTTGCAGCCTCGATCCCGCCCAGACGGTTGCGCAGCAGGCGGCCCAGCCCTTCAATATTCAGCCCCAAAGCCTGCCCCTGCGGGGTCAGTTCCAGGATCAGTTCTTCCTTATCGTAGGCCAATGTGTCTTCCAGCCCCGAGATTTCGGGGAAGCGGGCCAATTCGGATTTCAGCGCCTCTGCCGCAGCCTTAAGCGTGTCGCTGTCGGCACCGAACATCTGCACATCAAGACTGTCCGCGCCGGGGCCTGTTCCCCAACTGCGGAAACTGACGGTTTCAGCCATGGGGTGCTGGCGGATACTGTCCTGCAATGCACTGACAAACGCAAAGCTACTATAGGGGCGGCTGTCTGCGTCGATCAGTTCGATGGTGATCGCGCCCAACTGATCGGCGTCTTTGGTATCGGACCCGGCAATCGCACGGCCAGAATTACCCCCCACCTCGGCCACCACAAACTTGAGAGGGTTGGCGCCATGTTCGGCCTCGTATTGGGCGCCTAATGCTTCGGTCGCGCGCTGCATTTCGCGCATCATCGCCAGCGTATCATCCCGGTCGGCACCGGGCAGCATGGCAAAGTTTCCCGTAACCTGCGATTGTTCGGGTGAATTGAAGAACCGCCAGGTAACATCGCCCTTGATGAACAGCGACACCTGGCTGGCCAATGCGACCAGCGCCAGCGCCAGAACCGGATACCGGGCCGCGATGACACCCGCCATCAAGGGGCGGAACAAGGTTTCGCGCACCCATTCAAACCCGCGATTTACGACACGCGATGGCAGGTCATACCAATGTTCCTTGGCCGAATGGGCGATGGCGTGGCTCATGTGGTTGGGCAGGATCAGGAAACATTCCACCAGACTGGCGGCAAGCACAACGATGACCGTGAACGGGATATCGGCGATCAGGTCACCAAAGCGCCCGCCGATGACCACCAGCCCGAAAAAGGCGATGATCGTGGTCAGGGTTGCAGAAAAAACCGGGCTAAACATCCGCCTTGCCGCATTTTCAGCAGCTTGCACCGGCGTTTCGCCCAGTTTGCGCACCCGATAATCCGCATGTTCCCCCACGACAATTGCGTCATCAACCACGATCCCCAAGGTGATGATCAGCGCGAAAAGCGATATCATGTTGATGGTGATCCCGACCGCATACATCAGCGCAATTGCGGCCAGCATGGCAACGGGAATGCCCGCCGCCACCCAAAAGGCCGTGCGCGCGTTCAGAAACAGGAACAAGAGCGTCACAACCAGCAATAGCCCCGTCAGGCCGTTGGTAACCAGAATATCAAGGCGCCCTGTAATCATATCTGCCCGGGCATTGGTCAATGTGATGTCCACGCCCGCAGGAAGCGATGCGCTCAGCCGTTCGGCCACCTGCTCCACCGTGCGCTGCATGCCGATGGCATCGCCCTTGGCCGATCGCTGCACCCGCATCTTGATTGCCGGATCATCACCAACAAAATAGGCGCGGTTGCGGTCGATACCTTCCACCCTGATGCTCGCAACATCCGCGACGGTCAACTTGGACCCGTCAGGGTTGGACCGCAGGACAATTCCACCGATTTCGTCAGCGGTGCGTTTGGCAACGCCAGTGCGCACCCGTGCCGTCGCCGACACATCACCTGCGGGGGCAGCGGCGGCCTCTTGCCCGATCCGCGCGGCAATCTCGGCCATCGAAACATCATGTTCGATCAGCGCCAGCGACGGCACCTCCACAATGGTCGAGGGGGCCGCAACACCTTGGATGATGACGCTTGTGACGCCTTCGGCAAAAAGCCGGACCGCCATTTCATCAGCAAAGCGCGCCAGTTGATCCACGCCCACCGGTCCGGTTATGACAACATCGGTGACCCGATCAGACCAGCCGCCGCGCCGCACATTGGGGTCATCCGCGTCATCGGGCAGGTTGCCGGTGCTGTCTACCGCCATTTGCACGTCTTCCGCAGCCCGGTCGATATCGTAGCCCGGGTCAAATTCAAGCCGGATAGATGCACGCCCTTCGGTCGAAGTGGCCGACGATGACATGACCCCTTCCACCCCCAACAGCACAGGTTCCAGCACCTGCACGATGGCTGCATCCACATCTTCGGCACCGGCCCCCTGCCAAGTGACGGAAACGGTCAGATCATCGACAACCACATCGGGGAAAAACTGCGCGCGCATGTTGGGGATTGCCAGAACACCCGCCGCGATCATCAGCACCAACAGCAGGTTCGCCGCCGTCCGATGCCGCGTGAAATAGGACAGGATGCCCCCCGCCCGCGCGTTCAGCTTTTCGCCACCGGTCGCCATCAGCTTCCCATCCTGCTTTCCAGCCGCGCGATCGTTTCCGACGACACTTCATCTGCCTGCAACTGCCCGATGATACGGGCTTTCACATCGTCGGGCATTGGGCTTTGGGTCACATAAGCCACCAGCTTGGCACGGCGTTCGTCATCCAGCGCAATCATATCCGGTTCCGCCGGCGCGGCTGCACCACCCGGGCGGATCGGGTTCACCCTGATCCCTGTCCCCAAAAGCGGCGAACGTTCGGCAACAATCGTCGCCCCTGCCAGTTCACCGATCCCGATGATCACGTTATCCCCTTGCCTGCGAAGAAAGGTAACGGAACCGCTTTCCAGCCGGTCATCTTCGCCGACCACCAAAACGGTGCCATCTGCAGCCAGAGCCGCAGCAGGCACCAGCGCCACATTGTCCAGCGCGGGTTCATCAATGCTGACGGTCACAAAATCGCCAGGCCGGAACCCTGGCGCGGCCTCTAACCGGGCAAACAACAGACGCCCGGTCTGCCCCGTGCCGACCGAGGCGCCTTCGCGGGTGATCTGACCGCTGGCGCGCAGGTTCACACCCGACACATCCAGCGCCACGCTGACCGGCGCCCGGATCAATGTGCCGTTGCCATCCAGCAGCCGCGCATATTGCGAGGTTGACACCCGAAATGCCACTTCGAGCATCGTCGGATCAACGAGTTGGGCAAAACGTTCATTGGCCGTCACGCGGCCGCCGTCGCTGATCGTGACATCGGCAAGCGCGCCATCAAAGGCAGCAAAAACCTCTGTGTCAGACAAGGCGCGTTCCGCCTCTGCTACGTTGATGCGCGCCCGCGCCAGACGGGTTGTCGCCTGATCAATCCGCGCCTGAGCACTGGCAACAGACTGTCTGCGGTTCAACACAGATGCCTGCGCGCTTGAGGCGGCCAGCTCTGCATTTTCGACGGCTGCCGCCGTGCCAACTCCCCTGTTCAGAAGGTCGCGCGCCCGCGCCAGCGCCTGATCTTGCAAGCTGGCCTGCGCGCGGGCGGCGGCCAGTTCATCCCCAGCCAGTATCAACGCACGTTCAGCATCACGCAGTTCAGCCTGCGCATCCTGCAAATCGGCGCGCACACGGTCCAAGGCTGCCTGCGCCTCGACCGGATCGATCCGCAACAAAAGCTGCCCTGCGGTGACGGTGCCACCTTCGACCAGCGCATCAGACGCCGACAGCACCGTGCCGCCGGTCGCACTGCGCAGGTCCAGCATCCGCTGACTGCGCAATTCACCAAAGACCGTCAATTCAGGAACAATTGTTTGCGGGGTCAGCGTCACCACATTCACCGCAAAGACCCGTTCACGCTGTGGAAAATTCCGCGGTTCGGCATTCATGCGGGTCACAATGGCATCGCGCACCATGATCCCGGCCCATGCCAACAGCGTCAGCGTGATTGCCAACAGGAATATGCCTGACAGGCTTCGACGTAGAAAACGCATTCTTGGTATCCTTGAACTGCAACTGATAGATAGGCCCAAAGACCTGTCCGTCGAGTCATCTGCACCAGAACGTTATTTGCGGCGCAAATGTTCGTCTAATCTGGGCATGATTTCGACGAAATTACAGGGCAAGTGCCGATAATCAAGCTGTTTGCTCAAGATTTCATCCCATGCGTCCTTGCAGGCACCGGGGCTCCCGGGGAGGGCAAACAGATAAGTGCCCTGCGCAACCCCGGCGGTGGCCCGGCTTTGCACGGCGCTGGTGCCGATCTTTTGCATGCTGACAATCGTGAAAATCGTGCCAAAGGCGTCGATTTCCTTTTCATAAACCGCGCGATGCGCCTCGACCGTTACATCGCGTCCGGTCAGACCGGTGCCACCGGTGCTGATAATCACGTCAACCTCGTGGCTGGCGCACCATTTGCTTAGCCGCGTGATGATCCGGTCGCGATCGTCCGTGACGATCTGGCGGTCAGCCAGAATATGCCCGGCGGCAGTGATACGGTCCACAAGCACCTGCCCGGATTTATCATCCGCTAGCGTCCTTGTATCGCTGACCGTCAGCACAGCGATGCGGACAGGCATGAATGTTTTTGTTTCGTCAATACGGCTCATGGGTCAACTCGCAGCCTTCAAACCAGGAATGTTTATCCTCTGATACCACATGCAGAATGGGGCAAAACATTTATTCGCCTTTCCGAAGCGTCGCGCGCAATGCCAGCAAGTCAGCCCATGCCTCGCGCTTGGCGGCGGGGTTGCGCAGCAAATAGGCAGGGTGGAACATCGGCAAGGCTGGACGGCCCATGACCGTTTCCCATGTGCCACGCATCCGGGTGATGCCAGCGCGCCCCAGCAAGGCCTGACATGGCGTATTTCCCATCAAAACAATCATATCTGGATCTGCCAAGGCGATATGCCTTTCGACAAACGGCAGCATCATCGCAATTTCATCCCGCTCGGGCGTGCGGTTGGAAGGGGGCCGCCATGGCAAGACGTTCGTGATATACGCCGCTTGGGCGGGGTCAGCCGCCGCCCGGTCCAGGCCAATCGCGCCCAGCATCCGGTCCAGCAACTGACCGGCACGACCCACGAATGGCTTGCCTGCACGATCCTCTTCGCGGCCCGGTGCCTCGCCAACGATCATGACGCGGGCGGCGGGACTACCGTCGGCAAAAACGAAATTGCGGGCACCGCGTTTGATTTCACAGTATTCAAAGGCGGCCATCGCCGCAGCCAGTTCCGCCAGATCGGTCACGCCTGCCGCCGTGGCGCGGGCAATCGCCACTGGGTCCGTTTTTTCTGTTTTTGCCGTTGTCGAGTTCGGCGCAATCGGGCGCACCGCCTGCCCCGGCGTGGGTGCAGGCTTGGCTTGCTCCAATCGGTATCGATCAACGGGCGCGTCCAAAATTGCATCGGTGACGCCCAATTCGACCTGCCATTCCAGCAGGGCGCGGTCATGCCAATATGTGTTGCCCGATTCCATGACTGGCATCTTAGGCGCAATCGCAAGGGATGTGCAGTGGGTCCGGCATTGAAGCGCCCCGCGTGCCTGCTATAAGCAGACCAACCGCGACAAAGGGGCAGACCATGACATTCCGCGCCAGGCATCTATTGGGCATCGAACCGCTGCACCCGACCGAGATTACAACGCTTCTGGATCTTGCCGACAGCTATGCCGATCATAACCGCAAAGGCATTGCACATCGCGACGTTCTGGCCGGGATGACGCAGATCAACATGTTCTTCGAAAGCTCGACCCGGACGCAGACCAGTTTTGAACTGGCTGGCAAACGTCTGGGCGCGGATGTCATGAACATGGCGATGCAGGCGTCGTCGATCAAGAAAGGCGAAACGCTGATCGATACCGCGCTGACGCTGAACGCAATGCGGCCCGATTTGTTGGTGGTGCGCCATCCCCATTCGGGCGCGGTGGATCTTTTGGCGCAAAAGGTGAACTGCGCAGTGCTGAACGCAGGCGACGGGCGTCACGAACACCCGACCCAGGCCCTTCTGGATGCGCTGACGATCAGGCGGGCAAAGGGGCGGCTTCACCGGCTGTCTGTCGCCATCTGCGGCGATATCGCGCACAGCCGGGTGGCGCGATCCAACATCATGCTGCTGGGCAAGATGGAAAACCGGATCAGGCTGATCGGGCCACCCACGCTGATGCCCGCTGGCATCAGTGAATTCGGGGTCGAAGTCTTCGAAGACATGAAAGAGGGGCTTCGCGACGTTGATGTGGTGATGATGCTGCGGCTGCAAAAGGAACGGATGGACGGCGGCTTTATCCCGTCAGAACGGGAATATTTCCACCGCTACGGGCTGGACGCGGAAAAACTGGCCTTTGCAAAACCCGACGCCATTGTCATGCACCCCGGTCCGATGAACCGCGGCGTCGAAATCGACGGCACGATTGCCGATGACATCAACCGGTCGGTGATTCAGGAACAGGTCGAAATGGGGGTCGCGGTGCGGATGGCCGCGATGGACCTGCTGGCGCGCAACATCCGCGCGGGCCGCCAGGCGGTCATGGTATGACAACGTTGACAATCCCCGCCAATGATCATGGGCAGATCCGGGTCTTTGCCACGGATCAGGCCATTGCAGAACCAACCGCCGAAACGCTGGAACAGCTTTTCGGGGCGAAACTGGACATGACATTTATCGATGTTGTGCGCACCGCTGATCTGGGGGACATGACCCTGACGGATTATATCGCCCAAGGATATGACATGTCCCCGGACGCAGTGGATAAACGGGCGGTCAACGCGATCAACGGCACCGCGATCCTGATCCTGTCACGCGCAACCTCGGGGCAAGCGGAAACGCTCACGCTCGCGCTAGGGATGCGCCATGTGACGACCTATAGCCGCGATGTGCGGATCACTGCCCCCGTCAGCCTGCCCGACGGATCGGCCAAGGGGATTATCGGTGATGTGCCTGCCAAAGCGCCCAAATCCGACGCACGCATCGGCGGGATGATCGCGACGGTTGCACTGATCGTGATGTTCGCACTGGTCGGGCTGATGATCTGGGTGGCGGGATGACAAAGGACAGACAGATGACAACGACCCTTTTCACCAATGCCCGGCTGATCGACCCCGTGGCGCTGACTGACAGCGCCGGTGCGCTTTTGGTTCAAAATGGCCGGATTGTTGATGTGTACGACATCACGCCCACACCGCCCCAAGGGGCAATGGTCATCGACTGCGGCGGTATGTGCCTTGCACCCGGTATCATCGACATCGGCGTCAAAGTCAGCGAACCCGGTGAACGGCACAAGGAATCATTCCGCTCTGCGGGCCGTGCGGCAGCGGCAGGCGGGGTCACCACCATCGTCACGCGCCCCGACACAACCCCGGCCATCGACACGCCCGAAACGCTGGAGTTTGTCGAACGCCGCGCGCAGGCCGACGCGCCCGTGCACGTGTTGCCGATGGCCGCGCTGACCAAGGGCCGCATGGGCCAAGAGATGACCGAAATCGGGTTCTTGCAAGATGCCGGTGCTGTCGCCTTTACCGATTGCGACAGGGTCGTCACGAATACCAAGGTGTTTTCCCGCGCGTTGACCTATGCCCGCAGCCTTGACGCGCTGGTCATCGCCCATGTGCAAGACCCCGGCCTGTCCGACGGGGCCGCCGTGACATCGGGCAAATTCGCGTCCCTGCGCGGGTTGCCCGGCGTTTCACCGATGGCCGAACGCATGGCGCTGGACCGCGATATCAGCCTGCTGGAAATGACCGGCGCGCGCTATCACGCCGACCAGATCACCACCGCACGCGCCCTGCCCGCGCTGGAACGGGCCAAGCGCAACGGGTTGGCCATTACCGCAGGCGTCAGCATCCACCATCTGACGTTGAACGAGCTGGACGTGGCTGATTACCGCACTTTCTTCAAACTCAAACCACCGCTGCGCAGCGAAGACGACCGGATCGCCGTGGTGCAGGCGGTCGCTGACGGGCTGATCGACATCATCTGTTCGATGCACACGCCGCAAGACGAAGAAAGCAAACGCCTGCCCTTTGAGGAAGCCGCCAGCGGCGCCGTCGGTTTGGAAACGCTGCTGCCTGCTGCACTGCGACTGTATCACGCCGATATGATCGATCTGCCGCGCCTGTTTCGTGCGTTGGCGCTGAATCCCGCGCATTTGCTGCGGCTGGACGCGGGGCGGTTGCTGCAAGGCGCGCCTGCCGATCTGGTCCTGTTTGATCCCGACGCACCGTTCCAACTGGACCGGACCACGTTACACTCGAAATCCAAGAACACCCCCTTTGACGGCGCGCGCCTACAGGGCCGTGTGCTGGGAACATGGGTGGACGGCCAGCGCGTCTGGGGGGTAATTTGATGACGGTATTCGA
Organism: Yoonia sp.; assembly: GCF_014859355.1. Lineage (GTDB taxonomy): Bacteria > Pseudomonadota > Alphaproteobacteria > Rhodobacterales > Rhodobacteraceae > Yoonia. Next base: position 510 of record NZ_JACUUJ010000041.1, on the reverse strand, counting down.
AAGCGCGGCCAGCATTTTGCTTCTGTGGGGCGTGATCGGCTATCTGTTGGGGTCGATCCCCAGCGGGGTGCTGCTGGCGCGGGTGATGAACCTTGGCAATCTGCGCGATATCGGGTCGGGCAATATCGGGGCGACCAACGTGCTGCGCACCGGCAACAAAAAGGCCGCGGCCCTGACCCTGCTGGGCGACGCGGGCAAGGGGATCGCCGCGGTGCTGCTGGCGCGGGCCTTTGCCGCCGAAGACGCGGTGCAGATCGCCGCATTGCTGGCCTTTGTCGGGCATTGCTTTCCGGTCTGGCTGTGGTTCCGGGGGGGTAAGGGGGTTGCCACGTATCTGGGGATCATGCTGGCGCTGGCATGGCCCATGGGGCTGACCGCCTGCGGCATCTGGCTGGTGATCGCAGTCATCACCCGCTATTCATCGTTGGCCGCACTGGTCGCGGCAGGCTGGACCCCGGTGGTCATGGTCTTTACCGGCTACGGAGAGACGTTCCTGCTGGGCATCATCCT
>NZ_JACUUJ010000084.1 GCF_014859355.1 Yoonia sp. | reverse complement strand
ATCGGGCCGCAGCCCGACAGAGACCAGCGCCTCGTCCACCCGCCGGGTCAATTCGCCCCGTGTCAGTTTTTCGTTCACCACCAGCGTTTCCGCCACGATATCGAAAACCCGCATCCGCGGGCTAAGCGACGCCCAGGGGTCCTGGAATACCGCCTGCACCTTGGTGCGGAAACGGCGCAGGCCCGGGCCTGACAGCGTGTTGATATCTTCGCCATCCACAAGGATCTGCCCCGATGTCGGTTCCAGCAGGCGCAGCAGCATCCGCGCCAGCGTGGTCTTGCCGCAACCGGATTCGCCCACCAGCGCCAATGTCTTGCCGCGTTCCAAGGTCAGGCTCATATCTTCGACCGCGCGCACGATGGCTGTCTTGCGCGACAAAAGCCCGCCCGTGGGCACCGCGAAATGGCGGGTGACGTTTTTCAGTTCGACGACGGGGACGGTCATGCCAGTTCTCCACTTTTCCAGCAGGCGGCAAAGTGATCGGGGGCCTTGCTGCGCCCGGCAACCGTGGGCGGCGCAACCGTGCGGCAGCGTTCGTCCGCCAGCGGGCAGCGCGGCGCAAAGCTGCACCCCTGGCCGATTTCATGCAGGGCGGGCGGATTTCCCTCGATCGCATAAAGCCGGTCCACCTTGCGATCCACATGCGGCACGGAATGCAGCAGCGCGACCGTATAGGGGTGCGATGGCGCATCAAAGACGTCATCGACGGTGCCCTCTTCCACGATCCGGCCCGCATACATGACCACCAGCCGGTGACACAGCCGCGCGACGATGCCCAGATCATGCGTGATAAACACAATCGCGGTGCCGGTTTCCTGCTGGATCTGTTCCAGAAGTTCCAGATATTGCAACTGGATCGTCACATCGAGCGCGGTTGTCGGTTCATCCGCGATGATGACCTTGGGCGCGCCCGCAATCGAAATCGCCCCCACCACGCGCTGTTTCATGCCACCGCTCATCTGGTGGGGAAAGGCATGCACCCGGCGTTCGGCATCCGCGACATTGACCTTTTTCAACAGGTCAATGGCCTTTTGCAGCAAGCCGCCGCGTTGCTGGTTGATCTGCAATGCCTCGATCACCTGATTGCCGACAGTATAGACCGGGTTCAGCGATGTGTGCGGGTCTTGCAGGATCATGCCAATCTCGCGGCCGCGAATGCGGGTCATCTCGGTTTCTGACAGGGGCACGAGATCGCGCCCGTTCAGATGAATGGAGCCGCTGGCGATCCGCCCGATGGGGCGGGGCAGCACGCGCATGATCGACAGCGCGGTCATGGATTTGCCGGAGCCGGATTCGCCCACGATGCCCAGTGTTTCGCCCTTGTTCACGCTGAAGGACACGCCGCGCACCACCTCGATGGCGCCGCTGCTGAGCGCAAGTTCGGTGCGCAGGTTTTCGACGCGCAGGATGGGATCTGTCTGGGTCATGTCGCGCACCTCATGCCTGCCGCAATTTCGGATCAAGCCAGTCGCGCAGCCAGTCCCCGATCAGGTTGACCGACAGCACGGTCAGCAGGATGGCAAGGCCCGGAAACAGCGAGATCCACCAGTTTGACACGATCAACTGCCGCCCGTCCGCGACCAGCAGGCCCCAGGCTGGTGCAGGGCGCGGAATGCCGATGCCAAGAAAGGACAGCGTTGCCTCAAGGATGATGACCACCCCGATCTGCAAGGTCGCCAGCACGATGATCGTGTTCATGATATTGGGCAGGATATAGCGCAGCACGATGCGCGGACCCGATGCGCCTGCCACCCGCGCACGCGCCACGAAATCACGTTCGCGCAGCGACAGGGCTTCAGCGCGCACCTGCCGCGCGAAAAACCCCCAGATGACAAAGACCACCACCAGCACCACCAGCCCCAGGCTTGGGCCGGAAATTGCCGCCAGCGCCAGCGCCAGAAGGATCGAAGGCAGCGCGAAAGTGATATCCACCAGCCGCATGATGACCACATCAACCCAGCCGCGCAGATAGCCGGAAATCAACCCCAGCGCCGTGCCAAGGATGGCCCCGATGGCAATGCCGACCATCGAAATCCCCAGCGCATATTTCGCGCCATGCAGGATGCGGCTGAACATGCAGCGGCCCAGACGGTCGGTACCCAGCGGATACTCCCACGTGCCGCCAAAGCCCACGGGCGGTTGCAGCCGTGCGCGCAGGTTGCTGATATAAGGATCGTGCGGCGCGATCCATTGCGCGAAAAACGCGGGGATGATCAGCACCAGCAACAGCAGGGCAATCGGAACAAGCGGCAAGCGGCGCATCATGGGCTTCCTGTTTTCAGGTGTTGCGGATGCGCGGGTCGATCAGCGCATAAAGGATATCGACAATCAGGTTTGCCAGCAAAAACAGCAGGGCAAAGAACAAGACCACAGTCTGCACCACGGGAAAATCGCGCCCCTGAATGGCGGTGATCGCCAGCCAGCCCGTGCCGGGCCAGTTGAACACGGTTTCGATCACCACCGATCCGGTCAGCAGTGATCCGGCCAGCACGCCAAAATAGGTTACCGGCACGATGGCGGCATTGCGAAAGGCATGTTTCCAGATCACGCTGCGTTCCCGCACGCCCTTGACGCGGGCCAGTTTGATATATTCCGCATCCAGCACTTCCAGCATTGCCGAGCGCGTCAGCCGCGTCAGCGCCGCCACCTGAAACCATGCCATCGCAATGGCCGGTAAGATCATATGCGACAGGCCACCATACCCCGAGGTCGGAAACCAGCCCAGGATCACCGCGAAAATCCACATCAGGACCAGCCCCAGCCAGAAGGCCGGCAGCGATTGGCCCAAAAGCGCGATCACCGTAGCGACCGCATCCAGCGCGGTGTTCTTGTAGACAGCGGCCATGACCCCCAGCGGCAGGGCCACGACAATCGAAATCAACAATGCCAGCCCGCCCAGTTGCAGCGTGGCGGGCAGGCGTTGCCAGACCACTTCGGCGGCGGTCTGGCCTTTCCATTTCAGGCTGTCGCCGAAATCGCCCACGGCGGCGTTTTGCAAAAAGGTCAGATATTGCACCCAGATCGGCCGGTCGAGGCCCAGATGCCGCGTCACCTGTTCGATCTGTGCAGGCGTTGCGTCATCGGGCAGCAGCGCATCCAGCGGGTTGCCCGACAGATGGCTGAGGCTGAACACGATAAGCGTGATCACCAAAAGTGAAATCAGGGCGTAAAGCGTGCGCTTGAGCAGAAAGGTCAGCATGGCGGGATATGGCCTATCGTGGGAAAGACGCGGCAAGAAGGCCGAACCCAAAGAAAAGGCCCGGCCTTGTGCTTTCAGACGCCAAACAACTTATTTTGGCGCGATCAGGTTGAAATGGCTGATCCCTGCGGACGTGACGCCGGGGAATGTCCAGCCCGCCACGGTTTCAGGATTGACCGTGATTTCAGCCGAAAGGCTGGCCAGCGGTGCGACGGCATATTGTTCGAACGCCTGCTGGAAAATCCGGCCTGCCAGATCGTTACGCTCTTCGGGGTTGGTCGAGGCGCGATAGGCTTCGTTCAGCTCTTCGATCACCGGGTC
>NZ_JACUUJ010000083.1 GCF_014859355.1 Yoonia sp. | reverse complement strand
GATTATAGACTCCGCTGGCCGCATCCAGCAGATGACTGCCCGCGAGCATCGCGCGCCCGTCGGCCAATTCGCGCAGACCATGCGTCGATCCATGCGTCAGCACGGCCAACCCGGCGCCTGATTGCCGGAGTGCCCATTCCAGCAGCGGATCATTTGACCCCGCATAGATCGGCGGTGCCTGAAAAGCCCCTGCAACAGGCGCTTCGGTCTGCGCCTCAAGCCAGACATCGATCAAGCGGCGCGGAAACAGCAGTTTGCCGGTCGCGCGGGTAAAGGGAATCGTCTGCCGCGTGACCATGTCGTAAATCGTGCGCTGCTTCACACGCAGATAGTCAGCCACTTCATTCGTCGTCATCAGGCTCGGCACACCAGAGTGCGGACTAACCTCTTCCAGATCATTGTGCATAATACTGCAAATCCATGCGTTATTTATGTGTTTGCACATTAGACTGCATCTTGTTTACTTGTCCACGATTTCGGGGGGATGATTTTACCAATGGACGGTCCGTTTTCCATCGCGATTGGTCTGATTGCCTCTGGCGATCCGGCTTTGACCGGAACAATTGCGCTGTCGCTCAAAGTGACGCTGACAGCCGTCAGCATCGCTTGTCTGATCGGGTTGCCACTGGGTGCCGGTCTTGCGCTGGCGCGGTTTCCCGGACGTGGCGCGATTGTCGTTGCGTCCAATGCGTTGATGGGGCTACCTCCGGTCGTAGCGGGCCTTTTGGTCTACCTGCTATTGTCACGGTCCGGCCCGCTGGGTGATCTGGCGCTTTTATTCACGCCGACGGCAATGGTCATCGCCCAAACGATCCTAATCCTGCCTATCGTGATATCGCTAACCCGCTCGGTAGTAGAAGATCTTTGGTCTGAATATCGCGAACAGCTCCGCTCGCTCGGGGCGGGCCGTTTGCGCGCGGTGCCGACATTGCTCTGGGATGGGCGGGTGAGCCTTGTGACAGGCATCCTTGCAGGTTTTGGCAGGGCCAGCGCCGAGGTTGGTGCAGTCCTGATCGTCGGTGGCAATATCGCGGGCCAGACACGCACCATGACCACCGCGATCACATTGGAAACCAGCCGTGGCAATCTTGGCCTTGCCGTGGCACTTGGCATCATTTTGCTGTTGATCACCTTGTCGCTGAATGCGGCCGCATGGGGGCTGGCACAATCAGCACGGGGGCGGCTGGGATGAAAGTGGACAAGGTCATTGCGTCAGCAACCACGATCCTTCCCCTGCGGCTCACTGGTGTGGGCTATTCCGTTGGCAAAACGGAGTTGCTGGACGGGATTGACCTTACGGTCAATGCCGGCCGGCGACTGGTTGTGATGGGCCCAAACGGGGCGGGGAAAAGCCTTTTGCTGCGGCTCTGCCACGGGCTTATTGCACCCACCTCGGGCAGTATCTCTTGGCAGGCACAAGACCCGCGACCTGCCGCGCAGGCGATGGTGTTGCAACGTCCCGTGCTGCTGCGCCGATCGGTCCGGGCCAACTTGGACTATCCGCTAGCCTTGGCCGGTTATGCGCGCGCTGCGCGTGATGAAATGGTCCAGAAGACTCTCACACGTTTTGGGCTGATCCCGCTGGCCGAGCGCCCCGCGCGTCTGCTGTCCGGTGGGGAACAGCAGCGCCTTGCGCTGGCGCGCGCATGGGCAATGCGACCACAGGTCTTGTTTCTGGATGAGCCGTCTGCGGCACTCGACCCCTCTGCAACCCGTGCCATCGAAGACTTGATCTGCCAGTTCAGCGCAGAGGGCATCACCATCGTGATGACCAGCCATGATCTGTTTCAAGCACGGCGCCTTGCCCAAGACGTTGCCTTTCTGCATCGCGGACGACTGATCGAACACGGGCCCGCCGCCCGGTTCTTTGACGCTCCTCAGACACCCGAAGCCCGGGATTTTCTGGGCGGCGAGCTCATCTGGTAAGTTTAAATTGATTAACAAGGAGAAGATCAACATGCTGTCAAACACTCGGGCACTCTTGCTATGTGCCGTATCCAGCCTCGGATCGATTGTTGCTGTTCCGGCCTTTGCGCAGGACTTCATCACGGTCGCGTCCACCACGTCGACAGAAAATTCCGGCCTTTTCGGATACATCTTGCCAATGTTCACGGAAGAAACAGGCATAGACGTGCGCGTCGTTGCGCAGGGCACAGGGCAAGCGCTGGAAACCGGACGGCGCGGCGATGTCGATGTCGTTTTCGTTCACGCACTTCCCGCAGAGGAGCAATTCGTCGCCGAAGGCTATGGCGTAGAGCGTTTCGATGTCATGTATAATGACTTCGTCATCGTCGGGCCGGACAGCGACCCCGCCGATACCCGTGCCGCCGAAAATGCAGTGGATGCGATGACCGCTATCGCGCAGGCCGGTGCGTCTTTTGCATCGCGCGGCGACGACAGTGGCACGCATCAGGCGGAACTTGCATTGTGGTCAGCGGCAGATATCGCTCCCGAGGGCGCATGGTATCTTGAAACCGGGTCCGGCATGGGTGCCACGCTCAATACCGCAGTCCAGGTCCCGGCCTATGCACTGACCGACCGTGGCACATGGTTGTCATTTGAGAACCGTGGCGATCTGACCATCACCTATGAGGGCGATCCGGTCCTGTTCAACCCCTATGGCGTGATCCTCGTAAACCCTGAACTTCATACGCATGTGAAAGCGCAGGAGGGACAGGCGTTCATCGACTGGCTTGTCTCTGATGCGGGCCAGCAGGCCATCGCCGAATATCAGGTCGGTGGCGAGCAGTTGTTCTTCCCCAACGCCCAGTGACTAAAAGGGGGCGGCGGCAATCTAGCGCCGCCCTTTTTGCACCTCTGAAGCACTGTGAAAAAAGTAACTCCGCAGTTGCGTCATTTGCCTCATGTGAGTTTGCGCCTGCAGCGAATGCCCGGTTTGGTGCAGCTGCACCGCAGCGCGCGACTATGAAGTGAATGGCAGGTCAGGGCCGATTGCGTCGTATGTAGAGACTTACCGAATCGGGATTTGCAAAGCATGCAACCCGCGCTTTGCCGCAAGATAAGGTTAACGTTGTGAGTGATCTGTTTCCGATCACGTGGCAGATGCGACGCCGCAGCATCTTACCCCTAATCATTGCTGTCCTAATTCGTTATTTTCCAGGGTCGCACCTTGGGCATCGTTTCGATTAGATCCACCTCCCGCAGCATCCCGCCAGCCGTTAACCCATCCCGCACCCAGCCCAGCGCGTGCCACCAATCCTCATACCCGCGCCGCGCGGATGCGATCTGCTCAGGATGCGGGCGCCAAATGACCGGGCAAATCAAAACATCGACAGTTCGCCACTTTCCCCGGGTCAGGACACGTTCTGTGCCGATAACTTCGGTCACAGCGCGCACACCATGCTGGTTTTCGCGTATTTCTCTCGGAACGCATTGCGGCACAGCGCCTGGCATCCAGTCCGGTGTCAGACCGGCGCGTGCCAGCTCTGCGATGCGCAGCGCCATGCGGATCCCGCCAAGACTGTCGGGCAGTCTAGCCACGATAGCGGCGATGACTTCGGCATCCTCATGG
>NZ_JACUUJ010000082.1 GCF_014859355.1 Yoonia sp. | reverse complement strand
ATACAAAAATGCAAATAAATCAAAACACTAGGTTGTCCGTGGCCCCTATGATGGATTGCAAAGATTGGTATTTAACTTCAATTTGTTGCCAGGCGTCGTGTGCAGTACATGTTCATGTTTAGATCGCGTGATTTCGTGCTGCATCGTGCCTGTTTCGGCCTGTCGCTGAGGCGCTACTCGTCAAGCACGCAAGCGATAGTGTCGAATTCCGACGCGCTTTCGGCCAGCCTTATTTGTTGTTAAAATTCGAGATCAATGCGCTCGGTAGAATGGCACGTGGATCGGAGCACCGCCAAGTTTTCGCATTTTCAGTCCTACGCCAGCTTTGTGCAACCGTCCGCAATCTCAATCATCGCGGTCAATCACCATTTCACCATGTGCTGCAGTCAATGCGACGACACGTTGCCTGCACTGGACTGGGCTGCAATCGAAAAGAATGCATCAAGTGTTTGTGTACTACGGTCCGCGTGTGCAAAGGCGACTTCCTTGCTTGTCGTTACGCCGTCCGCCAAATCTATCTGCCAGACATCTTCAGCGCGGCTTGTGCTGTTTTTCCAGACAAACCCGATACCCATGCCGTTTGCGACCGCCTCGAACACGCCGTCGCGGGTGTCCAGCGTCAGAAAGGGTTTGGGTTCAACGCCACGCGATCCGAAATATCTGTCGACCACCTTTTGGGTAGAAGAGCCCGCAGACCGAAAAATGAGCCGATGCGGAAGAAGTTGCGCAGCCGTCGCCCGTCTTTGCCCGGAAAGTGGATGATCGATTGGCACGATCGCCACCACGCGATTGGACAACAGCACCTGTCGGCGGAACCGTGGATCCCTGGGAATATCCGGCAATATGCCGACATCTACACTGTGATCCAAAACTGCGCGCATGATCTTTTGGTAGGAGCCGGTGATCACCTTTAGGTTCGTTTCGGGGTGGTTGCGGTTAAAGGCTGCGACCAGCGACATACCCGGCATCGCATTTCCCATCCCGACTGAAAGTTCGCCACGTCCCAACGTCCCGTGATTTCGCAGCATGCGTTCAAGCCCAACGTGTTCTTGCAAGAGGTGGTCGGCTACATCGCAGATTCGCTCACAAAAGGGGGTTGCGACCAGCTTTCCATTGGTCCGTGTGAACAGCCGAATTGCGTAATCTCTTTCAAGGCCGCGTACGTGGTGCGAGACGCCAGGCTGTGTCAGTCCCAACTGCCGGGCGGCGGCCGAGAATGAGCCAGTCTCGGCGACAGTGCGCAGCGCCTGCAAGGCTGTAAGCGAAAGAGGCATGGCCACCTGAAAGCGAATCCTTGAGTTGCGCAAAGCGTAGCTTTGCTTTGTCACAAGCATGTCACAGCCAATGATAAAGCTTCCTGATGTTAGGGCGATGCTGTTTCGCCAAGAAGTAATAGCGAAATTTTTTCGTCGCGCCGGGGCTTTGTCCCCGAACGGTGGGGGTGTGCGAGGACTATGCCGGAAGTTTCTTTCGAAATGCGCGTATTCGACCGACTGAGTGCGGATATCGTGACTGGCGCGCGGCTTGTCCTTTCTGATTTGGACGGCTGCCTCGTTTCCCAAGGACGCGCCTATGCCGATGCGCTGGATTTTGCCGCCGCTTGCGACGACAGGCTTTGGATCGTTTCCAACAACTCCACCCATTCTGCGCAGTCCCTCAGTGACGAGTTGGCGGCCCTTGGGTTGACTATTTCTGCACAGCGCATCCTGCTTGCCGGAGAGCAAACGCTGCGGCATCTGCAAAAGACCTATCCCGGGGTCGGCCTTGCGCTTTTTGCAGGTGATTGCCTGCAGGCACAGGCGCGCGCTTTCGGACTGCGTACCGATAGCGAAGTGCCAGAAGTCGCGTTGCTCTGCCGAGATTCGGGATTCACAATCGTTGACCTGGAGCGGCTGGCCTCCTTCTTGCGCCAAGGTGCGCGTCTGTGGGTGTCCAATATCGATTGCGCACATCCATCGATGGATGGCCTGCCCGTGCCTGAAACAGGCGCTTTGCTGGCAGCACTCAATGCGGTGCTTGGAGATGTCGCATTCGACACGATCGGCAAACCGCACACCCACATGGCGCGCCTTGCGTTGGACAGCGCGCGGATCGCGCCCCATGACGCGATTTTCATCGGTGACAATCTGGCCACCGATGGCACGATTGCCCGGAACGCCGGTATTCCTTTTGCGCATATCGTGCGGGGGCCCGCCAGATGATCCGCTACATCCTGCGCACCCTGTTGAAGATGGCGACGACGCTTTTCGTGATCATAACGCTTGTCTTCTTTGCAACCCGGCTGACCGGCAGCCCGCTTGAAACCTTTCTGGGTGAAGGACTGACCAAAGAAGACCGTGAGTTGATGATCGAATATTTCGGTCTGAACGGGTCCATCTGGGAGCAATATCTGAGATACCTGCGCGGCGTCCTGGAAGGTAATTTCGGGCTGTCTTTCCTTGAACGCCGTCCCGTGGCCGAGATCGTTGCAGAACGGGTGTGGCCGTCTCTTCAACTTCTGCTGGCTTCATTGGCGCTGACGCTTTGTGTCGCGCTGCCGCTGGGTGTGCTTGCCGCGATTTATAGGGCAAGCTGGATCGGCAGTGCGATCATGGCGGTTTCCTTTGTTGGCTATGCGGTGCCGAATTTCGTGATCGCGATCTTCATGGTGTTGCTGTTTGCGTTCTCCTGGAACCTTTTGCCCGTGGTGGGCAATGGCACCTGGGCGCATTTCATCATGCCGACGATCGCCATGTCCGGGGTGCTTATTGCCGCGCTGACGCGGTTCACGCGCAACGCGATGCTGGACGTGCTGGGGCAGGATTTCATGCGCACCGCGCGCGCCAAGGGGCTGCCGGAAACCGTGGTGATCGTGAAGCACGGGCTGCGCAATGCAGGTGTGACGGTTCTGTCCGTGCTGGGGTTGCAGATCGCGGGAATGGCTGCGGCGGGCAATGTCGTGGTCGAGGCGATTTTCAGCTGGCCCGGTATCGGGGAATTGTTGGTCTCCGCTGCGATTACGCGGGACTACCCGGTACTGCAGTTTGGGGTGATCTCGGTTGCGATGGCAGTGGTGGTGGTCAATGCAGTGACTGACATCGCCTATGCCTACGCCGATCCGCGCATCCGAATGGCGCAGGTCTAGACCGATGGCAATGGTCGCACATATCCCGGCGGGCACATTGCCAAGAACGCTATGGTCTCAGGCGAACTGGATCCAAAGGATCGCAGCCATCCTTGCCGGGTTTCTGATCCTCGTCGCACTTATCGCGCCTTTGCTTGCACCGTTCGATCCGCTGACCCAAAGCCTGATTTCCCGGTTGCGCCCACCCGTCGGGTTTGACCGCTACAAAGACGGGTTCTTTCTGGGAACCGACGAACTGGGCCGCGACGTACTTTCGCGCACGATGTACGGATTGCGGCTCACGTTGGGGTTGGCCTTGGTCGGGGCCTGTATCGGGCTGTTGATCGGGGGCGCGCTCGGCCTTTTGGCGGGCATGCGCCGGGGGTGGGTGGAAGACCTGACCATGGGGGCGGTCGATATCCAGATCGCCGTGCCATTCACGCTGATCGCTTTGCTGA
>NZ_JACUUJ010000081.1 GCF_014859355.1 Yoonia sp. | reverse complement strand
CGCATCAAATGCCTTGTCTGCCAGAAGCGCTTCGAACGGCACGCCTCGGATCAAGGGTGCAGCGAAGTGAAACGCATCATGCTGCTAACACCGATCAGTGCGGTGAAGATTTATCTGAGGCACACATGATCATGTCTTCGAGTCAGACGATGAAATGAACGGAGAGGCACCATGATCGGATATGTTGCGAATATCGAAGAACTGACGGAAGAAAACACAGACTTCCGGCGCGTTCTTTATTCTGGGAACAAGCTGCAACTGGTTCTGATGTCGCTCGAGCCTGGAACGGAAATTGGTGGCGAGATACACGCTGACACGGACCAGTTCTTTCGCATCGAAGAGGGCAAGGGAATGGTCGTGATCGACGGCATGACGCACAAGGTCAAGGCTGGAGACGGCATCGTAGTGCCCGCGGGCGCGCATCACAATGTGATCTGCACGGGCCATAAGGCGCTCAAGCTTTACACCCTTTACGGGCCGCCGCATCACGAGGACCAGCTGGTTCAAAAGACCAAGGCCGATGCCGATGCATCTGACGAGGTTTTCTCCGGAGCAGCCACCGAGCAGGCGGCAAAGGTAGTCCGGGTTTCGGCCAAAAAATGATGCGCGATCCATCCAAGCCACTCTCGGACACCAAGTCCGACGGCTCAACACCACAATCTCTAACAACCAAAGGAAATCAAAATGTCACCTGATAGCAAAACGAACCAGCAACCCAACGCCGCAACCGATATCGAGGCGGTCAGTCGTCAATTGGTCGCCCTTCGGGAGGACATGTCGCGCCTCACTGAGACTGTCAGCGGGATCGCGGGACGGCGCGGCAGCCGCATGGCCGCAGACATCGCGGAGGGCTTTGACGAGGCGAAGCATTATGCGGAAAGCAAGGGCCGCTCTGCAGAGGCGCAACTGGAGGAGTCTGTTGCAGCGCACCCTTTTATGACAATTGCCCTCGCCGCGGGCGCTGGTTTTTTGGTTGGCGCCCTGTCGCGGCGGTGATGGGTATTGTCGATGACATCGTGCACAGCATTTGTCGCAGCGTCCGAAAGGACGCGCGACGCTTGCTGCTGCCGACCGTGCTTGCTCTGGCTGGGGGACTGACCGGAGCCGCAGGAGTCGCGTTCCTGACGGCCTGGGCGTATATCACGCTTAGTCTTGCGGTAGGGCAAGCTTGGGCGTCCCTCTTGATCGGCCTCGGATTAATAATTCTGGCTGCGGTCCTTCTGGTCATCGCCAGAAATCGTTTTACGAAAAAGACCCTGACCGACCCGCCGGTCTCTCAACCGGCGGCACCTGCTACCGGCGAAACCGATTTTGCCTCTCAGATTGCGTTCACGGCAGCATTTGTCCTCGCCCGATACTTGGGCGAGCGCAACCGGGATTGATATCGAATGCGTTAACGTAGTTTAGCACGCAGCACAGCAAGCAGATCCTCAGGCCGCTCGCAGCCCTTCAGAAACTCGTCCAGCAGTTCCTTGGAAATTGTCATCGTCCTTGCTCCTCTCGGCAAGCATGGACCAAATCCCAGTTACACAGAAGATCTGATATTCTCGACGAAAACGGTAGATGAGCAAGGTACCCATAGCATGTTGGGCGCCGGTGCCTTGAACTCCCGGTTTACCTTGTATTCAGGACACGGCAGCGCCGGATCGCGATACGTGGTCTTCTTGCCTCTGCCTCTGGTAACGCCTTTTTTTCAATATATTTCGTCAGACGAACGACTTTGCCGCGTGCGGCGTAAACACCATTTTCTGCCCCATCGAACCAGACCTTCACGGCCCCATAGCGCTTGCCGCTGGCTTCCCAACGCGCGACGACTCTGGGGCAAAGCTCTGCATCGCTCTGTGCGCGCAAAGACGCTTTGGGCGGCCCAACGCGATTGTGCAAGGTGGCTATCGTTCACTTGTTGCGCTGATGGATGATGTGCGCCGCATTGAACCGGCGCTGGAGGTCGATCTTGCCACCGCCGATGCGCTTGCCGGTCGCGGTTTCCAGCCTTTGCCGATCTTGCCGCGTGGTTTGACATCGCGCCGGAAACGCTCAACCGGTCGAAGGCCGCCAACATTCTTTCCGATGAAGACGACAACGGCGCGTTCTTCCAGTTCTATTCGCGCCCTTTTGCAGGCGGCATGTTTTTTGAAATCGTGCAGCGGCAAGGCGCCTATACCGGCTATGGCGGCCCCAACGCCCCGTTCCGTATTGCTGCGCAGAAACGTCTGATGCGGCCCAAGGAAATCCCGCGATCATAGCGTGACGCGCTGTCGTTCTGCAATCTGGCGTCGCGTGCCGGCAGTCACCCCGCATGAAACTGAAAATTGCTGAGATTACCACGGCGACGGCGAAATCTCGTTCTGATTCTGCCTTGCACGAGGGGCGCCGACCGTTTAGAGGACACAACGCGTAGCCCCATTAGCTCAGCTGGTAGAGCAGGTCCTTCGTAAGGACAAGGTCGGCGGTTCGAGTCCGTCATGGGGCACGCGTATGTCTTTTTGGTCTGACGGTGAAAGCCAGCCGGACCTTGGAAAACAAAACATCTTGGTTTGGCTTCAGTGCTTCTTCGTATTGCACGAGGGCAGTGCGCTGGCGGCGCTTTTCTGGGTCGTGGCCCTAACTTGGCCATTGGCGTTGGAAAAGACTTGCTTTGGCCAAATCAAATCGCCAGGCAACCGCCGTTTTTCCGCACGCGCCAAGGATTCAAACGGCCTGTTGATCAATCTGCCATACGGTGCAGGGCTGGTTGAAAATGGGCTGCTGTGTGCATGATAAAAAACGCCCACCGAAAGGCGGGCGCTTTGGTCATCTGTTCGGGCGTGTCGGTTTAGCGACGCAGGCCCAGACGTTTGATCAGATCCTGATAGCGGGCTTCGTCCTTGGCGCGGGCATAGTCCAGCAGCTTGCGGCGCTGGGCGACCATTTTCAAAAGGCCACGGCGACCGTGGTTGTCTTTCTTGTGGATCTTGAAATGCTCGGTCAGGGTCGCGATGCGCGATGACAGGATGGCAACCTGAACTTCGGGCGAACCGGTGTCGCCTTCCTTGGTTGCGAATTCTTTCATCAGCCGTGCTTTTTCTTCAGCAGTAATCGACATCGGGGTCTCCTTGTCTAAAGGGTGAATGGCGCAATCCGGGATGTCGTCCAGAAGGGCCCGTGGAGGATCCATGCAGGGGAATCCCGCGTAGATGCGTGCGTTTAGGGTGAATTGGGATAAAAGAAAAGGGTTTTATGCTGCAATCAGCGCGACCTGTCCCAGTTCCAGCGTTGTCTGGTTGATAAATGTCGCAATGGCGACGCCATCGGCCTGCAAGATCAGACCGGCATCAGTCAGGGTTGTCGATAAGGCGGGGGCTGGCCCCTGATACGTCAATTCGATGAAATCGTTTGCGGGGTCAAAATCTTCGATGACCGGATGGGCATTCGTGATCAAGGAAAATGTGTCAGCCCCTGACCCGCCATTCAGAATATCCCCGTTGCCACCCATCAAAATGTCATCGCCTGCGCCACCATTCAGATAGTCAACGAAATCATCGCCCCGATCATACAACAGATCATCCCCCGCACCTCCGTGCAGCACATCAGCCCCGT
>NZ_JACUUJ010000040.1 GCF_014859355.1 Yoonia sp. | reverse complement strand
ATCCGCATCATTTTTGGCGAACGTGAAATGATTGGCCCGGGCAAGGCCGAATTGCTGGAACGGATCGACCGGACAGGGTCCATCGCTGCGGCCGGGCGCGAAATGGGAATGAGCTATAAACGCGCATGGGAACTGGTCGGCACATTGAACGCCATGTTCCAGGATGCATTGGTGGAAAGCACGCGTGGCGGGCCGGGCGGCGGTGGGGCGGTCGTGACAGAGACCGGGCAACGGGTGATCGCGCTTTATCGGACATTCGAAGCCCAAGCGGCGCAGGCCGGTGCCGAACAGCTTGCATTGCTTGACGACCTTCGACGGGATATTCCCGAAGGAAAATAGCGATTGCAGATAGCAAGACCTTTCTGCGATATGTTTCAAGAAACATATCATTATCGAGCCGCCCATGGACATTTCAATCACCCGCCGCGTGCTACTTGCTGCGGCCTTTGCATTTTTCACTGGCCCTGGGTTTTCTCAGGCTGACGCCCCTGTGATCGCTGCGGCCGCCAACATGCAATTCGCGGTGATCGAGATTGCTGAAAGTTTCACCGCCGAAACCGGGATGCAGGTGCGTCTGTCATTCGGATCAACCGGTAATCTGTCACGCCAGATCAGCGAGGGCGCGCCTTTTGAACTTTTGCTTGCCGCGGACGACGCCACGCCGCTTTTGCTTGATCGCGCCGGGCTGACCCGCGACGCAGGCAGAATTTATGCCTTGGGCCGGATCGTTCTGGTCGCGCCCAATGGGTCCAGCCTTGATCCCAGCGAAGGGCTGGACGGGGTGCGCGCGCTGTTGGATGCAGGCGGCATCACCCGCTTTGCGATTGCCAACCCCGATCATGCGCCTTTTGGAATTGCCGCCCGCGCGGCGCTGATGTCGCAGGGTCTTTGGGAAGATCTGCAACCGGTGCTGGTGCTGGGCGAAAATGTCAGCCAGGCGGCACAATTCGCCCTGTCAGGCAATGCCGAGGGCGGCATCATCGCCTATTCCCTGGCACGTGCCCCCGAGGTCGCGGCACGCGGCACCTATGCCCTGATCCCAGAAGACTGGCATGAACCGCTGCGCCAGCGCATGGTGTTGTTGAACGGGGCGGGTGAGGTGGCCGCGGCGTTCTATGCCTATATGAACACACCTGCCGCGCGCGAAATCATGCAACGCTACGGCTTCGTGCTGCCGCAGGGCGAGTAGGCACATGGACTGGACAGCGCTGTGGTTATCGCTGCGACTTGCGGGCTGGACGGTCGTTATCTTGCTGCCGGTCGCTGTTTTGATGGGGCGGCTGTTGGCCTATCGCAAGTTCCACGCCAAAGTCTTGGTCGAAGCCTTGGTCATGCTACCGCTGGTCCTGCCGCCCACTGTCTTCGGCTTTTATCTGCTGGTGGCCTTCGGGCGCAATTCGCTTTTGGGAGATCTGTGGCAGAGCCTGTTCGGGCACCAGCTTGTGTTCAGCTTTCAGGGGCTTGTGGCGGCCTCGGTTATTTTCAACCTGCCTTTTGCGATCCAGCCTGCGCAACGGGGATTCGAGTCGATTGCACCCGAAGTGCGTGAGGCCGCCGCCTGTTGCGGCATGTCCCCGCTGCGCAGCCTTTGGAAGGTCGAATTGCCCCTTGCATGGCCGGGTCTGATGACAGCCATGGTGCTGACCTTTGCGCATACGCTGGGTGAATTCGGCATCGTGCTGATGGTCGGCGGGTCGATCCCCGGGGAAACCAAGACCATCGCCATTTCAATCTATGACCGCGTTCAGGGCTTTGATGACAAGGGTGCGGCGATCATGTCGGCAGTGCTTGTGACGATTTCGCTTTTCACGATTGCGTTGACCTTGTGGTTGTCATCCCGCGTCGGGCGGAGGCTGTCCTGATGGCGCTGGAAATCTTGGTGCGGGCGCAAACGCCCATCCCGCTTGATGTGTCTTTTCAGGTCGCGCCTGGGGAACTGGTGGCGCTGGTGGGCCATTCAGGTTCGGGCAAGACGACCGTTTTACGCACCATTGCAGGGCTTTGGCGGCCCGCTCTGGCACAGGTTCGCGTGAACGGCAGAACATGGCTGGATACTGCGGCAGGCGTTGATCTGCCCGCGCATCGGCGCCGTGTTGGCATTGTCTTTCAGAACTATGCGCTTTTTCCGCATATGACCGCCGCGCAAAACGTCATGGCTGCAATGGACCGCGCCGATCCGGCAGAGGCAAGCCGCATTCTTGATCTCGTCAACCTGCACGATCTGGCGGACCGCAAGCCGGCAAAACTATCGGGCGGGCAACAACAGCGGGTGGCGGTCGCCCGTGCGCTGGCCCGCAAACCCCAAGCGCTGTTGCTGGACGAGCCGTTTTCAGCGGTGGACCGCGCGACGCGCGAAAAGCTTTACAGCGAAATCATCGTATTGCGCAGGCACCTGCAAATGCCGGTGGTGCTGGTGACCCATGACATGACCGAAGCACAGCTGCTGGCCGACCGTATGGTGGTGATCGACAAGGGGCGGGTTGTGCGCGAAGGCACCACCGCACAGATCATGGCAGATGCAGGCGCATTGCGCGCCTTGGGGATCCGCGAAGTGGCCGCGATGCTGCCCGCCACAATTGCCGCACATGATGATGACGGGCTGACCCGGCTGGACGCGCCGACCGGCCCGCTGTTTTTGCCGGGTGTGACGGGTGCGCCCGGAACCCGGGTGCAGGTGCGGATCATGGCACATGACGTGATCTTGTCGCGTCAGCGCCCCGTCGGTCTGTCGGCGCAGAACATCATCGCAGGAAAGGTTGGGGAAGTCGTTTACGGCACCGGACCCGGCGTGCTGGTGCATATCGACGTATCCGGACACGAGATACTGTCGCGGATCACCCGCCGCGCAGCGGACCAGATGGCGCTGACACCCGGCGATACCATCCACGCCATTGTCAAATCCATGTCGGTCGCGCGCGACCATGTGGCCCGCGCCCCGCAGGAAGACCCCCAAACGTCAGACATGACGACATCACAGGGCGCCCCCGACAAGACACCGTGACCTGCAGCACCTGGCCCGAAACCGCAACGCATCGGGCCTGCGCGACACAGCGTCTGTATTTTGAAAAAAATCACATCTGTTGATTTGCTGGACTTGGCGTTGTCGCTTATGCAGTCTGGATGGATATTGTTGTGATCACCACGGTCATTGCCTCGCTTTTCCTTGTGATTGGCGGGGCAGAGCCTTTGGCCGCGCGTTTGCGCCTGCCTTACAGTGTGATCCTTGCTGTTTTCGGTATCTTGATCGCTGCGGGCGCAATCTTTTTCCTGCGCACAGATCTGACCGATGCGCTGAACCCCGTGGCCGAAGCAATTATCGGGCTGCCGATCCGATCAAATGTGTTTTTGTATGTCTTTCTGCCGACACTGTTGTTTCAGGCGACGCTGGGCATGAACCTGCGGCGGATGCTGGATGACTGGGTGCCGATCCTGATGCTGGCCGTAGTCGCGGTGGTCGTGGCAACGCTTGGCGTGGGGTACGCGCTATCATGGACCAGCGCGTTACCTTTGGCGGCCTGTCTGCTAATCGGGGCCATCGTATCAACCACCGATCCGTCTGCAGTCGTGTCGATTTTCAGGTCCATTTCAGCACCGCGCCGGCTGGCCCGGATTATCGAAGGCGAAAGCCTGTTGAATGACGCAGCGGCCATTGCACTGTTTGGGTTGTTTATGGGCTTTGTCATGCTGGGCGTGCCCGACCCCAGCTTGGGCGATGCGCTGGCGCGGTTTCCACTTCTGATCGCAGGCGGTGCCTTGACGGGTTGGCTGGCGGCACAGCTTGCCGTCTGGGTCATGGCCGCCTTTGCGCGCTATGAACGGGCGCAGATTTCGATTTCGGTCGCCCTGCCCTATCTTTCCTATATCGTTGCAGAACAAAGCGTTGGCGCATCAGGTGTCATTGCCGTTGTCGCGGCGGGCCTCACGCTGAACCTGGCAGGGCCGGGCCGCCTGCCGCCGCAAGCATGGTCCAACCTGCGCGATATCTGGGAAATGTTGGCACATTGGGCCGGGGCACTGATCTTTATTCTGGCTGCGCTATTGATCCCCCGCCTGCTGGAAGAAGTGCGCATCGAGGATTTCGTGCTGATCGGCGTTGTCATCATTGCCGCCATTCTGGCGCGTGTCGTCATCCTTTTCGGGCTTTTACCCTTGCTGACATTGCTGCGGCTGTCGCCTGCGGTCGAGCGGCCGTACCGCGTTGCCATCCTGTGGGGCGGATTGCGCGGCGCGGTCACATTGGCGCTGGCCCTGGCCGTCACCGAAAGCTTTCGTGTGCCGGTCGAGGTCAAGCGCCTTGTCGGTATCCTGGCCACGGGTTTTACATTGTTCACGCTGCTGGCCCAAGGGACAACGCTGCGCAGCGTCATCGCAAAGCTGGGGCTTGACCGGCTATCCCCTTTGGACGAGGCCCTGTCGCGGCAGGTCGTTGCGGTCGCACTGCAAACTGTGCGCGAGGATGTCGCCCGCACGACTGAAAATTATGACCTGAACCGTGATATCGTGCGCACCGAGGCAAAACGCTTTGGCGAAAGGTTGGATAACGCGGTCAAATCGGCCGAAGACAGCGTGGATATCCTGGACCGAGACCGCATTACACTGGGGTTGATCGCCCTTGCCGGGTTCGAGCGGGATACGATCCTTGCGCGCGTGCGCGAACGCACCATTTCGGCCCGTATGGCCGAACAGGTGCTCTCGGATGCGGATCGCCTGATTGAAGGCGCGCGCACAGGGGGGCGCAGCGGTTATCAGCGGGCAGCGCGGCGGGCGGTGGTCTATGGCAAAGCCTTTCGCGCAGCGGTCGTGCTGCACAATCGCCTGCACCTGTCTGCGCCACTGGCCCGAATGACGGCAGACCGGTTTGAACATCTGTTGTCGCAACGGTTGATCCTGCGCGATCTTGGCACATTCATAGATGGCCGCATCCGGCGCATCCACGGACGGCGCGTTGCCGACCTGTTGCACGAATTGCTGGCGCGGCGGATCGAAGGGGTTGAAACCGCACTAGAGGGCCTGCGGTTGCAATATCCGGGCTATGCCGAGGAACTGGAACGCCGTTTTATCCGGCGGACTGCATTACGCCTTGAAGAACGCGAATATGCCACGATGCGCGAAGACGGCCTGATTGGGCCGGAAGTTTTTACAACCCTCAGTCAAAAAATTGCCACACAACGCGGCATCAGCGAAGACCGCCCGCGTCTTGATATTGGCATGCAAAGGGCGGAACTGGTGCGTCAATTCCCGCTGTTTGCGGATTTCGAAGGTGCCGCGCTCAAACGGCTGACGCGGGCGCTGCAAACCCGTTATGTGAACGCAGGCGATATCCTGATCCGCAAAGACGGTGTGCCGAAAAGCGTGTTTTTCATCGCCTCTGGCGCGGTCGAGGTGGAAACCGCAGGTCAGACCCTGCGATTGGGGCGGGGCGAAATGTTTGGCCAATTAGCGGTCCTGATAAGCAAGGCCCGCCGCACCGAGGTGCGCGCAATTGCGCCATCTACATTGCTGGTGCTGGACGAAGAACGCTTCAAACGCCTGTTGGGCCGCAGCAAGGCATTGCAAAAAGCCGTGCGCGAAAGTGCCGTCAAACGCGGATTTTCCGCGGATATGCTGCTGAGCAAAGACACTTCGCACCCAGCGACGGAACCAGTTCAGTCGCCGTGACCGCCGGCATCGCGCGCCCCGAACGCAAGACGCATCTGTTTTTCGGTTTCGATCAGCGCGAAGAAAACAACGCCAACGCCGATGATTAACACGCCATCGTAAAACGGGACCGCCTGCGTGCCAAAGACCATCTGCATCAGCGGCAAATAGGTCATGGCCACTTGCGCCACCACAACGGCGATAACACAGGCCCAGATAATCGGCGTTCCCCTTACCGCAGCAAGGGTCAGCGATGTGCCATACATGTTGCGCACGAAAAACAGATAGAAAATCTCAAGCACAACAAGCGTGTTCATCGCCATCGTCTGCGCAAGCGGCACCGCATAACCGCGGTCCATCGCGTAAAGGAAAATGCCAAAGACAGCCGCCACAAACAGCGTCGACACAAACAAAAGCTGCCAGATCAACACGCCGGACAACAACGGTGCGTCGCGCGGGCGCGGCGGGCGG
Source organism: Yoonia sp. (assembly GCF_014859355.1). Taxonomy (GTDB): domain Bacteria; phylum Pseudomonadota; class Alphaproteobacteria; order Rhodobacterales; family Rhodobacteraceae; genus Yoonia. The sequence goes on along the minus strand of NZ_JACUUJ010000040.1, from coordinate 16,123 downwards.
CGCATCGTGCCGGGTTCTGACGGTTCAAACGCCAGTGCCAACCCCAGCGTCACCGCTGTGACAAGGTTGATCCACAAAATCTGCACCGCCGTGATTGGCAGCGCCATGCCAAGAAACAACGCCAGAATGATGGTCAATGCTTCACCGGCATTGGTGGGCAAGGTCCAGCTGATCACCTTTTTGATGTTGTCATACACCGTGCGCCCCTCGCGCACAGCCGCCGCGATCGAGGCAAAGTTGTCGTCGGCAAGCACCAGTTCTGCGGCTTCTTTTGCCGCTTCGCTGCCCTTGACACCCATCGCGATGCCCGCGTCGGCACGTTTCAATGCAGGGGCATCATTCACCCCGTCGCCCGTCATCGCCACCGTCAGGCCCCGCGATTGCAGGGCCGTGACAAGACGCAGTTTATGCGCGGGCGACGTGCGGGCGAAAATATCGGTCGCGACAACGGCCTCGGCAAGATCGGCATCGTCCATTGCTTCGACGTCTGCGCCGGTCAGAACGCGTTTGGTGTTTTTCAATCCGATCATCTCGGCGATGGCACGGGCGGTTGCGCCGTGATCCCCGGTGATCATTTTCACCCGGATCCCTGCGGCATGACAGTCTGCCACAGCCGCGATCGCCTCGGCGCGCGGCGGATCAATCAAGCCGATCAGGCCGATCAGCGTCAGACGCCCGTCGATGTCAGCGGTCTTGAGCGTTGACTGGTCACCCAGCGATTCCCGGACCGCAACGGCAATCACCCGCTGCCCACCAGCGGCAAGTTCCGCGACCTTTTCCTCCCAATAGGGCGTATCAAGTGGCGCGCTTTCGCCCGCTGCGTCGCGCTGGTCAGCACAAAGCGCCAGCACGGCCTCGGGGGCGCCTTTGACGTGAATACTTTTCTGCCCTTCGGGATCAGCGTGCAATGTCGCCATATAGCGATGTGCGGCATCAAACGGAATTTCATCCAGCCGCTTCCAATCGTCAAACGGCGCAGCCCCACCGCCGGTGATCTTGCCGGCCAGCGCAATCAGCGCGCCTTCCATCGGGTCGCCTTCAACGCGCCAATCATCTTTTTGGGCATGCAACACCGCATCATTGCAAAGCCCCGCAACTTGGGCAAACGTCAACAAGACCGCATGTTCAGCCGGGTCGGCATCCGCATCACGCCATCGCACTGCACCTTGAGGGGAATAACCGTTGCCGTTGACCGCATAGCTGTGATCAGCCGCCGCCAGCGCTGCAACAATCATTTCATTGCGGGTTAATGTGCCGGTCTTGTCTGAACAAATGACTGAAACAGACCCCAGTGTTTCGATTGCAGGCAACCGCCGGACAATGGCATTCCGCCCTGCCATGGTTTGCACCCCCACGGCAAGCGTAATGGTCAAAACGGCAGGCAAGCCTTCGGGGATGGCAGCAACCGACAAACCCACAACCGCCATGAACAATTCTGAAAACGCCATATGACCAACGAAATATCCATAGATCAGCAACGTCCCCGCGACGATCAGGATAAAGACGGTCAACCACCGCGCAAAACGGTCCATTTGCGTCAATAGCGGCGTCACCAGCGTGACGACCGCGCTTAACATGCCGCTAATGCGGCCGATCTGCGTATCTGTGCCAGTGGCAACAACCACACCACGCCCCGTGCCCGCCGCCACGAATGTGCCCGAAAAAAGCATTGATGTGCGGTCACCAAGTGCGGCAGCGCGGTCCACCGGGTCGATCTGCTTGTCCACGGGCACGGATTCGCCGGTCAGTATTGCCTCTTCAGCCTTCAGTCCGCGCGCGGCGATCAACCGCAAATCGGCTGGCACGCGGTCGCCGGGCGCGACCAGAACAACGTCTCCGGGGACAAGATCGGCGGCATCAACGTTGATGCGCTGTCCGTCGCGCAATACGGCCGCATGGGGTGACAACATATCCCTGATGGCATCCATCGCTTGTTCGGCGCGGCCTTCCTGAACAAATCCGATCATCGCGTTGACGATGACGACCGCAAGAATGACGCCGGTGTCGATCCAGTGCCCCAGCACTGCCGTGACACAGGCCGCACCGATCAACACATAGATCAGCACGTTGTGAAAATGCGCCAGAAACCGCAAAAATACATTCCGCCTTGGGGGCGCGGGCAATATATTCGGGCCATGATCCTTCAGGCGCTGCGCTGCCTCGTGCGCCGACAACCCGGTGTCGGTCGTTGCGACGGCGGCGATGGCGTCTTTGACGGTCACAGCATGGAGGCCTGATGTGTCGGTTTGCGCGGTCATGCGGTCCTCTTTCGTCGTCCAGTGGGGCTGAGTCTATCACCAGTCTGGCAAATGCTGACGCCATTTGAAACATCAAGCCACGGCGCCGCATTGATCCAGCGCAGAAAACGCCGCGCGGCGTTAGTGGTGTTGTGTCACAGATGGGACTGTTGCCAATGCATCGCGCAGCACACCGAACACCATATCTGTTGGCACATGCGACGTGATGAAAGCGTGACCGATGCCGTGGGCCAGAATGAAGCGCAATTTGCCATCCTGCACTTTCTTGTCCTGCCCCATCAGCGCCAGCAGGCCTGCCGCATCTGGCAATTCACCGGGGATATCGGCAATATCTACCTTCATGCCCATGGCGCGCAGATGCGCGCGCACGCGGCTGGGGTCTTCCTGACTGCAAAGCCCCATGCGCGCAGAAAGCTCAAAGGCCAGCGCGCAACCGATCGCGACGCCTTCGCCATGGAGTAAACGATCAGAATATCCGGTGGCTGCCTCTAGCGCGTGACCAAAGGTATGGCCAAGGTTCAGCAAGGCGCGGTCGCCCTGTTCGGTTTCATCCCTGCGCACGATATCGGCTTTCATCTGGCAGGAACGGGTGACTGCACGGACCCGTGCCGCACTATCCCCCGCCGCCAGCGCCGGCCCCTGCGCTTCCAGCCAGTCAAAGAAATCTTCATCCCCCAAAAGGCCGTATTTCACGACTTCGCCATAGCCCGCCAGAAAATCGCGTGGCGCGAGTGTGTTCAGCAATGCGGTATCCGCCAGCACAAGACTGGGCTGATGAAAGGCACCGATCAGGTTTTTTCCATGCGATGAATTGATCCCTGTCTTGCCGCCGACAGAACTGTCCACCTGCGCCAGCAAGGTCGTGGGCAATTGCACAAACCGCACGCCGCGCCGCAGGATCGCGGCTGCAAAACCGGCCAGATCACCGATCACCCCGCCACCAAAGGCCAATATCACATCGCCACGTTCCACTTTTTCATCCAACAGCCAGTCCACCGTGCGCTGCAATGCAGCCCAGCATTTCGTCGCCTCGCCTGCCGGCAAGGCAAGCGCCGCAGACGTCAGCCCCGCATCAGACAAAGATGCCTGCAGCTGCGCCAAATGCAACCCGGACACGGTTTCATCGGTGACAATGCAAATATGCCGCCGCCCGCCCATTGCAGCCACATGCCCGCCCGCCTGATCCAGCAGACCCGGACCAATCAGGATGTCATAGGCCCGGCCGGGCAGATCAACAGGCACGGTTGTGACGGTCATGATACGGTCTCCAGAATGTCGGGACGGGTCAGCAACGTGTCGATCACGGTTTGGGTGGTTTCGTCAATGCTTGCGCCGCGATCAATTGGCACATGCAACCCCGCCAAGGCGTAAATCGGGGTGCGTTCGGCAAAAATCTGCGCCAGCGTTGCGCGCGGGTTCGGGGTGCGCAGCAAAGGGCGCGTATCCTTCTGGCGCACACGGTCCCACAGCGTTGGCAGATCCGCATCCAGCCAGACCGCAACACCGGCGTCAGCAATGGCTTGCCGGTTGCGCTCTGCCAAAAAGGCCCCGCCGCCGGTTGACACGATCCGCGGCGGCCCCATCAGCAGCCGTCGCAGCACCTCGGTCTCGCGTTCGCGAAAGAAGGTTTCACCGTCGCGGGCAAAAATTTCCGCGATGCTTAACGCGGCGGCCTCTTCGATTGCGGCATCACTATCGACAAAAGGCACACCAAGCCGCGCCGCCAAGGCACGCCCGATCGCGGTTTTGCCCGACCCCATCATGCCGACCAGGACAACATTGCGGCGCAGCTGCACTGTTGAGAAGGTATCGGTCATGTCTGATCTGTCCTTTCACCGTCGGCCGGTCATTGCTGAATGTCGAATTTCTTGAATCAATGCCGTGATCTTGACCGAAAGACCATATATAAAGACTTCAAATTGTGGCCCAAGACCACATATCAAGACACAAGACGAGGAAACTGGCAGGCAATGTGGCGACTGATAAAAGCACTGGTATTATTGGCCATATTGGCAGGCATCGCATTGGTGGCCTATGCTTATGTCGGCCCGCTTTTCTTTCCGGGTGATTTTGCTGCCCCGACGCAAGAGGTATCAAACCCTGTTACGCTGGACACAAATTGATCCCCGTTACTGGCTGATGTCAGCGGCATTTTTTTGTCTTGCCCTGCCAGCCGTCGCACAGCCACGCGCCCAAGAACCGCTTTCAGCGATTGAATGGTTGTCGCGCAGTGTTGAACCGGCAGCCTCGACAGAACCACCCGTCGCAAATGACACGCGCGCGCCACAGGTCATTGTGACACCGCTTGATCGCCCGTCAAAAGACCCAATCGGGCTGTTACCAAGCAGCGTCAGCGGTCTGCCACGCACGATATGGGCCGCGAGCGATGAACAAACGCTGGTTGATCTGGTCCGCACCGAACAACGCGAAACGCTGCCGGCCCTGCGCGAATTCATCAAGCTGCTGATGCTGGCCGAAGCCGACCCACCCAAAGACGCAGGGGCCGAAAATGCGCTGTTCCTGGCACGCATCGACAGTTTGCTTGACCTTGGCGCAATCGAACAGGCCAAGGCGCTGATCGAACAAGCAAAGCCTGATACAGCACCCTTGTTTCAGCGCTGGTTCGACGTCGCCCTGCTGACGGGCACCGAGGACAGCGCCTGCGCCGTCATGGGGCAAAACCCGTCCATCGCACCGACACACATCGCGCGAATCTTTTGCCTGGCCCGCAACGGCGACTGGAACACCGCTGCATTAACGTTGAACGCGCACCGGGTTCTGGGCGATGTTACCCCTGCCGAAGAGGCATTGATGGCCCGGTTTCTGGACCCAGAGTTGTTTGAAAGCGACCCCCCATTGCCACGCCCAGCCCGCATCAGCCCGCTGATCTTTCGCATGCACGAAGCAATCGGCGAAGCGTTGATCACAAATAACCTGCCATTGGCCTTTGCCCATGCCGATTTGCGCGGCACGACAGCATGGAAGGCGCGGCTGGACGCAACAGAGCGGTTGGCCCGGCGTGGGGCCATATCGGAAAATCAGCTACAGCAGGTCTATACCGCGCGCACGCCTGCCGCATCTGGCGGGGTCTGGGACCGGGTTGCGGCTTTTCAGGCTTTTGACACCGCCGTCACGGCAGGCGACGCCGATGCCATGTCCCGCGTCCTGCCCACCGCTTGGCGCGCCATGCAGGACGCCCGCACCGAAGTTGCCTTTGCCAAGCTTTACGGACCTGCAATCAACGATGTGGCCTTGACAGGTGTCGCCCGTGATATTGCGCTTGTGGTGGGGCTGCTGTCGCCAGATTATGAAAGATTTGCCCGGCAAACGACGGGCCATGCACAGGCTGCGTTCCTGATCGCATTGGCGCGCGGTGTCCCGCAGGATGTGCCTGCCACAGACCCGCTGCAGCGGGCGATACAAGCGGCATTTGACACCGCACAGCCGCCAGAGCGCCTGCAACAGATGATCAACGACGGAAAGTTGGGCGAGGCGTTGCTGAACGCAGTTGTCCTGTTTCAGCACGGGCAAGCCGGCGATACACGCGCCCTGACCGAGGCATTGACCGTCTTGCGCGCCGCCGGAGCAGAGGATGTGGCCCGTCGGGCAGCCCTGCAAATGCTATTGCTGGAGCGTCCATCATGACAGCAGCACCGCACCCCATGGCCCGCTGGGCACAGGTTTTCCTCGAGGCACAGGCAGCCGAACACAACGCCGCGCAAAACACCCAAGCCGCATATGCCCGTGATCTGATGGATTTCGCGGGTTGGCTGACAGGCCAGTCGCAGCATTTTGCGACGGCACAACGCGATGATGTGGAAAATTACCTGATCCACTGCGAAGCCCAGGGGTTGGCCAAATCGACCCGCGCGCGCCGATTGTCTGCCATCAAGCAGCTTTACCGTTTTGCCTTTGAAGAAGGCTGGCGCAGCGACAACCCCGCGATCCAGATCAAGGGGCCAGGGCGTGCGCAGCGCCTGCCCAAAACGCTGGAACTTGCCGAAGTGGACCGCCTGCTCGACGCTGCGCGCAACAGCCCCAAGAATGCCCTGCGCAACACCTGCCTGATGGAATTGCTCTATGCGACAGGGATGCGCGTTACCGAACTGGTCAGCCTGCCCGTATCAGCCGCGCGCGGCGATCCGCGCATGTTGCTGGTGCGCGGCAAAGGCGGCAAGGAACGTCTGGTGCCGCTGTCCCCACCTGCGCGGGCGGCCATGGCCGCATATCTGGCGGCACGCGATCAGGCCGAGGAAGAGGCACGCCAAAAAGGTGTGCCGCCATCGAAATACCTGTTTGCATCGCGCGGTAAGGCAGGCCACCTGACGCGGCATCGCTTCTTTGGGTTGATCAAGGAATTCGCCGTCGCAGGCGGGGTGTCGCCGGCCAAGGTAACACCCCACACGCTGCGCCATGCCTTTGCCACGCATTTGCTGGCCGGGGGGGCGGATCTGCTTTCAATCCAGATGATGCTGGGGCACGCCGATGTTGCGACGACGGAAATTTATACCCATGTTTTGGATGCACGCTTGACGGAACTTGTGATGAACCATCATCCGTTAGCCAAAAAAACCGAGCCTTGATTACCAGTTTTCCCAACGTCATATTCAAACAAGCAATAACCGAAAGCCCCTGATGGATACCTCCTCGCTCGACGCCGCCTTTTGGATGACTGCGGCGGCTATTGCCGTTTTGTTGATCATGTCCGGATTTTTTTCCGGCTCGGAAACTGCGCTGACCGCCGCTTCACGCGGCAAGTTGCGGTCTGCGGCGGATAAGGGTGACAAGGGTGCCGAACGTGCGCTGCAAATTACCGACGATAGCGAACGCCTGATCGGGTCTGTTTTACTGGGCAATAACGTTGTGAACATCATGGCCACGTCGCTGGCCACCGCAGTGTTGACCAAATTGTTCGGCGCAAATGGTGTGGCCGCCGCAACATTAATCATGACTTTGCTGGTGCTGGTCTTTGCCGAGGTCTTGCCCAAAACGCTGGCGATCAACTACCCCGAAAGCTTTGCTTCGCGGGTGTCACGCCCCATCGGTTTGATCATCCTGATCTTTTCACCAATGGTCGCTGCAGTGCGCTTATTGGTGCGCGGGGTTTTGTTTATCTTTGGCGTGCGCACCGATCCCGACAGCCAGATCCTGGCAGTGCGCGAAGAAATCGCAGGCGCCTTGTCGCTGGGGCATTCCGAAGGTGTGGTTGAAAAAGAAGACCGTGACAGGATTTTAGGCGCGCTGGACCTGAATGAACGCGCGGTGGAAGAGGTCATGCTGCACCGATCCGGGATCGAAATGATCGACGCGGCGATGCCCCCCCAAGACATCCTGGCGCAAATCCTGCAAAGCAAGCACACGCGGCTGCCCATTTTCCGCGACGATCAAGAAAATATTGTTGGCGTCATCCATGCAAAGGATTTGTTGCGCGCGATGCACAAGCTGCTGAATGACGGCACGATGAATGCCAAGGCGCTTGCGCATTTCGACATCATGCAGATCGCGATGCCCGCTTATTTTGTGCCGGAAACAACGACGCTTGACGAACAAATGCGCAATTTTCTAAAGCGCAAAACCCATTTTGCGTTGGTTGTGGACGAATATGGCGGCTTGCAAGGCCTGATCACGCTTGAGGATATCCTTGAAGAAATCGTTGGCGAAATCGCTGATGAATTCGACGAAGATGACACGTTACAAATCGCCGCCACGGCCGATGGTGCCTATATCGTGGACGGCAGCGTGACGATCCGTGACCTGAACCGCGCGCACGACTGGACCTTACCCGATGATGAGGCCAACACCGTTGCGGGGCTGGTCATCCACGAAGCGCAGATGATCCCCGTGGAAGGTCAGGTCTTTTCTTTTCACGGCTTCAGGTTCGAGGTGATCAGCAAGGAAGAAAACCGGATCGCGACACTGAAAATTCGCAAGCTCTGACCCTGTTCTAGCGGCCCCGGAACAGCCCCCCCAAAACACCACGGACGATGCGGCGACCGGTTGTGCCCTTGAGTTCCTTGACGACAGCAGAGGTCAACGCGCTTGCAAAACTGTCATCTTGTGGCGCTTTGCGTGTTGCGGACCGTCCGGACGCACCTGTGCCATCGTAACGCCGTGCAGCTTTGAATTCGCGTTCTTTTTCGGCAATCTGCGCCTCTTGTGCCTCGGCCGCTGCGGCCTCTTGCGCGGCCTCGGCCGCACGGGTTTTCAGCATCTCATAGGCACTTTCGCGGTCAATGGTTGCATCATATTTGCCGGCCCTATCAGACGCCGACATGATCGCCTTTCGCGCTGCGGCATCGATCGGCCCCAATTGCGACGATGGCGGGCGGATCAATGTGCGTTCCACGACCGAAGGAACCCCCTTGCGATCCAGAAAGGATGTCACCGCCTCGCCTGTGCCGACATGTTGAATGGCCTCTGCGGTATCGAACGCGGGGTTGTCACGGTAGGTTTCAGCGGCGGATTTCAGTTCTCGGCGATCCTTGGCCGTGAATGCCCGCAGTGCATGTTGCACCCTGTTGCCCAACTGGCCCAAAACGTTATCGGGAATGTCAGCCGGGTTTTGCGTCACAAAATACACGCCAACCCCCTTGGACCGGATCAGCCGCGCGACCTGTTCAACCTTGTCCACCAGCACCTTGGGGGCATCGTCAAACAGCAAATGCGCTTCGTCAAAGAAAAAAACCAACTTGGGTTTGTCCGGGTTGCCGACTTCGGGCAGTTCCTCGAACAGTTCCGACAACAACCACAACAGGAACGTGGCATAGAGCCGGGGCGACCCCATCAGTTGATCTGCGGCAAGAATATTGATTTCGCCCCGGCCATTTTTGACGCGCATCAAATCCGCCAATTCCAGCGCAGGTTCACCAAACAGCGCGGCCCCCCCCTGATTTTCCAGCACCAGCAATTGCCGCTGGATCGCCCCGATTGACGATGTTGCGACATTGCCATAGCGCAGCGACAGTTTCTGCGCGTTCTGACCGACCCAAAGCAGCAGCGCCTGCAAATCCTTTAGGTCAAGCAGCGGCAGCCCCTCTTCGTCAGCCAGGCGGAATGCGACGTTCAGCACGCCTTCTTGCACATTGGTCAAAGCCATGAGCCGCGACAGCAAAAGCGGCCCCATTTCGGCAACCGTCGTGCGGATTGGGTGGCCCTGCTGGCCGAACAAATCCCAAAAGGTGACTGGAAAGCTATCATACTGCAAATCCAGACCAATCGTCGTAGCCCGTTTGGCAAAGCTGTCATGCGGTTTGGAATCAGTAGACCCGGCAGCGGCCAAACCGGACAGATCGCCTTTGATGTCGGACAGAAAAACCGGCACTCCGGCAGCGGAAAATCCTTCGGCCATGATCTGCAACGTGACCGTTTTACCGGTGCCTGTCGCCCCCGCAATCAGCCCGTGACGGTTGCCCTTGTCCAGCAGCAAATACTGCGGTTCGCTGTAATCAATGCCGCCACCGCCGATAAAAATCTGATCTGACACGCTGTTTATCCCCGACATGATGCTTTGCGTTACAAAATACAGGCTTCACCATTCCATGCCAGCAAAAACCTTGTCAGCACCAAGAGATCGTTGCCGCAGCCACGCATCGAAAACATCGTGCAAAACGGCAACAGCCGCCTGCCCGACAGAAAGCATTCACGGCATGGATTTTGGTTTATTTCCTGTTGACGGGCGTTATTGCATTGCGTAACTATTCGCCAATTCGGCGTTAAAGTCCGACGGGGAGTTCGCGAAAAAGGGCCACTTGATGGCCCTTTTTCTTTTGTTTTACAGCAGAAAAGATAGGCGAAACACAGCCGAGGCAGCGTGCTTTTGGCCTGACATCAGGGGTGGTCTCTGCTAAATGTCCGCCAAAGAACCAAAGGAATAATCCATGCGCTGCGCTCTTAAATCTCTTTTCGTTGCAACCATGCTGATGCAGGCCCCTTTCGCATTTGCTCAAGAGGCGGAATCACCATCCCCAGCCGATCCGATCAAAGAACTAAGCCTTGGTGAACCGGCAGGGCCGCAAGTGGGTGACACTTATGTGGCAGGCACCTTTGGTGACTGGGCAAAACGGTGTCAAAAAGCCCCCGAAGGCCAGCAAGACCCCTGCAACCTTTACCAGCTTTTGACCGATGAAAACGATGCGCCGGTTGCCGAATTCAGCCTGTTCCGCCTGCCCGACGGGGCACGTGCCATCGCAGGCGCAACGATCGTCGCGCCGCTTGAAACGCTCTTGACACAGCAATTGACCCTGACAGTCGATCGTAACGAAGCACGGCGTTATCCGTTTTCGTTCTGCAATGCGGGCGGCTGTGTTGCCCGCGTCGGCTTTACCCAAACAGAGGTGGACCAGTTCAAACGCGGGGCGGCAGGCACAGTGCGCCTGGTCCCTGCCGCAGCCCCCGACGCCGAGGTGGTTCTCACCCTGTCGCTGGCCGGATTTACAGCAGCCTATGACGCCCTGAGCGCGCGCGACTAAACCAAGAGGGCCGGCGCCACCGGCTCTCGTTTTAATGCTTTTTCAAGGCCAGCACGGCATTCATCCCGCCGAACGCAAAGGCGTTCGACAAGGCCACTTCAATCTGCGCGTCGCGCGCAACATTCGGCACGACATCCAATGCGCATTCCGGGTCGGGTTCTTCGAATCCGATCGTGGGGGCAATAACGCCGTCACGCAACGCCATGATACAGGCCAAAAGCTCGACCGCGCCGGTTCCCCCAATCAAATGGCCGTGCATGGATTTTGTGGATGAAATCATCAAGCTGTCTGCATGTGCGCCAAACACATCCGCCACGGCGGCGCATTCGGTCTTGTCGTTTGCGGCTGTGCCGGTTCCGTGCGCATTGATATAGCCGACGCGCTCTTTTGCGATTTGCGCATCGGCGATTGCCCCGGCCATGGCTCGGGCTGCACCTTGCTTGGATGGCGTCACGATATCACTGGCGTCTGACGACATCGCAAATCCCGCAACCTCGCATAAAATATCAGCACCGCGTGCCCGGGCATGTTCGTATTCCTCAAACACAAACACACCGGCCCCTTCGCCCTGCACCATGCCGTTGCGCGTGGCCGAAAACGGGCGGCATGCATCGCGCGACATCACGCGCAATCCTTCCCATGCCTTGATCCCGCCAAAGCATAACATCGCCTCTGACCCACCGGTCACCATCGCCGTCGCCATACCAGAGCGCACCATGTTAAACGCCTGCCCCATCGCATGATTGGATGATGCACAGGCCGTTGCCACGGTAAACGACGGGCCACGCAGGTTCCATTCAATCGAAACATGCGAGGCGGCGGCATTATTCATCAACTTGGGAATGATGAACGGATGCACCCGGTTTTTGCCAGCTTGATAGACTGCGCGATAGTTTTCGTCTTGCGTGTTCAGCCCACCGCCAGATGTACCAAGAATGACACCGGATCTATCTGCCAGAACCCCTGTAAACGTCAGCCCCGACTGACCGATTGCCTGACGGGCGGCAAGCAAGGTGAACTGGGTAAACCGGTCATAAAGCGCGATTTGCTGGCGATTGAAATACGCAGCCTCATCATAATCCCTGATTTGGCCACCGATCTGGATCGACAGTCGGTCCACATCGGAGATATCCAATGGCCCAATCCCGCAGCGCCCTTCGCGCATGGCAGCAAATGTTGACGGCACGTCAGTGCCCAGCGGGTTGATTGTTCCGGCACCTGTGATGACGACGCGGCGCATCTATTTTCCCTGCGCCGCTAAGATCTGTTCGACAGCCGCAACAATCGTGGCCACCGATGAAATGTCGAAATCACCCGCACTTGGGTCGTTGGCATTAAATGGCACGGTGATATCAAGCTGCTCTTCGATGGCGAAAATGCTCTCCACCAGACCAAGACTGTCAATGCCCAGATCAGCCAGCGTATGGTGCAATTGCACATCAGACGTATCCAACATAGCCTGTTCGGCAATGATCGCGATTACCTGCTCTTGCGTTGTCATCATGTTTGCCTGTCTTGTTTCACGCTGGGCTTAGTCATTTTGGCAAAAGTTTGAAACAGTATTTTACGCCTTGGATAACCCACGAAGCAGCCGCGGCAACCGGCGGAGCGCCTTGTAACTGTCTAGGTGGGTCTGCATCCGCGTGGCCGGATAGCCCATCATCACACGGCCATGCGGCACGTTGGACAAAACCACTGTTCCTCCGCCCAAAACCACATCGTCCCCCACTGTCAGATTATCGGCCACACCCGCCTTGCCACCTATCACCACACGATCACCAATGAACGTGGACCCGGCAACACCGGCCTGCGCGCATAGCAGGCAATCTTCACCTACGACCACATTATGGCCAACCTGAACCAGATTGTCGATTTTTGTGCCCCGCCCGATTCGTGTAGCCCGAATGGTGCCTGCGTCCACTGTTGAATTGGCGCCAATTTCAACGTCATCGCCAATCTCGACTCCGCCCAGCGAATGAATGCGGTGCCAAACAGGATCGTCCGGCGGGGTCAGCGGCACATTGCCAAGCGTATCGCGCGCCAGTTCCACGTTCGATGGTGTTGCGGTGACAAAGGAAAATCCGTCACCGCCGATCACCACACCGGGCTGGAGGATCACCCGATCCCCGATTTTCACATGCCGCTGAACGCGCACACCGGCGTGTATTTTGCAATTTTCTCCGACGGTTACACCGCTAGAAATGGAGACATGGTCCGCAATCAAGACACCTCTGCCAATAACCGTCCCTGCCCCGATCACAGAAAAATGGCCGATACTGACATCTGCGCCAATTGTCGCTGACGGATGAACGACCGCATGCGGGCTGATCCCGGCCGCATCCAGCGGCTGATCAAGCATCTGCGTCAGCCGCGCCATTGCCAAACGCGCGCGGGGCGCGATAATGGCAGCTTCCAACCCTAATGTCTTCCAATCCGCATCGGGCCAAACGACCGCTGCGCGCGCGCGCCCCTTGACCAAAAGCGCGCCATAGGCCGGTGTCATCGCCAGTGCAAGGTCATCGCGCCCCGCGGCCGCAGGTTCGGCAGCGCCATTGACGACAAGATCAAGCGCACCAAAGGCCTTTGCCCCCAATGCCTCTGCGATCTGTGCGATTGTATGTGCCATCAGCGCCCTCGGGTGGTCTCTCGGGCATGGATTTACCCGCGAATGGCGCGAACTGCCACCCCTTCTCGCGCCAGCGCACGCCAGATTCGGGCATCACGGCCATAAATATCGCGCCGAAACTGCGTGCGGCCATCCGGTTTGGTATAGGCCGTGCGATACACCAGATGCACAGGCACCGGCTGTTGCAGATCGACGCGCCGTTCGCGGCCCGTGCGCAAGTGCGCCTGAAAAAACGCCTCTGGGTCAGAGACCTGCCGCGACAGCAATTCATAGGCGAAATCAAAGGGATCGTTCAGGCGGATACAGCCATGACTGAATGCCCGTGTTTCACGCTGAAACAGATTTTTTGTTGGCGTATCATGCAGATAGATATTGTATTTATTTGGAAACATGAACTTGACCAGCCCCAGCGCATTCCCTTGGCTGGGCGGTTCACGCATGGAAAATGGGAAATTCGCTGCAGTATAGGCCCGAAAATTGATTTCTGAACGATTGACCCGCTGCCCACGTGAATCGGTAAGGATCAGTTGATTTACGGCGTTGGGATTGTTCTGCAACATGGGCAGATATTCTTTGGTAATAATCGACCGGGGCACATACCAACTGGGGTTGATCACCATAAATTCCATCACATCGGAAAACTCAGGGCTGGCCCGGTCAGGCGCTGTCGCACCGATGATGGAACGGGTGGCAAAGGTCACCTTGTCATTGTCGATGATTTGCGCCGAGAAATCTGCCAAGTTGACCCAGATATGCCGTTCACCGCGCGGGCGATTGATCCAGCGTTCGCGTTCCATTGCCACAATAAGTGATTGCAATCGCGCGGCAGGTTCAACGTTCATTTCGGCTAATGTTGACGGGCCTGCTGTACCATCAGGGTTCAGCCCATGCGCCAACTGAAACTGCTGCACCGCAGATATCATTTCAGCGTCATAGGTTTGCGATGCCGTCCGGGCGAGGTAGCCCATCGTGATCAAGCGGTTACGCAAGGCAGCAACGGCAGGTCCGGTATCGCCGGCGGCAAGCTTGCGGTTTTCAACGCCAGGGCCCCAGCCGCCATTGGCCAACACACGCTCTAACGCCAGCTTTTCACGCAGCAGACGGGCGTATTCGGGGGCCGCAGGCGGCAAGGCCCGCAAGAAACCTTCGGGGCTTGATTTTTCAAATGCTTGGATCGTCGCAAGGCGTGACCGATAGGGCACATCGCGGTGAATGTTGGAATCAATCCGTGACGGCACCAAAATACCTGTCTGAATATCGCGGGCATATTGCAGAAAAAGCCGGCTTAACGCGACCTCTGCCCGCCCCCGAGCCGCAGGAGAATCAGAATTGCGCAAGGCATCGATCGCAGCTTGCGCGTCATAGCGGCCCATTGGCAGCCCATGATTGCCCGCCTCTGCAAAGGCCGCCAAAAGGGCGTCCCTGCGTTTGCGGTCATTCGCCCAAATCCCGTCAAAATCGCGTGCGCTGTAAAATGCCACCAGATCCGCATCGCCAGCGGCGGCTTGTGCAACCGCCTGCCTGAATGTGGCCTCCTGCGCCTGTGCAGATGTCGCCCCGCCAAAATAGGCAGCCACAACAACCATACAAACGGCAAGACCGCCAAGCAGCCGTGTTAAAAATAACGTTTCAAGACGCATGAATGCCCGATTCTGTTTCAAGTTTTTTTCCTGTTATGCCGTAAAAGCTAGCAAGAATACGTTACCATACACTTACCCGCAGATGTCTATTCACAATGCCGCGCGACAAAAAAAATTCACCCGATGTCGTGCACCACACAAACCGGCCCCATACAAACCAAAATGGCATTTGCGCAAAATTTCGCCGATTAGGCGTTCTTTAACCCCTGTCAGAGTAAACAGCCTTGGTCAGCAAATCGAAATATGCAATGTCTTGGTTATCGAATTGAGCCAGCAGAAAAACATATCCGCAAAAACGCGGGACAACGGTGCGACGGGACAGGCGCTAACTTATGGAAAAAAATAACTCTTCGGGGATGACGCGGCGTGGATTGCTTGGTGCTTTTGCCGCAACGGTCGTAACAGCAGCACCCACATATTCAAATGCTGCAGGTTTTTTGCGCGGTGCAGGTGATATCAGGCGCATCGCCATGTTTTCCGGCAGAACTGGCGAACGGCTTGACACCATCTACTGGATCGAAGGCGACTATATCCCCGAAGCCATTCAAGAGATTAATGTATTTATGCGTGATTGGCGCACGGGAGAGGCTGTTCAAATTGATCTGCGCACAATTGACATCATGTCCGCAGCCAAGAATCTGTTGGACGTTGATGAACCATACATGATGTTGTCCGGCTACCGTTCACCGCAAACCAATGCAATGCTGCGCAACGGCACCGCCGGGGTGGCGCGAAATTCGCTACACATGCGTGGTCAAGCCGCTGATTTGCGCCTGCAAAGCCGTTCGACCGCGCAAATGGCCCAAGCCGCATTGGCCTGTCGGGCTGGCGGTGTTGGCCGTTACAGCAGGTCAAACTTTGTGCACATGGATTGTGGTCCGGTGCGCAGTTGGCGGGGCTAGGCGTTTTTACGCCCGCTCACTATCTTGAATCTTGTCATTGCATAAACGCTTTTTGATTTCGGTAAGGAACAGCGATAGAATGGTAAAAATTCGCATTTGACCCATTCAAACCAACTTGCCAAGACTTTTGCCCAATGCTAAACGCCCCGCAATGCCCCTATAGCTCAGCTGGTAGAGCAACTGATTTGTAATCAGTAGGTCCGCGGTTCGAGTCCGTGTGGGGGCACCA
>NZ_JACUUJ010000011.1 GCF_014859355.1 Yoonia sp. | reverse complement strand
CTACCACACTGGATTCACTAGATGAATCCCTCACGGGATTTGTGCAACAGAGCCCAACGCATGACATCGTGGAACCCAGAAGTCTTCGACAGACACATTGATCCGATATTCACAGAATTCTCGTCGGCTGAAATTCCCGAACCTGCATTTGGTACGGATGGTCACTATTGGATGACCGATTACTTCCTCAATTCTACATTTGGTGACCGTTTTGAGGGACGGTCGCACCAGTTAATCATGGGCTTTATCTGGAGGTCTCAGCTCTGTTTCCAAAACTATTCATCCGCCAGAGAATCCACATTAGGCTACCTTGATGCACACGACCCAACGAAACCAAAATTTACCCTATACTTCCGCGCACTTGGTGCTTGGGAGATATTTCTCCTGAACGGTATGATTGCCATCGACTATTTAAACAAGATAAAGGGACAAAATTCCTTCGCTGCCGGCGATGGAACGAAGGAACAGCGAATTTGGGAAAGTGGGAATGACATAAAGCACATGCAAAGTTCCCTAAAGACGGGTTCTACCAATCATTATGCAATATTACCCATCATCCTGACGAATGTAGGGGTGAAGACATCATCAGGCAACTTAGTTTCTTACCTCGAAATGTTCGAGTTGCTTCAAGACTTTGAGAATATCGTAGATGAAGTGAAAGATCCGCGCGGAATGCTCGAAAAGCGGCTAGCAGAAGAAAAAGAGCAATAGAGTATGTGTGCCAAATAGGTCATTAAGAAACCGAAAATAGCTATTCGATTGGTAGCGTTACGGCATGCCACATTAGCAAGATCGGCCGTAGGTAGAGGTCCGCGCTAGACTTAAATGTCCATCGGTATATCACTGCACCACCTTCCACTCCCACCTCACAAACCCCTCGGAAACACGAAACACCGGTCGCGGCGGATCATGATCCACAAGGGCGTGCCGGGTTTGGGCAAAAACACCGATGGCACCGATGTGCGCAGGATGGACCCGTCGAAATCCATGCGGAATTCCACAAGGCTGGATGACCCCATGAACCGCGCGCGTTGCACGATTCCGCGCGCGGCTGTGCCATCCTCTGGCGTGGGGTTGGGGCCGCGGCCGCCGCGGTCAAAGTCGATTTTCAGGTGCTGGGGCCGGATCACGATATCAACCTCGGTCCCGTCCGGCACGCCGGGGGCCAGGAACTGCCCAAAGGGCGTATCGGTCAACGCACCCTGCACTTTGCCCCGAATGACGTTTATATCGCTGAAAAACGCGGCCGCCCGCAGATCTTTTGGCGCGTTATAGATGTTATAGGGCGCCCCGCGCTGCACGATCTTGCCGTCGCGCATCAGGGCGATTTCATCGGCCATGCGCATCGCCTCGCCCGGTTCATGCGTAACCAACAACACCGCCGCGCCTTCGCTTTTCAAGACCTCAAGCGTTTCATCGCGGATGTCATCGCGCAAGCGGTCATCAAGGCCGGAAAAAGGCTCGTCCATCAGCATGATGCGGGGTTTGGGGGCAAGCGCGCGGGCCAGGGCCACACGCTGTTGTTCGCCCCCCGACAACTGGTGCGGGTATTCGTCGATATATCGCCCCATCCCGACCTTGGCCAACAGCGCCTGCACCCGTGCGGCGGCATCGCGCCCCCGCAGCCCGAACGCCACGTTCTGTCCCACCGTCAGATGCGGGAACAACGCGAAATCCTGAAACATCAACCCGATCGACCGGCCTTCGGGGGGGATGCGGAAAACGGTGTCGCAGACCAGATTGCCATCCACATGGATGGTGCCGCTGTCCTGCATTTCGACCCCGGCAATAATACGCAGCGTCGTTGATTTACCACAGCCCGACGGCCCAAGCAGGCACGTCACCTGCCCCGGCATCACCGTCAGGCTGACATCATCCACCACCCGGCGACCGCTAAAATCCTTGACGATGTTCCTGATCTCTAGCCGTGGCGTCGCCATAAAGGGGGGTTATCCCTGAGTAAAACAATTAGGTATACCGCACTTAGCAACTGACGCGCCGGTGGGCAAGGTCAGCCGGGCGCGGTGTGGCACCCGGCCAAAAATCAGATCGTGGCGTTGATCGCGCCGCCATCCAGCACGATGTTCTGCCCGACGATAAAACCCGCGTGCTGCGAACATAGGAAAGCGCACATCGCGCCAAACTCTGCCGCCGTGCCATAGCGCCGCGCAGGGATTGTTGCCTGTCGTTGCGCCGTGGCGGTGGCCATATCGATCCCTTGCGCCTTGGCCACGCCCGCATCCAGGCTGTCGGCGCGATCCGTTGCATGGATACCGGGCAACAGGTTGTTGATGTTCACACCATATTGCGCGACCTGCCGCGATGTGCCCGCGACATACCCCGTCAGCCCCGCACGGGCCGCATTGGACAGGCCCAACTGCGCAATGGGCGCCTTGACCGACCCCGATGTGATGTTGACCACGCGGCCCCACCTGCGATCAATCATACCGGGCATCAGCGCCTTCATCAGCGCGATAGGCGCCAGCATATTCGCATCAAGTGCTGCGATGAAATCATCGCGGCCCCAGTCCGACCACACCCCCGGCGGTGGGCCGCCAGCGTTGTTGACCAGAATATCCACATCGCCTGCTGCGGCCAGCAAGGCCGCGCGCCCTTCCTCGGTTGCCACGTCGGCGGCAACGGTGACCACCTGAACCCCATGCGCCGCGCGGATGGCGGCCGCTGTGGCCTCTAACGCGTCAGCGCCGCGCGCGTTCAGCACAAGGTTGACACCCGCGCCGGCCAATGCTTCGGCACATCCACGCCCCAAACCCTTTGACGATGCGCAGACCAATGCACGCTTTGCGCTGATACCCAGATCCATGGATCTTCCTTCACGTTGTTTCTGATTTCCTCTCTGGCTTTAACACTCTGTTACCCTGTCAGCAACGTGATGCTGGCGCGCGGCCTTTCCGGCTTGGCGAAGCATCGAACCCGGTGTAAACTCAATCCTCGATGGAAAATCCAATGATCATCCCCGTATACAACGCAGAACATATAGTCGTCACCGGTGGTGCTGCCTTGGGCGAGCCGATTTCATTTTCCGACGAACTGGTTCTTGATGATGTCTATCAACTGCGCCCCAACGGCCAACTGGTGAACCTTGACATCATGGTGAACGCAAAAACAGGCGTGTTCACCAGTAGAAACCACCACGGGCAGCGTTTCCATCTGGATTGTTGCCTGACGCTGATGACACATGCGGGCCTGACGCAAGAGGCGTTGATCCTGGTTGCCGTGACCGATGATGAGGTCGATGCGGTTTATCTGCTGCCACTGGCCCAGCTGGAACCACAGGTTGATTACCGCCTGATCGGCATTGAAAGGCATACCGCGACCCGCCGGTTTGCGCAGGCAGGTTGCGGCGCATTCGGCGGCGGCACAAGGATTACCTTGTCAGACGGACGGCTTTGCCCGGTTGAAAACCTTGCGGCTGGCGATCTGGTGTTGACGCGGGATCATGGCCCGCAACACGTGCGATGGATTGAAAAGACGACGCTGCGCGCCTGCGGCAGCTTTGCCCCGGTCGTGATCAATAAGGGGGTACTAAACAATGATGCCGATCTGGTGGTGCGCGCAGATCATCGGCTTTTTGTCTATCAGCGGGTCGATTACCTACGCGTAGGCCGGGCAGAGGTTTTGATCAAGGCAAGCCAAATGATTGATGATGATGGGATTTATCTGCGTCAGGGTGGTTTTATTGATTATTTCCAGCTGGTTTTCGATGCCCATTACCTGATCTTTGCCGAAGGCATCTGCGCCGAAACGCAACGCATTGATGCCTTGTCACGCCCCGGCCTGCACCTAGCGGTCAATCTGCCGGATCATCCCCCCAGCCGCATTTTGTCGTATGATGTCGCCACCGATCTGATCGCCTCGACACAGGCGGCAGACCTGTTGCGCCGCGCCTCTGCCGGCTAAGGTTGCTGCAGACCTGCAAAGCTCTCATCAAAAATTTCGATGGTTCCTGCCTTCGAGATATCACCGGGAATCACACCAGCGATGGCGTCACCGTCGCGCCCGCGAAAATCACCCCGCAGCGCCGCCGTAACCGCATGCGCGGCCCGAAAGGGACACGCCCAAAAAGAATGCGATCCATCGTTTCATCCCTCAACTACTAGCGCCAAACAGGTTAAAGTGTTGTGAAATTCTATTGCGCCACTTCCCCAACCAACAGTAGCGTCGCATTGGTCATGATGCCGTTGTGAAGGACCGCCGCCTCTAGCTCTGACAGGCTGATCGCGGCGATGGGCGTCGCCAGAAAACTGCCCGCTGCGGTGCCGTCGAAAACCAGCGTTTCATCTGGCGCGGTCAGCATCCCCGCATATTCCAGCCGCACATCGCTGGCCGCAGCGCCGCCCACCGCGCCGCTGATCACTGCGATATCACCTGCATAATCAACAACCTGGCCCTGACTATTCGTGCCAAAAAACCGATTCATATGCCCGGCGATCTGTTCGGTTTCAAAGGTGACGCTGACCAAAAGGTCGCCAAACAGCACTAGCGGGTCTTGCGCCTCTATGTTGATGGTTGCGAAGCCTGCAAAATCGACGGTGCCGCTGGTTGGCATCTCCGCGGTCACGGGCATCGCCATAACGCCCGCGCCCGGATCCCCCAGAACCCGCAGTTTTTGCGCCGCGTAGATATCCAGCCGCCCAAGGCGCGGGTCAATCCCGCTGCCGGGGCTGTCACCACCGCCAGCGCCACAGGCCGCCAAAACAAGCGCCGCAAGAAATATGGAAAACATGCGCAACATCATCTGCACAGATTTATACCCGACATCCAAAGCTTTGGTTAAATTGCGTCGCACCCGATTGCCCTTTGCAGCCCAAAGACATAAGTGAACGGGCATGACAAATCGCCCTGCCCTTCCTGCCGAAATCGCCCGCCGCCGGACCTTTGCGATCATTTCGCACCCCGACGCAGGCAAGACGACGCTGACCGAAAAATTCCTGCTGTATGGCGGTGCCATCCAGATGGCCGGACAGGTCCGCGCCAAAGGCGAGGCACGGCGCACGCGGTCTGATTTCATGCAGATGGAAAAGGATCGCGGGATTTCAGTTTCCGCATCAGCAATGTCGTTTGATTTTGGCAAATACCGGTTCAACCTTGTTGACACGCCCGGCCACTCGGATTTTTCCGAAGACACCTATCGCACGCTGACGGCGGTGGATGCGGCTGTCATGGTGATCGACGGGGCAAAAGGCGTGGAAAGCCAGACCCGCAAACTGTTCGAGGTGTGCCGCCTGCGCGACCTGCCGATTCTGACCTTTTGCAACAAGATGGACCGCGAAAGCCGCGATACATTCGAAATCATTGACGAAATTCAGGAAAACCTTGCCATTGACGTGACACCGGCCAGTTGGCCCATTGGCGTGGGGCGTGAATTCATCGGCTGCTATGACATCCTGCGCGACCAGCTGGAACTGATGGACCGTGCCGACCGCAACAAAATTGCGGAAACCGTCCAGATCAACGGGTTGGATGACCCCAAACTGGCAGAACATGTGCCTGCCGACCTGCTGGCAAAGTTTCTTGAAGAAATCGAAATGGCCAAGGAATTGCTGCCGCCCCTTGACCCTGAAAGCGTGCTGAACGGATCCATGACACCGATCTGGTTCGGCTCTGCGATCAATTCGTTCGGCGTCAAGGAACTGATGGAAGGTCTGGCGACCTATGGGCCGGAACCACAGATCCAGACCGCGCAACCCCGCAACATCGCCCCCGAAGAACCCACAGTGACCGGTTTCGTGTTCAAGGTGCAGGCAAACATGGACCCCAAGCACCGCGACCGCGTGGCCTTTGTGCGCCTTGCATCGGGCCATTTCGAACGCGGCATGAAGCTGACCCATGTGCGCAGTAAAAAACAAATGTCGATCACCAACCCGGTGCTGTTTCTGGCCGCCGACCGCGAACTGGCCGAAGAAGCATGGGCCGGCGATATCATCGGCATCCCCAACCACGGGCAGTTGCGCATCGGCGACACCCTGACCGAGGGCGAGGCGATCCGCGTCTCTGGCATCCCGTCGTTTGCGCCCGAACTGCTGCAAACCTGCCGCGCGGGCGATCCGCTGAAGGCCAAGCACCTTGAAAAGGCGCTGATGCAGTTTTCTGAAGAAGGGGCCGCCAAAGTGTTCAAGCCTACATTCGGGTCGGGTTTTATCGTCGGCGTTGTGGGCGCGTTGCAATTCGAGGTGCTGGCCAGCCGGATCGAGCTGGAATACGGCCTGCCTGTGCGGTTCGAAGCATCGCAGTTCACATCGGCGCGCTGGGTGTCGGGCGAAAAGGGCGCCGTGGACAAATTCATTGCCGCCAACAAACAGCATATCGCCACGGATAACGACGGCGACACCGTTTATTTGACCCGCCTGCAATGGGATATTGACCGGATCGGGCGCGATTACCCTGATGTGCATCTGACAGCGACCAAGGAAATGATGGTGTAACCATTCTTTAACGCCTTTGCGGCATCAAGGACGCATGGTGGCCCGCTTTTTGTTCTTATGCCTGATCTTTGCCGCCTGCACCGCGCAGGCCGATGTCGTCATGCGATATGATGACTGGACCGGTTTTCACGAAATCATCACGCCAGAGCATGAGATTTTCCGCGACAGCCGCGCCATCATGACGGTGCGCCCGGTGATGATCATCCGCGACGGGCAGCGCCAGTTCGGCATACTGACCAATATCCGCAGGCGGGTGCCCAATGGCCCTGTTGTTGAAACCGTCCATGCGGGCGATATCCGGTTGCAATATCAGATGCATGACAGGATATGGTCGCATTGCGTCGACGGTTGCCAGCGTGCCGAGGTGGGGTTGATTCCCCTGACCGAGGCGGCCTTTCGCGCTGCCGCGCGCACGGGGCTGCCACTGCGGGTGCAGGGGCGGCGCGGGCGCTATCACGGTTTGGTGCCGCCGGACCTGCTGCAACAGGTGCTGGATGCCAATGATCGCCTGACAAAGCATTAGACAGGTGATGTGCAGGGCAGCTTCTTGACGCTTTGGGCGGTTTCCGTTATGCGCATACGTGGCTAAATTGGCCAACGACGCCGGGACGCTCGGATAAATGCGTCCTTTCACAATTGCGGTCCGTAACCGCATACTTAGGATGCTTATGACGAAATTTTCCGATATGAACCTTGACGCCAAGGTTCTGAAGGCCGTGGCCGAAACCGGCTATGACACCCCGACCCCCATTCAGGAAGGCGCGATTCCACCCGCGCTTGAAGGCCGCGATGTTTTGGGTATTGCCCAGACCGGCACTGGCAAAACCGCCGCATTCACGTTGCCAATGATCACCCTGTTAGGCCGTGGCCGGGCCCGCGCGCGGATGCCGCGTTCGCTGGTGCTGGCCCCCACGCGGGAACTGGCGGCACAGGTGGCCGAAAACTTTGACGCCTATGCCAAACACACCAAACTGTCCAAGGCGCTGCTGATCGGTGGCACCAGTTTCAAGGATCAGGATATGCTGATCGACAAGGGTGTCGATGTGTTGATCGCGACCCCGGGTCGCCTGCTAGACCATCTGGAACGCGGCAAGCTGATCCTGACCGATGTCAAGATCATGGTGGTGGACGAAGCCGACCGCATGCTTGACATGGGGTTCATCCCCGACATCGAGGAAATTTTCAAACGCACGCCATTTACCCGCCAGACGCTGTTTTTCAGCGCCACCATGGCGCCCGAGATCGAGCGGATCACAAACACC
Source organism: Yoonia sp. (assembly GCF_014859355.1). Classification (GTDB taxonomy): domain Bacteria; phylum Pseudomonadota; class Alphaproteobacteria; order Rhodobacterales; family Rhodobacteraceae; genus Yoonia. Next base: position 66,905 of record NZ_JACUUJ010000011.1, on the reverse strand, counting down.
TTTCTGTCGAACCCCGCCAAGATCGAAGTGGCCCGCGCCGCGACCACCAACGTGAACATCAAACAAGGCGTTGTGATGTTCAAAGCCTCTTCCAAACTTAAGGAAGCCGCCGAAAAGCGCGCCCTGTTGCGGGCGCTGATCGACGCCGAAGGCGACGCCTGTTCGAACGCCATCATCTTTTGCAACCGCAAGTCCGACGTGGATATCGTTGCGAAATCCCTGAACAAATACGGCTATGATGCAGCCCCGATCCACGGTGATCTGGATCAAAGCCACCGCACCCGCACATTGGAAGGGTTCCGCGACAATAAACTGCGGTTCCTTGTCGCCTCTGACGTGGCCGCGCGGGGGCTGGATATTCCGGCTGTGACGCATGTGTTCAATTTCGATGTGCCCAGCCACGCCGAAGATTACGTGCACCGAATCGGTCGCACCGGCCGTGCGGGCCGCAGTGGCACCGCGATCATGCTGTGCGTGCCACGCGATGAAAAGAACCTCGAAGATGTGGAACGTCTGGTGCAGAACGCAATTCCACGGCTGGAAAATCCTTTGGGTCAGACACCATCGGCACCTCAGGCCGAAGCACCCGAAGACAAGCCAAGGCGCACGCGCGCACGCCGGGGCGCACCCAAGCCTGACGCTGTGACAACGCCAGAAGCGGCACCGGCAGCCGTCGTGGCCAAGGCAGAGACCGCACCCGAACCAAAAGCAGCCGCAGAACGGCCTGCGCCCCGCACCCAACCTGCGCGTCAGGACCATGCACAGGGCGCCCGAGGCCGGACCAACGACCGCGGTCGTGGCGACCAGAAAATCATCGGGATGGGGGATGATACCCCTGCGTTTATTGCCAAAAGCTTTGAAGAACGCACAAAGGGCTAGTGGGTCGGGGCAAACCCCAACCTAACACAGCGCGATCGGCCGGGGTTTAACCCGGCCACACCAAGATCACGCCAAACGGCTGACGATCACCGTCACTTCGGGTTTCTTGCCGATTTCGCTTTGTGCTGACCGGCGGGCGATTGTGCGCAGCTCTTTTTCCAGCTTCACATCATCGCGCAATGTTTTGGCATTGGCACGGTTCATGAACTGGCTCAGATCCTGTTCTACAACTTCGACCAATGACGCATTATTACGGCCCATTTCGGACAGGCCCGAAATTTCAACCCAAGGGTCACCCAGCGGTTCGTCGTTTTCATCCATGATCAGCGTGACAATCATATGCCCATTCAGCGCCATGCGAATCCGGTCGCGCACGATCCCGTCCATCGCGCCGACCTGCACCGACCCATCCAGATAGGTGCGGCCCGTTTCGATATATTCCGCAACCTTTGGCGCGTTGCCCGACAGATCAATCATCATGCCGTTGACAGCGACAATCCCGGTGATCCCACCCGCTTTGGCGACTTTTACGTGTTCACGCAGATGCCGGTGTTCGCCGTGCATCGGCACCAAAACCTGCGGTTTGACGATTTTATGCAACGCCTCCAGGTCAGGGCGGTTGGCGTGGCCGGACACGTGGTATTTACCGGCCGCATCGTCAATCACATCAACGCCCAGTTCTGACAGTTGGTTCATGATGCGGATCACGCCGCGTTCGTTGCCGGGGATCGTTTTTGACGAAAATAGAAAGGTATCCCCATCTTTCAGCGACAACCCCAAATATGACCCCTGCGCCAATTGCGCCGATGCCGCGCGCCGTTCGCCCTGTGATCCGGTGACCAGCAGCATCACGTTTTCACGCGGCATGCTCAGCGCATCCTCGGGGGAAATCACCGCTGGAAACCCTTCCAGAATACCCTCTTGAGTCGCCGCTTCGACCATGCGCTGCATGGCGCGCCCCAGCAACACAACTGACCGTCCCGCATCGCGCGCGGCCATCGCCAGCGTTTTCAGTCGTGCGATGTTGGACGCAAATGTTGTCGCAACAACCATGCCAGAGGCATTTTGCATCATCGCGGTGATCGCGGGTGCCAGCGATGCCTCGGACCGGCCCGGGGCATCTGAAAACACGTTCGTGCTGTCACAGATCAGGGCCTTGACGCCATTCTTTGACACCTCTTCCCAGATCGCCGCATTCCACGGGTCGCCCACCACCGGTGTTTCATCAATCTTGAAATCGCCCGAATGCAGCACCCGCCCCTGTGGCGTGTCAATCAGCAAGCCCGCGCTTTCGGGAATCGAATGGCTGATCGGCAGATACGACACTTTGAACGGGCCGCAATCGATGACCTGCGGGTAAAGGTCCACCACTTTGACGACGTTGGGGGAATGACCAAATTCTTCCAGCTTGCGCCGGGCAATATTCGCGGTGAATTTGCGGGCATAGACTGGTGCGCCCAGGCGTTGCCAGTAATGGCCAATCGCGCCCACGTGGTCTTCGTGGGCGTGGGTGATAAAGATGCCTTCGATCTGCGCGCGCCGCGCCTCAAGCCAGCTGATATCGGGCAGGATCAGATCAACGCCGGGGGTGCTGTCCATGTCGGGAAAGGTCACGCCCAGATCGACCACGATCAGACGTTCCTTGCCCGGCGCCCCATAGCCATAGACATAAGCGTTCATGCCGATCTCGCCGGCGCCCCCAAGTGGCAGATAGATCAGGCGGTCAGTCATGTATTTTCCTTGTTATACGTATAAATTACGGTCAGGCCGTGGATTGTCAGATCATCCTCGAACGCATCGAAAAGCGGCTCGCTTTGCTGAAACAGCGGCGCCAGCCCCCCGGTCGAGATGACGCGCATCGGCGTGCCACGTTCAGCCTTGATCCGGTCGCATATCTCACGGACAAGGCCGATGTAACCCCAAAAAATCCCCGATTGCATGCAGGCCACGGTGTTTGTGCCCACGACCTGCTGGGGTTTTGTAATATCGACATGCGGCAGGGCGGCGGCAGCGTTATGCAGCGCCTCAAGGCTCAGGTTGACGCCCGGTGCGATGACCCCGCCCACATAGGCCCCATCCACATCAACCACGTCAAATGTCGTGGCTGTGCCAAAATCCACCACAATCAGATTGCCGCCATGCCTGTCAAAGGCACCCGCCGCATTCACCAGACGGTCAGGGCCAACCTGTGTGCCTTCGTCCACACGCGGCTGCGTGGGCAACAGGCAATCAGGCTTGCCCACCACCAACGGGCGACAATTGAAATAACGGTCGGCAAAGACGCGCAGGTTGAACACAACACGCGGCACGGTGGAACTGACGATAACCTCGTCGATCTTTACATCAAGTTTCTGGAAATGCATCAGGCTGGATAGCCAGACATAATACTGATCCGCCGTCCGCTGCCATTCGGTTGCGGTGCGCCATGTGGCGATAAACCGCGTGCCATCCCAGATCGAAAACACGGTGTTGGTATTGCCGCAGTCAATCGCCAAAAGCATGGCAAGCCCCCCTAAAAAAACACATCGGCAGCCGAAATGGCGCAAGGCCCGGTGCCGGTGATCAGCACAAGGTTACCGTCAACGTCGATGCTGTCAAAAATACCCGTGATATCCTGCTTGCCGGTACGGGCGGTGATGACTTCGCCCAGACGCGCGGCATGGCGCAGCCAATCCTGCCGGATCCGCGCAAAGCCAAGATGCGCCAGTTTGTCTTCCTGCGTGGCATAGGCATCGGCAAGGGTGGCCAGAAAATCAAGCGGTTCCACATCCCAGCCGCCTGCCGCCTTCAGGCTGATGGGGGGAAAACCGGCACCGGCCACGCGATCAGGCACTTGGGCCAGGTTGACGCCAAACCCGATCGCCAACCAATCCACGAACCGCCCCTGCCCGCTGCTTTCCAGCAGGATGCCTGCAACCTTGCCCCCGGACAAAAGCACATCATTGGGCCATTTGAGGCTTAGCTTTTCTGAAGGCACATAGATCGACAAGGCCGCATACAGCGCATTCGCCGCCATGAACGACCGTTTCGCCGCCTCGGCCGGGGTCGCCTGGGGGCGGAAAACCAAGGTGGCGTTCAGGTTGCCGTGTGGTGCAATCCATGCGCGCCCGCGCCGTCCGCGCCCCGCCGTCTGTTCATGCGCCATGATCCATGTAGGACGGTCAATCGTGGCCACCCGCCGTGCAGCCTCGGCCATGGTGCTGTCCACGCTGTCCAAAACGACCCGGGCATAACCGTCGGGCCACTGCCCATGGCTGTTGCCGTCAGTTGACAAGCGTGGCTGCCGCGGCGGCGGCCAAGGGTTCGATCCCGAACAGGTTGACCACACCGACCACCATGATCAATGCCGACCCCATCAGGAAAGTCCACAGCACCGGGTTCAGCTTGCCATCCAACCCGAGCCCTTCTTGGCCGAAATACATGTAATAGACGACCCGCAGGTAATAGAAGGCGCCAATCACCGATGCGACCACACCGGCCACAGCCAACCATGCAAGCCCACCGTCATAAGCTGCCCGCAAAACATAAAATTTTCCGAAAAACCCGACCATGGGCGGCACGCCTGCAAGGCTGAACAACAGCACGAGCATGGCCAAGGCACTTAACGGCTGGCGCTTGCTATATTGGCGCAGGCTATCAATGTTTGTCACCGGCACCCCGTCGCGTTCCATACCAAGAATAAAGGCAAAGGTGCCAACGTTCATCGTCACGTAAATCGCCATATAGATCAACATCGCCTGCACGCCAAACGCTGTGCCGGCGGCCAGCCCCATCAAGGCAAAGCCCATGTGCGCAATGGATGAATAGGCCATCAGCCGTTTGATATCGCGCTGGCCGATCGCGGCAATTGCCCCCAGAAACATCGACGCAACAGACAGGAATGCCACGATTTGCTGCCAGTCCCCCACGATCCCGCCAAAGGCATCATGCACGACACGCGCGAACAACGCGATGGCTGCCACTTTGGGGGCCGTGGCAAAGAACGCAGTAACCGGCGTGGGCGATCCTTCGTAAACGTCCGGCGTCCACATATGGAAAGGGGCCGCCGACACTTTGAACGCAATGCCCGCAATCAGGAAAACCAGACCAAACAAAAGCCCAAGCGACGGGTCATTCGCGGTTGCGTCGATGATGCCGCTGAACAATGTCGTCCCGGCAAACCCATAAGTCAGCGATGCCCCATACAGCAACAAACCCGATGACAACGCGCCCAGAACAAAATATTTCAACCCTGCCTCTGTCGATTTCACACTGTCGCGGCGCAATGATGCCACCACGTAAAGCGCCAGCGATTGCAGTTCCAACCCCATGTAAAGCGCCATCAAGTCGCCTGCGCTGACCATCACCATCATGCCCACCACGGCCAGGGCCACCAATACCGGGTATTCAAACCGCAATAGACCGCGGCGCTTCAGATAGCTTTCCGACATCAACAATACGGCAGCCGCAGACAAAAGCACCGTGACCTTGGCAAAACGGGCAAAACCGTCATCAACAAACATGCCATCAAAGGCCTGCTGCGTGCCTTGTCCGTTCACCCCGATCCACAGGGCAAGCAGCACAAACAACCCAGATGTCACCCACGTCAGAAGCGATGCGGCACCGTCCTTGGTGGTATAAACCGCGCCAAGCAGCGCCAGCATGGCATAAACCGCCAGCAGGATCTCTGGCATGACGATTTGGATGTCAGAAGCGATCATTGAGTCCGTTCCTTACTGCGATGCGAACTGCGTGGCGGCATCAAAAGTGGCCAATGCAGTGTCATAATTGCCGACAAGCGCGGTCACGCTTGGGCCGATGATGTCAAGAACCAGCGCCGGATAAACGCCAAGGATCAGCGTCATGGCCACCAGAGGGGCGAAAATCAGCTTTTCACGTCCCGACATGTCCTTGATGGTTTTCAGGCTTTCTTTGATCAGGTCGCCCAGCACAACCCGGCGATACAGCCACAGCGCATAAGACGCCGACAGGATCACCCCGGATGTTGCCACCACGGCCACCCATGTATTGACCTGGAAAATGCCCACCAGCGTCAGGAATTCACCAACAAACCCCGATGTACCCGGCAGGCCAACGTTCGCCATCGTGAAGAACATGAAGATCAGCGCATAGGCCGGCATACGGTTGACCAAACCGCCATAGGCGTCGATTTCACGGGTGTGCATCCTGTCATAGATCACGCCTACGCACAGGAACAAGGCGCCAGCGATAAAGCCGTGGCTGATCATCTGGAAAATTGCGCCGTCGATCCCTTGTTGGTTGACCGCAAATATCCCCATCGTCACATATCCCATGTGCGCGACGGACGAATAGGCGATCAGCTTTTTCATGTCTTCCTGCACAAGCGCCACAAAGGACGTATAGACAATGGCAATCGCTGACATCCACAGCACCAGCGGGCCCATCACCTCTGATCCGACAGGGAACATCGGCAGGCTAAACCGCAAAAGCCCATAGCCGCCCATTTTCAACATGATCGACGCCAACACGACCGACCCCGCAGTGGGTGCCTGAACGTGTGCGTCAGGCAACCATGTATGCACCGGCCACATCGGCAGTTTGACCGCAAAGCTGGCAAAAAAGGCGAGCCACAGCAATGTCTGCATACCGCCGACGATCTGAATGCCCAGCACGCTGAAGTTTTCAGTGCCAAAGCTGTGGGTCATCAGCGTTGGAATATCGGTTGTCCCCGCATCCGCGAACATCGCCACCATCGCCACCAGCATCAGCACCGAGCCAAGGAACGTATAAAGGAAAAATTTGAACGATGCGTAAATCCGGTTCTTGCCGCCCCATATCCCGATGATAAGGAACATCGGGATCAGGCCAGCCTCGAAGAACAGATAAAACAGCACCAGGTCAAGCGCCAGAAACACACCCAGCATCAGGGTTTCCAGAACCAGAAACGCGATCATGTATTCCTTGACCCGCGTCGTGACGTTCCAGCAGGCCGCGATCACCAGCGGCATCAGGAAGGTTGTCAGCATGACAAACAGAATGCTGATCCCGTCCACACCCATCTTGTATTGCAGGCCAAGCAACCAAGGCCGGCTTTCCACCATCTGAAATCCGGTATTCGCAGGATCAAAGTTGGCAAGGATGAAGATCGAACAGATAAAGGTGACAACCGTCGTGACCAGCGCCACCCATTTGGCGTTCGTTTGTGCAGCAACATCATCGCCGCGCAAGAACAGCGCCAAAATGACAGCCCCCAACATAGGGATAAATGTCGTCAGTGAAAGGATATTGCCCATCAGTTTGCCCCCCCGGTCAACGTCACCCAAGTCAGCAAGGCCGCGATCCCCAGCACCATAGCCAAGGCATAGGTAAACACGTAACCGGACTGCGCCCGCCCCGCGAGCCGTGTAAAGAATGGGATGATCCCCATGGCCAACCCGTTGATCCCGCCGTCAATCAATCTGCTGTCGCCCTGTTTCCATAGGAAACGCCCCAGCGCCAAGGCCGGTTTGACGAAAATGAAGTGATACAATTCGTCAAAATACCATTTGTTCAGCAAGAAGTTATACAACGGTGCCTGCTGTCGCGCCAGTTTACCAGGCAGATCAGGACGGCGGATATACATCTGATAGGCCAAGGCCAGACCGGCCAGCATCGCCACGAAAGGTGACAGCTTGACCCAGACAGGCACGGCATGTGCGTCGTTCAGCACATGGTTGTCGGGGCTGTTATGAATGGCCCCTTCACCGGGCGCGCCAACCAGATTGTAGTGCAGCTTGCCATGGTCGCCCTCGGCTGCGGCTTCGGCTGCGGCATAGGGCACGCCAAAAAATTTGCCGACCTTGTCATTCGACCCAAAGAACGCCCCATACCAGACCATGCCGCTGAATACAGCGCCAATCGCCAGCACATAAAGCGGCACCAGCATCGAATTGGGGCTTTCATGGGCATTGTCATGCGTATGCGCATCCCCGCGCGGGGTGCCATAGAATGTCATGAACATCAGCCGCCAGCTGTAGAAACTGGTCATCAGCGCGGCGATCACCAGCATCCAGAAGGCATAACCGCCCGCCGTGCCTGCATAGGCGCTTTCGATGATGGCATCTTTAGACACGAAACCCGCAAACCCGATGGGGAAACCCACGTATAGCAGCGGAATCCCCACGCCGGTGATCGCCAGCGTGCCGATCATCATCATCCAGAACGTCTTGGGGATTTTGTGACGCAAGCCGCCATAGTTCCGCATGTCCTGTTCATGGTGCATCGCGTGTATGACAGACCCGGCGCCAAGGAAAAGCATCGCCTTGAAAAACGCGTGCGTCAGCAGGTGGAACATGGCAACCGAATAAACGCCCAGCCCGGCAGCAACGAACATATAACCAAGCTGCGAACACGTCGAATAGGCAATCACGCGCTTGATATCGTTCTGCACCAAGCCCACGGTCGCTGCAAAAAACGCTGTCGTCGCACCAATGAACACGATGAACGCGGTCGCTTGCGGGGCATATTCCATCAGCGGCGACATTCGGCAAATCAGGAACACACCCGCCGTTACCATCGTGGCCGCGTGAATCAGGGCCGACACCGGTGTCGGGCCTTCCATCGCGTCGGGCAACCATGTGTGCAGGAACAATTGCGCGGATTTACCCATCGCCCCGATGAACAACAGCACGGCAATCAGGTTCAGAGTGTTCCAGTCGGCCCAGAGGAAGGTAATCGTGTGATCCTGCAAACCCGGCATCGCGGCAAAGATATCTTCGAACCGGATGCTGTCTGTCACCAGATAAAGCGCGAAAATCCCCAGTGCAAAACCGAAATCACCCACCCGGTTGACCACAAACGCCTTGATCGCGGCGGCATTTGCGCTGGGTTTGCGAAAGTAGAACCCGATCAGCAGGTAAGATGCCAGCCCGACACCTTCCCAGCCAAAGAACATCTGGACCAGATTATCGGCGGTCACCAGCATCAACATCGCGAAGGTAAAGAACGACAGATAGGCAAAAAACCGGGGGCGGTAACTTTCAGATTCTTTGAAGTTATGATCGTGCGCCATGTAGCCAAAGGAATACAGATGCACCAGCGCCGACACCGTGGTGATCACGATCAGCATGATCGCAGTCAGCCGGTCCATGCGGATCGCCCAATCGGCAGACAATGTGCCGCTTTCGATCCAGCGCAGGATCTGGATATTTTCGGTGGTGCCGTCAAATGTCAGGAACACGATCCACGACAGAAACGCCGACACAAACAACAGGCCGGTGGCTGTCCACTGGGCCGCCTTTTCGCCAAAGACCTTCCAGCCAAAGCCGCAGAGGATCGCACCGACAAGCGGGGCAAAGAGGATGATGGTTTCCATTTGGTCAGCCCTTCATCACGTTGACGTCTTCAACGTCGATGGTCCCGCGGTTGCGGAAGAAACAAACAAGGATTGCAAGGCCAATCGCGGCCTCTGCGGCGGCGACTGTCAACACGAACAGGGTAAAGACCTGCCCCACCAGATCGCCCAGATAGCTGGAAAACGCGACAAAGTTGATGTTCACCGCCAGCAGCATCAATTCAATGCTCATCAGCAGGATGATCACGTTCTTGCGGTTCAGAAACAGGCCGAAAATGCCAATCACAAACAGCGCCGCCGCAACGGCCAGATAGTGTTCAAGTCCGATCATTGGCACAGTCCTTTGATTTTCGGAGCAACGCAGATTTTCTCATCACAACCCCTGCCCCGGCTTTACATCGCGCAATTCCATGGCCTTGGCGGGATCACGATACATCTGTTCCAATACGTTCTGGCGCTTGATATCGACCCGGTGGCGCAGGGTCAGCACAATCGCACCAATCATCGCCACCAACAGGATCAGACCCGCCAGTTGGAACAGCATGATATATTTGTCGTAAATCAGCATCCCAAGTGCTGCTGTATTCGTCATGTCACCCGCCGGGCTGGCAACGCGCGTCTCGAACCCGTCCGAAAATTCCCACGCGCCCAAGGCAATCGCCAATTGCATGATGATCACCACACCAATCAGCAGAGCCAGCGGCATATATTTCGCCATTTCGGCCTTGAGTTCGGCAAAATCCACGTCAAGCATCATGACCACGAACAAGAAAAGCACCGCGACCGCACCAACGTAGACAATGATCAGCAGCATGGCGACAAATTCGGCACCCAGCGTGACGAACAACCCCGCAGATGACAAAAACGCAAGGATCAACCACAGCACCGAATGCACCGGGTTGCGGCTGACGACCGTAAACAGCCCGCCGATCACTGTCGTGATCGCAAACAGATAGAAGGTAAACGCGAAAACTGTCATTCGGTTTCGTCCTTTTCCAGCACTTCATTGGCCAGTGTCATGGCTTTGGTCATGGCGGGCATGCCCGCAAACAGCCCCATCTGGGCAATCGCTTCGGCGATTTCCTGTTTCGTTGCCCCGGCCTCGACCAGATGGCGCACGGTCAACCTGATCTGCGCCTCGGCCTGCGCGCCCAGCACGGTCAGCCCTGCCAGTGTCAACAGCAGCCGCGTTTTCGCATCCAGACCATCCGGGTTGATCCCCTTGCCGAAAAACGCCTCCATCATATCCTTGGACATGGTTGGCCAAAGGTTTTCAAACCCTTTTGGCGTAAAGGCATCCATGTCGATATTCATCGACTTGGCCCAGTCCTGGCCCATCTTCATCATCGCATCAAAAGGGTTGTTCTGATCGGTCATCTGTAGGGCGCATCCAGTTCAAGGTTGTGCGCAATCTCGGATTCCCAGCGGTCACCGTTTTCCAGCAGTTTGGCCTTGTCATAATAAAGTTCTTCACGGGTTTCGGTGCTGAATTCGAAATTCGGCCCCTCGACAATCGCATCCACCGGGCAGGCCTCCTGGCAAAAACCGCAGTAGATGCATTTGGTCATGTCGATGTCATAGCGGGTCGTGCGGCGCGAACCGTCATCGCGCGGTTCAGCGTCGATCGTGATCGCCTGCGCGGGGCACACGGCCTCGCACAATTTGCAGGCGATGCAGCGTTCTTCGCCATTTGGATAGCGGCGCAGCGCATGTTCACCACGAAAACGCGGGCTAAGCGGCCCCTTTTCATGTGGGTAGTTCAGCGTGGCCTTGGGGGCAAAGAAATATTTCATCCCCAGTCTAAAGCCCTGCCAGACATCCTGTAGCAGAAAATACTTGGCCGCGCGGGTATAATCCATCTGGGTCATTGCTTAGCCTCCCATCGTCCAGCGGGCCCAAAAGCCCCCCAGAACCTCGTATTTTGCAAGAAACGAAACGATCACGACCCATGCCAGCGACATCGGCAGGAACACTTTCCAACCGATCCGCATCAACTGGTCATAGCGGTAGCGGGGCGTGATCGCCTTGACCATCGCGAAGATAAAGAAACAGAACCCCATCTTCAGCACCATCCACAGAATACCGTCCGGCAGGCCGGGAATGGGTGACAGCCAACCGCCAAGGAACAACAGCGACACCAGCGCGCACATCAGCACGACGGCCATCAGTTCGCCGATCATGAACAGCAAGAACGGAGTTGATGAATATTCCACCTGATAACCCGCCACCAGTTCCGATTCCGCCTCGGGCAGATCGAACGGCGGGCGGTTGGTTTCGGCCAGCGCGCTGATAAAGAACAAGAACAGCATCGGGAAATGTGCGACCCAATACCAGCTGAAGATACCGCCAGCCCCGTCCTGTGCCGCCACGATATCGCCAAAGTTCAGCGACCCCGTGGAAATAATGACACCGACAATGATCAGACCGATCGACACTTCATAAGAAATCATCTGTGCCGCCGACCGTAACGACCCCAGGAACGGGTATTTGGAGTTTGACGCCCAGCCGCCCATAATGACGCCGTAAACCTCAAGGCTGGAGATCGCAAAGATATACAGGATCGCAACGTTGATATCGGCCAGCACCCAGCCGTCGTTGAAGGGGATCACAGCCCATGCGATGACAGCCAGCACAAAGGCAATCATTGGCGCAAGGAAGAAGACAAACTTGTCAGCGCCCGCAGGCACGACGATTTCCTTGACGATGTATTTCAGGAAATCTGCGAAGGATTGCAGCAGGCCAAAGGCGCCCACCACGTTCGGACCCTTGCGCATTTGCACAGCGGCCCAGACCTTGCGGTCCGCATACATCAGAAATGCCAGCGCCAAGAGCAGTGGAACAAGCACCAAAAGGCTTTGCCCCAATATCACAAGGACAATGCCAAGGTTGGTATTGGTAAAGAATTCAATCATCTTTGTCCCTCACACCGGTCTTGCGGTGTCTTTATGATCCAGCGCGTAACCAATCCGCGCCGCAGATGCCAGCCCTTGACAGGCAATTTTCCGGGCCAGGCCCGTCACTTATTCCGCCGCAACCGGTATTGACCTGCGCGCCTTGGCGTTTGCGCTTAATTCGGCCATCAATGTTGACGCCCGCGCAATCGGGTTTGTCAGGTAAAAATCACTGATCGCATTGATGAAATCAGCCTTGCCTGGCGTTTTAACAGGCAGCGGATTCCAATCGTTTTCAGGCACCTGATCCACCTTGCCAAGATGCGGGTGCGCGGCGACCAGCGCCTGACGCAATTGCGCCATGCTGTCGAATGGCAGCGTGGCCCCCAGTTCCGCAGACAGCGCCCGCAGAATGGCCCAGTTTTCCTTGGCCTCGCCCGGCGGGAAGCTGGCACGCAGCGCCAGTTGCGGCCGCCCTTCAGTATTCACGAACAGGCCGTTTTCTTCGGTATAGGCGGCACCCGGAAGGATGATATCGGCGCGATGCGCACCACGGTCCCCGTGGCTGCCCTGATAAATCACGAACGCGCCCGGTGCGATATCAACTTCGTCCGCGCCAAGATTATAAATAACTTCCGCCTCCTTGACCGCATCCATGCCACCCTCTGCCACAGCACCCACATCCATCGCACCGACACGACCCGCAGCGGTGTGCAACACCAGCAAGCCGGAACCCGACATTTCCGCCAGCTTCATCGCATGAGCCAGAACCGCCGCGCCATCGGCTTCGCGTAGCGCACCCTGCCCGACGATCACGACAGAGGGCTGATCTTTCACCGCGTTAAAATCTTGCGCCGCAAGCGCCACCAATGCCGCACGATCGGCACCCGCGTGGGTGTAGTCATAGGTCAGATCAACCGCCTCACCCACCAATGTTACATCCGCACCACGCGTCCAGACCCTGCGAATACGCGCGTTCAGCACTGGGGCTTCGACGCGGGGGTTGGTGCCGATCAGATACACCTGCCTGGCCGCATCAATGTCCTCGATCGTCGCCGTGCCGACATAGGCCGACCGGTTTCCGATGGGCAGTTTTGCCCCATCGGTGCGACATTCAACAACACCGCCCTGCCCTTCAACCAAATGCTTAAGCGCGAACGCCGCCTCGACCGGGGCCAGATCACCGACCAGACCGGCCAGTTTACGGCCCTGCATTGCAGCGGCGGCCACTTGCAGCGCCTCATCCCAGCCCGCTTTGCGCAGCTTGCCATTTTCGCGGATATAGGGGGTATCCAGCCGCTGGCGGCGCAGCCCGTCCCAGACGAAACGGGTCTTGTCGGAAATCCACTCTTCGTTCACGCCATCATGGTTGCGCGGCAGGAAACGCATGACTTCGCGGCCCTTGGTATCAACCCGGATGCTGGACCCCAGCGCATCCATCACATCGATGGATTCGGTCTTGGTCAATTCCCAGGGACGGGCGGTAAAGGCATAGGGTTTCGACACCAGCGCGCCAACCGGACACAGATCAATGATGTTTCCCTGCATGTTGCTGTCGAGCGTTTCACCCAGATAACTGGTGATTTCCGCGTCTTCACCGCGCCCGGTCTGGCCCATCTGGGTGATGCCCGCAACTTCGGTGGTGAATCGGACGCAGCGGGTGCAGGAAATGCAGCGGGTCATGTGGGTTTCGACCAGCGGCCCCAGATCCAGATCCTCGGTCGCACGTTTTGGTTCGCGGAAGCGGCTGAAATCAACGCCATACGCCATCGCCTGATCCTGCAGGTCGCATTCGCCCCCCTGATCGCAGATCGGGCAATCCAGCGGGTGATTGATGAGAAGGAATTCCATCACGCCCTCACGGGCCTTTTTCACCATGGGGCTGTTGGTTTTCACCACGGGCGGCTGCCCTTCAGGGCCCGGGCGCAGATCCTTGACCTGCATCGCGCAGGATGCGGCGGGTTTGGGTGGGCCGCCCACAACCTCGACCAGACACATGCGGCAGTTACCCGCGATGGACAAACGTTCATGATAGCAGAACCGGGGAATTTCAATTCCCGCCACTTCACAGGCCTGAATCAGGGTCATTGCCCCGTCAACTTCGACCTCTTTTCCATCAATGATGACTTTGCGCAGATCAGACATGGCACGCCTTTATGTTCCCAGTCGCGTAGCCCCCATCGTGATCGGGCCACGGCGTTGATCGCGTTCTAACGCGACATCGGGGACGATGCCAGCCGGATCGACAAAAAACCTGTCATATTCCGCAGTTTGCATGTGTTTTTAACGCAAGAGCCACCCCACGCGCGTGTCTGCATCAATCTGCGCACGACCCACGGCACAATATGTTTCCGCGTCTCCTGCGACAGCCCCAAGGGCCGCCAGTCGATCGCGCGCAATTTGTTCCAACCGGCGCTTTTCGGCGCGATCATTCACGTAGGCGTCGATGTCTTCGGCTGAATACCCCAGTTCACGCGCCCGATTCTTGAGCGATTGCAAATAACCGATACCCCGAAAGGTGCGCGCGCGGATACCGTCGCATTCTTGCGAAATCTCATAGGCCATGCCGACATGGATGATGCCATCGCGGACCTCGGCCACATCTTTCAGTTCCGTTTGCGCCGAAAGGCCCCCCGCCAGTATCACAAGGCCCAAGGCTGTAACGAATGCGCGTATCTTGTTCATTGTCCGCTCCTGCCCCGCCTGTCGGGATCTGTTATATGGACAGAGATCGCGCTTGAGCGTCGGATATTCAATAACACGACACCAAACAGATGGGATTACGCCCATCGCGGCATGTCATCAGACAAAAAAAGGCCGCAATTGCTTGCGACCTTTCAAGACATCACAGTTTGCGCGATCACACGGGAATCAGCACCGCGCTGAGCGCAGAACCTTCCAGCATTTCCCCATCAGCCGCCGCGCACAGATCGTCGGCCGCATCCATGTCAACGCCATGTTTGGCGGCAAAACTGCGTTTGGTCACATCGGTTTCCAGATCAATCGCATCGCGCAGCGCCATCGCAGACAACGACCCGCGCCCGACCTCGTTACGCTTTTCGTTGACCTGCACATCCAGCACGGAATCGTAAGTATAGCGCGCACATTTCTGGGCAATCAGACTGCCCAAACCAGTGGTGGCATAATATTCCGGTGTTGTCAGATTATACAGCTTTTGCACCGCCTGATCGTCAAACGGCCGCGCCGCTTGCAAGCCCATCGCGCAGGCTGACAATGCCAAAGCTGCGGCAACCATGCCCGCGCGCAAAATCACTCTGCCGCCATCCCGGGCATCCGTTTATGTTTGATCCGGTCCTCGATCTCGTCACGGAAATTCTTGATCAGACCTTGAATTGGCCATGCCGCCGCATCGCCCAGCGCACAGATCGTATGCCCTTCGACCTGTTTTGTCACGTCCAGCAGCATGTCGATTTCCTCGACGCTTGCGTTGCCTTCGACCAGCCGCGCCATCACGCGCATCATCCAGCCTGTGCCTTCGCGGCAAGGCGTGCATTGGCCGCAGCTTTCGTGCTTGTAGAATTTCGACAGCCGCCAGATCGCTTTGATCATGTCGGTGGACTGGTCCATCACGATCACCGCAGCCGTGCCCAACGAAGACCCTTTTTCCTTAAGCGCATCGAAATCCATGATCGCGTCGCGCATGTTTTCGCCACGCACGCAGGGCACGGACGACCCGCCGGGGATCACGGCCTTGAGGTTATCCCAACCGCCCCTGACCCCGCCGCAGTGCTTTTCGATCAATTCCTCGAAGGGGATCGACATTTCCTCTTCTACGACACATGGGTTGTTCACATGGCCGGAAATCGCGAACAGTTTGGTGCCTGCATTGTTTGGACGGCCCATGCCGGAAAACCACGCCCCACCGCGCCGCAGGATCGTGGGCACCACGGCGATTGATTCCACATTGTTCACCGTCGTCGGGCAACCATAAAGACCCGCACCCGCGGGGAATGGCGGTTTCATCCGCGGCATGCCCTTTTTACCCTCAAGGCTTTCCAGCAGGGCTGTTTCTTCGCCGCAGATATAAGCACCGGCGCCATGGGTCAGATAAATATCGAAATCCCAGCCGGATTTGCAGGCATTCTTGCCGACCAGACCAGCGGCATAGGCTTCGTCAATGGCGGCTTGCAGCGCCTCTTTCTCGCGGATGTATTCACCGCGAATGTAAATATAGCAGGCGTGGGCATTCATTGCGAAGCTGGCAATCAAGCACCCTTCTACCAGCGTGTGCGGGTCGTGGCGCATGATCTCGCGGTCTTTGCAGGTGCCCGGTTCGGATTCGTCGGCGTTGACCACCAGATAGGCCGGGCGCCCATCGCTTTCCTTGGGCATGAAAGACCACTTGAGACCCGTGGGAAAGCCCGCACCGCCGCGCCCGCGCAGGCCCGACGCCTTCATTTCGTTGATGATCCAGTCACGCCCCTTCTTGATGATATCGGCCGTGCCATCCCAATGCCCGCGCTGTTGCGCGCCGGCAAGGCTGCGGTCGTGCATCCCGTAAAGGTTGGTAAAAATCCGGTCTTGGTCTTTGAGCATCAGCTATCGCCCTTGTCATTCTGGCGCGCGCGCCAGAGTTGAAATGTCTGCCACAGCGCAAAGCCGAAACCGGCCAGCGCTGCAAGGTCAAAAAACGCGCGTGTGCGATTTAACCAGTTATATTCCGACCCGATCAAGGACGCCATAATCCAGAAAACACCTGTTCCTGCCACCGTCAACGCGATGCGTCGTCCCGCCCTTGCCTGATCTTTTTGCCCGGACTGTGCCATGAACCAAACCGCATTCGCAAACGCAGCCCCCTGCTTCGTCAAAACCTAGCTGTGCGCACCATTGGCCAATGCTTTGGCCTGCGCAACCCAGTCATCACGCGTGACACGCCCTTTGAAGCCTTCAAGGTTATCATCCATCCATGCCTCCTCTGCGGGGCCCCAGGCGGCAATCTGGTCAAAATGGAACACACCCATATCATGAAGTATCTTTTCCAGCTTTGGCCCCACGCCTTTGATCAGCTTCAGATCATCAGACCCGCTGTCGCGCGCAGCACGCAGAAATGTCGGTTTTCCATCAGACCCCTGCGGAACAATCGTTGCTGTGGTTTGGGCCGTAGCAACCGCCGGTTTCGGCGCAGCCTGTGGACCGGGCGCAGGTTCCCGCCAGCCCAGAAACAACACGCCACCAGTGACAACGCCAACCACCGCCCCGACAAACACCGCAGCGATAAAGCTGTAATCATACAAAACAAACGCCACGCCGATGGCGATGATTGCAAACAGGGCCGCAACCGCGACAATCCCTTCAAACTTTGATGCAGGCGCATTGAAATTAATCATGACTTATCCCCCCTTGTCTGGGCACTTCAAAACATAATGCGCATGACAATTCAGACCAGCATCATGCCTGCGCGACGGTTAAAATCTCTTGCGACATATTTAGCTGATTTACGCTAAAAAATGAACCACTTTGACGTGACGCACTGTTCAAGCTCTTTTTGGCCCAAAGCCACGTCAATCTTTTGTTTTTGCCAGCGCCGCAGCCTGTGCCATCCAGTTATCCCGTGTGATCCGCCCCTTGAATTTCAAGCGGCTGTCAACCCAAGCCACCTCGGCCTCTGTCCATTTCGCGATCTGGTCAAAGTGCCAGAACCCCAATTCATTCAGCACGGCTTCCAATTTTGGGCCGACGCCGCTGATTTTTTTCAGGTCATCCGCCCCACCGCTGCGCGGCTGTGCGATTGTTTCGGGTTGCTGTTCGGCTGTATCCCCCGGATCCGATTTTGACACCGGCTTGGCCTCAGATGTCGCTTGCGCCTCTTGCTTGGTCACGCCTGTGCTGTCGGCGGGCACTTTTGCCGCTGGCTTGGGTTCTTTGGCTTTTTTACCAGCTACGGCTTTTTTCCCGCCACCCGCGATCCATGGCGTCAGCAAAGGCACTTCGGTGCCGTCAATCCGTTTGACGGTATCGCCAATATCCACGGCCAGTTGCGCGCTGGCGTTATATTCCGTCTTGCCGCTTTCGTAGCCGCGCAGACTGGTCAGCCCCTTGCGCGGTTCCGCAGCAAACCGCCCGTTTTGCGGACCGGGCACAGGCACGCGGCCTGCGGCCAGTTCATCAATGATTTCGCCCAGACGTTCCGCGGTCAGATCTTCGTAATAATCCTTGCCGATCTGGGCCATCGGCGCATTTGTGCATGACCCCAGACATTCCACCTCTTCCCACGAAAACTTGCCATCAGCCGACAGCGCGAAAGGCTTGTCCGCGATCTTGTCACGGCAAACGCCGATCAGATCCTCGGCGCCGCAGATCATGCAGGTTAGCGTGCCGCAGACCTGAATATGCGCGACCGAACCGACCGGCTGCAACTGGAACATGAAATAGAAAGACGCGACTTCCAGCGCGCGGATATAGGCCAGATCCAGCATTTGGGCCACATATTCAATCGCGGGCCGGGTCAGCCAGCCTTCCTGTTCCTGCGCGCGCCAAAGAATAGGGATGATGGCGCTGGCCTGACGGCCTTCGGGAAATTTCTTGATCTGCGCTTCCGCCCACTTCAGGTTATCTGGGGTGAAGGCAAAGGTTTCGGGCTGGTCGTGATAAAGGCGGCGTAGCATTCATTCATTCCGGTCATCATGGCAGCGCCAATCATCAGCGCAAACAAGGCAGCAAGGCAACGCCCCACCACGGTTCATGCTTGCCCTAGCACAAGGAACGTGCCGGGCAAACCAATTGTCATCAACTACAAGCTGGTGTGGTCAGCCGCAGCGATGCCCCCATTGAGGTTTCGATCTTACCCTCACCCGCCAACTTTGTGACAATCTCGGTCACTTGCTCCGGGGTGACTTGCGCCTGGTTCAGGACACGTGCCGTGTTCGCCTGATTGAGGATACAGCCGTTATTTTCCACCGCTGACACGAACCGCGCCTCGGCAGAGCCGCCGGACATCGCGGTGGGCATACCATCGGCACAGGCAGCCAGCGCAAACAGTGACACAAGGATCAGAGAAGGTTTCATAGGTCTTTTCACTTTCTTTGCGTTATAAAGCCGGGTCACAGTCACAACAGGCCACGCACAACGTCCACCACAAAGACGATGATTGCGCCAACAACCGCCGCTTTGACCAAACGGTTGCCGCCCCGCGCCGCCAAAGCAGCACCAAAGCCGGCCAGTGCGCCGTAAATCAACAGCCAGTAATTCAGCGTCAATGTCATCATGGCCACATCATTCCAGCGGTGCGGCGTCGGGGAAGGTCGTGCCACCCAAACCGTAATACAGGACCAGCACCGATACCAAGATGCCCGCAACCCCACCAATCACAACACCCGCTGCAGTCCGGCGAAACATCCGCGACACAATCGCCGAAACAAAAAACCCACCTGCGATCATAAACCCGATCAGAACATCAACCATGGTCATCGGTCGATTTCACCAAACACAACATCCATCGTGCCGATCACGGCGCTGACATCAGCCAGCTGGTGCCCTTTGCAGACATGATCCATCGCTTGCAAATGCAGATAGCCCGGCGCGCGCAGTTTGACGCGGTAAGGTTTGTTGGTGCCGTCCGCCACAAGGTATACACCAAATTCCCCCTTGGGCGCTTCAACCGCGGCATAGACTTCGCCTGCGGGCACATGGAACCCTTCGGTATAAAGCTTGAAGTGATGGATCAACGCCTCCATCGAGGTTTTCATTTCGCCACGGGTCGGCGGGGTCATTTTGCCGCGCGCCATCACATCGCCTTTTTCGTGGCGCAACTTTTCGCAGGCCTGACGGATGATGGACGTGGATTCGCGCATTTCCGCCATCCGGCAAAGATAGCGGTCATAACAATCGCCATTCTTGCCAACGGGGATTTGAAACGAAAATTCGTCATAGCATTCATAAGGTTGCGCGCGCCGCAAATCCCATGCAAGGCCAGACCCGCGCACCATGACTCCCGAAAAGCCCCATTCCTGAATGTCCTCTTCGGTCACGATCCCGATATTGGCGTTGCGCTGTTTGAAAATGCGGTTTTCCGTCAGCAACCCGTCGATGTCATCCAACACCCCGGGAAACGCCACGGCCCATGCATCGATGTCTTCGACCAGTTGATCCGGCAGATCCTGATGCACCCCGCCGGGGCGGAAATAGGCGGCGTGCAAACGCGCCCCGCAGGCGCGTTCGTAAAACACCATCAGCTTTTCGCGTTCTTCAAAGCCCCAAAGCGGCGGCGTCAGCGCACCAACGTCCATGGCCTGTGTCGTGACATTCAGCAGATGCGACAGAATGCGCCCGATTTCGGAATACAGCACCCGGATCAGGCTGGCGCGGCGCGGCACCTGCGTGCCGGTCAGCCGTTCGATGGCCAGACACCAAGCATGTTCCTGGTTCATCGGCGACACGTAATCAAGCCGGTCCAGATAGGGCAGGTTTTGCAGATAGGTGCGCGATTCCATCAACTTTTCGGTGCCACGGTGCAGCAGGCCAATATGCGGGTCACAGCGTTCGACGATTTCACCGTCCAGTTCCAGCACCAGCCGCAAAACACCATGCGCGGCAGGGTGTTGCGGGCCAAAGTTGATGTTGAAATTACGTATCTTCTGTTCGCCACTCACAGCGTCAGTGGATCCGTCATCATAGGTATTCACCCGGATATCGCCGTCCATCATTTCGCGGCCTCCTTGGTCTTTTCATCGCCCGGCAGAATGTATTGGGCCCCTTCCCAAGGCGACATGAAATCAAACTGGCGATATTCCTGCACAAGGCTGACAGGTTCATAGACGACACGCTTTTGCACCTCGTCGTATCGCACCTCGGTGTAGCCTGTTGTCGGAAAATCCTTGCGCAGCGGATGCCCGCGGAAACCATAATCGGTCAGGATGCGGCGCAAATCAGGGTGGCCCGAAAACAGAATGCCGAACATGTCAAATACTTCACGTTCGAACCAGTTTGCGGCAGGATGCACCGACAGGATCGACGGCAACACATCTTCTTCGCGGATTTGCACCCGCAGGCGGATACGCTGGTTCTGATACATGCTCAGGAAATGATAGACGACATCGAACCGCTTGGCCCGGCTGGGATAATCCACCGCCGTGATATCCACCAGCGTCGAAAACTGGCACCCTTGGTCCAACTTGAGAAACTCGACAAAGCTGACCAGCGATGACGGCGCGACAGTCACCGTCAGTTCGTCATGCACGACATGCCATGACAACACACAGTCTGTGCGTTTCATTTCCAGATGGGTGCCAAGTTCTTGCAAGGCTTCGGTCATCGTAATTCCTTTTCACAGGTGCCTGACGCACGCTTGTCACGCCGCCGGGCGATCAGCGCACGATTGTCCCGGTTCTGCGCATCTTGCGTTGCAATTGCAGGATACCATAAAGCAGCGCTTCTGCCGTAGGTGGGCAGCCCGGCACATAGATATCCACCGGCACGATCCGGTCACAGCCCCGCACCACGGAATAGCTGTAATGATAATACCCGCCACCATTGGCACACGACCCCATCGAGATCACGTAACGTGGTTCAGGCATCTGGTCATAGACCTTGCGCAGGGCCGGCGCCATCTTGTTGGTCAGCGTGCCCGCCACGATCATCAGATCAGACTGGCGCGGGCTGGCGCGCGGCGCGGTGCCGAACCGTTCGAGATCATAGCGCGGCATGGATGTATGCATCATTTCGACCGCACAACAGGCCAGACCAAATGTCATCCAGTGCAGCGATCCGGTGCGCGCCCAGTTGATGATGTCAGCGGTGCTGGTGACAAGAAACCCCTTGTCCTGCAATTCGCGGTTCAGGGTTTGCGTGGCGTGTTCCTTGTCGGCCCCCACGGCGGTTCCGGTCATCACTCCCATTCCAGCGCCCCTTTCTTCCATTCATAGGCAAAGCCAATCGTCAGCACGCCCAGAAATACCATCATCGACCAAAATGCCGTCATTGAAATATCGCCAAACGCGACGGCCCATGGGAACAGGAACGCGACCTCAAGATCGAAGATGATGAACAGGATCGACACCAGATAAAACCGGACATCGAATTTCATCCGCGCATCGTCAAAGGCGTTGAAACCACATTCATAGGCCGACACCTTTTCAGGGTCGGGGTTACGCACGGCGACAATGGCCGCAGCCAGAATCAGGATCAGGCCCAGCGCGATCGCCAGCCCCAGAAAGATCATGATCGGCAGATATTCGGACAACATTTCCTGCAAAGGAAGTTCCTTTCAGCACGGTACGCCACACGGCGGATCAAAGCGACTGTGTGTTGCATACCCCCGCACCCCAGCGCGGTCAACCAAAGCCAAGCCTGATTCACGGTGTTTTTCAGGGCGTCATCTTGCCACTGGCCCGCGCCGACATCATGCCCAAGGGGCAGGTTTTTTACCGAAAAACGCCGCAATCCCCTGCGCGGCTTCATCGCTTTCCCAGCGTGCGATCAGGGCATCGACCGACCGGGCAACCGTTGCAGGATCAATGACAGGGCCAAGGCTGCGCGCCAAAGCCTTGGCCGCCGCCACCGCCCCCGGTGCGCATGACAGATAAGGCGCGACTTCGGCCGCAACCGCCGCGTCCAACGCACTGGCTGGGACTGCTTTGGCGACAATCCCCAGCGTCACAGCCTCGGCTGCATCAAACACCCGCGCCGACATGAACACACGCCGCGCATGCGCTTCGCCCATCCGCGCCAGCACATAAGGGCCGATCGTTGCGGGAATCAGACCCAGTTTCGTTTCCGTCAGCCCGAATTTCGCGTGATCCGTGGCAATTGCCACATCACAAACGCAGGCCAGCCCCACCCCACCGCCAAAGGCATTTCCCTGCAAACGGCCAATGACCGGCTGTGGCAGTGTATTCAGCGCGCCCAACATATCCGCCAAAGACCGGGCCGCTGCCCGTTTCATCACCGCGTCACCGGCCATCTGGTCGCGCATCCATCCCAGATCGCCACCCGCACAAAAAGAAACGCCCCGCCCGGTCAACACAACAACGCGGACCCCTCGGTCAGCGGCGATTCGGTCAGTGGCCTTGCGCACTGCGTCAATCAGCGCCTGTGACAACGCATTATGTTTTTCGGGCCGCGCCAGCGCCAGGGTCGCCACGCCGCGCCCGTCGACTGTCAGATCAATCATCGCATCGCCCTCGCCATCTCAGCCGCTTTGGCAATCACATCCACGTCCACGCCCGTGGTAAAGCCCAACCCATGCACCAGTTCCAGCAGCGCCTCGGTTGCAAGGTTGCCCGGCGCACCCGGCGCATAGGGGCACCCGCCAAGCCCCCCCACCGCGCTGTCAAAGGCGCGCAGGCCCATGTCCAGCGCCATCTTTACATTGGCAAGCGCGCGACCACCGGTATCATGAAAATGCCCCGCCAGATCCGCCAGAGGCACCACCACCATCACCGCATCCAGCATCGCCGCCACACGCGCGGGCGTGCCCTTTCCGATCGTGTCGCCCAGTGACACCTGCATCGGCGCCACCTTTCGCAACATTGCCGCCGCGCGCGCCACGGCTTCGGGCGGCACCGGGCCATCGAACGGGCAATCTGTGACACAGGAAATATACCCCCGCACACCAACCCCCGCCGCCTGCGCCGCGTGCACCACAGGCGTCAGACGTTCCACCGATGTGGCGATGGAACAATTCAGGTTGCTTTGCGAAAACCCTTCGGATGCGGAAATGAACACCGCCACCTCGTAGGTGACACCGGGCACGCGGGCTGCAACAAACCCGTCCCAGCCGCGCAGATTGGGCACCAACACACCGTAACGCACACCCGCAACAGGGCGCAGCCGGGCCAGCACGCGATCGGTATCGGCCATCTGCGGCACCCACTTGGGGCTGACGAAACTGCCCACCTCGATATCGCGCAAACCCGATGTGCCCAGCAGATCAATCAGCGCGACCTTGCGGTCCACCCCAATCAGCGCCGGTTCATTCTGCAACCCGTCACGCGGGCCAACCTCGTGAATCCGCACAAACTCAGCCATGACGCCCCGCATCTTCCGAGCATAAATATCCCGGGGGTGTGCATGCCAAAGGCCGGGACGGGGGCCGCGCGCCCCTCATGGCGCCACATCCCAGGCCGGATAAAAACTCTGCGCATATAGGCCTGGACCGTCCGGCAATGCCTTTTGAAACG
This sequence comes from Yoonia sp., assembly GCF_014859355.1. Classification (GTDB taxonomy): domain Bacteria; phylum Pseudomonadota; class Alphaproteobacteria; order Rhodobacterales; family Rhodobacteraceae; genus Yoonia. The sequence goes on along the minus strand of NZ_JACUUJ010000011.1, from coordinate 42,705 downwards.
CAGGCCGTTCCTGTAACCGGCCATACCACGCCGCAACCTTCGGAAACCCTTCAAGTTTGACAAAATGCGCCGCCATGTAAACCGCCTGCCCCACGCCCACATCCGCGGCCGAAAAAGACGACAAAAGATAGTCTGCCTGAAACGCTGCCTCGACCGTGCCCAGCGTGCGTACAAGTCGCTTGGCCTCCAGCTGCATGATGATCGGGCTGCGCATATGATCATCGCGCAGGGCAACATGCTGCTGGGTCAGTGCCGCGCAATGCTGGCTGATGGTTTCGGCAAAATGAATCCAGTTCAGCCACGCCGCCCATTCCGCATCAGCCGGCCCGCGCCCAAGGCCCACCGCAGGAAAGCGCGCGCACAGGTATTGCGCGATGGCCCCGCTTTCGGTCAGCACAACGCCGTCAATCTCCAGCGTCGGCACCCGGCCCGTAGGGTTTAGCAACCGGTAAGGTTCTTCGCGCAGCGTCTTATCAAACGGGTAGACAACCAGTTCGAAATCCACCCCGACTTCATACAGCAACCAAAGACTGCGCATCGACCGGGTCTGAGGGCAGTGATGCAACCGGATCATTCCACCGCCTCCAGCGCCACCATCAGCGCCCCCGCCGTCACCTGGTCGCCCTTTGCCACTGCAACGCTGGCAATCACCCCGTCGCGGGGCGCGCGCAGCACATGTTCCATCTTCATCGCCTCCAACACCACCAATCGGTCGCCCGCGCAGACCGGCTGCCCGACGCTGACGGCCACATCATGCACCAGCCCCGGCATCGGGGCCAGCACCGTGTCACCGCCAAAGGCATCGCCGGCGCGCGCCAGCGGATCGACAATATCAAAGGTCAGCGTTTGCGGGCCAAAAACCGTGACACGCCCGCCATGCCGCACCGCAGGCAGGCCCCAGTCATCGCCGCGCCAGCGCAATGCCATATGTTCAGCGCCCACCGTCACATCACAACGGCCACCCGCATGAACCATCAGCCGCACGGCAACATCCGCGCCCGCATGGGCCAGCAAAATATCCCGGCCCAGCGGTTCCCACAGCGTAAAGCCCGCCAGCGCATCCCGCCCGATCCCCGCCGCCACAACAGCCGCGACCGCAACTGCAAGCGCATCCGGCACAGGCGCCGCGCAAAGCCGCGCCTGTTCGCGCGCAATCAGCCCGGTATCAACCTTGCCCAAAACAAACCCCGGATCGCGCGACAGCGCCCGCAGGAAACCGATGTTGGTCACCGTGCCCGCCACCTGCGTCTGATCCAGCGCCGCCGACAGCGCCCGCAGCGCAGTTGCGCGATCCTCCCCGTGAACTGTGACCTTGGCGATCATGGGGTCATACCATGGTGAAACCTCGGACCCGGCAACAACGCCGCTGTCGATGCGGGCGTTATCGGGAAATTCCAGATGCTCGATCACGCCTGTGGCGGGCAGGAACCCTGCTGGCACGTCCTCGGCATATAGCCGCGCCTCGAACGCGTGGCCTGTGATTGCCAGATCTTCTTGCCGTGCGGGCAGCGCCTCGCCTGCGGCGACGCGCAATTGCCACGCGACCAGATCAACGCCGGTGATCGCCTCTGTCACGGGATGTTCCACCTGCAACCGCGTATTCATTTCCATAAACCAGAAGCGGTCAGGGTGCAGCCCGTCAGAGCCGTCCACGATGAATTCGATGGTGCCTGCGCCAGCATAGCCAATCGCCTTTGCTGCCGTCACCGCCGCGTCGCCCATAGCCTTGCGCATCGCGTCGGTCATGCCCGGTGCGGGGGCTTCCTCGATCACCTTTTGATGGCGGCGTTGCAGCGAACAATCGCGTTCGAACAGATGCACCGCATCCGTGCCATCGCCGAACACCTGCACCTCTATATGGCGGGGGGTGGTGATGTATTTTTCGATCAGCACATCGGGGTTGCCAAAGGCCGTGCGCGCCTCGGCCTGGGCAGAGGCCAAATTTTCGCGAAAACTTGGTCGCGTCTCGACCAGGCGCATGCCCTTGCCGCCGCCCCCCGCAACCGCCTTGATCAAGACCGGATAGCCGGTCTCATCGGCTTTTTTAGCTAAAAAATCCGGCTCCTGATTATTGCCATGATACCCCGGCACGACAGGCACGCCTGCCTTTGCCATCAGCGCCTTGGCCGCATCCTTCAGCCCCATCGCCCGAATTGCATCCGCCGACGGGCCGATAAACACCAGCCCCGCCGCCGTCACCGCATCAACGAAATCAGGGTTTTCGGACAAAAACCCATAGCCCGGATGCACCGCCTGTGCGCCGGTATCCAACGCCGCCTGAATAATCAGGTCACCCCGCAGGTAACTGTCAGCCACGGGGGCTGGACCCAGCCGCACCGCCTCATCCGCCAGCTGCACATGCAATGCCATGTTATCCGCATCGGAATACACCGCCACCGTCCGCACCCCCATGGCCAGCGCGGTGCGTATGATCCGGCAGGCAATTTCGCCCCGGTTGGCGATGAGGATCTTGTCAAACATGGCCATTACATCCGGAACACGCCGAAACGTGTCTCCTCTATTGGCGCGTTACAGGCGGCGGCGAGCGACAGCGCCAGCACCTCGCGCGATTTGCGCGGGTCGATGATTCCATCGTCCCACAGCCGCGCGCTGGCATAAAGCGGGTGCGATTGCTGCGCGAACATATCAATCGTAGGCTGTTTGAAGGCCGCTTCCTCTGCCGCCGACCATTCACCGCCCGCCCGTTCGATGGCATCGCGTTTCACTGTCGCCAGCACGCCCGCAGCCTGTTCGCCGCCCATCACGCTGATCCGGCTGGTCGGCCACGACCACATGAAATGCGGGCTGTAAGCCCGACCAGACATGCCATAATTTCCCGCGCCAAATGATCCGCCCACGACCATCGTGATCTTGGGCACCTTCGTGGTTGCCACCGCTGTCACCATCTTGGCCCCGTGACGCGCGATGCCTTCGTTTTCGTATTTCTGCCCGACCATAAAGCCCGTGATGTTTTGCAAAAACACCAGCGGAATTTTCCGCTGGCTGCACAGTTCCACAAAATGTGCACCCTTTTGCGCGCTTTCGGAAAACAGCACCCCGTTGTTGGCCACGATCCCACAGGGCCAGCCGTCAATATGGGCGAACCCGCAAACCAGCGTTTCGCCAAACCGCGCCTTGAATTCGTCAAAGCGCGACCCGTCCACTATCCGGCCAATCACCTGGCGGATATCATAGGGCGTGCGCAGGTCGGCGGGGATCACATCGAACAATGTCGCCGGATCAAGTGCCGGGGGTTCGGATGACAAGCGATTGACATTCGAAATATTATCAAGATTGCAAGACGCCACCGCCTGCCGCGCGAGTGCGAGCGCATGGGCGTCATCTTCGGCCAGATAATCGGCCACACCGGACAGGCGGGTATGCACATCGCCGCCGCCCAGCGCCTCGGCGCTCACCACCTCACCCGTCGCGGCCTTGACCAGCGGCGGACCGGCCAGAAAGATCGTGCCCTGATCCCGCACAATGATTGACACATCGGCCATCGCCGGCACATAGGCGCCGCCTGCCGTGCAGGATCCCATGACAACCGCAATCTGCGGGATACCCGCCGCCGACATTTGCGCCTGATTGTAAAAGATACGGCCGAAATGGTCGCGGTCGGGGAACACCTCGTCCTGATTGGGCAAGTTCGCGCCGCCGCTATCGACCAGATAGACGCAGGGCAGACGGCAGGCCGCAGCGATTTCTTGCGCGCGCAGGTGTTTTTTCACCGTCATCGGGTAATAGGTGCCGCCCTTGACCGTCGCATCGTTGCAGACAACCATCACCTGCGCGCCATTCACAAGCCCCACACCCGCGATCACACCGGCACAGGGGGCGGCCCCGTCATACATGTCATGCGCTGCCGTTGCACCGATTTCCAGAAATGGGCTGCCGGTGTCCAGCAGGCTGGCCACACGGTCACGCGGCAGCATCTTGCCCCGCGAAACATGACGCGTGCGGGATTTTTCGCCGCCGCCAAGGGCGGCCTGTTCTGCCGCATCGCGCACCTTTTTCAACGCGGCAAGGTGAATCTCGGCATCGCTCATGCGGCTGGTCCTTGGTGTGGGTCGGGCAGTGGTTCACCGCGCGGACCCGCGTAAAATGTCGTGGCAACGCCGTTGGGATGCACGCAGGTAATCACCATGCGCACGCCGGGATCAGGGTGCGTGGTGGCGGCGCAATCGGTCAGGCTGGCCCCGGCGGGCGACATATCCAGATAGGCGGCGGCATAGCGGTTGATAATCTCTGTCTCGGACGGCACCTGCCCCATCCGCAACCCCAGCACCCCGGCAAAGACGGCCAGCGCGGCGACGGGGATAAAGACCATCCAGCGTTTCACCCCATCGCCCCCATCAATTCGCGGCCCACCAGCATCCGCCTGATCTCGGACGTGCCGGCGCCGATTTCCATCAGTTTCGCATCGCGGAACAGCCGCGCGACGGGCGCGTCGGCCAGAAACCCCGCGCCGCCCATCGCCTGCACCGCCTGATGCGCCTGTTTCATCGCCTCTTCACTGGCATAAAGGCAGCAGGCGGCAGCGTCTTGCCGCGTCACGGTGCCTCGGTCGCAGGCGCGCGCCACCTCATAAACATAGGCGCGGGCAGAATTCATCGCCGTATACATATCGGCAATCTTGCCCTGCATCAGTTGGAAGTTTCCGATGGGCTGGCCGAATTGTTTACGCGACGCAAGATAAGGCATGATTTCATCCAGACAGGCCGCCATGATCCCCAGCCCGATCCCCGCCAGCACGACACGTTCGTAATCGAGGCCGGACATCAGAACACGCACACCGCGCCCTTCTTCGCCCAGCACGTTTTCGAACGGCACGGCCACATCATCGAAAACCAGTTCAGCCGTGTTCGACCCGCGCATCCCCAGCTTGTCAAAATGCGGGCTAGTGCTGAAACCCGTCATTCCTTTTTCGATCAAAAACGCCGTGATCCCTTTTGACCCCGCATCAGGATCGGTCTTGGCATAGACAACAAGCGTGTCGGCATCGGGGCCGTTGGTGATCCAGTATTTGTTGCCGTTAAGGCGGTAATGATCGTTGCGCTTTTCCGCCCGCAGCGACATCGCCACCACGTCAGACCCGGCCCCTGCCTCTGACATCGCTAGCGCGCCCACATGGTCGCCCGAAATCAGGCGCGGCAGGTATTTCGCCTTTTGTGCATCATTCCCGTTCAGCTTGATCTGGTTGACGCAAAGGTTGGAATGCGCCCCATAGGACAGCGACACCGATGCGCTGGCGCGGGCAATTTCCTCTACCGCGACGGTATGGGCAAGGTATGACATGCCCGCGCCGCCGTATTCTTCACCCACTGTCACACCCAGCAGGCCCAATTCGCCCATTTCGGGCCAGAGTTCAGGGGGAAAGAGATTGTCGCGGTCAATTTGCGCCGCCATCGGTTTCACGCGGGTCTGCGCCCAGTCGTGGACCATATCGCGCAGGGCGTTCACATCCTCGCCCAGATCGAATGTCATTGAGGCATGAAACATGGCGCGGCTCCGGTTAATTGAACGCTTGTTCAGTTGTAGGCTTGTGGGGTCACATCTGTCGAGTCATTTTTACACGATTATTGGGCGGCGGCCGGTCGCTGATACACGGCTGACACCTCTGCCCGGATGATGCGTGCAATCAGGGCGCAGTCGTCAAGGCTGAATGTCAACGGCAGGCGCATGTCGATGATGCCTGCCAGCACGCGGTCGGTTTGCGGCATCGGCGGGCTAGGCGCATAGCGCCAGCTGTCATAGCGCGAGGTAAATCCAGTGGGTTCTGCCCCGCCGAACCATTTCAGCTCAACCCCGCGCGCGGCGCACCGGCGCAGCACATCGGCCACCGCATCCGCCGCCCAATCCAGCAACAGAAACTGGAACGACGAGGCGACGAAATGTTCCTTGTCGGGGCGCGGGATCAGCCGCAGCCCCGGCGTATCGGCCAGCCCGGTTTCCAACACGCGGTAACGGTCGTTCCAGCGCCGTGCTTGCGTGGCCAGATCGCGCAGTTGCGGGCGCAGGATCGCGGCGCGCAGATTGTCCATCCGCCCCGAGATATTGGGCGTTTCATATTTGATCTGCGCGAATGTTTCGGGTGGTGGTGCTGCACGGTGTTTTTCATACAGCATATAACTGCCTGACAGGATGATTGCCCGCGCCATACCGTCGGCATCGTCACTGATCAGCAATCCGCCCTCGCCGGAATTGATGTGTTTGTAGGTCTGGGTGGAATAACAGCCGAACTTGCCCCAGCGCCCGCTGGGCGTGCCATCCCATGCGGCACCCATTGTATGCGCGCAATCCTCGATCACGGTCACACCAGCGGCGTTGCATAGCGCCATCAGCCTGTCCATATCGCAGATATGCCCGCGCATGTGCGACAAAAGCAACACGCGCGCGCGGTCCAGTTTGCCCGCCAGATCTTCAAGGTCGATCACCAGATCAGGGGTGACACCGACATAGATCGGCACGCCCCCCACGGCAGCAATGGCACCGGGCACAGGCGCCAGCGTAAAGGCGTTGGTCAGCACCGTGTCCCCATGCTTTACCCCGCAGGCGCGCAGGGCCGTCGCCATGGCGTAACCACCCGATGCCACGGCAAGGCAGTATGCCGCACCGACGCTGGCAGCAAATTCCTCCTCCAGCAGGGCCGTCTGCGACACCTCGTGCGGTGCGGTGTTATAGCGGTGCAGGCGCCCCGTTTGCATGATGGCAACCGCCCCTGCGATGCCTTCTTCGGGAATCGGTTCCTGTTGGGTGAAACTGCCTGTGAAATTCTCTGTCATCGCCTGATCTTGTGGCCCCGCAAGCGCCCCGTCAATCCTCAACCGATCAGGCGGGCCACCACGCCGGGCAGTTCGTCATAGCTGTCGATCGTTGCCTCGGCGTCCAGCGCCAGCACCGCTTCGCGGCCCGGTCCGAAGGTCACCAGCACCGACGGCACGCCTGCATTGCGCGATGTGTCGCGGTCGGTCGCGGTATCGCCCACCAACAGCGACCGGCGCACATCGCCGCCTGCGCGGCGCACGGCCTCGAAATGGTGTTCAGGGTCGGGCTTGCGCACCGGCAGCGTATCGGCCCCGATCAATGATGCAAATTCATCGCGCACCCCAAGACTGCGCATCAGGGTTTCGGCCAGACCTTCGGGTTTGTTGGTGGCGATACCCACGGCATAGCCATCGGCGCGCAACCGCGCCACCGCATCCATCGCGCCGGGGTAAAGCACTGTGTGGGTGTCGATCGCATCGGCATAGGCGGCCAGCAGCACAGGGTATTGCGCATCGACATGGGCCGCATCAAATCCGCCCACGCGGCTGAACCCCAGCGTCAGCATCGCCCGCCCGCCGCGCAGGGCCGTGGCGGCATCATGTGCAGGGTCCAGCAGATCGCCCAGGCCAAGCCCGCGAAAACAATGATTCGCCGCCGCGATCAAATCGCCGCTGGTATCGGCCAACGTGCCGTCGAGATCGAAAATCACTGTGCGCATTCCGCCCTGTCCCATAAATTCTTTGCCCGCCTTCTGTAACGCCCTGTAAACTGATGTGAACCCCCTGCCCTTGTGATCATCACACATCCCGCTAGAAGCGTCATCAACAAGACCGGAATTCGAGGCAGAAATGGCGACCGCACTAATCATCCTTGGCGCAGGCATGGGCACGCGCATGAATTCGGACCGGCCCAAGGTGCTGCATGACATCGCAGGCGCGCCGATGCTGGTGCATGCGATGAAGGCAGGCGGCGCGCTTGACCCCGCGCGCACTGTCATTGTGGCAGGTCATGGGGCCGATGCCGTGGCCAGGGCCGCGCAGGACTATGACCCTGACGCGGTAATTGTGCTGCAAGACGAACAGTTGGGCACCGCCCATGCCGTCGCACAGGCGCGTGATGCGCTGGCGGGCTTTGATGGCGATGCCATCGTGCTTTATGGCGACACACCGTTCATCACACCCGAGACATTGGCCGCGATGGCCGCGGCACGGCTGACGCATGATATCGTCGTGCTGGGGTTTGATGCCACTGACCCTGCGCGCTATGGCCGGTTGATCCTGAAAGACGACCAGTTGGACAGGATTGTGGAATTCAAGGATGCCACAGCCGATGAACGCGCCGTGACCCTCTGCAACAGCGGTGTGGTCGCGGCAAATGCCGCCACCCTTTTCGCGCTGATCGACAAGGTGAATAACGACAATGCAGCGGGCGAATACTATCTGACCGACATCGTGGGCATCGCCCGCGCCCAAGGCCTGCGCGCGACCGTGGTGCAATGTGATGAGGCCGAAACGCGGGGAATCAATTCGCGCGCCGAACTGGCCATGGCAGAGGCGCAGTTTCAGGCCCGCGCCCGCAGCACAGCGCAAGACGACGGTGTGACCCTGACCGCCCCCGAAACGGTGTTTTTCGCCCATGACACGGTGATCGGCCGCGACAGCATTATCGCCCCCAACGTCGTCTTTGGCCCTGGTGTCACCGTCGAATCGGGTGCCACGATCCTGGCGTTTTCCCATCTTGAAGGCTGCCACGTCAGCCGCGGCGCGGTCGTCGGCCCCTTTGCGCGGCTGCGCCCCGGTGCGGAACTGGCAGAAGGCGTCAAGGTCGGCAATTTCGTGGAAATCAAAAACGCACAGATCGCCGAAGGGGCCAAGGTCAACCACCTGACCTATATCGGTGACGCGGACATCGGCGCGCGCACCAATATCGGTGCAGGCACGATCACCTGCAATTATGACGGGGTGTTCAAGCACAAAACGGTGATCGGGGCCGATGCATTTATCGGATCCAACACCATGCTGGTCGCCCCTGTCAGCGTCGGCGATTCTGCCATGACCGGCAGCGGGTCGGTCATTACCAGCGATGTGCCCGCGGGTGATCTGGCCATCGGGCGCGCGCGGCAGGTCAACAAACCGGGCCTTGCCCGCCGTCTGATACAGAAACTGCGCGATCTCAAAGCAAGGAAAGGTTAACCCATGTGTGGCATTATCGGGGTTCTGGGTCAGCACGAGGCTGCACCTATTCTGGTTGAGGCGCTGAAGCGGCTGGAATATCGCGGCTATGACAGTGCGGGCATCGCCACGGTGAACGATGGTGTGCTTGACCGGCGGCGCGCGGTAGGCAAGCTGTTGAATTTACAGGATTTGCTGGTGCATGACCCGCTGGCGGGCAAATCAGGCATCGGCCACACCCGCTGGGCCACACATGGCGCGCCCAACGTTGGCAACGCGCATCCGCATCGCGCCGGCGGCGTGGCGGTGGTGCATAACGGGATCATCGAAAATTTCCGCGACTTGCGCGCGTTTCTGGCGGATCATGGCATCAGCTATGAAACCGACACCGACACCGAAACAGTGGCCCTGCTGGCGCAATATTTCCTTGATCAGGGCATGACCCCGCAAGACGCCGCCGCCGCGACCATCGCAAAGCTGGAAGGTGCCTATGCGCTGTGTTTTCTGTTCGAAGGCCACGACGATCTGTTGATCGCCGCGCGCAAGGGGTCACCGCTGGCAATCGGGCATGGGGATGGTGAAATGTTCGTCGGGTCTGACGCCATCGCGCTGGCTCCGATGACCGACAAGCTGACTTATCTGGACGAAGGCGACTGGGCCGTCATCACCCGCAACACGCTGGACATCCGCGATGCCAGTGGCGCTGCGGTGCAGCGCCCGATCAAGACGATTCAGGTCGATGCCGCCCGCGTGGACAAGGGCGGCTATAAACACTTTATGGCCAAGGAAATCGCCGAACAGCCCACCGTGCTGCAAGGCGCGCTGGCCCAATATATCAACGCCGATGCCACGGCGATTACCCTGCCCGCACCAGGGCTGGATTTCACGAAGATCGAACGCCTGACGTTAGTGGCCTGCGGCACCGCATTTTACGCCTGCATGGTCGCGAAATACTGGTTCGAACAGATCGCCGGTATCCCTGTCGAGGTCGATGTCGCGTCCGAATTCCGCTATCGTGAACCGCCTGTCACACCCGGCACCGTCGCCATTTTTGTCAGCCAGTCGGGTGAAACCGCCGATACGCTGGCTGCTCTGCGCTATATGGCGGGCAAAGCGCAACAAATCGTGTCGGTCGTCAACGTCACCGAAAGTTCCATCGCGCGCGAAAGCGATTTGCCGCTGCCCATTCTGGCGGGCACGGAAATTGGCGTCGCCTCGACCAAGGCATTCACATGCCAGTTGACAACGATGGCCATTCTGGTGCTGCACGCCGCAGCGGTGCGGGGCCGGGTCAGCCCGGCGGAACTGGCCGAAAAACTGGCGGCCCTGCGCGGCCTGCCGGGGGTGATGAACCTTGCGCTGGGGATCGCGGACAAGACCCGCGACGTGGCCCGCAAACTGGCCGAGGCGCGCGATATCCTGTTTCTGGGGCGCGGCGCGATGTATCCGCTGGCGCTGGAAGGCGCGCTGAAACTAAAGGAAATCAGCTATATCCATGCCGAAGCTTATGCATCTGGCGAATTGAAACACGGCCCCATCGCGCTGGTCGATAAAAACGTGCCCGTGATCGTCATGGCCCCGCGCGATGCGCTGTTCGACAAGACGGTTTCCAATATGCAAGAGGTCATGGCGCGGGGCGGCAAGGTTTTGTTGATCACCGATGAAAAGGGCGCTGCCGAGGCTGGCGCCGGCGTCTGGGACACGATCCTGATGCCACCGATCGACCCGTTCCTTGCGCCGATCCTGTATGCCATTCCCGCGCAACTGCTGGCCTATCATACCGCCATTGCCAAAGGCACGGATGTAGACCAGCCCCGCAACCTTGCCAAATCGGTGACTGTCGAATGAAAACATCTGATGCCCTCGCCGCCCTGCGCGACCACGCCGCCCCGGCCAAAGCCTCTGCCGCGCACCGCTATCACAAGGTAGACCGCCCCTATCTGGGCGTGACGAACCCGGTGATTGATGCGCTGGCCAAGGATTGGCGCGCCGCCCTTGATCCGGACACGCGGCTGGTGCTGGCGCGGGGCCTGTGGAAAAGTAATATCCACGAGGCGCGCATTATCGCCGCCAAACTGCTGACGCAGGCGCGCATCCGCCCCGATGACAGCGACGCATGGAACATGATCGTTGCATGGTTGCCCGACTGCGACAGCCTGCCCATTGCCGACGCGGTTTGCACTGCGGGGCAGAAACGGCTGGTGGCAGATCCTGCGCGGCTGGATCTTGTTGCAACATGGATCACGTCAGACAATCCGTGGATGCGGCGGCCCGCCTTTGCCATGACCCTGCCATGGGCAAAACTGAACCACCCCAAAGCGGGCGATCTTGCCCTGCGCGAACGTGTGCTGGACTGGGCGGCGCAATCTGCCGCCGACCCTGACCGCATCGTCGCGCGTGCGCTGGCAGGCTGGTTGCGCGATTTATCCAAACATGACCCCGACCGCGTGCGCGCCTTTCTGGACACCTACGGTGATACTATGCCCCCTGCCACAGCGAAAGCGGCCGCCGCGCATCTGGCCCCCTAGGCCGGGCTGAAACCCGCCCTGACGTGTGCCGATCGGGCTTGCGAAACCCCGCGACGGGGCATAACTTGACATCATGACCCAAGCATTGATCGACCCCTTCGCGCGCGCTATCGAATACCTGCGGGTATCCGTGACGGACCGCTGTGATTTCCGCTGCGTTTACTGCATGTCCGAAAACATGCAGTTCCTGCCCAAAAAGGAATTGCTCACACTAGAGGAGCTGGACCGCATGTGTTCGGCATTCATCCGTCTGGGCGTGCGCAAACTGCGCATCACGGGCGGTGAACCGCTGGTGCGGCGCGATATCATGACCTTTTTTCGCGCCATGACCCGCCATCTGGACAGTGGTGCGCTGCGCGAACTGACGCTGACGACCAATGGCAGCCAGTTGGAAAAATACGCGGATGATCTGTACGCCGCAGGTGTGCGGCGGATCAATATCTCGCTTGATACATTGGACGAGGAAAAATTCGCCCGCATCACGCGCTGGGGCCGCCTGCCGCAGGTGATGCGCGGGATTGATGCCGCGCAAAAGGCCGGTCTGCGGGTCAAGATCAACACAGTCGCCCTGCAAGGGTTCAACGAAGACGAATTGTTCACCCTGACCGATTGGTGCGCGTCGCGTGACATCGACATCACATTCATCGAGGTGATGCCGATGGGCGATATTGGCAACGAAGACCGGATCGGCCAATACTGGTCGCTGAAAGACCTGCGCGCGCGGCTGGCCGAACGGTCGGCCCTGACCGACCTGCCCGAAAGCACGGGCGGACCTGCGCGCTATGTGCGGGTGGAAAACACGGGCCAGAAAATCGGGTTCATCACACCGCTGTCCCATAATTTCTGCGAAAGTTGTAACCGCGTGCGGATCACCTGCACCGGCGAAATCTATACCTGTCTGGGACAGGAAGGCCATTCCGACCTGCGCGCGCCCCTGCGCGCGTCAGAGGCGGACGCCGATCTGGAAGCTGCCATTCGCGCCGCAATTGCCCTGAAACCGAAGGGCCATGATTTCGATTATTCGCGCCAAAAGGTCGATGGGCAGGTCAGTCGCCACATGTCGCACACCGGCGGATAATTTCGCCGGACCGCGCGCTAGATGCCGGGCTTTCGGGCGATATAGTCAAGCAATGCCGCCTGCCCCACATGCCCCCGCCCTGATCGCTGGTCGCGTTCATAGGCTGCGCAGCGTTCGATCTGCCAGCCGCCAAACGCCGCCGTCAGTTCCGCAGCAGCATACATGTTTTCAATATGCGGCGGCCCGCCTGTGCCACGCCCCACCTGTTCGGGCCGGTAACCATGCAACACAATACGCCCACCGGGGCGTAGGGCGCGCTGCATATCGACGAACTGACGCGCGCGAAACGCAGGGTTGGCAAACTGAATAAAGATCGCCACCACCATATCGAACTGGCGCGACCAGTCCCAATCATCCCAAGCTGAAACACGCGCATCGACCTGCACCCCTGCATCCGTCGCCAACGCGTTGGCACGGGTCACGGCGGTCGCGGCGGTATCGAATGCCGTCACCTGCATTCCCGCACGGGCCAGATGCACGCTGTTGCGCCCTTCACCATCAGCCACGCACAGCACGGATTGCCCCGGCAGGATCAGCCAAGGATTATCCGACAGCACCCCCGCCGGTTCCGTTCCGAACAGATAGCCGTCGTTTTCGCGGTAACGTTCTTCCCACATCAGGCGACCGGCATCCGCTGTTCAACGATGCCCGCCCACCAGGAACAGCCCGCAGGGATCGCGTCATCGTTGAAGTTATAGGCAGGATGATGCACAGGCGCGCTGTCGCCATTGCCAACAAGGATATAGGCGCCGGGGCGTTCTTCCAGCATATAGGCGAAATCCTCGCCCCCCATGATCAGCGGCGCCGGATCACACTTGCCGGAAACGGATCGGGCGACAGCGGCGGCAAAATCTGTTTGTGCAGCGTGGTTCACCATCACCGGATAGCCCGGATGATAGACGACTTCGGCGACCGCACCCAGACTTTCCGCGGTCAGCCGCGCAATCGCGGTCAGGCGTTCCTTGGCAAGGGCGCGCATCGCGGGTGACATGCTGCGCACGGTGCCTTTCAGATGCACCTCTTGCGCGATGACGTTGTAGGCGTTGGATGATGACGCGACCGACGTGACCGACACCACCACCTGATCCACCGGGTCCGCGTTGCGGCTGGCGATCGTTTGCAGCGCGGTGATCAGATGCGCGGCCACCACCGTGGCATCGACCGTTTCATGCGGCTTGGCGGCGTGGCCCCCGCGCCCCTTGATCGTGATATCAAACTGGTCGGTCGCGGCAAAAAACGCGCCTTCGCGGATGGCGAACTGCCCCAGCGGTATGCCGGGCCAATTGTGCATGCCGTATACCTCTTGAATGTTCCAGCGGTCCATCATGCCGTCTGCGCACATTTCGCGGCCGCCGCCGCCGCCTTCTTCGGCGGGCTGAAAGATCACCACGACAGTGCCGTCGAAATTCCGCGTTTCCGCCAAATATTGCGCGGCCCCCAGCAGCATCGCGGTATGCCCGTCATGCCCGCAAGCATGCATCGCGCCGGGTGTTTTCGATGCATAGTCAAGCCCTGTCGCCTCGTGGATGGGCAGCGCATCCATATCGGCACGCAACCCGATCACCTTGCCCATAGTATCCTGCTTGCCCCTGATCACGCCGATGACGCCAGTGCGCCCGATCCCTGTTACGACCTCATCACAGCCAAAACAGGTCAGCTTGTCCGCAACCACCTGCGCGGTGCGGTGGGTGTCAAACAGGATTTCAGGGTTTTCGTGCAGGTCGCGCCGCCAGGCAGTGATCTCGGGCAGCATTTCGGCAAAACGGTTCTTGATGGGCATGGGCTTCTCCAGTTCTTGTCTGACATATGGCGTCAGACGGGGCTTTGTCCATGCGACAAAGAAAAAGCCCCGCCGTTGCCAGCGGGGCCATAGGATAGGTGATATCACCCATCTTACCTGTCGTATCTTTATTCGATCTTGGGCAGCAGCGCATCCAGTGACGCCTTGGCGTCACCATAGAACATCCGCGTGTTGTCCTTGTAGAACAGGGGGTTTTCGATACCCGAGTATCCCGTCCCCTGCCCGCGTTTCGACACGATCACCTGTTTGGCCTTCCAGCATTCCAGTACGGGCATCCCGGCGATAGGGCTGTTGGGGTCGTCCTGGGCAGCCGGGTTCACGATGTCGTTGGACCCGATCACAATGGCCACGTCAGTGGTTGGGAAATCTTCGTTGATTTCGTCCATCTCCATCACGATGTCATAGGGCACCTTGGCCTCGGCCAGCAGCACATTCATGTGGCCGGGCAGACGACCCGCAACCGGGTGAATGGCGAAACGCACGTTCTTGCCCTTGGCGCGCAGCTTGCGGGTCAGTTCGGCCACCGCCGCCTGCGCCTGTGCCACCGCCATGCCGTAACCGGGGATGATGATCACACTGTCCGCCTCGTTCAGCAGGGTCGCAACGCCATCGACGTCAATCGCGATCTGCTCACCCTCGACCGACATCTGTTCACCAGATGGGCCGCCAAAGCCGCCCAGGATCACGCTGATGAAACTGCGGTTCATCGCCTTGCACATGATATAAGACAGGATCGCCCCGCTTGAGCCCACCAGCGCACCCACCACGATCAGCAGGTCGTTGCCAAGGCTGAAACCAATCGCCGCCGCCGCCCAGCCGGAATAGCTGTTCAGCATCGACACGACCACAGGCATATCCGCCCCGCCGATCCCCATGATCAGGTGATAGCCGATAAACAGTGCGGCTAGCGTCATGATGAACAGCGGGAAAAACCCACCGGTGTTGAAATACCAGATCAACGCCAGCACCGAAATCACTGCCGCACCGGCGTTCAACATGTGACCGCCCGGCAGTTTGTTCGCGGCGGTGTTCACCTTGCCCGCCAGCTTGCCATAGGCGATGACCGATCCGGTGAATGTAACTGCACCGATGAACACGCCAAGGAACAATTCAACCCGCAGGATGTTGATTTCAACAATATCCTTCTTGGCCAAAAGGGCGGCGAACCCTTCCAGTGCCGCCTTGCCACTGGCGTCCATCGCCAGAACGCGGCCCAGTTCGAAATGCGCGATAAAGCCCACGAAAACTGCCGCCAGACCGACAAGGCTGTGCATCGCTGCAACCAGTTCGGGCATCTGGGTCATCTTCACTTTGGTGGCCAGTTGAAAGCCGATGATCCCGCCGCTGGCGATCAGGACCAGCGACAACAACCACAGACCAGCACCAGGGCCAAACAGCGTTGCCGCAATTGCCAGCGCCATGCCCGCAATGCCATACCAAACCGCGCGTTTCGCGCTTTCTTGTCCCGACAACCCGCCAAGCGAAAGGATAAAGAGAACTGCCGCGACAACATATGCCGCTGTCGTAAAACCGTATTCCATTGCTCTTTACCCCTTTATGACTTCTGGAACATGGCGAGCATGCGCCGCGTGACCAGAAAGCCACCGAATATGTTGATGCCGGTCATGAAAACCGCAAGCGCCGCAAGGATGATGACCAGGAATGACCCTGATCCGATCTGCGTCAGCGCACCCAGAATGATGATCGACGAAATCGCATTCGTGACCGCCATCAGCGGCGTGTGCAGCGAATGGGCCACGCCCCAGATCACCTGGAACCCGACAAAGACGGCCAAGACAAACACGATAAAGTGCTGCATAAAGCTGGCCGGCGCGACAAGGCCCACGCCCAAAAGCAGCACCGCGCCAACGGTCAGCAACGTCACCTGATTCCGGGTCTGCTGTTTGAATGCCGCGACTTCCTGCGCCTTCTTTTCCTCGGCGGTCAGTTCTTTTGGCTTTTCCTTTTTTGGGGCTGCGGCAATCGCGGCCACTTTTGGCGGTGGCGGCGGGAAGGTGATTTCACCCTTGTGCGTCGCTGTCGCGCCACGGATCACGTCGTCATCCATGTTGTGAGCAGGCGCGCCGTTTT
This sequence comes from Yoonia sp., assembly GCF_014859355.1. Classification (GTDB taxonomy): domain Bacteria; phylum Pseudomonadota; class Alphaproteobacteria; order Rhodobacterales; family Rhodobacteraceae; genus Yoonia. The sequence continues at coordinate 26,268 of NZ_JACUUJ010000011.1, read as the reverse complement.
TATCCGGGGTCAGGTCCGTCAGCATGTGGCGCACGTTCGTTGCATAAAGCGTGGATGCCTGTGCCGCCATCCGGCTGGGGAAATCGGTGTAACCGATGATCGTCACGCCGTTGTCGGTGACGATCTTTTCGTCCATGACCGTCAGCTTGCAGTTGCCGCCGCGTTCCGCCGCAAGGTCGATGATGACCGAACCGGGTTTCATGCTGTCGACCATATCCTTGGTCCACAGTTCCGGCGCATCGCGCCCGGGGATCAGCGCGGTGGTGATCACGATATCCATGTCCGGCGCGATTTCGCGGAACTTGGCCAATTGCGCCGCCGCAAATTCAGGGCTGGACACCGCCGCATAGCCGCCGGTGGCCGATCCGTCCTGTTGTTCTTCCTCGAAATCAAGGAATACGAATTCCGCGCCCATTGATTCGACCTGTTCGGCCACTTCTGGGCGCACGTCGAAGGCGTATGTAATTGCGCCCAGCGACGTCGATGTGCCGATTGCGGCCAATCCGGCCACACCTGCGCCGACCACCAGCACTTTGGCCGGGGGCACCTTGCCGGCGGCAGTGATCTGCCCGGTAAAGAAACGGCCGAAATTGTTGCCCGCCTCGATCACGGCGCGGTAGCCTGCGATGTTGGCCATGGACGACAGCGCATCCATTTTTTGCGCGCGACTAATGCGCGGCACCATGTCCATCGCGATAACGGTTGCACCCTTGGCGTTGGCGGCCTCCATCAAGGCCTTGTTTTGCGCAGGATAGAAAAAGGAAATCAGGGTTTGGCCTTCGCGGAGGCGCTTGACCTCGGCATCCGATGGCGGGCGCACCTTGGCGACGATATCGGCGGCCTTGTAAAGGGCCGCTGCGGTTTTCACCACATCGACGCCGGCGTCCTTGTAAGCCTGATCAGAAAAGCCAGCAGCCGCCCCGGCCCCGGCTTCGATCACGCAATCATAGCCAAGTTTTTGCAGATCCCTGGCCGAGGCCGGAGTCATTGCGACCCTGTCTTCGCCTTGAAATATCTCTTTTGGTGTGCCGACTTTCACGGACTGTCCCCCATATGCGTTCTTGCAGTTTAAACGATTATCTTGCGGAAGAATATTTCACAAGACATGCAGGCGCGAGTTCTTTTGTATCATGCGTTAAAAGTCACACCCAGCGGCGGGTCTTTTCGCAATAGCGGGCAAATTCGGCGCGAAACTTGCGCCGCAGCATGTTTTCTTCGGGAATAATGAAACGCTGGGTGATCGTCCCGATGAACAACGGCACCAAAACAAGCGCGACCGGCGCTTCCCAGCGCAGTGCCAATCCGGCAAGGATCAGGGCATCGCCCAGATAGATCGGGTTGCGGGTGCGCTTGAATATCCCGCTTGTCACCAGCGCGCTGGCTTCCTGATGCGGCACGAAAGTCGTGCGCCGCTTGCGCATTTCGGCGACGGCCAGCAACATCAGCACCAGACCGGCCCCGACAAGCAGACCGCCGGCAAGGTCTGTCACCGGGCCACCAACGGCAAGCGACATGGGTTGCAGATCGCTGATCAACCACGTCATGATCAGCGCCAGCAACAGCCAAACGGGGGGAATATCAATCCATTTCATACCCCCTTATTGCCGATTGGTTTCGGACTTGTCCACGCCCCCTTTCGCGTTAGCATAGCCGCAACGAAAGGACGGATCATGGAACATGCAGGCAAACATGCGCTGGTGACAGGTGGCGGCAGCGGTATCGGCAAGGGAATCGCCCTTGCGCTGGCCCATGCCGGGGCCGAGGTGACGATCACCGGGCGCCGTGCTGACACATTGGCCACAGCCGCCGCCTTGCACCCACGCCTGAACGCGCTGGAAATGGATGTGACGGACGAAGCATCGGTGCGCGAGGGTATCGCCGCCGCCGCCGCCCTCCGCGGGCCGGTGCGGATTTGTGTGGCCAATGCGGGCATCGCCGAAGGCGGCCCTTTTGCCCAGACCACGCTGGCCGACTGGCGCCACATGATGGCGACGAACCTTGATGGCGCTTTTCTGACCTTTCAGGCCGCCCTTGCCACGCTGGGCGATGATGATGCCGCGCGCATGATCGTGGTCAGTTCCATCGCCGGGGTGCGCGGGCTGAAAAACGCGATTCCCTATACTGTCACCAAACATGGTGTGATCGGGTTGATCCGTGGCCTATCCGAGGAATACATGCGCCGCCCCATTACCTTTAACGCGCTGTGCCCCGGATACGTGGACACGGCAATCGTGCGGGGCCAGTTGCCCGGCCTCATGCGCCGCTTTGATGTTGATGAACAGGGGGCCATCGACATCATCGCCAAAGGCAACCGCCACCGCCGCCTGTTGCAGGTGGATGAAACCACGGGTGCTGCGATGTGGCTGTGTTCGGATGCGGCGCGCAGCGTGAACGGGCAGACAATCGAAATTTCTGGAGGACAAGTATAATGACCGATTTTGCAGCAACCAAGGCGCTTTTTCACCTGCCGGAGGGGATGATTTACCTTGACGGCAATTCGCTGGGGCCCCTGCCCAAGGCGACCGCCGCGCGCGTCGCGCAGACCGTGAACGATGAATGGGGCGAGATGGTGATCACGGGCTGGAACCGCGCAGGCTGGATGGCGCAGCCCAGCGCCCTGGGCGACCGGATCGGGCGGTTGATCGGGGCGGAACCGGGCCACGTCGTTCTGGGGGATACCCTGTCGATCAAGGTCTATCAGGCGCTGGCCGCCGCGATTGATCTGGCGGGCGACCGCAAGGTTATCGTCACTGACAGCGGCAATTTCCCGTCTGACATCTATATGGCCGAGGGGCTGATCAAATCACTCGGGCGCGGGCATGAATTACGCGTTGTCGCCCCCGAAGATGTCGCCAACCACATCAACGACGATCTGGCGGTGCTGATGCTGACGCAGGTCGATTATCGCACGGGGCGGTTGCACGATATGCCCACGCTGACGCAGGCCGCCCATGCGGCGGGCGCCGTCACGGTCTGGGATCTGGCCCATAGCGCGGGCGCGCTGGCGGTCGATGTGGCGGGGAGCAACGCCGATTTCGCAGTCGGTTGCACCTATAAATACCTCAACGGCGGGCCGGGCGCGCCTGCGTTCATCTATGTGGCCCCGCGTCACGTTGACCGGTGCCAGCCTGCGCTGTCAGGCTGGCTGGGGCATGAAAAACCCTTTGCCTTCGATCTGGATTACCGCCCTGGCGCGGGCATCGAACGGATGCGTGTCGGCACGCCGCCGGTGTTGCAGATGGCAGCACTCGATGCCGCGATGGATATCTGGGATACGGTCGATATGGCCGCCCTGCGCCGCGCCTCCATCGCGTTGGCCGAACAGTTTATCACAGGGGTCGAGGCCGCCTGCCCCATGCTGACACTCGCCAGCCCGCGCGATGCGGCCCAACGCGGCAGTCAGGTGTCGTTCCGCTTTGCCGATGGCTATGCCGCGATGCAGGCCTGTATCGCACGCGGGCTGGTGGGGGATTTTCGCGCGCCAGATATCATGCGGTTCGGCTTTACCCCGCTGTTCATCGACGCGGGCGACGTGGGCCGCGCAATCGCCGTCATTGCGGATGTGATGCAGAACCGTCTGTGGGATGATCCGGTGTATCAGCAGCGGGCAGCTGTGACGTAGGTTTGCCATAGCCATGCACCGCCACGTTCAGCGCCGCCCCCAGCAGGATCAGATAGGCGCTGACATAAAGCCACATCAGCAGACCGATCACCGCCCCGATCGAGCCATATACCTCGTTATAACTGCCGAAATTGGTCAGATAATACGATAACCCTACCGAGGCCACGACCCAAAGGATCACCACCACAAAGGCCCCCACGGTGATCCAGCGCCCGCGCGTGGCCTCCATGCGGGCGGGGCCGAACCGGTAAAGCAGGCTTAGCCCCGTCAGCAAAACGACCAGCGCGATGATCCAGCGCACGGCTTCCAGCAGCCACGCGGTTGATGTGGCCAGCGGAATAAAGGCCAGCACGATTGGCAGCACGACAACAACGGTCATTGCCACAATCGCAAGCGCGACCAGCGCAAAGGTCAGCAACAGCGCCACGACCATCTGCCAGATCCCGTTGCGCATCCGCTGGCCTGCGATCGCGTTTAACCCGCCGATCAGCGCGCTGACCCCCGCGCGCGACGACCACAGCGCCAGCGCGATCGACACCACCGTCGCCCAGCCCAGCGTGCCCCTGCCCGCATTCACCAGCCCGTTGATCTGGTTTGACAGCAACCGATAGGCATCCGGTGGGATAATGTCATCCATTAAGGTCAGTTGTTCGGCAATGACGATCGGGTCGGCCATCAGGCCAAAAATTGCGATCACGGCAGCAATGCCGGGAAAAATGGCGAAAATGCCGAAAAATGCCACACCGGCGGCGATCAGGCCAATGTGCTTTTCACCGGCGGTTTGCCCGACAGCGAACAGCACGCGCCACAACCAAAGACCCTTTTGTAACAGCGCACGACCCTCTTTTCTTAACGTCTTTTCTGCAACCTAGGGCAAAGAGGCGGCAGTTGCCACTTTTCATCGCTGTCTTAGCGCAGAAGCCACAGCTTTGCCTATCCCGCGCAAAAACTGATCGCGCGTGGGGGGCAACCGCGATAGAGTTGAAAAACAACGGCAAAGCCGACGAACAGCAGGTAAACCAGTGTCCACACTCACCCATCACGTCAATCTTTTGACGGATCATTTGCGTGACCGTCCTGATACATCGCAACTTGTGGCCATCACCGGTGCGCCGGGGTGCGGCAAATCCACGCTGGCGCGCGAGCTTGCACGCCGTCTGACCCTGCAAAAACGCAAGACAGCCATAGTTACGCTGGACGGGTTTCACCTGGATAATAGCGTGCTGGACAGCGAAGGGTTGCGCGCGCGCAAAGGTGCGCCGGAAACCTATGATGCGCCGGGATTCATCCGGATGATCAAGGCGTTGCGCGCGGGCGAAAAAATCTATGCGCCCGCATTTGATCGCGCCCGGGATATGGCTATCGCGGGTGCCGTGGCGGTGCCGCAAGACGCCGCGATCGTGATCGTCGAAGGTGATTATCTGATGTTCAAGGAAACCCCTTGGGCTGATCTTGCCACATTATGGGATGTGACAGCGCGGATCAGCGTGCCAATGCCCGAACTGCGCGCGCGGTTGATCCAGCGCTGGTTGAGCCTGAATTATTCCCCTTCTGTCGCGACACGCCGCGCCGAAGGCATTGATATTCCCAATGCTATGCGCGTTATTGAAAATGCCTTACCCTGCGATTTTTCGCTTGACGGTCAGCCAGGCCGCACTGTCACGGCCTGACCCGCTGTGATCAAGCGCGGACGATCCGCGTTTCAACCGGATCAAGGCCACCAATCGTGCCATACAGCACGTCACCAGCGACAACAGGCCCGACGCCAGCCGGTGTGCCGGTCATGATCAGATCACCCGGTTGCAAGGTATAAAGCGTTGACAGGTCAGCAATGATTTCCGGCACCGACCAAATCATATCAGATAGAATGGCCGCTTGCGTGACAGCGCCGTTCACGGTCAGCCGGATGGGCAGATCATCAAGCAGACCAAGCTGATCCTTTGGCGTGATCGCGGCGATGATCGCGGCATTTTCGAAATCCTTGCCAGTGTCCCACGGCCTGCGCTTTTCCTTGGCCTGCGTCTGAAGGTCGCGGCGCGTCATGTCCAGCCCGCAGGCATAGCCAAGCACGACACCCAGCGCGGCGGCGGGGGCGATATTGCGCGCCTCGGCCCCGATCGCGACGACCAGTTCCATTTCATGATGTAAATCGGCGGTGCGCGGCGGATAGGGCATGTCGCGCCCCGACAGCAGCACAGCATGGGCGGATTTCGTGAAATAAAAGGGGTCTTCACGGTCTACTTCATTGCCCATCTCAATGGCATGGGCCGCATAGTTGCGCCCGACACAAAAAATGCGTGCGACGGGAAAACCGGCCATGCCCTTGACGGGGATCACGGGTGCGGGACGGGGGGGGAACAGCGTATTGTTCATGCAGGCTCTCTGATAGTTGAATTGCGTGGGCCGGAACTGTGGCATATCCCGCCGCAGACCGGTATCGTCGTTCAAATCCATGGGCGAAATGCCCGCAAACCGCAAGGAGCCAGCGTGACAGCGCCATTGCCGCCATTGAATGATCTGGTTGCCTGCCATCAGTGCGACACGTTGCACGCAGCGACAGATCTACCCCCGGGGACACGGGCCTATTGCCAGCGCTGCGGGGTGCTGTTGATGACATCACAACCTGCGGCGATTGCGCGCATCCTCAGCCTTGCGCTGACCGCTTTCATCATGCTGCTTGCCGCCATCAGCTTTCCGTTTCTGACACTGGACGCTGGCGGGTTTCACAACGCGACCTCTGTTATCGACGCAATCATGGCCTTCAACGACGGGCTGGCCTTGCCGCTGGCGATTGCGGTGGGGTGCTTTATTGTCGTGATCCCCTTGATGCGGCTGGGTGCGCTGATATTTGCCTTGGGGCCGTTGGTCCGCGAACAGCCGGGCGATGCCAGAGCGCGCATCGCCTTTGGCATCGCAGAACGCTTGCGCCCGTGGAGCATGGCTGAAATTTTCATCGTCGGCGTGACGGTCGCGCTGATCAAAGTGTCGGGCCTTGCCGCTGTCACCATCGGTCCGGCATTCTGGGCATTCACAGGCGTCGTGCTGATCACGGTGCTAAAAGACACAATGATTTGCAGGTATTCAATTTGGGAAGCTCTGGACCACCGCAACACCTGATCACGGCGCGCGATGCGGGTCTGGTGGCCTGCCAACGCTGTGGGCAAGTGCATCAAATGGGAACGCAGACCTGCAAAAGGTGTGACGGCCCCTTGGTCAGCCGTGATGAAAAAAGCCTGCAAAAGGTCTGGGCCTGGCTGATTGCAGGGATGATTGCCTATATCCCTGCCAATATCTATCCGATGCTGCTGACATCGACACTGATCGAACGCAGCGAAAGCACGATTGTCGGCGGTGTGATCGAACTGGTCCAGCACGGGTCAATCGGGATTGCCGCCATCGTGTTTATCGCCTCGGTTATCATACCGATCGGAAAATTCATTGCCGTCGGCTATTTGGCGATCAGTGTGCAGCGCCGCTCTGTCGCAAGCCGGCATGCCCGCCACAAGGCATTTGAGGCGGTAGAGTTCGTCGGGCGCTGGTCCATGATCGACGTGTTTGTCGTTGCGATCCTGTCGGCACTGGTGCAGTTTGACACTATTGCGACGATCAACCCCGGCATTGCGGCCGTCAGCTTTGCCCTTTCCGTGATCTTTACCATGCTCGCCGCACAAAGTTTCGACGCCCGGCTGATCTGGGATGCAAACAGGACACCATCTTTATGAATGACATAGACCCAACAGGCCCCGCGCCACTTGATGTGCGCGCCGTAAAGCAACGCATCTGGCGGCGTCTTTCGCTGGTCTGGCTGGTGCCTGTCGTCGCGTTGGCGGTGTCACTGGGGGCTGCATGGCAAAACTATCTGGATCGCGGGGTTTTGGTGACGATCAGCTTTGAAAACGCATCGGGCATCTCAGCTGGCGAAACGCTGGTCAAATACCGCGATGTCACCGTGGGCCGTGTCGAGGATGTGACATTCGCCCCCGGCCTGGGCGAAGTGTTGGTCCATGCGCGCATTGACAACGAAGTGGCCCCATATCTGGATGATGACGCACAATTCTGGGTGGTGCGCCCGAATGTGTCGGTGCGCGGGATCAGCGGCTTGGATACGGTCCTGTCTGGCGTTTATATCGAAGGCAACTGGGACACGGACCCCGACGTGCAGCAATTCGCTTTCACGGGCCGTGAACGCCCGCCTTTGACACGCGCAGGACAGCGTGGCACCCATGTGGTGTTGCGCGCCTCTGATGGCGGGTCGATTGCGGCAGGCGCACCCGTGCTGCACAAAGGCTTGCAGGTCGGCTATCTAGAGACGCCGGAATTATCGTCCGATGGCAATCAGGTCATCGTCAATGCCTTTATCGAAAGCCCCTATGACCGCCGCATCACCACCAATACCAGGTTTTGGGATACTTCAGGGTTCAGCGTGTCGCTGGGCGCGGGGGGCGTGTCGCTGGATGTGAATTCACTGGCTTCGCTGATCGAAGGCGGCGTGGCCTTTGATACAATCGTATCCGGGGGACAGCCCATCGTTGACGGACAAACCTTTGATATCTTCAGCAATCGCGAAACCGCCCGCGATAGCCTGTTCAACGACCCCAATGCCGATGTGCTGGAAGTTGCCGTCTTGTTTGCGGAATCCGTCAGCGGATTATCCGCCGGGTCCGACGTGCGGTTTCAGGGGATCCGTATAGGGCAGGTCAGGACGCTAAGCGCGATTGTCGTGGGCGAAGGTGAAACCGCTGATGTGCGCCTGCAAGCGATCCTTGCGATCGAGCCGAACCGGCTGGGCATGGGGGCGGCCGCAACGCCGGAGGATGCGCTTGCGTTACTGTCTGATTTTGTTACCCGCGGGCTGCGGGCACGCATGGTGACGGGCAACATCCTGTCGGGATCGCTCAACGTTGAACTGGTCGAAATCGAAGACGCGCTGCCCGCCATCATCAACCTGACCTCTGGCGCTTACCCGGTCATCCCCACGACAGAATCGCAAATTTCCGATGTGGCCGCCACCGCCGAAGATGTGCTGGCCCGCATCAACGCCCTGCCCGTCGAAGACCTGATGACCGGCGCGATCGACCTGATGGACAGTCTTGATCAACTGGTGGCCAATCAGGCCACCCGCGACGCGCCCCAAGCTTTGCTGACCCTTTTGCAAGACGCGCGCGCGCTGGTCACCGCAGAAGACACGCAAGCCATCCCCGGCGATCTGCGGCAGGTCATCAACACCATTGATACCATTATCGCCAGCGCATCCGAGGCCGATCTGGTCGGCAATCTTGATGCCGCGCTGGCTGTCGCCACGCAAGCGGCCGCGAATGTCGAACAGGCCACCCGCAACCTGCCCGAAATCACGGCCCAGATCGAAGCGCTGACCGCCCGCGCAAACAGCCTTGAATTCGAGGCGTTGATCGCATCGGCCACGCAAACGCTGGGTTCCATCGACCGGCTGGTCGGAAGCGACGATACCGCCGCCCTGCCCGCATCGCTGAACGGCGCGCTGGACCAGATGCGCGGCTTTCTGGCCGAGGTCCGCGAAGGCGGGGCCATCGAAAACGTGAACGCCGCACTGGCATCTGCCAATGAGGCCGCGCGCGCCGTACAACAGGCCGTCGGCACCCTGCCCGCCCTGTCGGCACAGGCCAGCGCATTGGTCCGCCAGACCGAGGCTGTGATCAACAGCTATGGCGAACGGTCGCGTTTCAACGCCGAAACGCTAGCCACGCTGCGCGAAATCCAACGGGCCGCCGATGCGGTATCGGCCCTGTCACGCGCGATCCAGCGCAATCCCAATTCCCTGATCACAGGACGCTAAGATGCTGAAAAAAATGACAATCGTGGCGATAACGGCGCTGGTCGCGGGCTGCACACCACCGGCTGACAGATTGGCCATGCCTGCGCTGCAATCGCAACTGCAACTGCAACCACGGGTGAACAGCGCGCTTTTGCGCACGGTGTCCCTGCCCACCTATGCCGCGGTCGACGAAATCGCCGTTGAAACCCCCGCCGGGTTGATCGGCGCCAATCAGAATGTGTTCTGGGCGGACGATCCGCAGCGCGCCGTCACGCTGGTGCTGACGCGCAACCTGTCGGATATCCTTAACATCGACGTCGGGCCGGAACCCTGGCCCTTTGTCGAACTGGCCGATGTGGCCGTTGACGTGCGCGTGGCGCAAATGCTGGCAGGCGCCGATGGCACATTCCGGTTGGCAGGGCAGTATTATGTTGGTGGTGACCGCATCGCCTATCGCAATTCCACCCACCGCTTTGCCATTGCGGTGCCGATGCCCGACCTCAGCCTTGGCAGCATCGCAGAGGCGCAGGCACGCGCGCTGCTGGGATTGTCCGAACAGATCGCGCGGACCCTTGCGCGTTAGGCTGATCCACCCCCAAAAAGCGCCAACTGCTTGTCTGTCGCAACGCTTTAATCCGCGACGATAAAATACCTTGCTATTCCGTACACATAAAGCACGGCAAACAGCATGTTGATGTATTTCAATTGCGGCTCGCGGCGCAGCCATCCGCAATACATCCAGATCATGCAAAACGGCAGGCTCAACATCATTGCGCCCAGTTGCCAACCCTGCACGACGCAGATCGTGCTGGCAATGCCCAGCACCACTGCGGCCCACTTCATCTGCTGCTCATAGGCAGCAAAACGCATCAGAAACATTGCATGAGAACTTTGGGTGATGTCCGCAGTTAACCCTGCGCGTAACCCAGCTAGATTACAGCAGTTTAACGGCTGGCACAACGGTTCTGTCGCATGGGATTGTTTTTGTTTTAACCGGATTTACTGATTCCCGTTGTGCGGAAGGGCACGCGCAACGCGTCGCGGGATCGACACGCGGTCTGCGGATCGCATGTCATCCAGCTGAAACCAGCCTTACCCAAGCGCCGTTGCGTTTCGACGACCGCACGCAGGCATCGACGAATTGCATACCTGCAAGACCGTCCTGAATGGTCGGATAGGTCACATCCGCCGCCACATCGCGCCCGTCACGATGGGCCACAATCGCATCCGCCGCCTCGCGATAGATTGTGGCAAAGCCTTCCAGATAGCCCTCTGGGTGGCCAGCAGGAATACGGGTGACACGGTTGGCCGCATCACCCGCGCCCGCGCCGCCGCGCGTCAACAGGCGCTTGGGTTCACCAAAGGGCGTGAACCACAGCTGGTTGGGGTTTTCCTGCGCCCATTCCAGCCCGCCCTTGTCGCCATAGATCCGCAACCGCAGCCCGTTTTCATTGCCGGGCGCGACCTGGCTGCACCACAGCATCCCGCGCGCGCCGCCTTTGAACCGCAGCATCACGTGGGCGTTGTCATCCAACTGCCGCCCGCTGACAAAGGCCTGCAAATCCGCCGACAGGCTGTCCAGTTCCAGCCCGGTGACGAAACTGGCCAGATTGAACGCATGGGTGCCGATATCGCCCGTCGCCCCGCCCAGACCCGATTGCGCGGGGTCCGTCCGCCACGCTGCCTGTTTACTGTCATCCGCCCGCGTCAGCCAATCCTGGGCATATTCCACCTGCACCACATTCAGGTTACCCAACTGGCCATCGGCCACCATCTGTCGGGCCTGCCGCATCATCGGATAGCCGGTGTAATTATGCGTCAGAACGAACAGCGCGTCGCTGTCTTGGGCGGCCTTGGCCAGTTTACGAGCGTCTGCCATCGTCGCGGTCAGGGGTTTGTCGCAGATCACGTGGATGCCGCGTTTGAGAAATTCACGCGCCGCAGCATAATGCACGTGGTTGGGGGTGACGATCGCCACCGCCGCGATCCCGTCTTTCAGCCGCGCCTCGCGGATCGCCATGGCCTTGAAATCGTCATAGGTGCGCGCGGGGTCCAGCCCCAGTGCCGCACCGGATGCGCGCGCCTTTTCTGGCGTCGATGACAGCGCCCCGGCAACCAGCGTGAACCGCCCGTCAATACGCGCCGCAATCCGGTGGACCCCGCCGATAAAGGCGTCATTGCCGCCCCCTACCATACCAAGGCGAATAGGGTTTTGGTGCGTCATCGTGCGGGTCTCCTTACGCGGCTTCACAGCGACGATAACGATTTAGAAACTGTCGACCAGCCCCTTCCGCAACTTTTTACGCGTACAACCGGCAAGTGCAGTGTGGCGCGTCAGTCCAGCCGGACCGCCGCACCGGCTGTGCGTTCTTGCGAGGTAAAGCCAGCATAATCCAGCCCATAATCCGCACCAAACGCAATCAGCCCGGCCACGACAAAGGCAATCAGCATCGGTTTCATGATCTGTATCCTTTATTCAGCTGGCGTGGCTGCGGCGGTAGACGTCTCTTTCGCCTTCACCTCGTCCACCCACAGGCTGTGGTGTTCGCGCGCCCATTGCTCTTCGACCTCGCCGGACCCCATGGCATCAAACGCGCCTTCCATGCCAACCGACCCGATATAGATATGCGCCAGAATGATCGCCATCAGGACGAACCCCATGATGGCATGCCAGAGCTGCGAAAACTGCATTTCCGCGTGCGGGGTCAGTTGGGTCGGCAGCACACCCAGTCCCATCAGTTCCGGCAGCCCGGTCGCGTTGAGCACCCCAAAGGTTTTCCCGAACATCGGCAGTTCGAACGGAAACAGCAGCGCCAGCCCCGACACCGAAATCGAGGTGCCTAGCACGATTACCGACCAGAATATCACCTTTTGGCCGGCATTGAATTTCTTGGCGGGCGGGTGCACGCCCTTTTTGAACAGCCCGCCGCCCACGGCGATCCATTTCAGATCCAGCCGATTGGGGATGTTTTCCAGCACCCACATGAAAAAGATCAATACAAGCGCGATCATGAAGGCCCATGAAATGTTGTTGTGCACCCATTTCGACGCAATCGCGAGGATAGAAAAACTATCATGCCCGAACAACGGGATCATCACCTTGCGTCCAAACAGCGAAATCAACCCGGTGATCCCCAGAACAACGAACGACCCCGCCAATAGCCAGTGACCGAACCGTTCAAAGGATTTGAAACGCGTGATCGTGCGGCCTGTCTTTTCGCCATCGATCCGCACCCGCCCGCGCAACAGATAGAACAGCGCCAGCAGGCCGATCGTGCCGACCAAAAGCCATGCGCCATAAGTGGCCAGTGGTCCTTCGCGGACTGCCAGCCACCACATGCCGCTGTCCTGGATCAGCGTCGTGCTGGCCGGACCCCGTGACTGTGTGTAGATATCGGCCGCATTGAACCGATAGGCGCGCCACAGGTCGGCATCGGATGCACCGCCAAGCGTGCCCAGTTGATCCGTTTCGGGTGATGCAACAGCGGGATCACCGATTTGGGTGGCACGTTCTGCGCCATCGGCGGTTTTCAACGCTTGCTGACGGCGCAAAATATCCTCTAGGCCCGACACCGCCGGGTTGGTCAAGACGGTGCTGTCATTTGGCGCGCGGTCTTGCGCGGGGGCAGCGGCGGCAATGAAGCAGAACAGGCAAGTGGCGATCAGGCGGAGCATAGGTCAGATCCTGTGGCTGGAAAGACGAAGGGACGGCCCCGAAAGGCCGCCCCGTGAGATGTCGGCGAAGCGGTTACTGGGCCTTCATCTGATAGGCCGTGCCCCAGCCCCATGCGCCGGACCCGAAACCACGGGCAACCACCCGTTCGCGGTAGATGTCCGACACTTCGGCACCGTCACCGGCCAGCAGGGCCTTGGTCGCGCACATTTCCGCACAGATCGGCAGTTTGCCTTCGGCGATCCGGTTGCGGCCGTATTTCTGGAACTCAGCCTGGCTGTGGTTTTCCTCGGGGCCACCGGCGCAGAAGGTGCATTTGTCCATCTTGCCGCGTGACCCGAAGTTGCCAGCCTGCGGATACTGCGGCGCACCAAAGGGGCACGCATAAAAACAGTAGCCACACCCGATGCACAGATCCTTGGAGTGCAGCACGATCCCTTCTTCGTTCTGATAAAAGCAATCGACCGGGCAGACCGCCATACAGGGCGCATCGGAACAATGCATGCAAGCGACCGAAATCGAGCGTTCGCCCGGCTTGCCGTCATTGATCGTCACCACCTTGCGGCGGTTAATGCCCCAAGGCACTTCGTGTTCGTTTTTACACGCTGTCACGCAGGCATTGCATTCAATGCAGCGTTCGGCATCGACGAGAAACTTTGCTCTTGCCATCTTATTGGTCTCCTTACGCTGCCCAGATTTTGCAAAGAGTCGCTTTGGTCTCTTGCATCTGGGTCACTGAATCATAGCCATAGGTTTGTGCGGTGTTGGTGCTTTCGCCCAAGACATAGGGGTCAGCGCCGTCGGGGTATTTGTGCCGCAAATCAACACCTTCAAGGTGCCCACCAAAGTGGAAAGGCATGAAGGCCACGCCACTGCCCACCCGTTCGGTCACCATTGCCATCACCTTGACCTTTCCGCCTTCGGGGCCTTCGACCCAGACCTGTGCGCCGTCACGCACACCAAGGTTGTTGGCGTCGCGGATGTTGATTTCAACGAACATGTCCTGCTGCAATTCGGCCAGCCAAGGGTTTGACCGGGTTTCATCGCCGCCACCTTCGTATTCCACCAGACGCCCCGATGTCAGGATGATCGGATATTCTTGCGAAAAATCGTTTTCCTGGATCGATTTGTAAAGTGTTGGCACACGCCAGAATTTGCGGTCCTCATAGGTGGGATAATCGGCCACCAGATCGCGGCGGTTGCTATACAGGGGTTCGCGGTGCAGCGGCACCGGATCGGGGAAGGTCCACACGACTGTGCGGGCCTTGGCGTTGCCGTAAGGGGCGCAGCCATGTTTGATCGCAACACGCTGGATCCCGCCCGACAGGTCGGTTTTCCAGTTGGCGGTTGGGCCGCCCACCGCGTCGATCGCAGCGCGTTCATCCGCCGTCAGGTCACCATCCCATCCCAGATCCATCAGCATCTGCATGGTGAATTCAGGGTATCCGTCCTGAATTTCGGACCCGACAGGGTAAACCCCTTCAGCCAGCAGATTGTCACCGTCGCGTTCAACCCCGAAACGGGCGCGAAAACCCATGCCACCCTGCGCCACAGGGATCGACATGTCATAAAGGTTCGCAGACCCGGGATGGTTCATTTCCGCTGTACCCCAGCAAGGCCAAGGCAGACCGTAGGTATCACCGTCAGCAGGGCCACCCACTGCGCGCAACGTCGTGCGGTCGAATGTGTGCTGGTTGGCCATATGCAGCTTCAGCCGCTCCGGGCTTTGGCCGGTATAGCCGATGGTCCACATGCCGCGGTTGAATTCGCGGGTGATGTCCTCGATGTTCGGCTCTCCGCCCTCATCAATCGCGATGTTGCGGAAGATCCTGTCGTGGAAGCCGAATTTTTCCGAAAACTTTGCCATGATCGTGTGATCGGGCAGCGATTCAAACAGCGGTTCCACCACCTTGTCGCGCCATTGCAGCGACCGGTTGGATGCGGTGACGGACCCGCGCGTTTCGAACTGCGTGCAAGCGGGCAGCAGATACACACCATCGGTGCGGTCCTGCAACACGGCAGACACGGTCGGGTATGGATCAACCACGACCAAAAGGTCGAGCTTTTCCATCGCCGTCTTCATTTCCTTTTGCCGGGTCTGGCTGTTGGGCGCATGCCCCCACAGCACCATGGCGCGGGTGTTGTCTGGCTGGTCGATGTTTTCCTTGTCTTCCAGCACGCCATCAATCCAGCGGCTGACCGTGATCCCGTTCAGGTTCATCATCGAGGTGTCGCCGTAAGACGCATCAGAAAAACGCCCCTTGAGCCAGTCAAGGTCTTCTTCCCAGACACGCGCCCAATGCGCCCATGCGCCGGGGGCCAAACCATAATATCCGGGCAGCGTATCAGCCAGCACCCCAAGGTCGGTTGCGCCCTGCACGTTGTCGTGCCCACGGAAAATATTGGTGCCACCACCGGCGACACCGACATTCCCCAGCGCGAGTTGCAGTATGCAATAGGCGCGGGTGTTGTTGTTGCCGTTCGAGTGCTGCGTGCCGCCCATACACCAGATCAAAGTGCCGGGGCGGTTGTTGGCCAGCGTAAAGGCCACGCGGCGCAGTTGTTCACCCGGCGCGCCGGTGACGCGCTCCACTTCCTCGGGGGTCCATTTTTTAACCTCGTCGCGGATCTGGTCCATGCCCCAGACACGGGTGCGGATGAATTCCGCATCTTCCCAGCGGTTTTCAAAAATGTGCCACAGAATCCCCCAAACCAGCGCTACGTCAGAACCAGGCCGGAAACGCACGTATTCGTCCGCATGGGCTGCCGTGCGGGTAAAGCGCGGATCGCAGACGATCAGCGGGGCGTTGTTTTCTTCCTTGGCTTTCAGCATATGCAGCAGCGACACAGGGTGCGCCTCGGCGGGGTTGCCACCGATCAGGAAAATCGCCTTGGACTTGTGCATGTCGTTGTAGCTGTTGGTCATGGCGCCATAGCCCCATGTGTTCGCCACACCCGCAACAGTGGTCGAATGACAAATCCGCGCCTGATGGTCCACGTTATTAGTGCCCCAATAAGAGGCAAACTTGCGGAACAGATAGGCCTGTTCGTTGTTATGCTTGGCCGAGCCAAGCCAATAAACGCTGTCTGGGCCGCTTTCGTCGCGGATCTGCATCATCTGGTCGCCGATTTCGTCAATCGCCTGTTCCCAGCTGATGCGCACCCATTCGCCGTTTTCTTTCTTCATCGGGTATTTCAGGCGGCGTTCGCCGTGCGCGTGTTCCCGCACTGCCGCGCCTTTGGCGCAATGGGCGCCAAGGTTGAACGGGCTGTCCCAGCCGGGTTCCTGCCCCGTCCAGACGCCGTTGCGGACCTCTGCCACCACGGTGCAACCGACCGAACAATGGGTGCAGACCGATTTGATCGTCTGAACCGCGCTATCGACGGCCTGCGCATTTGCCGCCGTGACGGTGCCGCCAGTTGCGGCAATCGCGGTCAACCCGCCGATGGTCAGACCAGAACCGCGCAGAAATGTGCGGCGGTCAACAGTACCTTTTGCGGTCGGTGTGTCGATGCTTGCGCGCCGTGCGACCCCATTGGTTTTTTTCTTTAACATGTCTCTCTCCCTTGCTGGCCCCGGATCGTCCGGGCTGGCTGGGTTGCGTTGTTTCGGACGATACCCCGAAATTCCTTAAAAACGGGCGCTGGCCAGATAGGCGCGGGTGTGTTCGGTATCCTGCATCTTGTTGGATAACAGATCGACCGGTTGCGCCGCTGCTGCCGTGCCGGTTGTGGCAGCTGCCACCGCCGCCGGTGCCGCGACACCCAGTTTCAGAAAATCGCGACGGCTTGCACCATCTTTGTTTTCGTTGGCCATCAGAGCCTTCCTTTTCTTTCCTAAGGCGGGCAAACCGCCGTCTTGTTAACGGATTACTCCGCAATCATGCGAAACGCCTCGCGTTCGATGTCCATCATATTCCGGCCCACCGCCCCGACCGAGGCATAAAGAACCGAATTTTTCGCAGCTTCCAGATCGCTGAAAAAATGTCCGGCCCATGATCCGATATGTTTGTTGAAAAATGCTTTCTGCGTTTGCAGATCCGCTGGCGGGCCGGCAAAGCGGCCCACGATCATTCCGCCCATCATTTCCATCAGCGACGCGATGTTGTCTTCGGGTTCAAACACGTTGGGCGCACGCCCGATGCCCCGCGCCGCCATGTCGGCACGCAAGGCGGCAAGCGGTTTTTCATTCAGGAAACCCGTCAGATAATAGCTGGCAAAAGGTAGCAATTCACCCCTGCCAAGCCCGATGAACAGCGCATTGTATTCACTGCGCACCGCCTTTGGCTTGCAGACCCTTGCCACCCGCGCCAGCTGCGTGATCGCCTGACCCAGCGCGCTGTCATCGCCATGAAGATCGGCCGTTTGCACCAGCAGCATTTCATCGGGTGGCCCTGACAGCATCAGCCCGAGATAATTATAAAGATCCGCCCGCAGACGGTCTTCGGGGGTGACCGGATCAATGTCGGGCATCGCAGTCATGATGTGGCATCCTGTTCAAATTCAAAACGCATCCGGCGGACAACAGGCTGCGGCGTTTCAGCGGTGGCCGCATCGGCCTTTGCCACCACTGTCGGTTCATCGTCCGATGACGGCATATCTTGCACCTTTTCAACCTGATCCAGATCAACGCCGTGATCATCGGCCGCCAGCAGTTCATCGGCCTTTTGCGCAACATCCTGCAGGTGGGCCAACATACCCTTGCCAACCTGATATGCGGTTTTCATGCCCGGCATGACCGTCGCGGCATCGGTGAAATCGTCTTCGTAGTCGTTCAAACCGTCCAAACAGGCCAGCACCGGATTGGTGCGCCACAGCTTTCGCAGGGCGCGGCGGCGCAGATGTTCGGGCACGGCCCTGGACATAAAGCCCTTGATATCATCACCCAGTTTCAGGCTTTCGGGATCAGGCAAATCGAATTTCGCCAGAATTTCCGCATCTGTCAGATCTTCCTGCGGCAGGTCCTGCACAACCTCTTCGGCTTCGGCCTCTTGTGCGACCTTTGCCTTGCGGCGCGACCAGAAATCGGTTTGCGATACATTCATACCGCCGACCCCTTGCGCTGCGGCGCGCGATACACATCCGTCAGCTGCGCGATACGTCTGTCGCCGATCCCGTCCTGCACACCATCAACGCGCTGCTTGTCACGGCGGCGCTTGATAAACACTTCTTCTTCGAAAAACCGGTCGGTAAATTCGCGCACCCAGCCGATCACCCCGTCCGGCATCGCGACCTTTTCGACGATGTCCTCACCGTTATCCATATAATCCTGCGCTTCATAAGGCGAAGCTGTGACCAAGACCACGTCAAACGGGCGCAGCGCATCATCGCGGCGGCGCATCACGACATAAAGCGCGGGCATTTTCGCGGAAAGACCGGCCATATAGGATTCTGATTCGGCACCGTGCAGTTCCAGGGGGCGGGTGGCGGCGTGGTATTCGGCCACATCACCTGTATCGCGCAAAACCGCCCAGTCAGCCTGTGCCGCACCGGGCAAAACAGCCGTGACTTTCCATGCCCACTTGGCCCAACGCGTCACGCCAGGGCGTCGCTGCACGACAACACCCACAGGCATGGTTTGATATTGGTCAGGATTATGGATCACTATTTTGCTCTGGGTTTTCAGAATGCCGTGGCATACATCATGCCCCACAACACGCGGTTCGAAAAGGGCTTTCTTGCACAAAACTATGCTGCATCGCAGCGCAAACTGTCATCATTTTCGGTTTACGTTACCCCCAAACCATGGCTTAACTTCGCCGACTGCGCACCGCAGACCACCCTGGAGAAAACAATGTCATCTTCGTCAGATACCGCTAAGCAGTTGATATTATGTGATTGTCTGGGAAGTCAGTCAATTGATACGACGAAAATCGAAGATGTCACCGGGCTGAAATGTTCCAAGCTCCACACAAATTTATGTACACAACAAAGCGATCTGGCCACCAAGGCGATCGCTGCGGGCAACGTCATAATTGCCTGCGGTCAGGAACAGGCCCGTTTTGCCGAAATTGCCGCCGAAATCGGGGCAGATTTACCCGTTTTCGTCGATCTGCGTGATCGGGCCGGATGGTCGGCTGACAAATTGTCGCAGGCACCCAAGATGGCCGCCCTTGCCGCAGAGGCAGCATTGCGCCCCGCAGAACCGAAAGTGCGCGATGTGACATCCGATGGCGTCTGCCTGATTATCGGCGCGGGCGAAGTCGCAGTCGCGGCGGCGCGGAAACTCCAAGATACGCTGAGCGTTACGCTCTTGTTGACAGATGACTCAGCGCCACCGGTGACAGGCGGCTTTGACATCATCCGGGGGCGCCTGACGCAGGCCAGCGGCAGCTTTGGCAATTTCAACCTGCGCATTGACGCGGTGCAGGCCCTCGAACCCGGCGGGCGCGGGCAGCCGCAGTTCGGCGCGGCGCGTGACGGGGCGAAATCGCAATGCGATATCATTCTTGACCTGACGGGTGATACCCCGCTGTTTTCCGCCCATGAAAAGCGGGACGGCTATCTGCGCGCCGACCCACGGCATGCTCCATCAGTGGCCGATGCAGTGTTTGCGGCCGCGCAAATGGTCGGCACCTTTGAAAAGCCGCTGTATGTGCGGCTGGAACCGGCACTTTGCGCCCATTCACGGGCCGAACAGCCCGCCTGTTCAAACTGCCTGAACGCCTGCCCCACCGGTGCAATAACGTCAGCCGGGGATACGGTGGCGATTGATCCGATGATCTGTGCAGGCTGTGGGGCCTGTTCCGCGCTGTGCCCGTCGGGCGCAATCACCTATGACGCGCCGCCGGTCGATCATGTCTTTCGCCGCATCCAGACGCTGGCAGAAACCTTTCGCAAGGCCGGTGGCATCAACCCCCGCCTGCTGGTCCACGATGATACCCACGGCATCGAGATGATCCAGCTTGCCGCCCGCTACGGCAACGGCCTGCCCGCCGATGTCATCCCGCTAGAGGTGACGGCACTGGCGGGGTTCGGCCACGCCGAAATGCTCGCTGCACTTGGTGCAGGGTTTGCCTGCGTCGATGTCCTGCTGTC
This sequence comes from Yoonia sp., assembly GCF_014859355.1. GTDB lineage: Bacteria > Pseudomonadota > Alphaproteobacteria > Rhodobacterales > Rhodobacteraceae > Yoonia. Next base: position 6,144 of record NZ_JACUUJ010000011.1, on the reverse strand, counting down.
GCCCAAATCCGACCGCGACACGATTGACCGTGAAACCGCGCTGGCGCAGGCGATCAGCGCCCGCACGATCCGCCTGCTGGACATGGCCGACCCCGACGCGTTGTCTGATCTGCTGTTTCAGGGCAGCGACGCACAGGCCATCGCCACGCCGATGCTGCCCATGGGCACGCGGCGGCAGGTCGCCCGCACCGCCGCCAAGGCGCTAACCGACGCCGATGTGATCCCCCTGCCCGACACCGCCCCCTATGGCGCGGTGCTGGTCGATACCGATGCCTGCACGCTGTGCCTGTCATGTGTCTCGCTCTGCCCGTCGGGCGCGCTGATCGATAACGAAGACCGCCCGCAACTGCGGTTTCAGGAAGACGCCTGCCTGCAATGCGGGCTATGCAGCAATATCTGCCCTGAAAAGGCGATCACCCTGCAACCGCAGTTGAACCTGACAGATGCCGCCTTTGCCCAGCAGGTGCTGCACGAGGAAGAACCCTTTGCCTGCGTCGAATGTGGCAGCCTGTTCGGCGTGAAATCCACCATCGAAAAGATCACCGAAAAGCTGGCCGGCAAACACGCGATGTTTGCCAACCCCGACACGGTGCGGATGATCCAGATGTGCGACAATTGCCGCATACAGGCGCAGTATCATTCCCAGAACAACCCCTTCGCAGGGGCAGAACGCCCGCGTGTGCGCACATCCGATGACTATCTGTCAAAGCGCAAGGATCACTGATATCCCCGCGATCATTCACTAATCAGGAGAAAACCCATGAGCGAAGATTTCAACATGTCGATGCGCAAATTCCTCAAGCAGGTCGGCGTCACGTCCCAGCAAGCCATCGAAGAGGCGATGCGCGATGCGGACACAGCCGGAAAAACCTTCGAGGCCAAAATGGTCCTGACAATTCCCGAACTGGGGCTGGAACATGTCATCACTGGCAAGATCACCGGAAAGGACGACTGAGTGAGCATCACCCGCGATGCGGTCATTGCGACCCTGAAAACGATCACAGACCCTGTTTCGGGTGATGACATCATGGCCGCCGGACTGGTGCGCGCCCTGAACGTGGACGGCGGCAACGTGCGTTTCGTGTTCGAAGTCGCGCCATCCATGGCCAGCCAGATGGAACCCGTGCGCGCCGCAGCCGAGACCGCGCTAAAGGCGCTGGATGGCATCGGCACCGTGTCGGCGATCATGACCGCCCACAGCACACCCGCCGCCCCGCCCGATCTGAAACCGCAACGCAGCGCAGAACCCAAGGGCCCGCAAAAGGTGCCGGGCGTTGACCGGATCATCGCCGTTGCATCCGGCAAGGGCGGCGTGGGAAAATCCACCGTATCCGCCAATCTGGCCTGCGCGCTGGCCGCCGAAGGGCGGCGCGTCGGCCTGCTGGATGCCGATGTCTACGGCCCGTCACAGCCGCGTATGCTGGGCGTGTCGGGGCGGCCCGCTTCACCCGATGGCAAGACGATCCTGCCGATGCGCAACCACGGTGTGACGATGATGTCGATCGGGCTGATGCAGAACGACGATCAGGCGGTCGTCTGGCGCGGTCCGATGCTGATGGGGGCGCTGCAGCAGATGATGAATCAGGTGCAATGGGGCGCGCTGGATGTTTTGATCGTCGATCTGCCGCCGGGCACAGGCGATGTGCAGATGACCCTGACACAGAAATTCGACGTGACCGGTGCGGTCATCGTATCCACCCCGCAAGATGTCGCGCTGATCGACGCGCGCAAGGGGATCGACATGTTCAACCAGTTGGGCACGCCGATTATCGGCATGATCGAAAACATGAGCACGCATATCTGTTCAAACTGCGGCCACGAGGAACATACATTTGGTCACGGCGGGGTCGCGGCAGAGGCGGCAAAACTGGGCGTGCCACTGCTGGCTGAATTGCCGCTGCAACTGGATATCCGGCTGGCCGCCGACGGGGGCGCGCCGATCGTGGTGTCGAAACCCGACAGTGCCGCCGCGCAGGCGTTCCGCCAGGTGGCGCGCGACCTGATCGCAGGCGGCAACGCATGACAGCACCGGTGTTTCCGCCGCTGCTGACCGGCGTGGCCACGGTGGATGATCCGCTGGCGGTCGCGGTGGCAATGGCGTCAGACGGCTGCGACGCGGGCACGGTTGTGTATAACCTGACCGGCAATGACCTGCGCGCGGCCATTATCTTTGCCCCCGAGGTGCCACTGGCGCAGGCCATGGCGATGCTGCCCGCCTGCGGCATCGGGTTTCAGAACGCCTTGGGCGCCACAGCCCCGCCCGAAGTCGCCGTGCATTTGGATTGGAACGGTGCGATCCGGCTGAACGGGGGTATTTGCGGTCGGCTGAAACCGCGTGCGTCGGGGCGTGATCCGGCGGCAGTGCCGGACTGGCTGATCATCGGGCTGCACCTGCAACTGTGGCCCGCATCCGACGATCCGGGGCAAACCCCCGATGAAACAGCGCTTTATGCCGAAGGCTGCGCCGAGGTGGACCCGGTGAATCTGCTGGAAAGCTGGGCGCGGCACACGCTGGTCTGGATCAACCGCTGGGACGATGAAGGCGCAAAGCCGCTGCATGCCGAACTGCAGGGATTGATGTATGGGCTGGGTCAGGGGGATTTCATCGGCCTTGATCAGGATTTCGGCCAGTTGTGCCGCAGCGGCCCAACCACCACATTGATCCCGTTAACCACTTTGTTAGGGCAATCATGACCGACCAATACCTGGCCCGCGCCATCCATTTCGACGACAGCGACATGAACATCTTTCACGCGCCCGCGCGCACGGGCGAATGGTGCATCTCGGGAGGATTCGAATTTTCCAACTGGTCCGAAGGCGATCTGTCAGGTAAGGCGAAACAGGCGTTCAGCAATGGCTGGCTGGGGCTGGAAACATTCGGGCGGGTTTCCGTCGTGGCGGTGACCAAGGTCGAACCGGCCGAGATTGCGGCGCTGACCGATGCGCTGGCGGCGCATTTTGTCAGCCATTACGGGGCGCCTTCGGTCGATGCCGCGCGCGGTGTGGCGGCGGATGAAATCGCGCATATGATCGACCTGTGTGACGGGCAGGCACCCAACACGCTGCTGATGGTATCACGGGAATTAACAGGTGCGGGTGTGCGCGAAGGGTATCGCAGCATTGAACCCCAGGGTGCCGGGCTGGACCAATTCGCGATCCACGGGTCGCTGGACGACGAGCCGCATCAACATTGAGGCGAGGGCGCACAAATTTAGCTAAATTTGTGCGCCCTCGCCAGATGCTTACGACTCAGGCTGCGCATTATAGGTGAACAAGGTCTCACCGTTGATCGTGTAGCCGTTGATCAGCTCCGCCGCACGCGGTGATGTCAGCCATTCTTCCAGTTGCACCACAAGATCGGTCTTTACGTGGGGGTGGCGTTCGGGGTTCACAGGAAGATAGGCGTATTGGTTGAACAACACCGGATCGCCCGCAAACAGCAGTGCAAGATCGCCCTTGTTGCCAAAATTCAGCCAGCTTGCCCGGTCGGCCAGAATATAGGCGTTCATGCCTGCCGCCGTGTTCAGCGATGCCCCCATGCCTGCGCCAACAGGCCGATACCAGTCGCCGCCACGCTGGACACCGGCCGTATCCCACAGCGAGAGTTCCTTTTTGTGGGTACCGCTGTCATCGCCACGGCTGACAAAAACCGATTCTGTCTGCGCAATCCGCACCAGCACGTCGGCGGCTGTATCAGCCTGCGCAATGGCGGCGGGGTCATCCGACGGCCCGATATAGACGAAATCGTTGTACATGATTTCGCGACGGTGGGTGCCGTAGCCTGCTTCGACAAACGCCTCTTCGGCGGCACGCGCATGCACAAGAACCGCATCGACATCACCGCCCTCACCCAAACGCAGCGCCTGTCCTGTGCCCACGACCAGCAGTTGCACGTTGATGCCCGTATCCTCGGCGATCGCGGGCAGCAGTATTTCCGCCAGTCCCGAATTGTTGAACGACGTTGTTACCGCCATTTTCATGTCTTCGGCTGCGGCCATACTGCCCGCCAGCCCCAGAACCAGTGCCAGAATATGCTTCATTCTACGATCTCTCCCTTGAGTAATGCCGCGGCTTGCCGCGTTTTGGGCGCATTGAAAAATGCCTGCGCCTGCGCCGTTTCAATGATTTGGCCATGCATCAGAAACACGATATCACTGGCCAGACGTTTTGCCTGCCCAATGTCATGGGTGGACATAAGTATACGTGTGCCATCCGCCTGCGCCGTTTTCAAGATCGTTTCAATCTCACGGGTGGCGCGGCCGTCCAGACTGGCGCAGGGTTCGTCCAGAAATACGATATCGGGGTTGCGCATCAGCGCGCGGGCCAAGGCAAGCTTCTGTTTTTCACCGCCCGACAGGCGCGGCGCCTGTTGGTCCAGCGCCGCCCCCAGCCCGACTCGCGCGGCCCAGTCGGCGGCCATCGCATGGGCCTGCGCCTTGGGCATACCATGCAGGATCAGCGGATAGGCCAGATTGTCGCGCACCGACCGGCGCAGCATGATCGGGGTCTGAAAGACGAACGCCTGCCTTTGCAGCGTGTCAGCTACCGGCACCTGCCAGTCCACCCGCCCCGCTGCCAGTTTTTCCAACCCGTGCAAGGCGCGCAGCAGCGTTGTCTTGCCCGCCCCGTTCGGCCCCATCACAATCGTGAATCCCTGCGCGGACACGGTAAAATCCACCGGCCCCAGCAGGATCTTGCCACGCCGTTTGATAACGCCGCCTTTCATTGTCAGCGGCAGGATCGGCTTCACCATTTGCCCTCGCTTTCGGTGCGGCCAATCATGTGGGTTGCGATGTTGACGGCAATCGCCAGTCCGATCAGCACAAACCCCAGGCCAAGTGCCAGCGCAAAATCGCCCTTGCCGGTTTCCAGCGCGATGGCCGTGGTCAGCACGCGGGTGGCGTTATCGATATTGCCGCCAACGATCATGATCGCGCCAACCTCGCCGATCGCACGGCCAAATCCGGCCAGCGATGCCGTCATCAGCGCCCGCCGCCCATCCCACAGCAGGGTCATGATCCGCTGCCTTTTCGTCGTTGAAAAAGACAGCAGAAGGTCATGATATTCCGCCCATAAGTCGCGAACCGCTTGATGCGCGATTGACGCAATCAGTGGCGTGATAATGATCACCTGCGCAATGATCATGGCCGTGGGGGTGAACAGCAAGCCAAACACCCCGAACGGCCCCGAACGGGACAACAGCAGGTAGACCACCAGCCCCACCACCACCGGCGGCAGCCCCATCAGCGCGTTGAGCAGGGCAATCGTCGTGCGCCGGTGCCGGAACCGCCGGATCGCCAGCCACGCCCCGAATGGCAGCCCGATCGCCGAAGCAATGACCACCGCCGACAGTGTGACCTGCAAGGACCGCAGCGTGATATTCACAAGGTCAGCGTCCATCGTCACGACAAGCCATAACCCCGCAACCAGTCCCTGCCAGATTTCACCCATGCCGTCAGCCTACCTTATCTTGCCACGCATAGTTTTTCATGCCTGACAGATGGGGACAATGGCGAAACGACGCAATCACAACGGCTGGATCAGCCCTTGCGGCCTGTTGTGACAGCATCCGGGATATTATAGAACATAAAGTGAACATACATGGGAATCGCTGTGCGTGCATGATTTTGAACATTGCAAAAGACGCCCCCTGGCAGGTGGCTGTGCCGGTGCTGCGGCATACCCTGTCAGAGGCATTTTCCGCAACCGCGACAGATGCGGGCATCGTGGGTTTTGTGCTGTCACGTGCGGCGCAGACCGATGCACCAATCCTGTGGGTGCAGGACCGGCTGTCGCAACGCGAAACGGGCCAGCCATATCTGCCCGGATTGCGCCGCAAATCCGTGATCCGGGTCGATGTCAGCCGCGCCGCGGATGTGCTTTGGGCGATCGAGGAAGGATTGCGCTGCAAGGCGCTGTCTTGTGTCATCGCCGAAATCTGGGGCAATCCACCTGCGTTGAATTTTACCGCAACCAAGCGGCTGGCGATCCGTGCAGAGGCCGGTGCAACCCCCTGCTGGCTGATCCGCCGCGCGGCCGCACCCGATCTGAGCGCCGCGCGCGACCGCTGGCGAATTGCATCGTTGCCGTCGCTGCCGCACCCCGACGACCCACAGGCCCCCGGCGCACCCCGCTGGCAGGCGG
>NZ_JACUUJ010000080.1 GCF_014859355.1 Yoonia sp. | reverse complement strand
GCGATAAATATTTCCGTACTGCGGGGCAAAACTGGTGTGGTTTGATCCAACGCACCAGTTCAGTGTGCCCGCTGCGATGTCTTGCTTGATCTCGCGATCCAACTCAAAGTGGTTCTTGCGGGACAGCACATCGACCTTCGCGCCTGTCATTTCTTCCCATTGCGAAATGCGCGCGTAAAGTGGCTCGTATTGTGCGCCGCCAATCAGTTTGACGTGCAGCGTATAGCCGTCAAAGCTGCCGTAATTGACGTCTTCAGCCACAACAGATGTCGCGGCCATGCCTGTCAGCGCCGTAGCTGCCAATAGCATCTTTAGTGTTGAATTGGTCATGGTTTCCTCCCTTGGATTTTGACCGTCATTGTGCCGCAGAATGCGGCCGTTTAGGCGCTAGGACACGGTCGGTGTCCTGACCAAGTTCCGGTGCGGCGCGATCAGATTTCAGCGTCGCGCCATTGTAGCGAATAGGCGAACGCAGCATTTTAAGCCGCACGGTGCCACTGCGCACAATCGTTTGTTCTAGGTCGAGACGTTGATATGCCTCGGTCTCGCGCATTTCTTTCCAGCCGAGAACTTCTGAGCACCAAATGTCAGCAGGCTGCAAAACTGCGAGCCAGTCCGCCGTCGTTCGGGTGATGATTTGCGCGGCAATCTTCGATTTGATCGGGTCGCGCTGGGTGATCAGGACGGCGGTGTCGCCATAAAGGTCTTCCAGTCCCTTGATCTCGATCAGATCGGCCAGAACCTCCAGCGACGGAATCATCGCAAGGGCCAGAAACCCGTCACTGGTCTGATAGATACCGTAGGGCGCGCCCAGATAGGCGTGGGCGCCATTGATGCTGCTGCGCTGGGGGATGCGATTGCCGTCATTGAGGTGGGTCGAGAGAACCTCAAACTGGAAATCAATCATAGCTTCCAGCAGACTGGTCTGGATCAATGCACCCTTGCCGTGAATGCCCCGGCCAACCAAAGCCGCCAGGATGCCCTGTGCCAAAGCATTTCCCGCCAGCATGTCAGCGACCGCCAATCCCATTGGCGTGGGCGCATCATCAGCACTGCCCGTCAGCCACAACAACCCCGACCGCGCTTGCGCCAGCAAGTCTTGACCCGGCAAATCCTTCCAAGCGCCGTCTTCGCCGTAGCCAGAGATGCTGCCGTATATAATACGCGGATTGATTGCCCGTACATCATCATAGCCAAAGCCCTGACGTTCAATCACGCCGGGGCGGAAATTCTGGATCATCACGTCGGCTGACGTGAGCAATTCAACCAAAGCGGCGCGATCGTTTGGATCGCGCAGATCGGCGGTAACGCTTTCCTTGTTGCGGTTGATGGCGTGGAAAAGCGAATTGTCGCCATCAATATCCGTGTCTGACAGATAAAGGTTGCGGCACAAATCCCCGACGCCGGGGCGTTCAACCTTGATCACGCGCGCGCCTAGATCGGCAAGTTTCAGGCCGCACAGTGGCCCTGACAGAAACTGGCTGAAATCAACGACTGTCAGCCCGTTCAGCGGGCGTTCGGTTTGTGGAAGAACGTTCATGTTCTGCTCTCGCGGTAGGCGGCGTCAAGGCGATCAAGCGTTGCGATCTTGCTGGTCTCGCCGCGCAGGAACGCGTGCAAGATATTGCCGCCACGCTCTTGGAAGCCCATGTAGCCGTTGTAGCGGGGGCGCAGCCAGGCGGTTTCCAGCGTCTCGCGCGTGTTGTGGAAGAAGTTACGGCATTGCGCGTTTGTGGTGTCAGCTTGCCACGCGACTGCATTGCCCGGTTGGCCACCGCTTTCAAAGTATAGACCTGTCTGCCAATCGGCACCTGCGATCCAGAAGGCGTAATCGGCGGCCACGTCAATGTGCTTGCACTGGCTGGAAATCGCGATGCCTGTACCACCAATAACGGTGCCACGCGGGCCGTTGTCGCCAAAGCCGGGGGCATTGGCGAAAATGATCGGAAATTCGCAATACCCATCGCGGCTGTAGTTTGTGTAGCCATAGCCAAACGGGCAATAGGCAGGTGCGTCTTTTGTGCGGCCCATCCATTCCAGAACGCCGATGGGGTCAAGGGTCAGGCAGCGCTGGTCAACCTTTGCGGCCAGTTCTCCAACATGGCCAAGCACCTCTTCGGCGTGGCTGCGATCCATCAGTGCGTCGGGGTTTTCGGCCACGTCATAGCGCAAATTCTGCGCCAGCCCGAAGAATGTCATCAGCGTGTTGATCGGGATCAGCGCCAAGGCGGCCTTGCCCGCATTTGCCAGCGCCATCACGCCGTCCCATGATTTTGGTGCAGCGTCGATCAGATCAGGCCGGAAGGACGCAACAGGCGTGGCCGCGTCAATCGCAAGCCCCCATTGGTGGCCACCAAAGTTGTAAGACGGGTGCGAGAGGCCAACTGATTGCGCGGCAAGTGTTGCAAGGTCTGCATCGCGGCAAAGCGCATCAAAGGCCACAAGATTGCCGGAAAAAGCAACTTCACCCACATGTGGATGGTCGATAACCATCAGGTCATAGGCCGCGGTCATTTCACCGATGGGGCGGTCTGCAAAGGCCTGCAACGACCGTTTTTCCCAAGTGATTTCAACGCCTGGATGCGACTTGGCATAGGCTGCAGAGGTCGCTCGCATCGGGTCCACGCCACGGCTGTGGTCCCACGTCATGCCGCGGAGGGTGATCGCCTCACCCATGCGCGGGCCCCTCGACAGGGCGGTGCAGTGCGGTCATCAGATGTTCGGCATAAAGCACCAGTTCGCCTTCGCCTTTGTAGACTGAATAGCTCACACGGACTTTGCCCATCTTTTCGTCTTTCGGCTCTTTGCCAAGGTTCTCGCGGATGGTGTAGATCGTATCGACGATGAACACGGGTTTGATGAACCGCAGTCGGTCATAGCCATAAGAAAACGAGTTTTGGCAATTCGTCGCGGCAAGCCCCAATCCAAGGGAAAACACGAACGCACCCGCAACAAGCCGTTTGCCAAAGACGCCTTCGTGTTCAGCAAATTCCTGGTCGCTGACGTACGGGTGGTGGTCCATGACAAGGCTGTTGAACAGCATCGATTCGCCCTCGGAAATCGTGCGCCGGATCGAACGGATCTTATCACCGACCTCAAAATCTTCATAATACCAATCTTCGGTATTCCACACCGGAATCCCGGCGTGATCTTCCGGCAATCCTGGCGATCCTCGTGCGTGCACGCCGATTTGTGCCATGATCATCCCCCCATCCTGATACCCCATTCGTAGCATTGTGTCTTTTTACATGTCAAAGTATTTTGTATATATAAAATATATTGCGATACTGAAAGGATGGCACGGCATGGAAAAGGAACAATTTTTTGAAGAATACAGCACAGGCGATCGCCGAAAGACGGCTGGCCGCACAATCACAGAAACAGATTTTGTTGTGCATGCAGGCCATACCGGCGACTTTTTTCCCCACCACATGGACGCAGAATTTTGCGCGGCAAGCCCCTTTGGACAGCGCATCGCCCATGGTACGATGACCTTTGCAATCGGCGTTGGTTTGACGGCGACCCAGATCAACCCGCGCGCCTTTACATACGGGTATGAACGGCTGCGCTTTCCAACCCCAGTGCACATCGGGGACACGATCCACACCGTCGTTACCATTGGCGAAATGACACCAGATCCAAAGCGCAAGGGCTACGGTAAGGTTGTCGAAATCACAGAGACAAAAAAACAGGACAGCAGCACAGTGATGTATTGTGAACACGTATTACTGGTCGAAATGAAGGAGGCAACATCATGATCGCCAATCTGCAACAAAGCTGGCCGGCACCCAGCGCGCCCAAGCCGATTGTAATCATCGGCGCTGGCGGCATTGTCC
>NZ_JACUUJ010000079.1 GCF_014859355.1 Yoonia sp. | reverse complement strand
GACAAGACCCAGATGGGATGGGAAATCTACCCCGACGGGTTGCACGATGTGCTGGTGCGCATGGCGCGCGATTATGTGGGCGACCTGCCGATTTTTGTTACAGAAAATGGCATGGCATGGGCTGACACTGTTGAAGACGGTGCGGTCTATGACCCTGTGCGCGTGGCCTTTGTATCCGATCACTTTCTGGCCGCCAAACAGGCTATCGCGGATGGTGCCAATGTGCAGGGCTTTTTCTATTGGTCGTTGCTGGACAATTACGAATGGGCCTTTGGTTATGAAAAACGCTTTGGCATGGTGCATGTCGATTTTGACACCTTGCAGCGCACGCCCAAGGCATCCTATCACGCGCTGAAGTCCGCAATTTCCAGATAAGGGGCAAGAACATGGGACATCCTGCGAACATGTATTCCCTGGTGGCTGACATCGGCGGCACCAATACAAGGGTTGCCTTGGCAAAGGGCCGCAGCATCGTTGACGGCACGATCCGGCGTTATGCCAACAGCGATTTTCCCGGCCTTGAATCCGTGCTGCAACGCTATATCGGCGACGAAGGCGGGATTGACCCCAAGGCTGCTTGTGTTGCTGTTGCCGGGCCGGTGCGCGATGGGCGCGCGACAATGACGAATCTCGATTGGACGATTGACAAGACGACGCTAGCTCGGGCCACAGGCGCCGAAACCGTGGCGATCCTGAACGACCTGCAAGCGCAGGGTCATGCCTTGGGTCATATCGACCCGGCCAACATCCGTAACATTCTGCCCGGACAGCCAGCGCATCAAAATGCCGCGAAGCTGGTCATCGGCGTCGGCACAGGCTTTAACACGGCCCCGGTTTTCGATCTGGCGCAGGGCCGCATCGTCACGCCATCCGAAAGCGGCCACGCGAACCTGCCGATCCGCGACGCCATGGAATTGCGCCTGTGCCAGTTCGTATCAACCGCACACGGGTTTCCCGCGGTCGAGGATGTGCTATCAGGCCGCGGGCTGGAACGGGTCTATGCCTTTCTGGGCCGCGAGGCCGACGACCCGTGCGAAAGTGCCGCCAAGGATATCATGGCCGCCTGCAATGATGATAGCGACGACCGGGCCGTTGCGGCGGCACGGCTGTTCACACGGATATTGGGCACGGTTTGTGGCAATATGGCGTTGATCCAACTGCCCTTTGGCGGCGTTTATCTTGTTGGTGGGGTCGCGCGCGCCTTTGCCCCGCATCTGAGCCGGTTCGGATTTGGTGACGCGTTTCGTGACAAAGGCCGGTTTGCCGGGTTCATGGGAAATTTCCCTGTCAATGTGATCGAAGATGATTATGCCGCATTGACAGGATCAGCCGCGCATCTGGTCGGCCTGACCGGCGATAATGGCGACGACGTCACATCGTCACGCAACACGGTCGCCGACCTCTAGCTGCTGCTGAACCGTCATCGTCAATGCGTTTAGCGAAAACGGCTTGGGTAGAAACACCGAATTCGGTATCTGCGGTTTGCCATCGCCAAAAGCATCTTCGGCATATCCGGACACAAAAACAACCTTTGTCTCCGCGCGCTTTTTCAGTGCCTTGCGCACCCAAGTCGGCCCATCGAGACCGGGCATGATGACATCGGTCACAAAAACATCAACCTGCAATTCCGCATCCTCCAGAAGATCAAGCGCCGCCTCGGCACAGTCCGCCTCGAGCACGGTATAGCCATGCAAACGTAAGGCGCGCGATGCAAAAGCCCTTACCGGCGCTTCGTCTTCGACCAAAAGGATGACGCCGTCGGCATTTGTGTTCATGACCCGCGGACCACTATCGGAACTGGAAATCGGGGCCGCGACCGGCAGATCAAAGCTGGGAAACAACAGCGAAAACTGCGTGCCTTGGTCAACTTTGCTTTCCGCAAAAATAAAGCCACCCGTTTGTTTGACGATCCCATAAGCCGTCGAGAGACCAAGCCCCGTCCCCTCACCCGTGCGCTTGGTGGTATAGAACGGTTCGAAGATCTTGGGCAGCTTTTCAGGCGGGATGCCATGCCCTCTGTCAACTACCTTGACCACGACATATTCACCAATCGGCACAACGGCCCGATCCTTGATCATTTGTGTCTTAAGGGTCAGGTTTTCGGTTGATATTTTGATTTCGCCGCCATCTGGCATTGCATCGCGCGCGTTCACGACCAGGTTCATCAGAACCTGTTCCAATTGCCGTTTGTCAGCCTTGATTTGCGCCAGCGCCGGGTCATGATGCAATGTCAGCGTGACCTTTTCGCCCACAAGCCGGTTCAGCAAATGGGTCAAATCTGCCAGAGTTTCACGCAAATCGATGACTTCAGGTTGCAGATTCTGTTTGCGCGAAAATGCCAGAAGCTGGCCCACAAGGCTGGCCGCGCGGTTGGCATTCTGGTGTATCTGGATCAGGTCACTATAGTTTTGATCACCTTCATCATGGCGCAGTAGCAAAAGATCGCAATGGCCCGAAATTGCAGTCAGCAGATTGTTGAAATCATGCGCCACGCCACCGGCCAACTGACCAATCGCCTGCATTTTCTGGCTTTGCACGAATTGCGCTTCCAGTGTTTTGAGTTCGGTGACATCGTTCAAAACCGCAACCAAATGTTGGTCAGCGGGATCACCCGAAGGGTTGAGCGTGACTTGCACAAAGGTGTCCTGTTTTTTGCCGCGCCCGCGCAAGAAATGCGATACATGCCCGCCGCGGCCCTCTGCCGCCTCGCGAAGCCAGTCATTGATCGGGCGCCCCAGACCATCCAGAAGTTCGGCGATCTGAAACATTGCTGCATCGTCGGCGATCCCCATTAATTGGCGCGCTTCCCGGTTGGATCCAAGAACAGACCCGTTGCGTGCAATCTTCATCAGGGGCACCGGCAAATGTTCGATCTGGTCCCAACCGGCCCGCAACGGCGGCGCAGCCTGTTGTATGTTGTTCCCAGGCAAAACAATGACGTTGCGCCCGTCAGCACGCCCTGTAATCACGGCAACAATCGCACGCACGGGCCCGTTGGTTGTCTGCACCGTATGCATCTGCCCCGAGACCAACGGCAGGTCCAGAAACACATCTGACAAGGCCTTTGGCCGTTGGCCCAAGACATCGCGACAGGCATCGTTGATGTGAACGACAGTATCATTCGGGCCAACGGTCATCATCGGCAAAGTAGCGGCATCGCCGGCCTGCGCATTCCCGCTATCACCCAGATCGTCTAGCCGCCAGACCAGACAATCAGCAGCAAATACGGACAAACCCAACCGAAATTGACCATTGCGGGTGACAATTTTTTCTTTCGCGGCACCTGTGGCTTTTGCCCGGTGCTGCAAGCGGCGCATGACATCTTCGGGGTTGGCAATCATCTTGCCTAGCAGATCGGACAGGGCGGCACCGTCACAAAGACCAAAACGATCGGTCGCGACAGCATTCGCGGCACACACCACGCCGGTGGCGCCCGTCAGAAAGGCATGATCGGGGTCCGCCCTGATCGCGGTGCGGGCTGCGGCATCTATGCGGTTGCGCCAAAAACCACCCCAACCAAGATGCAAAGTCAGACCTGCCGCCAAAAGCAATAAAATCATCCCGGCAATCTGTATCGATAGTCGCATCCAGAAAGGTGTGGCAAGCGGTAGAAGACTGAAAGCGACCACAAGACACAGAAGGCCCGCTAAGGCTAACACAAGCAAATGATGGTTTCGTCTAGGGGCAAATGCGCGCGTCACCTCGAACGACTGGTCTGATGGCACCACTTAACCCTCTTGCTTGACCGGCACGATCATGAGGCAATTTAATTAATAAATCATTAATACAGATAAAACATCACCAGGCAACACTTATAGGTTGTCAGCCTGACGGCGC
>NZ_JACUUJ010000010.1 GCF_014859355.1 Yoonia sp. | reverse complement strand
AGGAACGTCAGGAAAAATGCAAATCCCGACCTACGGATCGACGGAATCGCGCTCACAATGTATGATCAACGCAACAACCTTTCACTTCAGGTTGAAGAAGACGCCCGCGAAAACATGGGTGAAATGGTCTTTAAAACAGTGATTCCACGCAATGTCCGACTGAGTGAAGCGCCATCTTTTGCGATGCCGGTTTTAACATATGATTCGCAGTCCAAGGGAAGCATGGCCTATCGGTCACTTGCGCAGGAAGTCATGGCAAGATTCCGGTTAAAAGAGGTTCAGAAACATGACGCTTAGCCCAAAAAAGTCCCGTGGCCTCGGCCGTGGGCTTTCCGCTCTCATGTCGGATGTGACGACAGAGGGTGCGTCAAATACTTCACCGCGTCGGCCCGATATGTTGGTGCCAGTTGAACAAGTTCGCCCCAATCCTGATCAGCCGCGCAGAACATTTGCCGAAGATGCTCTACAGGAACTTGCCGCGTCCGTTGCAGAAAAGGGGATTATCCAGCCTCTGATCGTGCGACGTGCGCCGGATAACCCTGATATGTATGAAATTGTCGCGGGTGAACGGCGTTGGCGTGCTGCACAAATCGCGCAATTGCATGAAATTCCGATTTTATTGCGCGACTATAACGACACCGAGGTGCTCGAAGTTGCGATTATCGAGAATATTCAGCGTGCTGACTTAAACCCTATCGACGAAGCCGCAAGCTATCGTCAGTTGATGGATCGGTTTGGCCACACCCAAGAACAACTTGCCAGCGCCTTGGGAAAAAGCCGCAGTCATATAGCCAACCTCATGCGTCTTTTGGGGCTTCCAGACGAAGTGCAACAATATCTTGTGTCTGGAGCTTTGACAGCTGGACATGCGCGTGCCCTGATCGGGAATGATCGCGCCGCTCTTTTGGCCCGCGAGGCCATTCAGCGCAAACTTTCGGTCCGTGACGTTGAAAAACTGGTCAAGAAGGGGCCCGCGCTCAAGCGGCGCCCGATCACTGGAACCCCGGTGCCCAAAGACCCCGATACCATACAGATTGAAAACGAACTTTCTGCATCATTGAAAATGAAGGTAACGATTGATCATAAAGAGGGCGACGAAGGCGGAAAAATTACAATAGTATACAATTCACTCGATCAGCTTGATGATCTTTTGCGCGCATTGTCAGGTAATTAATCGCTTAGTAACTTCCGTAAAACGGCGTTCAGCAGTGGTTTGCCTTTTGGGGTCAACCGCAAGAAACCCCCTTCAGCCTCAATCAGTGATAAACCGCGTAAGTATTTGATATTGCTATTTAAATACTTATGTTCGTCAATGGGTAAGCGATTTAGTTCAACACCTTCATTCAACCGCATTCCCATCAAAAGAAGTTCAGCCAACTGGTCATCAGGTGTCAGTACATCACGTGCGGATTCCCCATGACCGGACAGATTAACCTGTTTGAGCCATGCCGCCGGGGCCAGTGGCGCCTCTGTCGCATAGCGCATACCGCCCAAGGTCAGCCGCCCGTGTGCTCCAGGTCCGATCCCGGCATAATCGCCATACCGCCAGTAGATCTGATTATGGACACTTTCACTGCCCGGTTTAGCGTGATTTGATACCTCATAGCCGGGAAACCCCGCGTTACTGCAAATGTCTTGGGTTGCGGCATACATATCAGCCGCCAGATCTTCATCAGGCAGATCGCCCAGCTTTCCAGCAGCATAGCGGTCACCAAACGCAGTGCCGGATTCAATGGTCAATTGATAAAGGGACAGGTGATCAATCGCCATTGTCAGCGCTTGTTTCAATTCTGTTTCCCAATTCCGAAGCGTTTGCCCCTGCCGGGCATAAATCAGGTCAAAACTAACGCGGTCAAACGCTCTGCGGGCAACGTCAAAGGCTGCCATTGCCTCTGCCGCCGTGTGCAAGCGTCCCAATGCCTTCAAATCAGGATCATTGAGTGCCTGAATTCCCATCGAGACGCGATTAACGCCTGCATCACGAAATCCCTTGAATCGGCCCGCTTCGACAGACGTCGGGTTTGCCTCCAAAGTGATCTCGATATCGTTCGCCAAGGGCCAAGTTGCGCGCACCTTTGTTATGATCGCATCAACAAGGCTTGGGTCCATCAGGCTCGGTGTGCCGCCCCCAAAAAATACCGACCGCAGGATGCGTCCCTTGGTTTCAAAACCGACACGCGCGATCTCGCCCAGGTAGGCGCGTTCCCAAGCCCGTTGATCAATCTGGGCGACAACATGGCTGTTAAAATCGCAATAGGGGCATTTCGCTTGGCAAAATGGCCAGTGAATATACAAGCCAAAGCCACCGTTTTCCCAGTCCTCAGGCAAAGCAACCGGCAATCAGCTTGGCAAAGGCATCTGCGCGATGGCTGATCCTGTTCTTTTCCCAGCGGTCCATTTCCCCAAATGTCAGGTCATATCCGTCCGGCTGAAAAATCGGATCATAGCCATGCCCCTGATCGCCGCGCATCGGCCACACGATCTGCCCCGGCATGACACCTTCGAACGCTTCGTCATGCCCGTCTGGCCATGCTAAAACCAACGTGCAGCAAAAGCGTGCAGTGCGTGGAAATGGTGCGGAAACCGTCTCTAACTCTGCCCAAGTCCGCTCCATTGCGATGATGAAGTTGCGGCCCTGCGGTGTCTCGGCCCAATCAGCGGTATGAACACCGGGTGCGCCATTCAATGCGTCAATTGCAATGCCGCTATCATCAGCCAGCGCAGGCAGCCCAGTGGCCTTTGCCGCGGCATGGGCCTTGATCCGCGCATTCCCGACAAAGTTTGTCTCTGTCTCGTCCGGCTCTGGCAGCCCGTGATCCGCGTTCGACGTCAAAGTCACCCCATAGGGTTGCAGCAAATCACCAATCTCTTCCAGCTTGCCGGTGTTATGGGTGGCAATCACCAGTGCGGTGCCTTCAAACCGGCGCATTAGCTGACCGCTGCCAATTGCGCGGCTGTCAGTTGCGCGACACCTTTTTCTGCCAGATCAAGCAGGCCGTCCATCTGTGCGCGGCTGTATGTTGATCCTTCAGCGGACATCTGAACCTCGATCAGACGACCGGCAGTCATTACAAAATTTCCATCGACCCCTGCTTCACTATCTTCGGGATAATCTAGGTCCAACACTTCTTGTCCCGCATAAATCCCGCAGGAAATCGCAGCAACGGGGTCGATCAAAGGGTCTGAAATCACGTCACCAGCCTTCATCAGCTTTTGCACCGCCAGTTTCAGTGCGACCCAGCCACCTGTGATCGATGCACAGCGCGTTCCGCCATCCGCCTGGATGACGTCACAATCCACGACAATCTGGCGTTCGCCCAACGCAACACGGTCAACACCTGCGCGCAGGGACCGCCCAATCAGGCGCTGAATTTCCTGTGTGCGGCCAGATTGGCCATTTTTGGCCTCTCGGCGCATCCGGGTGTTTGTGGCACGCGGTAGCATCCCATATTCTGCCGTGACCCAACCCAACCCGGAATTTTTCAAAAATGGTGGCACGCGCTCGTCGATTGTTGCCGTGCAAAGCACATGGGTGTTCCCGCATTTGATCAGGCAAGACCCTTCGGCATGCATCGTCACGCCAGTTTCAATTGTCACGGGGCGCATTTCGTTTGTTTGGCGGCCGGATGGGCGCATGGGGTCTCTCCTGTTGGTTGCCCAACAGCAGATATGCTGCGATTTGCAGAAATCCAACCCCGATTGACGCCAGCAGGGGTTTGGTTTTAATTGCCGCGCCCTTATCTGTAGACAGAAATGACAAAAACGCCACCAACCATCGCTGATATGAACGACCGGTCGCGAGAAGTGTTTCGCCGCGTGGTCGAAGGATATCTTGAAAGTGGCACACCCGTAGGGTCGCGCAGCCTGACGCGCGATTTTTCCGAACAGGTCAGCGCGGCCACGATCCGCAACGTGATGCAGGATCTGGAGTTTCTCGGCCTGCTTGACAGCCCCCATGTCAGCGCCGGGCGCGTCCCAACCCAATTAGGTCTGCGCATGTTTGTCGATGGCCTGCTAGAGGTGGGTGATCTGGACGGTGAAGACCGTCAAAAAATTGATCGGACTTTTGGTGCCAACGATCAGGACGTCGCGACCGTACTTGATAAAGTGGGTGAGGCATTGTCAGGTGTCACCCAAGGTGCCAGCCTTGTGCTGACGCCAAAACATGAGGCCCCGATCAAACATATCGAATTCGTCTCGCTGTCGCGGGAACGCGCCCTTGTTGTGCTGGTCTTTGCGGATGGTCACGTGGAAAACCGCATTTTCACACCGCCACCCGGGCAAACGCCGTCATCTATGCGCGAGGCGGCGAATTTCCTGAACGCCATTGCCGAAGGGCATACACTGTCCGATTTGGGCCGTGTTATTGCACGTGAAATCGCTGCGCGCAGGCAGGAAATTGATAGCCTTGCCGCTGATCTGGTTGAAAATGGTTTTGCGCTTTGGGAAAACAAAGGCGAAGGGACAGAACGGCTGATCGTCCGCGGGCGCGGGAACCTGCTGACGGATCATGAAAACGAAAGCGATCTGCAACGCATTCGCACATTGTTTGATGATCTCGAACGCAAGCGCGACATCGCCCAATTCCTTGACCTGACCGAAGAAGGCGACGGTGTGCGCATTTTTATCGGGTCAGAGAATAAATTGTTCTCACTTTCGGGTTCCTCTCTGGTGGTTTCCCCTTATATGAACGCCGACCGCAAGATCATTGGCGCCGTGGGCGTCATTGGGCCGACTCGTCTGAACTATGGGCGGATTGTCCCGATTGTTAATTACACCGCACAGCTGGTGGGCAAAATGATTGCCGACCGCTCCTGAAGGGAAAAATAAATGTCTGATAAAGACGCCGAATTCCAAAGCCTTGATGAACTCGCTGCTGAAGGTGATGAAATGGATGCGGCTGCCGCCGCCGGCTTTGAAGAAATCAAAGCATTGCAGGCCGAGCGTGATGAATTGCGCGACAAGTTCATGCGTGCGCTCGCCGATGCAGAAAACATGCGCAAGCGTGCTGATCGTGACCGGCGAGAGGCAGAAAATTATGGCGGGTCCAAACTGGCCCGCGATATGCTGCCGGTTTACGACAACATGCGCCGCGCGCTGGATTCCGCAAACGAGGCAGAGCATGAAATTAACAAGGCCCTGTTGGAAGGTGTCGAACTGACCATGCGCGAATTGCTGCATGTGTTCAAAAAGCACGGGATCGAGCCAATCGCCCCCGAGGTCGGTGATAAATTCAATCCGCAACTACATCAGGCCATGTTCGAGGCCCCGCTGCCCGGCACCAAAGCGGGTGAGATCATCCAGGTCGCGGCAAATGGTTTCATGCTGCACGATCGCCTGCTACGCCCGGCACAGGTTGGCGTTTCGTCCATGCCCGCATCGTAGGTTAGGGTTAATGCCGAACTACAGCATACCCCGTAATTCATAAATCAGCGCAAGCGCCTCTTTCGGGGTCAGATCGTCAGGAAATATACCTTTCAACCGCGCCTCAACCTCTGATTCCGTTGGTTTCGCAGGTTGCGGTGATGGTGTTGCGGCGAACAATGGCAAATCGTCGATGATCGCCTTGCGCGCGCTACCGCCTTCGCGTTCGCCTTTTTCCAATGCCTCCAGCACCACCTTTGCCCGTTCCACCACGACCGGCGGCAATCCAGCCAATCGCGCCACCTGCACGCCATAGCTGCGATCGGCGGTGCCGCGTTTCACCTCGTGCAGGAAAATCACATCACCGTTCCATTCCTTGACGGTGACGGTGGCGTTCTCCACGCCCGTCAGCTTGGCCGATAGCACCGACATTTCGTGGTAATGGGTGGCGAACAGGGCGCGACAGCGGTTCACGTCGTGCAGATGTTCCAACGTGGCCCAGGCAATCGACAACCCGTCATATGTTGCCGTGCCGCGCCCGATTTCATCCAATATCACCAGCGCCCGGTCATCCGCCTGATTCAGGATCGCCGCTGTTTCCACCATTTCAACCATGAAGGTGGACCGCCCCCGCGCCAGATCGTCCGACGCGCCGACGCGGCTGAAAATCTGGCTGACGATCCCGATATGCGCGTCCTGCGCGGGGACAAAGCTGCCCATCTGTGCAAGGATCGCCAAAAGCGCGTTCTGCCGCAGAAAAGTTGATTTACCCGCCATGTTCGGCCCGGTCAGCAGCCAGATCGGCGCATCAGTCAGACTGCAATCATTGGCGACAAAGGGCGCGCCGGTTTTCTGCAGCGCAGCCTCGACCACCGGGTGCCGCCCGCCGGTAATGTCAAACGCGCGGCTGTCGTCAATGCGGGGGCGGGTCCAGTTTTCTGCTATCGCCAGATGCGCTAAAGATGCCGCCAGATCAAATTCCGCCAGCGCCCGCGCCAAGGCACCCAAGGGTCCGGCCTGCGCCACAATGGCCTGAGTTATGCTGGAATAGAGCCGCTTTTCGATTTCAAGCGCCCGTCCACCCGCGTTCAATATCCGTGTTTCAATCTCGGATAGTTCGACGGTTGTGAACCGCACCTGATTGGCCGTCGTTTGCCGGTGAATGAAGGTTTCGTTCAACGGCGGGGTCATCATTTTTTCTGCATGAGTCGCTGTTGTTTCGATGAAATACCCCAGCACATTGTTGTGCTTGATCTTCAGCGATTGCACCCCGGACAGTTTCACGAACTCTGCCTGCATCGCGGCAATGACGGACCGGCCTTGGTCACGCAGTTTGCGCGCTTCGTCCAGTTCGGCATCATAACCGGGGGCGATAAACCCCCCGTCACGCGCCAGCAGTGGCGGTTCGGCGACCAGCGCGTCATCCAACAAGGCCAGCAAATCATCATGCCCGGCCAGATCGCGCGCCGCTTCTGCTAGCAGCTTGGGCAGGTCATCGGCCACCGGCATGGCCGCAGCCTGTGCAATCGTGTTGCGGATGGCCGCCATATCACGCGGCCCGCCCCGGTCCAGCGCCAGACGTGACAAGGCGCGATCAAGGTCATGCACCCCGCGCAGCCGGTCGCGCATATCTTCGGTCAGGCGTGTGTTCTGCACCATATACGCCACGCAATCCTGCCGCGCAGTCATCACAGGCAGGTTGCAAGATGGCGACGCCAGCCGCCGTTCCAACAGTCGCGCACCGCCTGCCGTGACCGTCCGGTCGATGCAATGCAACAGCGACCCTTGCCGCCCGCCCGCCATCGCATGGGTCAGTTCCAGCGACCGCCGGGTCGCCGCATCAATCTGCATCGCGGCTGATTGCCCTTCCTGCACGGGGGGGCGCAACAGGGGCAGGTTGCCCTTTTGTGTGATTTCCAGATATTCGGCCACGGCAGACATCGCCGCGATTTCAGCCCGTGAAAAGCTGCCAAAGGCGTCCAGCGCAGCGATTTTGTAAAGCGCGCAAAGCCGTTTTTCGCCAGCGGTGCTGTCAAATGCCGCCGCGCCTAAGGTTGTCAGCGCTGCACCTGAATCAGACACTATTTCAGCCCAATCGGCCTCTGATCCATCCACCAAGATGACTTCGCGCGGGGTCAGGCGTGCCAGTTCCGGGCCCAATTGCACCGCCGGGCAGGGCATCACGTGAAACGCGCCGGTTGATATATCGACCCAGGCCAGCGCACCCGCATCACGCACCGTGGCATAGGCAGCCAGAAAATTGTGCCGCCGCGCATCAAGCAACGAATCTTCGGTCAATGTGCCGGGCGTGACCAGCCGCACGACGTCGCGTTTCACAACGGCCTTATGCCCACGCTTTTTCGCCTCGGCGGGGTTTTCCATCTGTTCGCAGACTGCCACGCGAAATCCCTTGCGGATCAGCGTCAGCAGATAGCCTTCGGCGGCGTGAACCGGCACGCCGCACATCGGGATATCCTGATCATCGTGTTTGCCGCGTTTGGTCAGGGCAATGTCCAACGCCGCTGCGGCCGCGACCGCATCATCAAAGAACATCTCGTAAAAATCGCCCATGCGATAGAAAAGCAACGCATCGGGGTAGCCTGCTTTCAGGTCCAGATATTGCGCCATCATGGGCGTTGCGTTGGATTTTGCGGTGCTCATGCATCCCCCGGATCATCAACGCGACACTACCTAGGGTATGAAAGCTGTGAAAGCCCGAAATCAAACCGTTGCAGCCCTTATCCAGAACCCGCTATGTCTGTTGGACCAAAGGGGGGAACGATATGGCCAAGATGAAAATTACCCGCGAAGATGCGCTGACATTCCATTTGCAGCCAAGTCCCGGGAAATGGGAAATTCAGGCCACCGTGCCAATGACAACGCAGCGCGATCTGTCGTTGGCCTATTCCCCCGGTGTTGCGATCCCTTGCGAAGAAATCGCCGCCAACCCTGCAGCCGCTTATGATTACACCAACAAGGGCAATCTGGTCGCGGTCATTTCCAACGGGACCGCGGTGCTGGGCCTTGGCAACCTTGGCGCGCTGGGCAGCAAGCCCGTGATGGAAGGCAAGGCAGTGCTGTTTAAACGCTTTGCCGATATCAATTCGATCGACATCGAACTGGACACCGAAGACCCTGACGAATTCATAAACGCTGTCCGCCTGATGGGTCCGACCTTTGGCGGTATCAATCTGGAGGATATCAAAGCACCTGAATGTTTCATTATTGAACAGACGCTGAAGGAACAGATGGATATTCCGGTGTTCCACGATGACCAGCACGGCACGGCGGTGATTTGCGCGGCGGGCCTGCTGAACGCGCTGCATTTGTCTGGCAAGAAAATCGAAGATGTAAAAATCGTGCTGAATGGTGCGGGCGCGGCTGGCATTGCCTGTCTTGAACTTCTCAAGACAATGGGCGCGCAGCACAACAACTGCATCATGGCCGATACCAAGGGCGTGATCTATCAGGGCCGGACCGAAGGCATGAACCAATGGAAATCGGCCCACGCCGCCACGACCAGCGCGCGCACGCTGGCTGATGCGATGGTGGGGGCGGATGTGTTCCTTGGTGTCAGCGCCAAGGGGGCCGTGACGCAGGATATGGTTGCCAGCATGGCCCCGAACCCGGTGATTTTCGCCATGGCCAACCCAGACCCCGAGATTACTCCGGAAGAGGCGCATGCCGTGCGCGCAGATGCCATCGTTGCCACTGGGCGCAGCGATTACCCCAATCAGGTGAACAATGTGCTGGGCTTTCCCTATCTGTTCCGGGGTGCGTTGGACATTCATGCGCGTGCGATCAATGATGACATGAAAATCGCCTGCGCCGAGGCACTTGCCGCGCTTGCCCGCGAAGATGTGCCGGACGAGGTCGCGCTGGCCTATGGCATAAAGCTGAGTTTCGGGCGCGATTACATCATCCCCACGCCATTTGATCCGCGATTGATTCACCGCATTCCTGTTGCCGTGGCGCAGGCGGGGATGAAAACCGGCGTGGCCCGACGGCCCATCGTAGATATGGACGCCTATGAGGCATCGTTGAAATCGCGGATGGACCCAACCGCATCTATCCTGCGCGGGCTGAATGCGCGGGCGCGGGCAAACCAATCCACCGTGGTTTTTGCCGAAGGCGACGACCCCCGCGTTTTGCGGGCCGCTGTGCTGTATCAGCGGTCAGGCATGGGCAAGGCGCTGGTTGTCGGGCGCGACAGCGACGTGCGCGAAAAACTGACAGCCGAAGGCTTGGCCGATGCGGTCGATGAACTGACCATCGTGAACGCTGCCAACACCGCACATTTGGATACCTACAAGGATTTCCTGTATCAACGGCTACAGCGCAAAGGGTTCGATGCACACGATGTGCATCGTCTTGCTGCGCGTGATCGGCATGTGTTTGCTGCGCTGATGCTGGCGCATGGACATGCTGATGGCATGGTGACAGGCGCGACCCGCAAATCGGCGCATGTGTTGAAACTGATCAACCACGTGTTTGACGCCAGCCCGCATGACGGGGCTGTCGGGGTAACGGCGGTGCTGAACAAAGGCCGGATCGTGCTGATCACTGATACGCTGGTCCATGAATGGCCCGACCAGAACGACCTTGCCGATATCGCCGAACGTGGTGCATCGGTGGCCCGCGAACTGGGTCTGGAACCGCGTGTGGCGTTTTTGTCGTTTTCGACCTTTGGCTATCCGGTGTCGGAGCGCGCGGAAAAGATGCATCAGGCGCCAAAGGTGCTGGACGAACGCGGCGTGAATTTCGAATACGAAGGCGAAATGACCGTCGATGTGGCGCTGAACCCGCAGGTGCAGGAAAATTACCCGTTTTCCCGCCTGACTGGCCCGGCGAATGTCTTGGTCGTGCCTGCGCGGCATTCTGCCTCTATCTCGGTCAAGCTTATGCAGGAAATGGGCGGCGCGACAGTGATTGGCCCGATCCTGTCGGGCATTGGGAAACCCATCCAGATCTGTTCAACCGTGTCCACCGTGAACGATATTCTGAACATGGCGGTCATCGCGGCCTGCAAGGTCGGCTGATGGCAATCTGGAATCTTGGGTCGATCAACGCAGATTTTGTTTACGCGGTGCCGCATATCCCTGCGCCGGGGGAAACCCTGTCATCCAGCGGGCGGCAGGTGTTTTTGGGTGGCAAGGGGGCGAATATGTCGGTTGCTGCCGCCCGCGCTGCGGCACATGTCAATCACATTGGCGCGGTTGGGCCTGATGGTGCATGGGCGGTGCAGCGCTTGCTGGAATATGGCGTTGATACCCGCAATGTCGCAACAGTTGACACTGAAACCGCCCAAGCGATCATCATGGTGGACCCGGCTGGCGAAAATGCGATTGTGCTGCACCCTGGGGCGAACGGGCAGATCCCGCAGACCCTGCTGCAAACCGCCATGGCCGAGGCGCAGACAGGTGACTGGTTGGTCATCCAGAACGAAACCAACCTGCAACGCACGGCGGCGGGCCTTGGCAGAAAAATGGGGCTGCGTGTTGCCTATGCCGCCGCCCCATTCGATGCCGACAGGGTGATGGCCGTGTTGCCGCATCTGGATTTTCTGATCCTCAACGCGGTCGAGGCGGCGCAGCTGCAACAGGCCACTGGCCAATCCCCCGCCGATCTGCCGGTGCGCGATGTGATCGTGACGCTGGGCGCAGACGGGGCCGACTGGTATGGGCCAGACGGCAAGCAGCATTTTGACGCGATCAAGGTTGATCCGGTTGATACCACTGGCGCGGGTGACACGTTCACCGGCTATGTGTTGGCTGGGCTGGATCGGGGGATGCCGATGGCGCAGGCGATCAGGCAGGCGATGCGGGCTGCTGCCTTGATGGTGACGCGCCACGGCACCGCCGATGTTATTCCCGACCTGTCAGAGGTGCAGACGTTCAAACCGTGACAAGCCCCCTTGGCACGTCGCGCCACCTAGCCTAGCGTTTCGTCAAAAGGAACACCATTATGACCAAAGTCACCACCCATCAGGCCGAAGAAGACGCGCGCAACGACAACATTCTGATCTATCTCGATGGCCGGATCGTGCCCAAGGCGCAGGCTACGGTCAGCGTCTATGACAGCGGTTTCATGCTGGGCGATGGCGTGTGGGAAGGGCTGCGGTTGTATGACGGAAAATGGGCGTTTCTCGATCAACACCTCGACCGGCTGTTCGAGGCTGCAAAAGCAATTGATCTGGATATAGGGCTGGACCGGAATGGCGTGATTTCCGCCTTGTTAGAGACACAAAAGGCCAACGGTATGACCACCGACGCCCACGCGCGGATGATGGTCACACGCGGGGTGAAAACCCGCCCGTTCCAGCACCCCAGCCTGTCGCAACAGGGGCCGACATTTGTCATCATCATGGAACATTCCCGCCCGAAAACCCCGCGCCCGATCACGCTGGCCACCGTGCCGCACATGCGCGGATTGCCGATGACGCAAGACCCCAAGCTGAACAGTCATTCGAAACTGAACTGCATTCTGGCTTGCATTGCCGCGCAAAAGGCCGGCGCGGATGAGGCGTTGATGCTGGATGTGCATGGCTTTGTGAACACGACCAACGCCTGCAACTTTTTCATCGTCAAGCAGGGCGCGGTTTGGACCAGCACCGGGGATTACTGCATGAACGGGATTACCCGGCAAAAGGTGATCGACCTGTGCCGCGCCAATGATATCCCTGTTCTTGAACGCAATTTCAGCCTTGTCGATACCTATAGTGCAGACGAGGCGTTTTTGACCGGCACCTTTGGCGCGCAAACCCCCGTTAGCCAAATCGACGGCCGCACCATCGGTGGCGGCGAACCGGGGCCTGTCACCGCGCGCCTGCGTGCGCTTTACAAAGACCTGGTGGCACGGTCATGAGGATCGCGATGTGGTCCGGCCCGCGGAACCTGTCCACCGCGATGATGTATGCCTTTGGCAACCGGCCTGATTTTGCTGTGTGGGATGAACCGTTCTATGCGCCCTATCTGGCGGCGACCGGCCTTGACCACCCGATGCGCGCCGAGATTTTGGCGGCGCATGAAAACGACCCATCCAAGGTTGCAGCGCAGTGTTTAGGCACTATTCAAGCCCAAAAGCCACATTTTTACATGAAGCATATGCCACATCACATGTTGCCGGACTTCCCGCTGGACTGGGCCAGGGACTGTGTGAACATACACCTGATCCGCCACCCCGCCCGCGTGATTGCGAGTTATGGGGCCAAGATGGGCCAGATGGGGATGGATGATATCGGCTTTGCTGCGCAAACGGCGTTGCATGACCGCATTGGTGGGCTGGTCATCGACAGCGCCGATATCCGGGCTGATCCCCAAGGTATGATGGTAAAACTGTGCAACGCGATCGGGCTGCCGTTTGACTCTGCGATGCTGTCATGGCCCGCAGGCCCGCGTAAAGATGATGGCGCATGGGCCAGCCATTGGTATAACGCGGTGCATCAATCAACAGGGTTTGCCGGTGCCGAAGGGCCGTTGCCGCAGTTGACGGGTGATGCAAAGCGGCTAGAGGATGCGGCGCAACCGCATTACGACGTGCTGTATCAACAGAAAATTTGCTGATGTTCAGTCGCTGATTTCGTCCACAGTGTCACTGCACTGCCGCCCATCGAAAAAGCGGCTCAATATCTGTTCAAACGCGGGTGGCGCACCGGGCACGGCGGCAAAAAGCGTGGCGCAGGATTTCAGTTTCTTTGCATCTGTGCTGCCGAAGATCTGTTTGGCTGACGATTCCGACCCTTGCAGTAAAAGCCCGACGACCGTGTCCAACCGTGGCCCCAGCACGGGGTGATGATAAAATTCCGTTGCTTCCGCCAAATCGTTCAACCCGTAAAGCTTGGCCATATCTGATTGGCCAAGCGATGCGAGTTGCGGAAAAACAAACCACATCCAGTGCGTGCGCTTTTTACCGGCGCGCAGTTCAGCCAGAACATCATTCCAGACAGTGTCCTGTGCCTCTACGAACAGATCAAGTTCGTCGTCGTCATCATCCGTCATCAGGACAGGCGGCGATTGCGGGCGGCAAGCAGTTTCAGCCGAAGCGCATTCAACTGGATGAACCCTTGGGCGTCGGTTTGATCGTATGCGCCGGCGTCATCCTCGAACGTCACATGCGCCTCGGAATACAGCGAATGATCCGACCAGCGCGCGACGGTTGTGGCGGAACCTTTGTAAAGTTTCACACGCACGGTGCCGCTGACGTGTTCTTGTGACTTGTCGATCAGGGCTTGCAGCATTTCGCGTTCGGGGCTGAACCAGAAGCCGTTATAGATCAGTTCGGCATAGCGCGGCATGATGCTGTCTTTCAGGTGGCCTGCGCCGCTGTCCAGCGTGATCTGTTCGATTCCGCGATGCGCCTCCAGCAGCACAGAGCCGCCGGGGGTTTCATAGATGCCGCGTGATTTCATGCCCACAAAGCGGTTTTCCACCAGATCGAGCCGCCCAACGCCGTGTTTGCCGCCCAGTTCATTCAGCTTTGTCAGTAT
This sequence comes from Yoonia sp., assembly GCF_014859355.1. Taxonomy (GTDB): domain Bacteria; phylum Pseudomonadota; class Alphaproteobacteria; order Rhodobacterales; family Rhodobacteraceae; genus Yoonia. The sequence goes on along the minus strand of NZ_JACUUJ010000010.1, from coordinate 62,449 downwards.
CGTTGCAGGCGACATCGCTTCGCCATTGATCGCCACGGCATCGCCGCGTTCAAACGTGATTTCCACCATTTCTGGCGTATCGGGCGCGTCTTCCGGGGCAACTGTGCGCTGATAGACGTAATCGGGTGCTTCCTGGCCGGGGTCTTCCAGCACTTTGCCTTCGGACGATGTGTGCAACAGGTTCGCATCAACGCTGAACGGTGCATCGCCGCGTTTGTCTTTGGCGACGGGGATCTGGTGCGCCTCTGCGAATTCCAGCAGGCGGGTGCGGCTGGTCAGATCCCATTCACGCCAAGGGGCGATCACCTTGATATCCGGGTTCAGCGCATAGGCGGCCAATTCGAACCGCACCTGATCGTTACCCTTGCCGGTGGCACCATGGGCGACCGCATCGGCGCCTTCGGCGGCGGCAATTTCGACCAGCCGCTTGGAAATCAGCGGGCGCGCGATGGATGTGCCCAGCAGATACAGCCCCTCATACAGCGCGTTGGCGCGGAACATCGGGAACACGAAATCGCGCACGAATTCTTCGCGCAGGTCTTCGATATAGATGGCGGATGCGCCCATCATCTCGGCCTTTTTGCGGGCGGGCTCCAGCTCTTCGCCTTGGCCAAGATCGGCGGTAAAGGTGATAACCTCGCAGCCGTATTCGGTTTGCAGCCATTTCAGGATGATCGAGGTATCAAGGCCACCAGAGTAGGCCAGAACGACTTTTTTCGGGGCGGTCATGCGCGTGCCTTTACGTCAATAGATATTCGTCAAGCGCGATATCGGTTTTTGCGGGCAGGGGCAAGGAGAGGTGATTTCGCCTAGCCAGACAACCCCGCCACAAACGCTGCATCGCCGTCATTTGCCAGTGCCTGGATAGCGTCCTTTGGTGCCATCCAATGCGCGTGGTGTCCCGGTTCACTGGGCGGTCCATGGGGCCGGACGGGCCGCGCCAGATAGATATGGCACAGCTTTTCCGCGAACATGTCGTATTCCGGCATAAAGACAAACCGCCGGAACGCGCCCAGCCGCAAGGGTTTGGCGATACGCCAGCCCGTTTCCTCAAACACTTCGCGGTGCAGCGCGTGCAAGGGGCTTTCACCGGGATCAATCCCGCCGCCGGGCAGTTGAAATTCGCGGTGCGGTGCGCCCTGAAAGGTCAGCAACAACTGCCCGTTACGGGGCAAAATCGCATATGCACCGGGCCGCAGCGTATATCGTTGCCCGTTTTGCGGTGTCTTGCCATACCGTCTGATCATTGCTTGCCCCTTGGACCGGCGCTTGCCCCGCCTATATAGGCGCGGTATGCCATTCCAAGACCTTTAAGGAAAGACCATGAGCCTCAGCGCACAGATCGCCTGGGACGATACCGTCCTGCCGTTTCAACTTGACGCATCGGACATTCGCGGGCGAGTGGCCCGTTTGGATGGTGTTTTGGAACAGGTATTGGCGCAGCACGACTACCCCCCGATGATCGAAGGGCTGGTGGCGGAAATGGCGCTGCTGACCGCGCTGATCGGGCAGACGATGAAACTGCGCTGGAAGCTGTCGCTGCAAGTGCGCGGGTCTGGCCCTGCGCGGCTGATCGCGACAGATTACTACGGCCCCACCGACGACGGTGAACCGGCCCGCATTCGCGCCTATGCGTCCTATGATGCGGATAGGCTGGATCAACAGGCCGAACCGTTCAGCCAGATCGGCAACGGGTATTTCGCCATTCTGATTGATCAGGGCGAAGGGATGACCCCTTATCAGGGAATCACGCCCATTTCGGGCGGGTCGCTGTCATCCTGTGCGGAAACCTATTTCGCGCAGTCCGAACAGTTGCCAACACGTTTTGCGCTGACCTATGGGCGGTCGCAATTGCCCGGACAGGTTGCCCAATGGCGTGCCGGTGGCGTGATGTTGCAGCACATGCCCAAAGCGTCGCCATTTGCCAAGGGCGAAGGCGGTTCTGGCGAAGGCGGGTTGCTGGATGCGGTCGATATTCTTGATGAGGACGAGGGCGAAAACTGGACCCGCGCAAATGCGCTGCTGGATACGGTTGAGCAGATCGAACTGATCGGCCCGACCGTTGCGCCCACTGATTTGCTGGTGCGGCTGTTCCACGAAGAAGGCCCGCGCGTTTTTGACGCCCAGCCCATCACTTTTGGGTGCAGCTGTTCGGCAGATAAGGTGCGGCAAAGCCTGTCGATCTATTCGGCCAAGGATATCGCCACGATGACAACGGACGCAGGGATCGTCACCGCTGATTGCCAGTTCTGCGGGGCGCATTATACGTTCCAGCCCGAAACCCTCGGGTTCGAGGCGACGGACACCCGTGCCTGACCTGCACAAACGATTGGCCGACGCGCTGTCCAGACCGGGCAGCGCATCGTCTGATTTTGACCTGAACGATGATTTTCACACCCCGGATATTCGGCTGACACCCGCCGGTGTGCTGGTTGCCGTGCAAGCGGACACCGAAAGGCTGATCCTGACGAAACGGTCGCCCCGGTTGCAACATCACCCCGGCCAGATCGCCTTTGCCGGGGGCAAGCAGGATCCAACCGATGCCACCATCGTCGATGCAGCCCTGCGCGAGGCAGAAGAGGAAATCGGCCTGCCGCGCAGCATGGTTAATGTGGTGGGCACGCTGCCTTCGCATCAAACCGTGACGGGGTTCGCGGTTACGCCGGTGCTGGCCATCGTCACCGGCCCATTCAACCCGGTCCCCGAAGCAGGCGAGGTCAGCGAGGTGTTTGAGGTGCCGTTGCGCCACGTCACCAACCCCGCGATGTTCCGTATCGAAGGGCGCCATTGGCAAGGCCGCAGGCGGCTTTACTATACAGTGCCTTACGGCCCCTATTATATTTGGGGTGCCACCGCCCGTATTCTGCGCGCCATTGCCGAACGTATGTCATGACCCGTATAGACGCCCCTTGGCTGAAAGATGATGCCGCACAGCAGGTTTGCCGTATGCTGACCGATGCGCGGTATCAGGCGTGGTTTGTTGGTGGTTGCGTGCGCAACACCTTGTTGGGTGAACCCGTTGCCGATCTTGACCTGACGACCGATGCACACCCAGACGAGGTAACCCGGCTGGCCAAGGCAGCGGGGCTGCGTGTCATCCCCACTGGCTATGATCACGGAACAGTCACTGTTCTTTCCCAAAACAACCCTTTTGAGGTGACAACCTTTCGCCGCGATGTGGCAACAGACGGGCGACGCGCCACTGTCGTCTATGCCGATAACATGGCAGATGATGCCCGCAGGCGTGATTTTACGATGAACGCGCTTTATGCAGGGCCTGATGGTGAAATCGCTGATCCCTTGGGTGGTTTGCCCGACTTGCGCGCACGGCGGGTGCGGTTTATCGAAGATGCTGACCGCCGGATCAAGGAAGATTATCTGCGTATCCTGCGTTTTTTCCGTTTTTACGCTTGGTATGGCAAACCTGACGATGGCCCGGACCCTGACAGTCTTGCCGCCTGCGCCGCGAACATCGAAGGACTGCAAAGCCTTTCGACCGAACGTGTTACGGCTGAACTGTTAAAGCTGCTCGCGGCCGCCGACCCTGCACCTGCTACGGCGTCGATGGCGGCAACCGGTGCGCTGGCGCAGGTGTTGCCGGGGGCTGCTGCGGCTGCTTTACCGGTGTTGATCCATGTCGAAGAAAAAGCAGGGCTGGCACCCGATCCGATCCGTCGTCTTGCCGTTCTTGGGGGTCATCCGCAATCCGCACTGCGGCTAAGCCGCCAACAGGCCACTGCTTTGGAACAGATCAAAAGCGACCTGCCGGCGGGCGCACTTGGCTATCGGTTTGGTGCGCAACGGGCGATGGATGCTTTGGCGGTGCGCGCCGCGTCGGTGGGGCAAAATTTAGATACTAACGCGGCTGAACTTGCAAAATTTGGGGCCAGCCAGACATTCCCGCTGACAGCGGCTGATCTGATGCCAAGCCTGTCAGGCCCCGCCTTGGGTGAGGCCCTGAAACAGGCCGAGGCACGTTGGATCGCATCGGATTTTACCTTGGGCAAGGATGATCTGATTGAGTGATCTTTGGCCACTTTTCGGCTTTGTATTTTTCGGATTGTTTTCGCCGGGACCGAACGTGATCTTGCTGACAGCATCGGGGGCGCGGTTCGGCTTTCGGCGCACGGTGCCACATCTGCTGGGTGTCGCGCTGGGTGTCGGGATCATATCGGGCGTGACAGGGCTGGGTATTGGCGCGCTTTTGTTCGCGCAGCCTGTTTTGACCGTGGTGCTGAAGGCTGGGGCGGGTGTGTGGATTTTGTGGATGGCGTATCGGCTATGGAATGCCGACCCTGCAAAGGCCAGCCATCGTGACAGGCCCTTTACATTTGTGCAGGCGGTTTTGTTCCAGTGGGTCAATCCAAAGGTTTGGGCGGTCGCGATCAGCGCAATGGCTTATGTTGCCGCGATGTCGCCCGTTGATCAGGCGGTGACATTGGCGGCCACGTTTTCCGGCCTGAACCTGGGCGTTTGTCTGTTCTGGACCACCGCAGGTGCGGTGCTGTCCTATCTTTTGGCTAATGCTCTGGCGTGGCGGATATTCATGCGCGCCATGGCTGTTGCGCTGGCAGGGTTTTCAGTGCTGATCTTCGTTTAAGGCATCTTTATTGGACGAAACGGCAATAGCGCTAGATAAAAGGGCTCATTCCGTTTTTTCAGACAGGACATAATTCATGACGCTTGCGCGTTGGATCGACCCGTTCGCCCCCGCAAAGGGGCCACCACCCCAGACTTTGCTGGCCTTTCTGCGCTGGGCCCTGCGCGGTAGTCTGGGCATGGTGACACTGGGCGGCGTCATTTCCGCTTTGGCAGGCACGCTTGAGGTGTTGACTGCGTTGATGCTGGGGTGGGTGATTGATGCGGCGTTGGCGTCATCCACGGATGCCTATTTTTCAGATAACGTATTTCTGCTGATCGCGGTTGCGGCGTTTTTCATCATTCTGCGGCCTTTGGTGTTGGGGGTATCCGGGATCATGCAGGCGGTGGTCGTTGGGCCGTCTCTTAGTAATCTGATCCTGTCGCGGTTGCATCGCCATTCGCTTGGGCAGGCGGTGACGTTTTTTGATGATGATTTCGCCGGTCGGATCGCGCAAAAACAGATGCAGGCCGCCCGTGCGACCACCGACCTGATGGTTGATATGATCCATACCGTGGCTTTTGCCTTGGCGTCGCTAGTGGGGTCGATCGTGCTGTTGCTGACAGTCGATGTGCGCACCGCCGCACTGCTTGCGCTGTGGGTTGTGGCCTATATTTGGATGATACGGTTTTTCATGCCGCGGATTCGCGAACGTTCCAAGCTGCGTGCCGCGACCCGGGCGATGGTAACGGGCCAAGTTGTTGACACGATCACCAACATCAAGACCGTGAAACTGTTTGCCCATGACAAGCATGAAGACCGCGCGGCGATTGACGCGATGGAAAATTACTGGGGTAGTGCAGTTGATTATGGTTGGCTGTCAGCGTCATTCCGGTTCTGGCTGATGGCGCTGGGTGGGTTGCTGCCGATCCTTTTGGTTGGGGCCACGCTTTATTTCTGGGCGCAAGGCGCGGCGACGGCGGGTGATATTGCTGCGGCCGGCGCCATTTCGCTGCGATTGGCGCAGATGACCGGTTGGGTCAGTTTCACGTTGATGGGCATGTATGCAAACGTGGGTGAAGTCGAGGATGCTATGCGCACCCTGAGCCCCGCGCATCAATTGACCGATGCGCCCGATGCCACCCAGCTGCGGGCTGACAAGGGCAAAATCAACTTTGCCAATGTCAGTTTTTCTTATGGTGGTGGCCCCGGTGGGCTGAACAACGTGTCGTTAACCGTGAAACCTGGTGAAAAGCTGGGCATTGTAGGTGCGTCCGGTGCGGGGAAATCAACCTTGGTGGCCCTGCTGCTGCGGCTTTATGATACCGAGGCGGGCGATGTGCTGATTGACGGGCAAAACCTGCGCGCCGTCACACAGGAAAGCCTGCGCCGCAAGATCGCCATGGTCACGCAGGAAACGGCCATGTTCAACAGGTCGGCCCGCGACAACATCCGCTATGGCAAACCCGATGCAACGCAGGCCCAGATTGAAGAGGCCGCGAAACAGGCCGAGGCGCATGATTTCATTTTGGGTCTGGTCGATCACAAGGGCCGCCGTGGATACGATGCACACCTTGGCGAACGTGGTGTAAAGTTGTCTGGCGGGCAACGACAGCGCATCGCAATCGCCCGCGCCATTCTGAAAGATGCGCCCATTCTGGTGCTGGACGAGGCAACAAGCGCGTTAGATTCCGAGGTGGAAGCCGCGATTCAAAGCGCGTTAGAGACGATTATGGACGGAAAGACGGTGATTGCCATTGCGCACCGCCTGTCCACGCTGGCGCGGATGGACCGCATCATGGTGCTTGACGCGGGGCGCGTGGTGGAACAGGGAACGCATGACGATCTGCTGGCCAAAGGCGGGCTTTACGCCCGTTACTGGAACCGGCAGTCGGGTGGTTTCATCAATGTCAAAGACGCGGCGGAATAAATGCTGACTATCGAAAGCCTGACCCACCTTGGCCTTGGCCGCGCCTCTGACGGGCGGTCACTGCTGCCGCGTGTCTTGCCCGGGGAAGAGGTCGCTGTCGCGCAGGATGGCACGGTGCGGATTGTCACGCCTTCGGCGGATCGGGTTGCGCCGCCCTGCCGGCATTTCAAGACCTGCGGTGGTTGCGCGATGCAACATGCCAGCGATGATTTTGTTGCGGCATGGAAAACGGGGATCGTGCAAAAAGCCGTGCAGGCGCAGGGATTGATGCCAGAGTTTCGCCCGATCATCACCTCACCACCCCAATCACGCCGCCGGGCCAAGTTTTCGGGCCGCCGCACCAAAAAGGGCGCAATGGTCGGTTTTCATGCCAAGGCGTCGGATGTTTTGGTTGCCGTGCCGGATTGCCAACTTGTCACGCCCGCATTGACCGGTATCTTCCCCGCGCTTGAATCGTTGACAGTCATCGCGTGTTCGCGCAAGGGTGAAATTGACCTGACGGTGACGGAAACAGCTGTTGGCCCTGATATTCTGGTCGCGACAGAAAAGGAATTGACCCCGCAATTGCGCGTGGAACTGGCAGGTTTCGCGCAGTTGCATCGGTTGTCACGGCTGGTCTGGAACGATGAACCAGTTGTAACGATCAATCCGCCGCTACAGGATTTCGGCGGTGTAGGCGTTGTGCCGCCCCCCGGCGCTTTCTTGCAGGCGACAAAAGATGGTGAACGGGCGCTCTATGCCGCGGTTGACGGGATCACGGCAGGCGCTGGGCGCATTGTCGATTTGTTTGCCGGCTGCGGAACATTTGCCCTGCCGCTGTCCAAACGCGCAGAGATTCACGCCGTTGAAGGTGAAAGCGCGATGCTTGACGCGCTTGATCGCGGTTGGCGCGGCGGCCATCACTTGCGCCGTATGACGACCGAAACGCGCGATCTGTTCCGCAGGCCACTGCAACCAGACGAACTGAGCCGTTTTGAGGCCGCTGTAATCGACCCGCCCCGCGCAGGGGCCGTGGCACAGATTACGACACTGGCACAATCCGGTATCGGGACGATTGCGATGGTGTCCTGCAATCCGGTGACCTTTGCCCGCGATAGCCGCATGCTGACTGACGCGGGCTTTGCCATGGGTGCGGTGCAGGTTGTAGACCAGTTTCGTTGGTCGCCGCATGTCGAAATTGTTGCGGGTTTCACCCGAAATTAGCGTCGACATCACTTCTTTTTTATACATTTTTTACTGATTCTGCTGTAGCGTTGAAAAAAAACCGGCACAGATCGGACAAAAATGGGCAGTGACATGATTTCAAGACGGACAATGATGGTAGGCGCAGCCGCAGGTTTGGCCGGGTGCAGTGCGGAACCCCCACAGTATACTGGGCCAGAGGTGACGCGCGTTCAGGTGTTCAAGGAACAGCGCACCATGCATCTGATCAGTGATCGCAACCTGTTGCGTACCTACAAATTTGAACTGGGTTTTTCACCGGCGGGCCATAAGGAACAAGAAGGTGACGGGCGCACACCCGAAGGCGCGTATCGGATCGATAGGCGCAATCCAAACAGCCAGTATTATCTGTCTCTGGGCATTTCCTATCCCAATGCAGATGATATTGCCGCAGCGCGTGCGCGTGGCGTCAGCCCCGGCGGCGACATCTTTATCCATGGCACGCCGCAGGTCGTTTTCGGCAAACGGGATTGGACTTGGGGCTGTATTGCCGTGCAGAATCAGGAAATGGATGAAATCTTTGCAATGGTGCAGACCGGCACGCCGATCTATATCTACGCCTAGCTGGCAATCCCGGAAATTGGCCGCCGGATCGCCGGATCACTGCCAATGTTCAGTGTCCACCAGATCTTGCCTGCGGTTTCCTGAAACCACGCAAACCCCATGAACCGCGCATCCGGGTCCAGAATCACGGCGCGCGTGTCCGGCTGTTCCATCCATGCGGCTAAGGTCTGCAGTTCGGTTTCATAGGATTCTGAGATGTTTTCACCCAAAAGCCGCCCAGGGAAACCGACACGCCGCGCTCTGTCCAACGGACTGGACCCGTCAGAGCCGAAAAGCCAGGGGCGGTTCTGGACCGCCATATCGCGCGCATGTGTTGCTGCGGCCGCGTTCAGTCGCCCGTCAAGCGCCACCGGTACCAGCCCTTGTGCGCGCCGCAATGCGTTCACACTGTCCAGCATCCGAAACTGAATTTCTGCCTCTTGCCCTTCGCGGATCCGATAGAGCGTTGGAACGGGCAAACCGTCCGGCCCAAGTCGGGCCGCGGGAACCTGTTCACACGCGGCCAGCCCGATGGCAGCAAGTCCAAAAATCATTTCGCGTCGATACATGTTTTACCTGCCTTATTCGCTTTGGCTGTATTAGCGGTATTGCTGTGGCAGTTCAAACCCACATCGGCGGGTTGACGCTGTTCTGACGTTTGTTTGAATTGAGGTTGCGAGCAAGACACAATAACACTGATGTTGAACGTAATTTCAACCATTCGGAGGTCATGATGCCATATACTTTTTCTCGTCGTGGGTTTATTGCTGCGACAGCCGCAGTTGTTGGCACCGGCGCTGCCGGGCAAACAGCAGGAACGACCGAGATGGAGGGCGACATCAGCCAAGCCGTCCAGCGGAATATTTCCAGTTTCCGATCATTGGATTGGCAGCCCTATTTCAGTAACCTGAGAAACGGCGCTGTTCTGGTTGATATCCAGTCGCGCGCGCTGCATTTCTGGTCTGAAGATGAAGCGATTTACAAGCTTTATCCCACTAGCGTTCCGCTGAGCGAAGATTTGACGCGCAAAGGGCGGACGGAAATCACCCGCAAGGTTGAAGGCCCAACTTGGGCGCCGACACCTGCGATGAAGATCAGAAACCCCGAATGGCCCGATTTTATCGGCCCTGGCCCTGATAACCCGATGGGCACGCATGCGCTTCATCTTTCATGGCAGTATTACCGGATTCATGGCACCCATGATACGCGCAAAATCGGTCGGCGGTCGTCCAACGGCTGTGTTGGTCTTTACAACGAACAAATCGCCGAGCTTTATGAATTAACCAAAGTGGGCACACAGGTTCTTTTGATTTAAGTCGTATAGACGGTCAAAATCGCTGTGTATGTGATCAGCGCGAGGATCAAGGCCGCTGCGAAATAGCGGGTGAGCCGCAGCACGGACCTGAAAGTGCTGCGGCCCGCAATCGCGGGTTCATGGATATCTTGACGGTAATCATGCCCGAGGCGGCTAAACATTCCCTGCAGGGCGTGTGCGCGCTGCATTGTTTCTGCGTTAAAATCATGCACCCAAGCCGGCGGGGACAAGTGTGACCCTTTATTCGGGGATTCACTGGGTTGTTCAGGCGGCTCTTGTGATTTTCGTAAATGTTCATTCGTTTCCAATACCAGGCGCGAAAGTGTTTTTTCCAGCGTTTGGTCGATCGGGGGCAGTGCAACATGTTTTCTGCTGTGTGTGTTGCCATCGTCGATCAGTTCGCGCCATTCTGTGGCAGATTGCAGCCTTTCCTTTGGCAAAACGCTCAGGGCTTTGTCGATTGCCTTGAGAAAAACAGCGTCGTAATCGTGAAAACGGCCAGAAAGCGGTTTGCACGAATCGGGGTTGCCAGCTGCGATATCTGCCACGCGGACCTGGCTGTTCGGCGGAGGCTTGCCACTGATCAGGTGATAAAACGTTGCGGCCAAGGCATAGAGGTCACTGTTGGCTGCCTGACTGCCGCCGGTAAAATAAAATTCTTGCGGTGAATACCCGTCTTTAACGACCAGCACACTGGAAAGCGCGCGTGTCTTGCGGCTTGCTTCTTCGCGGGCGGCGCCAAAGTCGATCAGAACGGGATTTCCCCATTTGTCCAATAAAATATTATCGGGCGAAATATCGCGATGCAGTAAATCCTGATCATGCACCGTCTGGATGGCGTCCAGCAGCTTGATCAAGATATCTTGCACCTGTCGGGGGGATAATTTTCGCCTGTCATCTTGAATGATTTCCAGCAACGTTTGCCCGTCAATCAGGTCCAGCGCCATATAGGCGGTGTCGTTGTCTTCAAAAACACGGTGAACCCCGATAATATTGGGGTGTCGCAATTTTGCGATGCTGCGGGCCTCGCGGGTAAACATGGTGACGATCGAACGAAATTTTTCCATATTTGTGCCAGACCGCACCTGAACACTTGTTCCCGTGCGGCGGCAAAAAATTTCTGGAAAACATTCCTTTATGACAACATTCCGGTTCAGATAGTTGTCATTGGCGAGGTAGGTAATGCCAAAACCGCCATTGCCAAGTTTGCGCAAAATCGTGAATTGATCGCCAAGTAGCAGACTTCCCTTTGACAAAGCCTCCGTCGGTTCTGATAGCGGTTGGTCCACTGGAAAATTCTGCGCCGCAGTCATCTGAAAAATACCTTCAGTGCGCAAAAATTGCGCGAAAAATAAGAACTACAAATAGGGTTCCTATCCACTGAATATGGTTGATTTGAGGCCAGATTAGGACGGGAAACCGCCAAAAAAGCCGAAATGCGGGGTTTTAGCCCAACCAGCCTTTCAGGTTCTTTTCAATGACACCCGACAATGCGTCGATATGTGATGCATCATCGTTCAGGCAGGGAATATAGGTGAAATGTTCACCGCCCGCATGTTCAAAGCTTTCCTTGATCTCTTCGTTGATTTCTTCAAGCGTTTCGATGCAGTCCGCTGAAAAAGCAGGTGCACAAACGGCTATGTTTTTCACCCCTTCTTCTTTGGCGAGTCGCGCAACCTCTTCAACTGTGTAAGGTTTTAACCATTCTTCAGGGCCGAAACGTGATTGGAATGTGGTAACAATCTGTGTCTTGTCCCAACCCAGCCGTTCGCGCAGCAGGCGCGTCGTTTTCTGGCACTGGCAATGGTATGGGTCGCCTTCGCGCAGATACCGTTCGGGCACACCGTGGTAGGAACACACCAACTTTTCCGGTCTGGTTTCGGCATCTGCATAGGCTTTCTCAATAGATTGGGCCAATGCCTCAATATAGGCGGGTTCTTCGAAATAGGGTTCCACAACACGCGCGACAGGTTGCCATTTTTCATCCATCAGCGCGCGAAAAAACTGGTCGTTAGCGGTGGCGGATGTGGCCCCAGCATAATGCGGATAAAGTGGGAAAAACAGGATTTTGGTGCATCCCGCATCGACCATTTCACGGACTTTGGATTTGGTGGATGGGTTACCATAGCGCATGCAGAAATCAACCCGCACGTCATCGCCGTAACGGTCAACCATCTGCGCCTTGATCGCGGCGGTCTGTTTTTTGGTAATCGTGAGCAGCGGGCTTTCGTTGTCTTCTTCGTTCCAGATCGATTTATAAGCAGCGCCGGACGAAAAGGGTCGTTTGGTCAGAATGATCAGCTGCAACAGCGGCTGCCAGATCCATGCAGAATAATCGACAACCCGTTTGTCCGACAGAAATTCGTTCAGATACCGCCGCATCGACCAGTAATCTGTGCCGTCAGGCGTGCCGAGATTGGCCAACAGGATACCGACACGCGCCGGTTTGACCTTTGGGTGATCATCGGGTGCATGCATGGGGCATGTGGCTGGCCGTTCAGCGGACTGGCTGTGTGCATCGAACATTTTCATGACCCTTTACGTATCGTGATTTTCAACCGAATTAAATGTAATACGCGCAAGATCAAGATTTGGACGTATTTAAAGGTGTCTCGACAGTGCCCAGCGCATCGGCAAGCCTGATTTTTGCACTGCCTGGTCGCAAAGGTTGCGGTTGTGTTTCCGATGGTGCCCAACCGGTTAGGGTGATGATGTCAAAGGTCGCATCGACGCGGCCAGCGTCATTGTGGAAATTGGCGGCATAGATCGACGAGGCTTCGGTGAGGATGTTGCGCCGCGTGATGTGACGTGGCCGCCCCACTAGCGCGTTGTTTTCGCCCATTTTTCGCAGATCATGCATCAGATGGAACGCATTTGCATAGCTGGCGGTCAGCGTTGTGCCATCAGCAACAGGCAACCCAAAACCCGCCCGCTGCAAAAGTGCGCCAAGGTCGCGGATTTCCCCCATGGGTGCAATCCGGGGCGAAAGGCCACCGGTGATCATCGCCTCGGCTTCGGCCAGCGACCGGCGCAATTCATGTAGGGTTTGCCCCCCCAGAAACATCGCGATCAACAAACCGTCAGGTTCCAGCGCATGGCGGCATTGCACCAACTGCCCCACTGGGTCATTTGCCCAGTGCAGCGCCATAGTGTGCAGGACCAGGTCATGCACACCCGGTCGCAGCGCCAGCGTGTCATCATCGTGCACCACCGTCGCATCGGGAAATTGGCCGCGCCAGAAATCAGGAAAACCCGTCACGATCGCGACTGATTTAAAGGTTCTGTTAACCTCATTGAGTCTTTCATGAACCTCAGCGGCGCTGGCTTCGTGCAAAAATAGTGATTCGGCCTGCGCACGGGCGCGGTTGCGCAGCAGCGCGGTGCGATCAACAAGTTGGGGCGATTGTGTCATGCCCCATCATTTAGGGTGCAAAGATGCGGTTGCAAAGCGTGATTCGCGCCATCTACCCCGCGCAATGTGTCGCGTGTGATGCGCAGACAGAGGCAGAGTTTGGACTTTGCGGGGCCTGTTGGCGCGAAACGCAGTTTATCGGCGGGACAGTGTGTGACAGATGTGGCGCACCTTTGCCGGGTGAGGACCAAGGCGAGGTGGTGCATTGCGATGATTGCATGACCATTGCGCGCCCGTGGTCGCAGGGCCGTGCCGTGCTGGTGTACGGCGGTATCGGGCGGCGGCTGGTGTTGGCGCTAAAACATGGTGATAGAACGGACCTTGCCCGGCCAGCCGCCCTGTGGATGGCACGCGCGGCGCGACCGCTGTTGCGGGATGACACTGTTTTGGTGCCAGTGCCGTTGCATTGGCAGCGATTGACGCGCCGCCGTTATAATCAGGCGGCGCTTTTGGCGCAGGCGTTGGGGCGTGTGCTGGATAAACCCGTCTGCGTCGATGCGCTGTTGCGACCCAGAAAGACCAAACCGTTGGAAGGGCACACACGCGATGCACGCTTTGCCGCGTTAGCCGGTGCCATCGTGCCGCACCCTAAACGGAAGCGAGCGGTCAGCGGTAGATCGGTGTTGCTTGTGGATGATGTCATGACCACCGGGGCCACATTGGCGGCCTGCACCGAAGCGCTTTGCGCAGATGGTGCAACAGATGTCTCTGTCATTGCACTGGCACGGGTCGTCAAAGATACCTAAGTATAGCGCAACGTGCATTTTTAGGGGTCCACCAATGAGCATGATTGAAATTTACACAAAGCCGACCTGTGGGTTTTGCCATATGGCCAAACGATTGTTGACGGCCAAGGGCGTCAGTTTTACCGAGGTAAATATCAGCGCCCAACCTGAACGTCGGGGCGAGATGATCCAGCGCGCAGGGGGCCGTAGCACGGTGCCGCAGATATTTATCAACGGCAAACACGTCGGTGGTTGCGACCAGTTGTTGGGGCTGGACCGCCAAGGCAAGCTGGACGCCATGCTGACAGCATGAAAGCGGCGTTGCTACAACTGAACGCCAGCGATGATCCGGCGGCAAACCTTCCGGTCACTCTTGATCTGGTCGCGCAGGCGGCAGGGCTGGGCGCGCAGTTTGTGCTGACACCCGAAGTTACCAATTGCGTGTCGCAAAACAGGGCGCAGCAAAGCGCGGTTTTGCAGCATGAAGACGCTGATATCACGCTTGCAGGGCTGCGCAGAGCAGCGATCCTGCATGGTGTGTGGTTGTCCATCGGGTCGCTTGCGCTTAAAACCGATGACCCGGACGGGCGGTTTGCAAACCGATCGTTTCTGATTGACCCGGCGGGGCAAATCGTTGCCCGTTATGACAAAATACATATGTTCGATGTCACAGTGTCTGAAACCGAAAGATATCGCGAATCTGCGGGCTATCGCGCCGGCACACGGGCGGTTGTCGCTGATGCATCCTTTGCCATGCTTGGCCTAAGCATTTGTTACGATTTGCGCTTTGCTTATCTGTATCGCGCCTTGGCGCAGTCGGGGGCAGAAATGCTTTTGATCCCTTCAGCCTTTTCGCCTGTGACAGGGGCCGCCCATTGGGAATCTTTGCTGCGTGCGCGGGCCATTGAAACAGGGTGTTATGTGCTGGCTGCTGCCCAAACCGGCGAACACGCAACCACAAAAGGCAAACCGCGCCGAACCTATGGGCATTCCATGGCGATTTCACCCTGGGGAGATGTCTTGGTGGATATGGGCACTGATCCGGGGGTCGCTGTGGTTGATCTTGACCTGAAACAGGTGGCAGAAAGCCGCAAACGTATCGCGGCGCTGGCACATGACCGCCCATTCGAAGGCCCTTGATGCCTGATTCGTCGAACCATCTTGTTGTGACACTGTTCAGTGAAATACTGGCAGTAGATCAGCTTGCCCGTGCCAGTATGGCGCGCGTATTGCCCAGGGGGATGGAACTGTCGCATTTTTCTGTGTTGAACCACTTGGCCCATACCGGTTCGGAACGGTCGCCCGCGCAGTTGGCCAAGACATTTCATGTCACGCGCGGGGCCATGACAAATACGTTGCATAAACTTGAATGGGCTGGCTGGGTGCATATCCGCCCTGACTGGGATGATGCCCGTCGCAAGATGGTGGCAATCAGCCCCTCTGGTCAATCCGCGCGCGATGCAGCCCTTGCTGCCATCGCGCCCGTGATCGCCGATGTTGTGGCAAAGGTGGGTGAAGACAAGGTGCGCATCGCATTACCTGTCTTACGTGAAATGCGCCTGAAACTGAGCCAGCTTGATTGATTTTCAGGCCGCTGGCTTGGTCGCCGCCGTGACATAGTTGACGGACAGATCCCGGTCGGAAATCGACCATGTGAACCGCGCAAAGTTGAACACATACCCCTTGCGATCTACCGGCGTCAGCCGTGCCTTGGTTAGCAGGTCAAACAATTCGTCAGGGGTGATGAACTTGTTCCATTCATGCGTGCCTTTGGGCAGCCAGCGCATGACCCATTCTGCGCCCACAATCGCCATCGCAAAGGATTTTGGGTTGCGGTTGATCGTTGAACACAAGTGCAACCCGCCGGGTTTCAGCAACTGCTGGCAGGCCGTCAAATAGCCAAGCGGGTCGGCAACATGTTCCACCACTTCCATATTCAGTACGATGTCAAACTGTTCGCCTGCCGCGGCCAATGCTTCGGCCGTGGTGTGGCGATAGTCGATATCCAGCCCGGATTGTTCGGCATGGACCTGTGCGACGGGGATATTGCGTTCGGCCGCATCGGCCCCCACCACCGTGGCCCCCAAGCGCGCCATCGGTTCACACAGCAGCCCGCCGCCGCATCCTATATCAAGGATACGCAGCCCTTTGAACGGTTCCGGCTGGGACACATCGCGCCCGAATTCGGCGGCGATCTGGTTGGTAATGTAATCCAGCCGGACCGGGTTCATCATGTGCAACGGCTTGAACTTGCCGTTGGGGTCCCACCACTCGGCAGCCATCGCTTCGAATTTCGAAATCTCGGATGGATCGACGGTGTTGGTGGCGGTCGCGGACATTTGTTGGCTCCGGTTGCTGCTGTATTATGGTCAGTCGTTTCAAGACGCGATATAGAGTGAGTATGGACAAAGTCGTAGGACAAAAGCGCCCAGGCGCGCATCTTTATCAACCGATTGATCCGTTTGATCAGCGGATGCTGGATGTGGGCGACGGGCACCGCATCTACGTTGAACAATGCGGCAACCCTAATGGAATCCCTGTCGTGGTGCTGCACGGCGGCCCCGGTGGTGGATGCAGCCCGGCGATGCGGCGCTATTTCAACCCGCATGTTTACCGGATTATCCTGTTCGATCAGCGCGGCTGTGGCCGGTCACGCCCCCATGCAAGTGTTGTGGCGAATACCACGTGGCATCTGGTGGCCGATATCGAACTGATCCGCGCAACACTGGGCATTGACCGCTGGATCGTCTTTGGCGGCAGTTGGGGCGCAACGCTGGCGCTGATTTATGCGCAGGCACATCCTGATCGGGCGGCGGCGCTGACCCTACGGGGTGTATTTTTGATGACGCAGCCGGAACTGGCTTGGTTCTATGGCGGCGGTGCGGGCAAATTCTGGCCTGATCTGTGGCAGAAATTCGCAGAACTTATCCCGTCGGATGAACAAGATGATTTCATCGGGGCCTATCATCGGCGGCTGTTTTCAGGGGATATTCCGCTGGAAACACGTTATGCCCGCGCTTGGGCGTCATGGGAAAATGCGTTGGCATCCATCGACAGTGACGGCATGACAGGCGAAAGCCCTGCGGATTATGCGCGCGCCTTCGCCCGGCTGGAAAACCACTATTTCCACAATGGCGGCTTTCTGACCGAGGATCAGCAGATCCTGCATCCTGCGCAGATGGCAAAGCTTGCAAATATTCCCGGCGTGATCGTGCAGGGCCGCTATGACATGATATGCCCGCCTGTTTCGGCACACACATTGGCGCAGATGTGGCCCAAGGCGCGGCTGACCATGATTGGCCGCGCAGGGCATGCGTTGTCAGAACCGGGCATCAGCGCCGAACTGGTTCATACAATGGATGCGATCGGGTCCCAAAGGGGCGTACTTGGGCTTTAGGCTTTACAGTTGCGGCTCTGTGGCTAATCTACTGGCCAAAGAACAGGGAAAATATTGTTTTGGGCAGTGTCCTGAAAATTATATTGCAGCGCCTTGCATTGGGCATTTTGACATTGCTGATCGTATCGGTGGTGATTTTTGGGGCTGTGAACCTCTTGCCTGGGGATTTTGCGGAATCTATCCTGGGCCAGGGCGCCACGCCCGAGGCTGTGGCATCCATCCGTCGTGATCTGGGTCTTGATCAGCCGTTGATCACCCGTTATTTCGACTGGTTGGGTGGTGTCGTGCAAGGCGATCTGGGCACCAGTTTCGCGCAGGCCAATTTCGCCAGTTTTACCGGCACCACATCAGGGGCAACGACCGTTGCCGCACAGATCGCACCACGTTTCGCAAACACCATGTTCCTTGCTGCGGTGACAGCAGTCATTGCCGTGCCTTTTGCCATTATCCTTGGTGTTCTGGCCGCGCTTTACCGCAATTCGGTGTTCGACCGTGCGGCAAATATTTTTACGCTGACGTCGATTTCCAGCCCCGAGTTTTTCCTTGCTTATATCCTGATCCTGTTTCTGGCAGTGCTGAACCCGATCTTTCCGTCGCTGTCGAACATTTATTCAGGCATGGCCTTTAGCGAGCGGTTGGAGAAATCCATGCTGCCCGCGTTGGTGCTGACGCTGGTGGTCACGGCGCATATGATGCGGATGACCCGTGCCGCGATCATCAATCTCTTGGCGTCACCTTATATTGAAATGGCGCGTCTCAAGGGGCTGTCGCCGATGCGGGTAATTGTGCGCCATGCGCTGCCAAATGCGCTGGCCCCGATCATCAATGTCATTGCGATAAACCTTGCCTATCTGATCACCGGCGTTGTCGTGGTCGAGGTGGTGTTTGTTTATCCCGGCATCGGGCAGTTGTTCGTCGATAGCGTGAAAATCCGCGATATTCCCGTCGTGCAGGCCTGCTGCCTGATCTTTGCCGCAGCCTATATCCTGCTGAACCTGACGGCGGATATCATGTCGATCCTGTCCAATCCGCGCATGAGGCATCCGAAATGATCTGGTTTGCCGTTGGTCTGATTGTGATTGCCGCCGTGGCGTGGGGGTTCCGATTTGCGGGGCAGGCCGCAACGCGGCAGGCGCCCTATTTCCGCGATATGCCTTTTGGCGTGGCGTATGGGTATATCTTGGCGGTTGTCGCGCTGGTCTGGCTGGTTTGGGCTTATGTGCAGGGGCACAGTGCCGATCCGCTGGTGGCGAACAAGTTCTTTTTCCTGCGCATCGCCGTCGAAGGGTTCATTATCTGCGCCACCGTCGCCTGGCTGTTCCGACTGGCTGGCCGCAGCATCGGCACAGCGTGGAGCCGCAAGATGTTCCGCGCCATGCCGCTGACGGCTGCCTTCGGTATTCTGATGATCCTGATCTACGCCTTCGTTGCGATCTTTGCGCCATGGCTGGCCCCTTACGGGCAGGAACAGATTATTCCGGGCGTTGCCGCGAATATCGTGCCGGGGGGTGATCCGGCGCTGGGCGGTGATCCGGCGTTTCCATTCGGCACCGACCAGATCGGGCGCGATATCCTGTCACGTCTAATCTATGGCGCGCAGAACACCGTTGGCATTGCCTTTGCCACGACGTTGCTTGCGTTTTTCCTTGGTGGCACGTTCGGGTTTCTGGCCGCAACGCTGGGTGGCTGGCTGGATCAGGTGCTATCGCGTGCGGTGGATGTGCTGATGGCGATCCCGTCGTTGATTTTCGCGTTGCTGCTGATGACGATTGCCAGCGTCTGGGCGCCGCGCGTGGGCATTCCGCTGACGGTTTTCATGGTGCTGATCATCGCGGTGATCGACAGCACCCGCGTGTTCCGACTGGCCCGCGCTGTGGGTCAGAATATCGTGGTCATGGACTATATCGAGGCGGCCAAGCTGCGCGGTGAGGGGATGGGTTATCTGGTGTTCAAGGAAATCCTGCCCAATGCGACGGCCCCACTGCTGGCTGAATTTGGCCTGCGGTTTTGTTTTGTGTTCCTGACCATCGCGGCGCTGTCATTCCTTGGTGTCGGTATCCAGCCGCCGCTGGCCGATTGGGGCACGATGGTGCGTGATCTGGGCAGTTTTGTGAATTACGCCCAATTCGCCCCACTGGCGGCCACAGCCCCCCTGCTGGCGGCGGGGGCCATTGCAATGCTGACCGTGGCGGTGAATTTCGTGGTGGACTGGATGTTGCAACGATCATCGGGGCTGAAAGAATGACCGAAACGCTGTTGAAAATGCGCGGTGTCAAACTGGAAGGCCGCAGTGACGAGGTGTGGACACCAATCATCAACGGCGTCGATCTGACCCTTGCCAAAGGCGAGGTGCTGGGTCTGATCGGTGAATCCGGCGCGGGCAAATCAACGCTGGGGCTGGCGGCGATGGGTTATACCCGCGACGGGGTGCGCATCAGCGGCGGTTCGGTGGAATTTGACGGGATTGATCTGTTGACGGCTTCTGCCGCAGTCAAACGCGGCCTGTTGGGCAAGCGTATCGCCTATGTGGCGCAATCAGCAGCGGCCAGTTTCAACCCCGCGCATAAACTGATCGACCAGCACGTCGAAGGCCCGGTGCAGCATCATGTGATGTCCCGCGCCGAAAGCATGGCGGACGGGATCGAACTTTATGCCAAGCTGCGCTTGCCTGACCCTGAAAGCATTGGCTTTCGTTACCCCCATCAAGTGTCGGGCGGGCAGTTGCAGCGGGCCATGACCGCAATGGCGATGTCGTGTCGGCCTGATCTGATTATCTTTGATGAACCGACAACCGCGCTGGATGTGACCACCCAGATCGAGGTGTTGGCCGCGATTCGTGATATTGTTGAACAGTTCAACACGGCGGCGATTTATATCACGCATGATCTGGCGGTCGTGGCGCAGATGGCCGACAGGATCAAAGTGCTGTTGCGCGGGGATGAAGTTGAAACCGCCGACACGCGCACCATGCTTGCGGCCCCGACGCAGGAATATACCAAATCACTGTGGGCGGTGCGCAGTTTTCAGCGGCCTGTGAAACCGTCCGTGTCCACAGGGGCTGTGCCGGTTGTCAGTTTGCAAAAAGTGGATGCCGCCTATGGCAAAGTGCCGGTGCTGCATGACATCAGTTTTGATATGCACGAAGGGCGCACAGTGGCCGTGGTGGGCGAAAGCGGGTCGGGCAAATCGACCGCCGCGCGCTGTATCACAGGGCTGTTGCCGCCCAGTGACGGGCAGATCTTGCTGGATGGACAGGTGCTGCCGCCTGATTATCGCAAGCGCAGCAAGGACCAGTTGCGGCAGGTGCAGATGATTTATCAGATGGCCGACACCGCGCTGAACCCGCGCATGTCGATCGGTCAGATCATCGCGCGGCCAGTGCATTTTTACCTTGGCTTGACCGGTTCGGCGAAACGCAAGCGCGTGCACCAACTTTTGGAACAGATCGAACTGGAACCGTCGGAATATTACAACCGCCTGCCGTCCGAATTGTCGGGGGGGCAGAAACAGCGGATCGGAATCGCCCGCGCGCTGGCGGCTGAACCGAAATTCATCATCTGCGATGAGGTCACATCGGCGCTGGATCAGCTTGTCGCCGAAGGCATCTTGCGGCTTTTGGCCAAATTGCAGGACGACTTGAAACTGACATACATGTTCATCACACATGATCTGGCCACGGTGCGCGCCATCGCGGACGAGGTGGTTGTGATGAAAGACGGACATGTGGTGGAACAGGGCCCCAAGGATACCATGTTCAAACCACCGCATGACCCCTATACTGAGCTTCTGTTGTCGTCGGTGCCTGAGATGGACCCTGATTGGCTGACCAATCTGCTGGCCGAACGCGGAGTTGATAACATCGGCGATGCCGCGCTTGATAAGATGTAGTACGAATCATCTGCCCTTTGGGCAGCAAACAGGCCGAAAAGGCCCTGATAAGATCGAAATGGGAGAGTAATAAAATGAGTGGACTAAGTAGACGCGGACTGCTGAAAACCGGTGTTGCGGCTGGTGTTCTGGGGCTTTCAGGTATGCCACTGCGTGCGCAAACCCGTGGTGGCAAGTTTACCGCCGGTCTGTCCGGTGCCAACACATCTGACAGCTGGGATGGCCGCACGCATTCAGATGTATTCATGATTGCTGCAGCACTTGGCGGTGTCTTTGATGCGCTGACAGAAGTGGCCGCTGATGGATCGCTACAAGGTGAACTGGCCGAAAGCTGGGAAGCCAGCGCCGATGCCAAAACCTGGACATTCAACCTGCGTCAAGGCGTGACATTCCATAATGGCAAGGCATTTGGTGCCGACGATGTGATCGAATCGCTGCAATTGCACGTGGCCGAAGGTTCGAAATCAGCCGCACAGCCGCTGGTTGCCGCCATCACCGAGATGAAAAAGATCACCGAACATCAGGTGCAGTTCACGCTGGAGGCCGGCAACGCCGATTTCCCCTATCTGATGTCGGATTATCACCTGTTGATGTATCCTGCGGGTCAGATCGAAGAAGCGATTGCCAAAGGGATCGGCACGGGTCTGTATGAGGCCGTGGCCTTTGACCCGGGCGTGCGTTTTGTCGGTCGCCGAGTGGCCAGCCACTATAAAGGCGACAGCGCCGGCTTCTTTGAAGAGGTGGAACTGATCGCCATCAACGACAACACCGCGCGGATGAACGCGCTGATGACCGGTCAGGTCGATGCAATCAACCGGATTGATTTCAAGGCCGAAGCATTGCTGCGCGCAAACCCCCGTGTCAGGCTGCAAGAGGTGACGGGCAACCAGCATTATACCTTCCCGATGCTGACGCAAACCGCACCTTTTGATGATGTCAACGTGCGCCGCGCACTGAAATACGGGATCAACCGTCAGGAAATGGTGGATAAGATCCTGTTGGGTCACGGCAAGGTCGGCAACGACAGCCCGATTGGCCCCGCCAACCAGTATTATAACGCGGATATGGAACAGTTGGCCTATGATCCTGACAAGGCAAAGTTCTATTTGCAGCAGGCCGGTATGGACAGCATCAATATAGACCTGTCCGCATCTAACGCGGCGTTTGAAGGCGCGGTTGACGCCGCTCAGCTTTATCAGGCGGCAGCGGCCCCTTCGGGCATCAATATCAATGTCGTGCAGGAACCTGCCGATGGCTATTGGTCGAACGTCTGGCTGAAAAAACCGTTCTGCGCATCCTACTGGACGGGTCGCGCGACCGAAGACTGGATGTTCTCATCTGCTTACGAGGCTGGCGTGCCGTGGAACGACAGCCAGTGGGATAATGCCCGCTTTCAGGAATTGCTGTATGCGGCCCGCGCTGAACTGGATAGCGACAAGCGCCGCGAACAGTATTACGAAATGCAGCAAATTCTGCGTGACGATGGCGGCGTAATTATCCCGATGTTCGCCAACTTTGTGCAGGCCGTCGGCAGCCGGATCGCAACGCCAGATGTGATCGGGAACACGGCCCAGATGGACAACAACCGCATGTTGGAACGCTGGTCCCTTGCTTAATGCGCATAAATTTGCCAACCGGACGCCCCGCTGAATTGCGGGGCGTTTTGTGTTTTTTAGCTAAGCTTTTGTTAATAAAAGAATAAAATGCTTTTTCCTGGCATTGCCACATTTCTGACAATAACGATTTGTTCAGCGTTAGTTCATCGTAAAGGGAATACCCAAAGCCAGTGTGGGAATGAACCAAAGGAGGATTCGTCATGGATCTTTTCAAAAAATCAATCGCCGGAACAAGCATTCTTGCCTTGGCGCTGTCTGTGGCAACTGTCTCTTTCGTTTCAGTTTCACCAAGCGAAGCTTTTGCTGCCCCCGGCGGTAACGGCAAAAGCAAAGGCAAAAGTAGTTCGAGCCGGGACAAGAGCAAAAGCGCCAAATCCCGGAGCGATAGCGCAAAAGCGCGCGGCGGCAGTGACCGCGGTAAGGTTGCAAGTGAACTCAAGGGTTTGAACGCGGCGCATGCCAACCAGAAGGCGCTGGAAAATGCATCGTCAAACAGCATGCCGGGCAAGCTTTATGTTTATCAGCAAGCACAGCAGGAATATGCTCAACTTGCTGCATTGGAAACCGCTGCTGGCGATCAATATTTAAGTTTGTTGGCGCTGACCGACGAAGAAAGGGCAGAACAATACCCTGCTCCAATCCCGGAAGAACTGCCGGTGGTTGAAGGCGAAGAAGAGCCAATCGCTGAAACGCCAGCCTATGACGAAGACGCTTTTA
Organism: Yoonia sp.; assembly: GCF_014859355.1. GTDB lineage: Bacteria > Pseudomonadota > Alphaproteobacteria > Rhodobacterales > Rhodobacteraceae > Yoonia. The sequence continues at coordinate 39,106 of NZ_JACUUJ010000010.1, read as the reverse complement.
ATGCTGCTGTCTTGGCCGCATTTGCTGATTATGAAAAGGCGCAGGCAGATGCCCTGGAAGCAGAAACAGCGCTGCAAGCCAGCCTTGATGTGTTGACCAATGGCGACGATCTGTCAGACGCCGCCATGGCAGAATTGAACCGACTTCTAGGTCTTTGATGGCCTGATGAAAACGGGGCGAGCGGTTGAACCCGCTTGCCCCTTGCAGTTTCTGGTGACACTGCGTATATAACAATCAACAGCGGCGCCTTGGCTTCCACCACCATGGCCCACCGGGAAATATCAACGGGCCGCGCGCCCGTTTTTTTATGCGTGAGAGATATGAACGACCTGATCGCGAAAGCGGCGATTGATCGCCGGATAGCCGAAATTATCACCCCAGTTGTCGAAGACATGGGGTTTGAAGTGGTGCGTGTCCGGCTGATGTCGGGCAAGGACACGATATTGCAGATCATGGTGCAAAAGCCGGATGGCACGATTGAAGTTGATGATTGCGGCCATGTTTCGACAGCGCTAAGCGCGGTTCTGGATGTCGAAAATCCTATTTTGGACGAATATAACCTTGAAGTGTCCAGCCCTGGCATTGACCGTCCGCTGACGCGCCTCAAGGATTTTGAACAGTGGAACGGGTTCGAGGCCAAGATCGAAACGGACATGTTGGTCGACGGCCGCCGCCGGTTCAAAGGTCAGTTGGCTGGGGTCGACGGCGATGAAGTGCTGATTACCATCGAAGAAGGCACAATTGGTCTGAAATTTGACTGGCTGTCAGATGCCAAGCTGGTTCTGACCGACGAATTGATCCGCGATGTGTTGCGCGGTCGCAAGAATGCGGGCCAGATTGACGAAGCCCAATTTGACGAAATTGAAACCATCATTGATGGCGAGGAGAACTCCTGATGGCATATACATCCGCAAACCAGCTGGAACTGTTGCAAACAGCCGAAGCGGTCGCCCGCGAAAAGAATATCGAACCGCGTCTGGTTGTCGAGGCGATGGAAGAATCGCTCGCCCGTGCGGCCAAGTCGCGCTATGGTGCGGAAATGGACATTCGCGTGTCCATCGACCGTAAGACCGGTAAGGCAACGTTCACCCGCGTCCGCACCGTGGTCGCCGATGATGAGCTTGAAAATTATCAGGCAGAGATGACGGTCGAACAGGCCCAGCAGTATATGGAAAACCCCGAGATCGGCCAGCAGCTGATCGAAGAGGTCCCACCCGTCGAACTGGGCCGGATCGCCGCGCAATCGGCCAAGCAGGTGATCTTGCAAAAGGTCCGCGAAGCAGAACGAGACAAGCAATACGAAGAATTCAAGGATCGTGTTGGCACGATCATCAACGCGTTGGTCAAGCGCGAAGAATACGGCAACGTCATTGTTGACGTGGGTTCCGGTGAAGCCGTGCTGCGCCGCAACGAAAAGATTGGCCGCGAGGCCTACCGCCCCAACGACCGGATTCGTTGCTATATCAAGGAAGTGCGCCGCGAACAGCGCGGCCCGCAGATTTTCCTGTCGCGCACAGCGCCCGAATTTATGGCCGAACTGTTCAAGATGGAAGTGCCCGAAATCTATGAAGGCATCATCGAAATCAAGGCGGTCGCCCGTGACCCCGGTTCGCGCGCCAAGATTGCCGTTATTTCCTACGACAGCTCGATCGACCCGGTCGGTGCCTGCGTGGGTATGCGCGGTAGTCGTGTGCAGGCTGTTGTGAACGAATTGCAGGGCGAAAAAATTGACATCATTCCATGGAACGAAGACATGCCGACGTTCCTTGTGAATGCGTTGCAACCCGCCGAAGTGTCCAAGGTGGTTCTGGACGAAGAGGCAGGCAAGATCGAAGTGGTCGTGCCAGAGGAACAGTTGAGCCTTGCGATTGGTCGCCGTGGCCAGAACGTGCGTCTGGCGTCGCAACTGACCGGCCTTGATATCGACATCATGACCGAGGAAGAAGAATCCAAGCGTCGTCAGGCCGAATTTGAACTGCGTACGAAATTGTTCATGGATACCCTTGATCTGGATGAATTCTTTGCCCAACTTCTGGTTTCCGAAGGCTTCACCAGCCTGGAAGAGGTCGCCTATGTCGAGCAGGATGAACTCCTCGTCATCGAAGGTGTTGATGCAGATACGGCCGGTGAATTGCAGGCACGCGCCCGGGATTATCTGGAAGAACAGAACAAGAAGGCGATGGAAGCAGCCCGTGCCTTGGGTGTCGAAGACAGCCTGATCGGCTTTGATGGCCTGACCCCGCAAATGCTCGAGGCGCTGGGCAGGGATGGCGTGAAAACGCTGGAAGATTTCGCCACCTGCGCTGACTGGGAACTTGCCGGCGGCTGGACGACGGTGAACGGTGAACGCGTCAAGGACGATGGGGTGTTGGAACCTTTTGAAGTGTCGTTGGAAGAAGCACAAAACATGGTTATGACGGCCCGCGTCATGCTGGGCTGGGTTGACCCGGCTGAGCTTGAAGCGGATGCCACAGACGATGAAGCAGAGGAGTCGGAGGCCTGATCGCAGGTCTTCGGTTGTCAGATATGGCGCGAGGTGGCCACAACAAGGAACGTGATGATGCAGAACGCAAATGCATCGTCACAGGCGAAGTCCAGCCAAAGGCCGGGCTGATCCGCTTTGTCGTGGGGCCAGATCATCAGGTTGTTCCGGATGTCTTGGTCAAGCTGCCCGGTCGCGGGATGTATGTCACCGCTGACCGTGCCGCACTGGATGCCGCACGAAAGGGCCAGTTTTCGCGCAGCGCGAAACAGCCTTTAACGGTGCCTGACGGGCTCGCTGACGAGGTGGAACGCCAGCTGGCCCGCCGTGTCGTTGACCTGATCGCGCTGGCCCGCAAGGCTGGTCTTGCGGTCTGCGGGTTTGAGAAGGTAAAAGGATGGCTTGCCGGCGGTGCGCGGGTTCGTGTGCTGGTTCAGGCCTCTGACGGGTCGGAACGGGGCAAGACAAAATTATGGACGCCCGAAGGCGCCAGATACTTTGGCTGCTTGACAGCAGCAGAATTGGGTTTGGCATTTGGGCGGCAAAGTGTGATACATGGCGCGCTTGCGGCTGGTGGACTCAGTGATCGTGTTGTAGAGGAAGCCACAAAGCTACGCGGATTGCGCGAAGGGAACGGTGGCGAGTTAGCCTCCGGGAAGGATAAAGAAGCTAGATGAGCGATAACGACGGCAAAAAAACACTCGGCCTTGGTGGCTCGCGCCCGAGCAATGTAAAGCAAAGCTTTAGCCACGGGCGGACCAAGAACGTCGTGGTAGAGACCAAGCGCAAGCGCGTTGTGGTTCCCAAACCGGGTGCTGCAAAGCCTGAATCGGGCACTGGGCGCGCATCGCCATTGGGCGGCGATCCGTCCAAGCGTCCTGCGGGCATTTCGGATGCCGAACTTGAACGGCGCATGAAAGCGTTGGCAATGGCCCGCGCGCGTGAGGCTGACGAAGCTGCCAAGCGTGAAGCCGAAGAAAAAGCCCGCACCGCCGAGCGAGAGGCGCGTCGCGCCGAGATGGAAGCAAAAGAAGCGGAAGAACGCGAACGCGAAGAACGCGCCAAAGCCAAAGCCGCGGAAGAAGAACGCAAGCGCGAAAAAGCCGCGCGCGCCAAGGCTGTCGAAGACGAACCGATCGCCGTACAGGTTGATGCGCCCGGCGAAACGGCCGTTTCGCGCCCGTCGTCTGCCCCGCGCAAGACCGACCGGATTGCGGAACCGCGTGACAAGGCCGCCAAGGCAAAACCGGGTCGCGTTGATGATGTACGCCGGTCAGGCAAGCTGACATTGAACGAGGCATTGACCGGTCGCGAAGGTGGCCGCCAACGGTCGATGGCTGCGATGAAACGCAAACAAGACCGCGCCCGCGCCAAGGCAATGGGTGGTCAGGTCGAGCGTGAAAAGGTCGTGCGCGACGTGCAGTTGCCCGAGGCGATTACCGTTTCGGAACTGGCAAACCGGATGGCCGAGCGTGTCGCGGATGTTGTCAAATCGTTGATGAAAAACGGCATTATGGCAACGCAAAACCAGACGATTGACGCCGATACAGCTGAACTGATCATCGAAGAATTTGGCCATAAGGTTGTTCGCGTGTCGGATGCCGACGTTGAAGACGTGATTGCTCAGATCGCGGACAAGCCAGCAGATTTGGTCAACCGGCCTCCAATCATCACGATCATGGGCCACGTTGACCATGGTAAAACATCTTTGCTGGATGCGATCCGCAATGCAAAGGTTGTTGCCGGCGAAGCGGGCGGGATTACCCAGCATATCGGTGCCTATCAGGTGAAAACCGACAGCGGCGCGATGCTGACCTTTCTTGATACCCCTGGCCACGCTGCGTTTACATCCATGCGGTCTCGTGGTGCGCAGGTGACAGATATTGTTGTGCTGGTTGTGGCCGCAGACGATGCGGTGATGCCGCAGACGATTGAAGCGATCAACCACGCCAAGGCGGCCAAGGTGCCGATGATCGTGGCGATCAACAAGATCGACAAGCCTGCCGCAAACCCTGACAAGGTGCGCACTGACCTGCTGATGCACGAAGTTGTCGTGGAAAAGATGTCTGGTGATGTGCAGGATGTCGAAGTGTCTGCCATGACGGGGCAAGGGCTGGATAATCTGTTGGAAGCCATCGCGCTTCAGGCGGAAATTCTGGAACTGAAGGCAAACCCGGATCGTGCGGCCCAAGGTGCCGTGATCGAGGCACAGCTTGATGTAGGCCGCGGGCCTGTGGCGACGGTGCTGATCCAGAACGGCACGCTGCATCAGGGTGATATCTTTGTTGTGGGTGAACAATACGGTAAGGTGCGTGCGCTGATCAATGACAAGGGCGAACGTGTCAAGGAAGCCGGCCCTGCCGTTCCTGTCGAAGTGTTGGGCCTGCATGGCACACCCGAGGCTGGCGACGTTCTCAACGTGGTTGAAACCGAAGCGCAGGCGCGTGAAATCGCTGAATACCGTGAAAAGGCTGCGAAAGAAAAACGCGCAGCTGCTGGCGCGGCGACAACGCTTGAACAACTGATGGCCAATGCCAAGGAAAACGAAAACGTCAGCGAATTGCCTATCGTGGTCAAGGCCGATGTGCAGGGTTCCGCCGAGGCGATTGTCCAGGCGATGGAAAAGATCGGCAATGAAGAAGTGCGCGTGCGCGTGCTGCATTCGGGTGTCGGGGCTATCACGGAATCGGATATCGGCCTTGCCGAAGCCTCTGGCGCGCCGGTCTTTGGTTTTAACGTGCGTGCCAATGCACCGGCACGTCAGACGGCGAACCAGAAGGGTGTGGAAATCCGTTATTATTCGGTGATTTACGACCTTGTTGACGATGTGAAAAAAGCTGCCTCTGGTCTGTTGTCTGCCGAAATTCGTGAGAAATTCATCGGTTACGCCAACATCAAAGAGGTGTTCAAGGTTTCCAATGTTGGTAAGGTTGCAGGTTGTTTGGTGACAGAAGGTGTGGCGCGTCGGTCTGCCGGTGTGCGTTTGCTGCGCGACAACGTGGTCATCCACGAAGGCACCCTGAAAACGCTCAAGCGGTTCAAGGACGAAGTTGCCGAAGTGCAATCCGGTCAGGAATGCGGCATGGCGTTTGAAAATTACGACGATGTTCGGCCTGGTGATGTGATCGAAATTTTCGAGCGCGAAGAGGTTGAGCGCAACCTGTAACGCAGGGACCGCAACAGGCAAAATTAAAGGGCGGTCCTGCTGGGCCGCCCTATTTTTTATAGCCAGTCCCGCAGGATCGGGATCAGCGGCACATCCGCTGCAGGCATCGGATAGTCGCGCAACTGATCAACTCGGACCCATTTCAGCGCCTGATTTTCCCGCGATTGCGGCACACCTTGCCATTTGCGGCAGGCGAACAGCGGCATCAGCAGATGGAAATCATCATAGGAATGGCTGGCAAAGGTCAGCGGCGCAAGACAGGACGCCCAAGTGTCGATGCCCAGTTCCTCTTGTAATTCACGGATCAGCGCGGCTTCGGGCGTTTCACCCGGTTCGATCTTGCCGCCTGGAAATTCCCACAAACCTGCCATGGATTTGCCTGTCGGGCGTTGCGCCAGCAACACCCGCCCGTCAGGATCAATCAGCGCAACCGCCGCGACCAAAACCGTTTTCATGACCGGTAATCAGCGTTGATGTCGATATAGCCATGCGTCAAATCGCAGGTCCACACCGTGCTATGGCCATTGCCTAACCTCAGATCGACCCCGATCGTCAATTCGGGGTTTTTCATATAGGCGCTTGCCGCGTCTTCGGAATAATCCGGCGCGCGCCAGCCGTTTTCAGCCACGGTAATGTCGCCGAACCGGATCGACAGACGGTCGCGGTCTGCCGCTGCACCCGATTTGCCCACGGCCATTACCACACGGCCCCAGTTCGCGTCCTGTCCGGCAATCGCGGTTTTGACCAGCGGCGAATTGGCAATCGCCATGGCGACCTTGCGTGCATCGGAATCATCTGTTGCACCGATGACATCGACAGTCACGAACTTGGTCGCACCTTCGCCATCGCGCACGACCTGATGGGCAAGGTCCAGCATGACGCCATGCAGCGCCTGCGTAAAATGGGCGTTGCCGGTTACATCAACCCCCGATGCCCCCGTCGCCCCCATGATCAGCGTGTCCGAGGTCGAAGTGTCGCTGTCTACCGTGATGCAGTTGAATGTCTGGTCGTTGATCCCCGATACTAAGGCTTGCAATCCCGCTTGCCCGATCACCGCATCGGTAAAGATATAAACCAACATGGTCGCCATATCTGGCGCGATCATGCCAGAGCCTTTGGCGATGCCTGCAATTTTAACCTGTTTACCCGCCACATTGACCGTGGCGCTGGCGCCTTTGGGAAAGGTGTCGGTCGTCATGATCGCGCGGGCGGCATCGCTGATGTTGGCGGCATCCTGATGTGCGGCCAGATCGGCCAGTTTCGCGGTAATCCTGTCATAGGGCAGCGGTTCACCGATCACCCCGGTTGATGCGGTAAACACCCGCGCCTGTGCCACCCCGGTTGCCTGTTCCACCGCGCTGGTCAGCGCTGCGACAGCTTCGACCCCGTTGCGCCCTGTAAAGGCGTTTGAATTTCCAGAGTTGACCAAAATGGCAGCAGGGCCTGACGGATCACCGCCGATTTTGGCCTGACAATCCAGCACTGGGGCTGACCGTGTGGCAGAGCGTGTAAACACCCCTGCCACCGCACTGCCGGGTGCAAGGATCGCCAGCATCACGTCGGTGCGCCCCTGATAGCGGACACCGGCCGCTGCTGCGGCAAATGTCACACCATCAATTACAGGCAGGTCAGGAAAGGCCGCAGGGGCAAGGGGGGAAATGGCCATGGTCATCAATCCAGCAGATCAAGGTTGTTGATGGTTTCGGGGTCAAAATCGCCTTCCGCAGGGGTGACGATCTCTTGTCCGGCAGCTAGTTCATCCAGACGGGCTGTCACGGCGGCTTCTTGCAATTCTGCGGTCAGGTCGCGGCGCAGATCGTCAAGGCTGGGGCGCGCTTGCACACGCATTTCGTTCAGCGTGGCCACGTGCCAACCAAACTGTGTCTGGAATGGTGCGGTCACTTCACCCACGTTCAGCGCCATGATCGCATTCTCAAATTCCGGCACCATCGCGCCCGCACTGAACCAACCCAGATTACCACCGTTTGGCCCGGTCGGGCCTGTTGACACATCGCGCGCCACATCGGCAAACTCTGCACCATCGTCGATGCGCGCCTTGGCGGCGATTGCCTCTTGTTCGGTTTCGACAAGCAGGTGCGAGGCGTTGAATTCGGTCATGTCTTCGGCATCTGCAAAGCGGGCGTCATAGGCGGCTTGCAGTGCGTCTTCGGTCACGGCGGTCTGCGTGATTGCGCTGATGACTTCACCCGCCAGCATCGCGCGGCGTTCGTTTTGCAGGGATAATTCGATCCGGTTCGGGACCGTTTCCAGCGCATCGGCCAAAAGCTGCTGCTGGATCAACTGATCAATAATGCCATCAAACAGCACGCTGCTGGGAAATTGTGCGTATTGCTGTGGCAGTTGTGCGCGGGCGATAATGACCTGACCCATGGTGATTTCAGTTTCACCCACGCGGGCCACAACGGTGTCTGCGGTCACGTCTTGGGCCGTTGCACTGGTGGCCAGTGCCAATGACAGGGCGGCAGACCCCAAAAATGTAACATGTTTCAGCATAAAACGATCCCTTGATTGGCCACGCGGGTGCGTGGCGTTGACACTGCATACCCTGCCCCTTACATCCATTTCAGGCCTTCGAGGGGGCTGGCCCCGGCCCTTTGTAGGTGGCCTGCGATGGGCCTACAAGCAACCTCCTCTCAAATAGATGTCAGACAGGCGCAGATGCGCCGCCGGAGAAAATATGCTGGGTATCGGAACCATTGCCAAAAAGGTGTTTGGCACACGGAACGACCGCAAAGTAAAAGCAGTGCGTCCTTTGGTTGACAAGATCAATGCGCTGGAACCTGAATTCGCCGCGCTGTCGGATCAGGGCATAAAGGACAAGACGCTGGAACTGGCTGAACGGGCGAAAAAAGGCGAAAGCCTTGATGCCCTGTTACCAGAGGCGTTCGCCAACTGCCGAGAGGCGGCAAAGCGGTCGCTTGGCTTGCGGGCCTTTGATACGCAATTGAAAGGCGGCATTTTTCTGCATCAAGGCAATATTTCCGAAATGAAGACCGGTGAGGGCAAGACGCTTGTTGCCACTTTCCCCGCCTATCTGAACGCCTTGACAGGCAAGGGCGTGCATATTGTCACGGTGAACGATTATCTGGCCCGCCGCGACGCCGAATGGATGAGCAAGGTTTACAGCGCCTTGGGTATGACCACTGGCGTTGTCGTGCCGCAGCAGCCCGAGGAAGAGAAAAAAGCCGCCTATGCCTGCGACGTGACCTATGCCACGAACAACGAACTGGGCTTTGATTACCTGCGCGACAACATGAAATCCGAGCTGACCCAGATGTATCAGCACCACCACAACTTTGCGATCGTGGATGAGGTGGACAGCATCCTGATCGACGAGGCGCGCACGCCGCTGATCATTTCCGGCCCGGCGCAGGACCGTAGCGAAATGTATGCCGCCATCGACAAAGTGATCCCTGACGTGAAGGACGAATACTTTACGCTGGATGAAAAGACCCGTCAGGTCACGTTCAATGATGAAGGCAATGACTTTTTGGAACAGCGGCTGACCGAACTGGGCCAACTGCCCGAAGGCCAGACGCTGTACGACCCCGAAAGCGCGACGCTGGTGCATCACGTCAACCAGGCCTTGCGCGCGCATAAACTGTTTACCCGCGACAAGGATTATATCGTCCGCGACGGTGAAGTCGTTTTGATCGACGAATTTACAGGCCGCATGATGACCGGCCGTCGGCTGTCAGACGGGCTGCATCAGGCGATCGAAGCCAAGGAAGGCGTTGGGATCAAACCGGAAAACGTCACCTTGGCATCGGTCACGTTCCAGAACTATTTCCGGCTCTATGATAAGCTGGCTGGGATGACCGGCACGGCATTGACCGAAGCTGATGAATTTATGGAAATTTATGGCCTCGGCGTTGTCGAGGTGCCAACAAACCGGCCCATTGCGCGGGTTGATGAACACGATCAGGTTTATCGCACCGCACGCGAGAAATTCGACGGCATTGTGGCCGAAATCAAAGTTGCCCATGCCAAGGGGCAGCCGATTCTGGTTGGCACGACATCCATCGAAAAATCTGAATTTCTGGCGCAGCTGCTGCAAAAAGAGGGCATGAAATTCAACGTGCTGAACGCACGCCAGCACGAACAGGAAGCGCAGATCATCGCTGACGCTGGTAAGCTGGGTGCTGTGACGATTGCAACCAACATGGCTGGGCGCGGCACTGATATCCAGTTGGGTGGTAACGTAGAAATGCGCGTAATGCAGGCTATGGCAGACGACGCCAACGCAGATCCCGAAGCCTTGCGCACCCGGATTGAAGCCGAAGTTGCCGATGAAAAGGAAAAGGTCAAAGCCGCAGGCGGCCTGTTCGTACTGGCGACCGAACGGCATGAAAGCCGCCGGATCGACAACCAGTTGCGCGGGCGTTCCGGCCGACAAGGCGACCCGGGTCGGTCAGCATTTTTTCTGTCACTGGAAGACGATTTGATGCGGATTTTCGGGTCGGAACGGCTTGATAAGGTGCTGTCAGGGCTTGGCATGAAAGAAGGCGAAGCAATTGTGCATCCTTGGGTGAACAAATCCCTGGAACGCGCACAGGCCAAAGTCGAGGCGCGCAACTTTGACATCCGCAAGCAGTTACTGAAATTCGACGACGTAATGAACGACCAGCGCAAAGTGATCTTTTCCCAGCGCCGTGAAATCATGGAAGCCGACGACCTGTCCGAGATAGTTGAAGACATGCGCCATCAAGTCATTGATGATCTGGTCGCCACACATATCCCGCACAAAAGTTATGCCGATCAATGGGATGCCGAGGGGCTTGCCATTGCGGTGCGCGAAAATCTGGGAATCGAACTTCCCGTCATCTCATGGGCTGATGAAGAAGGCGTTGATGAAAACGATATCCGTGAACGGATCGAGAAAGAAACCGATGCCTTCATGGAGGAAAAAACCAAAGCGCTAGGCAGTGAAACTATGCGCAGCGTTGAAAAACAGCTTTTGCTGCAAACGATAGACGCAAAGTGGCGCGAACATCTGCTGACGTTGGAACATCTGCGGTCTGTCGTCGGGTTTCGCGGCTATGCGCAGCGCGATCCGCTGAACGAATATAAAACCGAGGGATTTCAACTGTTTGAACGCCTTTTGGATGGCCTGCGGACTGACGTGACCAAAAAGCTGGCGCAGATCCGGCCCATGTCAGCCGAAGAACAGGAAAGAATCATCGCGCAATTGCGTGAACAGCAGCGTATCGCGCAGGCACAATCGGTGGCAGCGGCGGTTCCTGCCGCAGCAGCGACAGGGCAACCGCTTGAAGGGTTCGATGAAACCAATCCCGCAACATGGGGTAACCCCGGTCGAAACGACATATGCCCATGCGGATCTGGACAGAAGTTCAAACATTGTCACGGGCGTCTTGCCTAAAATCTGACATGATCCCGACATAGCAAGATCATCCTGCGGCCTTTGTCTGGTCACGTTAAGACGTGATCATCATGCAGGATTAAATCATGCAAGAATGGCGGCCATGCCTGAAAAAACGACCTTAAAGACTGTTTTGGCAACGGTTGCTGTCGTTGTCGCTTTTGTCGTTTCGCTGCAATTTGCGCGGTCTGGTATGGCAGGCACCAGAGAAATAAATATCGATTATACAACGACTGTGACCAGCACGATGGTGGTAAGCAGCGCCAAAAATGATTCTGTTTTTGGTGTGCCGGATGTTGCAACAGCGCCACCCGATTACTGGAAGAACGTCCAGAAAGTTACAGCGATCGATGCAACCTATCGTGAACAGGCTGTGCCACTTATGGGGGTTGTTCAGGCGATGCCATCCGGTAATTGTGCTATAACGCTGACCGGATCAACGACCAATGCAGCCATGGTCAACCTTGATTTGTCAGCAGAATGCCAGCGTAATGCGTATTTTGTGTTGCGTCATCAGGGGCTTGTTTTTTCCGCTAAAACGGATGCTGCGGGACGGGCAACCTTGCTGGTTCCTGCTCTGGCAGCCGATGCGCAGTTTTCAGTTTCATTCCAAAATCTGGAAGTTGCCAGCCTGATAGTAAAGGTGCCGGAGGCGATTTTATATGACCGTGCAGTTCTGCAATGGCAGGGCGATAACATTTTGCAACTGCATGCACTGGAATTTGGCGCGAAAGTGGGTGACCCCGGGCATATCTGGTCTGCCACAACATCTGCGGCGGAACGGATCATGGGGGGCGAACATGGATATATCACGCGGCTTGGCACGGCCGATGCAGATGTTCCATATATTGCTGAAATTTACACTTTTCCATCCGGGTTGATGAACCGGGTTGATGAGATTTCGTTGAATGTTGGAATATTCGTCAGGCCGGATAACTGTGGGCGCAAGGTGAACGCAACGGCGATCCAGATAGTGAATGGCCGGCAGGAAATGTCGCATGATTTGCGAATCCCGGTGCCAAGCTGTGCTGCGCAAGGGCGGACTCTGTTGATGCCTCACATGTTTCAGGAAGTGAAACTGGCGGCGCGCTAGGCAAACAGGCCTTCTGCCCGAAAGCTGATTTCGCAAGATTTTCCGATGATGAGATGGTCATGAACGGTGATGTTCAACGCCTGCGCAGCCAGTGTAATTTGCTGCGTCATCGCAATATCCATGTCAGACGGCGTTGGATCGCCAGAAGGGTGATTGTGGACAAGGATGAGAGACGCCGCATTCAGTTCCAACGCGCGCTTTACAACTTCTCTTGGGTAGACGGGCACATGGTCCAGCGTGCCTTTGCCTTGTTCTTCGTCAGCGATCAGCACGTTCTTAGTATCCAGATACAGCACTCGGAACTGTTCGGTGTCGCGGTGGGCCATGACCGTATGACAGTAATCCAGCAAGGCAGCCCAACTGGACACGACATGCCGCTGCATCACCTTTGCTCGTGCCAGCCGATGTGCTGCGGCCTCGACAATCTTGATTTCTAGCGCGACAGCATCGCCAACCCCCTTGATGCGCATGAGCTGTGCCAAGGGAGCAGAAAGGACACGATTGAAATCACCAAAAGTATCAATCAGGTCTCGCACCAGCGGTTTGACGTCTTGGCGGGGGATGGCACGAAACAGGACCAGTTCCAGCAATTCATAATCTGGCACAGCGTTGGCACCGCCCGCCATGAACCGTTCGCGCAATCGCTTGCGGTGATCACGCATATACGATGGCGTGCGCCCATCAGGCAACGCCAAAACCGTGGTGACGTCGTCAACATCAGAAAAAAGGGACCGGTTTTCGGCAAAGCTTGTCATGGACTCACTTTGCACAAAAACCAGTTAAAAGCTGGTTAACTTCAGCTTTTCATTGAATCCCAAAAGTTCTTCACTGATTTGAAAAAGCTGCTGCCGGCAGGATTGTTGTCTTCGCTCAGGCTGTCGAATTCACGCAAAATTTCGCGCTGGCGTGCGGTCAGTTTGACTGGCGTTTCAACAACGAGCTCGATGAACATATCCCCCGCGCCGCCGCCGCGCAGGGCGGGCATGCCCTTGCTACGCAGACGCATTTGTCGGCCTGATTGCGACCCTTCGGGCACTTTTACCCGACTGCGCCCACCGTCAATTGTCGGCACCTCGATTTCGCCACCCAGAGCCGCTGTTGCGATGGATACGGGCACGCGGCAGAACAGATTTGTGCCATCGCGTTCGAACAATGCATGATCGCGCACTTCGATAAAGATATACAGATCACCCGCAGGTCCGCCGCGCATCCCGGCCTCGCCTTCGCCCGCAAGGCGGATGCGTGTTCCGGTTTCAACGCCGGCAGGGATGTTGACGGAAAGCGATTTTTCCTTTTCCACACGACCTGTGCCATGGCAGCTTTGGCAGGGGTTCTTGATGGTCTGGCCTGCACCGGAACAGGTGGGACAAGTGCGTTCGACGGTAAAGAAACCTTGCTGCGCTCGTACCTTGCCCATGCCAGCACAGGTGGGGCAGGTCTGCGGTTCTGACCCACCTTCAGCCCCGGTTCCGTTGCAGGCACCACAGCTGACGGCGGTTGGCACTGTGATGGTTTTTTGCAGGCCAGAATAGGCATCTTCAAGGTTGATGCGCAGATTGTAACGCAGATCGTTTCCGCGCTGTGCGCTACCACGCCGCGCGCCGCCGCGCCCGCCCATGAAATCCCCGAACAAATCGTCAAAGACATCGGAAAAGGCACTGGCAAAATCGCCATGCCCACCACCACGCGGCCCACCGCCGCCGCCCATACCGTTTTCAAACGCAGCATGCCCGTAACGGTCGTAAGCTGCCTTTTTATCGGCATCCTTCAAAACCTCGTAGGCTTCGTTGGCTTCCTTGAACTGAGCTTCGGCTTTGGGATTGTCGGAATTGCGGTCCGGGTGCAGCTCTTTCGCCTTTTGACGATAGGCTTTCTTGATCTCGGCAGCGTCCGCCCCTTTGGCGATGCCCAGTACGTCGTAATAGTCACGTTTTGCCATGTTGTCTTTTCCCCTTGGGAACGGAAAAGACCGACCCGTGCTTGGGTCGGTCCGTTTCCTTAGCAGGCGGAAGCCTTAGCGGTCACGCTTGTCGTCATCCAGATCTTCAAAGTCGGCATCAACAATGTCGTCGTCCCGATCGGTGGCACGTGCCTCTGGCTCTGCTTCTTCCTGGCTTGCCTTATAGATGGCCTCGCCCAGTTTCATGGCGCTTTCGGTCACGTTCTGGATGCCGGATTTGATCTTGTCGGCATTGTCACCTTCAAGTTCGTCCTTGAGCGCTGCAATCGCCAGTTCAATCGCCTCGATCGTTGTCGGATCAACTTTGTCTGCGTGTTCTTCCATCGACTTTTCAGTCGAATGGATCAGACTTTCGGCTTGGTTTTTCGCGTCAACCAATTCACGGCGGGCCTTGTCGGCCTCGGCGTTTTCCTCGGCGTCCTTGACCATGGCTTCGATGTCATCGTCAGACAACCCGCCAGAGGCTTGGATCGTGATCTTTTGTTCCTTGCCGGTGCCTTTGTCCTTGGCGCCGACTTCGACAATGCCGTTCGCGTCGATGTCGAACGTCACTTCGATTTGAGGCATGCCGCGTGGTGCTGGCGGGATGTTTTCCAGATTGAACTGGCCCAGAAGTTTGTTATCGGCGGCCATTTCCCGTTCACCCTGGAAGACGCGCAGGGTAACGGCGTTCTGGTTATCTTCGGCTGTTGAAAAGACCTGGCTTTTCTTGGTTGGGATCGTCGTGTTGCGGTCGATCAGGCGTGTGAACACGCCACCGAGTGTTTCAATCCCCAGCGACAGCGGTGTGACGTCAAGCAGAACAACGTCTTTCACGTCACCTTGCAACACACCGGCCTGAATGGCTGCACCCATGGCAACAACTTCATCGGGGTTCACGCCTTGATGGGGTTCCTTGCCAAAGAATTTGCCGACCTCTTCCTTGACCTTGGGCATCCGTGTCATCCCGCCGACCAAGACCACTTCGTCGATGTCGTTCACGGACAGGCCTGCGTCTTTCAACGCATCCTTGCATGGTTTGATCGAATTCTTGATCAGGTCGCCAACCAGTGATTCCAGTTTCGCACGGGTCAGTTTCATGACCATGTGCAGCGGCTGCCCGTTGGCGCCCATCGAAATGAACGGCTGGTTGATTTCAGTGCTGGACGACGACGACAGTTCGATTTTGGCTTTTTCAGCAGCTTCTTTCAAACGCTGAAGCGCCATCTTGTCCTTTGTCAGATCGACAGAATGTTCTTTTTTGAATTCGTCAGCCAGATAGTTGACGATCCGCATGTCGAAATCTTCACCACCAAGGAAAGTGTCACCGTTGGTGGATTTCACTTCGAACAGGCCGTCGTCGATTTCAAGGATGGTCACGTCAAATGTGCCACCGCCAAGGTCATAGACGGCGATTGTCTTGTTGTCTTTCTTGTCCAGACCATAGGCCAGCGCGGCGGCGGTTGGTTCGTTGATGATGCGCAGCACCTCAAGCCCGGCGATCTTGCCGGCGTCTTTGGTCGCCTGACGCTGGGCGTCGTTGAAATAGGCAGGGACAGTGATGACGGCTTGCGTGACGGCTTCGCCAAGATAGCTTTCGGCGGTTTCCTTCATCTTGCCCAGAATGAATGCGGAAATCTGTGATGGGGAATATTTATCGCCCTTGGCATTGACCCATGCATCACCATTGCCGCCATCGACAATTTCGAACGGCATATTCTTTTTCTCTTTGGCCAGATCGGCATCGTCAAACCGGCGCCCGATCAGGCGCTTGACGGCAAAGATCGTGTTATCAGGGTTGGTGACTGCCTGACGTTTCGCAGGCTGGCCGACCAGTCGTTCGTCATCTGTAAACGCAACGATAGACGGCGTCGTGCGCGCGCCTTCGGCGTTTTCGATGACCCGTGGCTTGGAGCCATCCATGATGGCAACGCAAGAGTTCGTTGTTCCCAGGTCGATACCAATAACTTTGGCCATTTTTCAAATCCCTCTAGTTCAGGCAGTTTGAGCGACGCGAACCCGTTTTGGCACCCGCGCCAGTTTCATGAGTCAGATCAGGGTTTAGCCACTGATCGTTAATCTAGGCGTATATAGGGAGCGTATCTGGGGCCTGCAACCGCCGCCTTTCAAGGAAGATCGCAAAAATATCGCTTTTGCAGCGATGACATGCGCAGCGATGTGGCCGTGACAGCGTGCATGGGTCTGGAGAGAGTGCAGTTTCGTCCGATCAACAACATTGCCATAAAAATGAACTAATTTCGGCCCATTCTTGGCTTTGAACAAGGATCAGCAACAGTAAAGCTGTCGTCCCTCTTGTCCTGCGTGTTCAGGTATAGAAAAATCGGAGTAAAAAAGAAAAATGAAGAATACATTTGTTTCCCGTTGGCCCGCAATGCGCGCGATGGGTTTGGGTGCATGCCTTCTTGCGGCGAGCCCGATCTATGCAGAAGAGGTGACACTGTCCAGTCTGGATGGAACGATTACACTACGCGGTGATTTCGTTTCTTATGATGGATCGGTCTATGTGATTGACACGCTGTTTGGTCAGTTGGAGGTGAACGCCTTTCAGGTAAGCTGTGACGGTGCGGCCTGTCCTGTTGTTGATGCGACGCCTGATGTCTTCACGATTGCCGGTTCGCCCAATCTGGTTGGGGGTGTTTTTGAAAACCTGATCACGGCGTTCAGCACCGATTTAGGCGGCACGGCCAATGTGACGGATCAAAACGGTGATGCCGTGACAATCACCGTGCAAGACGAAGCCGCGCGCGATGCCGCGTTTGTGACGCTTGCACCGGTCGGATCGACAAAGGCGATTGCAGATGTGGCCGCTGGCAATGCCGCGCTGGCGGTTGCGACACGGGCAGTGTCCGCTGCTGAACGCAGCGCGTTTTCCCGCGCCGGGCAGGGTGATCCGACAATTGAAGCGCAACAAACAATCTTTGCTTTGGATGGTCTGGTTGCCGTCGCATCACCATCAAACCCTGTGCGTGCGATTTCCGAAGCTGATCTGGCGCGCATATTTGCCGGAGAAGTCACGAACTGGGCACAGGTTGGCGGCACGTCGTCCCGCATCAACATGTATGTGCGCGCTCCGGACAGCGGCACCGCTGTCGTTCTCAACGAATTGGTCATGGCGCCAGCGGGGCTTGGCATTTCGCCAAATGCCGTCTTGGTTGCCACAGATGCAGATGTGGCGCGCGCGGTTGCAGCTGATCCTCTTGGGATTGGTGTCACCAGCCTTGCCTATGCCGGCGACGTTAAAACCCTCGCTATCCGCGGCGTTTGCGGAATCCAGGTCGAGGCAACCCCGTTCACCATCAAGGCAGAGGAATACCCATTGAGCCGCCGCCTTTATGCCTATTCAGGCAACAAGGAAGCACCAGCGCAATTGGCACGCTTTATGCAATTTCTTGAAACATCGGCTGCGCAAGGTGTCGTCAGTGATGCGGGATTTGTTGATCTGGGCGTTTCTTTCCAGTCAAACAACGAACAGGGTCTGCGGTATCTGGCATCCATCCTGACGCGCGATGTCGAAGCAACCCTGCCGGAATTGCGCAACATGACGGAAGCCCTGAGCGCCGCTGACCGGTCGTCTATCACATTCCGCTTCGCGCTTGGCTCTGCGCAACTGGATGCGCGTGCGCAGGATGACATCAAACGCCTTGCTAATCTGATTGCCACTGGTGACATCACGAACAAGGAATTGTTGCTGATCGGATATACCGATGCAATCGGGAGCGGGGCCTCAAATGTCGCGCTCAGCGAAAGACGCGCCGAACAAGTGCGCGAGGCACTGGTCGCCGCAGCTGCGCCGGGCACGTTGGATGATCTTCCTATTTCTGTGCTGGGATTTGGCGAAATTTCCCCGCTAAGCTGCAACGAAACGGCCAATGGCCGCCGCATCAACCGGCGTGTCGAAGTCTGGTTGCGTGACATCGTGGTCGAGTCCCGCTGAAGCCAGAATGTCAGAACGCAGAGGAAGATTGATGATGAAAAAGAAATTGATTGCGGCGGGCATAGCCTGGTTTTCCCTCGTCGGGTTGGCCAGCGCCCAATCAGCCGAGGTGTCGGATGCGGTTGCTCTGTGGTTGACCGGTAACGATGCGGCCAGTTTGCCAGCCTTGGCCAATGATGCAAAAGCAGGCGACATTACCGCGCAACTGATCCTTGGCCAGGTTGACCGGGATACCATCCCTGGTGGTTATTCCGATTATCTGCTGGGGCTGAGCCGAACCGAACGTGCGGCGCTGCTGCGTGCTGATGCGGCGGATGGATCAACGGTTAATTGGCTACTGACGTTCAGTGACGCTGACAAAGCAGCCTTGGGTGACGCGTTGTTCTGGTATGAAGCCAACCTTGACCCGATTGATGCGGCACTTGACCTGCAACGCGTTAATGAAAAATCCATGGCAGAATTGGTGCTATGGCGCACCGTGAACAACGGCAAGTTCAACCTTGTTCAAACCCTGCCAGCCGATAACGGCGGGCTAGCTACCTCGGGGTTCATGGCGTGGGTTGTTGCCTATTTTGCTGGCGAAAACCGCACAATCAACATCAGCAATTTTCTGGCAGATGAACGGCAAGAAAAGGTGCCGGGTCTATTGGCCCTGAAACGGCTGGAACGGGTGTTGGGGCTTGGTGGCAACTTTTCGGTCGGTCTGAACGAACTGATCACCGTTATGCTGGGGCATGGTAACAGCCTGCCCGAGACGGCCGACCTTGTGACTTTGAATGCCCACCTGAAACGGCTGGCAGAGGTGGACCCAAGGGTCGGTGTGGTCGATCGCATGTGCAACATTTGCCCTGACAGCGAAGAAGATTATCAGTGCATGATCCAGACCTTTGAAATCATCGGTGGATATGAAACATTGCTGGCGGTGCGCACACCTGCAGAAGCGGCTGTTCCGGCTGATGCTTACCTTGTCTCGGATCGCGCAACGACAGCCTTGACGGATCTTGTCCGGGGGCGCGCGCCCAAGGATGCGTCAAGGCTGCGGTCTTCGTGCCTGCTGACTTTGGCCAAAGGCTGACCACGGCGATTACTGCAGCGGGATATTACCACATCAAATGACCTTTGGTGTGGTGATTTTGTTCTACCGCCCCGCTGACCAGCTGAGCGAGGCGTTTTTACGAGTATAAAATTCACCCATCAGACCAATCAATAGCAAGATGACCGAAACATAAACCGGATAGCTGACAGAACTGAAATGTGGGTTGTAGTGCAAAAAAATGAATCCCCGCATTTGGTCGATTGTGTGAAACAGCGGGTTCCAGTCAAAAATTGCGATCATATAGGCAGGCAGGCTATTGGCGACAAACATCTTGCCCGACGCGATCATGTTGGCGCGGCTATAGATCGTTGATGCGATTGTGACAAGTTCTGGCGCCCAGGGTTTGATTGCAAGAAAGATCACACCGACAGCCACGCCTGAAAACCACGATAACAGCAGCATCCCGATGGCCCCCGTCGGGGCGTCGATTGTGATGGGGTTAAAGGCGATGTGATAAACAATCATGATGACCGACATGGACAACACTTGCAGGTAAAGCGCGGAACAGGCCGCAGCACTGATCGCAATTACCGTGTTCATGGGCGCGTGCTGCATCATGGGTGATGCTGGGCCTTCAGACCGTAAAACTGCGCCCATCGTCTTGATATGCGTCAGATAAAGAAAAATGCCCGACATGATGTAAAGCAGAAAATCACCCCTTATTGCTGATCCGCGCATGCCCAGAATCTGAAACAATAAAAAGAATACCGCCACGAAAACAACCGCCTGCACCATGTTCATCAGCAACCCCACGATGGCGTTACGATGGGATTTGCGGATGTCGCGGACGGTTGCATGATAGATCAGTTCGATCATTCCAAAGGCGCCGCGCGTCGGTGTGGTTCTTGTTGGAAATTGAAACATGTCTTTCCCAGTGGGTCGTATCTGGCAGTTTGCCTGCAATATGATGAATTTCTTGCTGTTTGCACTATCCCCCACCATAAGGAAGCAGCAGTTTTTTAAATGATAACCTTTGTTACAGGCATGTGTGAAATGGATTATGGCAAGCTGACCAATGTGATGCGCGATCTGGCCTTGCAGGCGGGTGACAAGATTATGGAAATATATGCCGCCGATGATTTTGAGGTGCGCGTGAAAAGCGATGCAAGCCCCGTCACCGCAGCAGATGAAGCCGCCGACGCGATCATTAGCGCAGGCCTGCGCGCCGCCTTTCCCGATGTACCTTTGGTTACCGAAGAACAGGCCGCATCGCACGGTCAGACCGTCAGCACGTTTCTGATTGTTGATCCGCTGGATGGCACCAAGGAATTCATCAACCGGCGTGGGGATTTTACCGTCAATATTGCTTATGTCGTCGATGGGGTGCCGCTGCGCGGGATCGTTTATGCCCCGGCTAAAGCGCGTTTGTTCTACACAGACGCGGATGGTCAGGCGGTCGAAGAAACAGGGCCTTTTGCCAAGGATACGATCGGCGCCACGCAACCTTTGGCGGTGGGCCGTCCTGACAACAATGCGCTGTTGGTGGTGGCATCGAAATCGCATCGTGATCAGGCAACAGACGATTATATCAGCAAATATGCTGTCCATGATCTGCGTAGCGCAGGGTCTTCACTGAAATTCTGCCTTGTCGCAACGGGCGAGGCGGACCTCTATCCGCGCCTTGGTCGCACGATGGAATGGGACACGGCGGCAGGGCACGCGGTATTGGTCGGTGCGGGTGGGGATGTGGTGCGCTTTGATGCTCATACGCCGCTACGCTATGGCAAAAAAGGGTTTGAAAACCCATTTTTCATCGCCTACGCCCCCGGCGTTTTGTTGGAGCAGGCCTGATGGCTGTGCTTGTCGTTATTCCGGCCCGCTATGCCTCGACCCGATACCCTGGCAAACCACTGGTTGATCTGCGCGGCGCGACAGGTGTGGCGCGCAGTCTGATCCACCGGTCATGGGATGCCGCCATGGCAGTGCGTGGGGTTGACCGGGTTGTTGTCGCCACTGATGATAACCGGATCGCGGATGCGGCGCGCGGTTTCGGGGCCGAAGTTGTGATGACCCCCACAACCTGCCGCAATGGCACTGAACGCTGTGCCGCGGCGCTGGGCAACCTGGGCAGTGAATATGAAATTATCGTCAACCTGCAAGGTGATGCGCCGCTGACGCCCGCATGGTTTATCGAAGATCTGGTTGCCGGTTTGCGCGCCCAGCCTGCGGCGCAGGTCGCCACACCGGTATTGCGCGCGGACGGGCGGGCGCTCAACGGGCTGCTGGATGACCGCAGGGCTGGCCGTGTTGGTGGCACGACGGCAGTGTTTGGCACCGCCCACACCGCCCTTTATTTTTCAAAAGAGGTAATTCCCTTTACTGGCCAGATCTATGCCGACACGGATGAAACCCCTGTGTTTCATCACGTGGGCGTATATGCTTACCGCCCTGCGGCGCTGGCGTCTTATCCCGGTTGGGCGGCAGGGCCGCTGGAAATGCTGGAAGGGTTGGAACAGCTGCGGTTTCTTGAACGCGGCATCCCCATGCTTTGCGTAGAGGTTGCCGCCAAAGGCCGCCAATTCTGGGAACTGAACAACCCCGAAGACGTGCCCCGGATCGAGGCGATGCTGCAAGAGATGGGCATGGCCTGATCCTGATTAGGCGGTGAACGGCGGTGAGTGCGCCAATGGACACGAATTCGTTTCTAATGGGTCTTAGGAATGCCACGTTGGAATGCGATCTGAATCGCGCGTAGCATCCCCTTGGACGAACGATTTAACCAAGAGAATATTGATGAAAAGAAAAGTAACAAAAGCGATTTTTCCGGTAGCCGGGCTTGGCACAAGGTTTCTGCCTGCCACAAAATCCGTGCCAAAGGAAATCATGACGCTGGTTGACCGCCCGCTGATCCAATACGCCATCGACGAGGCGCGCGCGGCAGGCATCGAGGACTTTATCTTTGTCACATCGCGCGGAAAATCTGCGCTGGAAGATTATTTCGATCTGGCACCCGATCTGGAAACGTCGCTTGAAAAATCCGGAAAAACAGAATTGCTGCGGATGCTGCGCGCCACAAACATGGAAAGCGGCGCCATCGCCTATCTGCGCCAGCACAAGGCGCTGGGCTTGGGGCATGCGGTATCTTGCGCGGCCAAACTGATTGGCGACGAACCCTTTGCCGTGATCTTGCCGGACGATGTGATCGCGGGTGATACGCCCTGTTTACAGCAAATGGTTGAAGCTTATGCCGAAACTGGCGGGTCGATGGTCGCCGCGATGCAGGTCGCGCCGGACAAGATTTCATCTTATGGCGTGCTGGATGTTGCAGGAACCGACGGCCCGATTGTCGCTGTCAAAGGGATGGTGGAAAAGCCTGCTCCGGGGACTGCCCCGTCAAATTTTGCTGCAATCGGTCGCTATATCCTGACGCCCGACGTGATGCGTAATTTGGCCGACATCCCCAAGGGCGCCGGGGGCGAAATTCAGTTGACCGATGCGATTGCCAGTGAAATCACGCAAGGGCGCGATGTGTTTGGCTATGAGTTTAAAGGTGAACGCTATGACTGTGGATCAAAGGCGGGCTTTCTTCAGGCGACGGTTGCCTTTGCGCTGGCTCGCGCGGATTTGCGGGATGAACTGGTCGCGTATCTGCGGCAGCTTGATGTTTGCGCGCGTTAGGACAAACTTGCGGTGCCGTCTTACGTGAGGGCGCGACGAACAGGGCTTTGGCTGGCTTACCGGCTGCGGTGGAAACGGCGCAGGCTGCTTTATCGGATTTGGCGGAAGCGGCGGCAGATCGCGGTGCATACAGACAGAACTGGGAAAATCAGCACGGATGACGTTCTTCTATTTGCGACTGTCCGCAACGAAATCGTCCGGCTACCGCATTTTCTGGATCATTACCGCAAGCTGGGCATCGGCCATTTTCTGATTGTTGATAACGCGAGCGATGACGGCACATCGTCCTATCTGGCAAAACAGCCTGACGTGTCACTTTGGACAACGGCGCAAAGTTATCGGCTGTCGCGGTTTGGCATGGATTGGCTGGGCTGGCTGCACTTGCAATTTGGTCACGGCCATTGGTGCCTGACCGTGGATGCCGACGAATTGTTGGTCTACCCCGACGCAGACACGCGCGATCTACGTGACCTGACCGTTTGGCTGGACAGCCAAGGCGTGCCGTCTTTTGGGGCGTTGATGCTGGATATGTATCCCAAAGGGCCGCTTGGGGCGGCCAGATACCAGCCGGGCGATGACCCGCTGGCTGTTTTGGCGTGGTTTGATGCTGGCAATTATCATCACCAGCGCCACCCGGTCTATGGCAACGAATGGATACAAGGCGGCGTGCGAGAGCGGGTTTTTTTCGCGGATGATCCGCGCCGTGCACCGACCTTGAACAAAACCCCGCTGATCCGCTGGCATTGGCGGTATGCTTACGTCAGCTCAACCCATCAGGTCCTACCGCCCCATTTACATGATGTGTTTGATTTTGAACATGATACGCTGATGACGGGTGTTTTGCTGCATACCAAATTTCTACCGATCATCGCCGATAAGTCAGCCGAAGAACTGGTGCGGCGGCAGCACTTTGAAAATTCCGACCTTTATCAAGGCTATCATAGCAGGTTGACCGAAAGCCCCGATTTGTGGTCTGCGCTTTCCAAGCGGTATGATGGCCTGGCAACCCTGATAGAACTGGGCCTGATGTCGCGGGGGAACCGGGATTGATGGGCCCGATCAGGACAGGCACAAGAGGCGTGATTTGAATGTTTTCGCATTATACAGCCTGCGCTTGCAGCGTCAGCTTTTGCGCGCACGGGCCTTGCGTAAACGGCATGAGCTGACGGCGGTAGCAGACCGGACGGCACAAATCAGACCTGATGATATTCTTTTGTTCTGCACCTTTCGGAACGAGGCGATCCGCCTGCCGTATTTCATGGACTACTATCGCAAGCTGGGCATCAACCATTTTGTCATGGTTGATAACGGCAGCACGGATGGTGGGGCAGATCTTGTCACTGGGCAATCTGATGTGTCTTTGTGGCGGACAGATGCGCGGTATGGTGATGCCCGCTATGGTATGGATTGGCTGATGTGGTTGCTGGGCCGTTATGGGCACAGGCATTGGGCACTGACAGTTGATGTGGACGAATTCTTAATCTATCCCTTTTGCGATACGCG
Organism: Yoonia sp.; assembly: GCF_014859355.1. Lineage (GTDB taxonomy): Bacteria > Pseudomonadota > Alphaproteobacteria > Rhodobacterales > Rhodobacteraceae > Yoonia. Next base: position 14,853 of record NZ_JACUUJ010000010.1, on the reverse strand, counting down.
GCCCATTCGCGCGCTTGCCGATTGGTTGGACGCATCAGAAGTTCGGTCCTTTGGTGCAATGCAGCTGGATATGTATCCAAAAGGGGCGATCAGCCAATCACCCTATTTCATGGGCCAAGATCCTTTTGCCGTCGCGAATTGGTTTGATCCGGGCAATTATATCATGACCCGGAATGACCGCATGCGGAACCTGTGGATTCAAGGTGGCCCCCGTGCGCGCGTGTTCTTCGCAGACCAACCGCGCCTGGCCCCGGCGTTGAACAAGATTCCGTTTGTGAAATGGCACCGGAAATATGCCTACGTCAGTTCAACCCATATGATTTTGCCACGGGGACTGAACCTTGTTTACGATCAGGGGCAGGGTGAAAAAACATCCGGCCTACTGTTGCATGCAAAGTTCATTAACCTGTTTCAAGACCGCGCAAGACAAGAGGCGGCGCGCGGGCAGCATTATCGCGCGGGCGAGCAATATCGTCGTTATTCCGACGAACAGGGGGGCGACCCCGACCTTTGGTGTAAATGGAGCGAGCAATACATCAACTGGCGCCAGCTTGAGGTTTTGGGCCTGATGTCAAAAGGCAACTGGGCATGACACTGGGCGTTGTCGTGCTGGTTCACACCGCGTTTGATCGTGCCGAACAGGCGGTCCGGCTTTGGGCCGATGCGGGTTGCCCGGTTGTGATCCATGTCGATCGTAGGGTGGATGCCCCGACCTGTCAGGCGTTTGTGAAGGCTCTGTCTGACTTGCCCGATGTGAAATTCGTGCCACGTTTTCGGTGCGAATGGGGCACGTGGGGTCTTGTTGCGGCGGCGCAGGCGGGTGCCACGTTGTTGCTGGATTCCTATCCTGCTGTCCGTCACGTTTATCTGGCTTCAGGAGCCTGCCTGCCGTTGCGTCCGGTGGCGGAGCTGTGCCGCTATCTAGAGGCGCACCCGGGCACTGATTTCATTGAAAGCGCCACAACGGCAGATGTGTCATGGACTGTCGGCGGACTGGATATGGACAGGTTTCTGCTGCGGTTCCCCTTTTCGTGGCGCAAGCAAAGGCGGCTGTTTGATCGCTATGTGAAGTTACAGCAGTTTTTAGGCGTCAAACGCACGATACCTGCGGGGATAACACCGCATTTGGGGTCGCAGTGGTGGTGCCTGACGCGGCAAACGCTGGTGGCAATTCTGTCCGATCCCCAGCGGCCTGAATACGACCGCTATTTCCGGCGCGTCTGGATCCCGGACGAAAGCTATTTTCAGACGCTGGCACGCAAGCATGCGCACCGGATTGAAAGCAGGTCGCTGACGGTGTCAAAGTTCGATTTTCAGGGTAAGCCGCATATTTTTTATGATGACCATTTCGAACTGCTGGCGCGGTCAGGGTGTTTCGTGGTGCGCAAGGTATGGCCACAGGCAGATTTGCTTTACCGCAGTTTTCCGCGATCCAGTGGCGCAGACCGCCTACCAAACACAACTACCATTGACCGTGTATTCGATCAGGCCCTGGTGCGCCGGACGCGGGGCCGCCATGGGTTGTTTATGCAAAGCCGCTTTCCTGTGATGGATCGCGAAAACGGTTTTACGGCTACGCCGTATTCTGTTTTGCAGGGGTTTGACGCAATTATCCCCGATTTTCAAAATTGGCTGAGAAAACACACCGGTGCCGAAGTGCATGGGCATCTGTTCGCCCGCGAGAGGGCACATTTTTCAACTGGCGAAGCTGTTTTTCGGGGCGGCTTGGCGGACCATCCCAAACTGCGCGATTATAACCCACAGATGTTTTTGACAAATCTGATTTGGGGCGGGCGGGAACATGACCAGTGTTTTCTGTTCGGCCCACAAGATGCACAGGATATTTGCTGGATGCTGGCCAAAGACACCAACGCGCGGATCATGGTTGTGACAGGTGCCTGGGCGCTTGCGCTGTTTCGTTCGGGGGCCACTGCGGCAGACTGCCGAACGCAAGCGGCCCATCTTCAGCAGGTGGAACAGGCTTTTGTGCAGATTCTGCGGTCCCCCATTGCACGGGCTTACATCCGTATTGTCAGCCTGTCTGATTTTGTGCGTGCACCATGCGACATGCTACAGGCCACCGTGGATGAGATTGCAGGCCACCGTGCCAGCGATGTGCAAGTGGCGCCGCCGATGATGGATCTGGAAGGGTTCGCAGGATTTTTGCAGGATTTGAAAAACCAAGGCATGCCACCCTTTCTGACGGGTGAATTTTCGGTCGGCCCAATGCCCGAAACCCCACCGTTCGGTAAGCGCAAACAGTATGTAAGGTCGGATAAATGAGCGTATTCGACTATTTCATCGTTCTGGCCGAAATGCGCACTGGGTCAAATTTTCTTGAGTCAAACCTGAACCGCATGTCCGACGTTACTTGCTACGGTGAAGCCTTCAACCCTGCATTTATCGGTTATCCAAATTCTGGTGACCTGCTGGGGATATCGCGTGCGCAGCGCGAAAAACAGCCTGAGCTATTGCTGGATGCGATAAAGGCGTCCCCGGGTCTTGGGGGGTTTCGGTTTTTTAATGACCACGATCCAAGGGTATTGAACACCTGTTTGGCGGATCCGCGATGCGCAAAAATCATCCTGACGCGGAATCCGATCGACAGTTTTGTCAGCTTGCAAATAGCACGGATGACCGGACAGTGGAAAATGACGAATGTGAATCGCGCCAAGCCACAGCACGCCACCTTTGATCCAGAAGCTTTTGCCTTGCATCTTGAAACCATCCAAGCGTTTCAGGTTCTTGTTCTGAACACGCTGCAAAAATCGGGGCAAACGGCGTTTTATCTGGCCTATGAGGATTTGCAGGATCTTGATGTCATCAATGGGCTGGCGGCGTATCTGGGGGCGGCGGGCCGCCTTGCGAAACTGGACAGAAAACTGAAGAAACAAAACCCCGGGCCGATGTCTGACAAGGTCGTAAATTTTTCTGACATGGCGGCTGAGCTGGCGCGATTTGACCGTTTTGATCTGCACAGAACCCCAAATTTCGAACCGCGCCGTGGCCCTGCGATACCCACATATATTGCCCCGCCCACGTCTGCGTTGTTGTACATGCCCTTGCGATCAGGGCCGGATGACGCAATCTGCGACTGGTTGGCGCGTCTGGATAATGTGCCAGAATCGGCGCTGTTGCGGAATTTTGCGCAAAAGTCGCTGCGCGACTGGATGGGTATGCACCCCGGTTTTCGCAGTTTCGCTGTTCTACGCCACCCTGTTGCGCGTGCGCATGCGGTGTTTTGTGATCGAATATTGTCTGACGGGCCAAACGGTTTGCCCGAACTTCGCGCGACTTTGCGCAAGGTGTTTCAGGTGCCCGTTCCGGCAGACGCCACCGACGCCCTTGATGATGCAGCGGTCCATAAAGTGGCTTTTTTGGGGTTTCTGCGGTTCCTACACCATAATCTATCGGGGCAAACCAGTGTGCGGATTGATCCTTCATGGGCTAGTCAATGCATGCTTTTGCAGGGGATGGCGCAATTTGCTGTCCCGGATATAATTGCCCGAGAGGATCGGCTGGAAGCTGATCTGCAAATCCTAGCTAAACAGGTTGGCCTGACGCATTTTCCAGACCTGGCCCCGGCGCGGCACCCGCAACAGGACATGCTAGACGCGATCTATGATCAACAGGTTGAATCAGCCGTGCGGGACGCTTACGCGCGGGACTATCTGGCCTTTGGTTTTGCAAATTGGGCCTAGGCCGCTTGTGTGGCTTGGTGTTCGGTCAGAATGGTGTGCAGCGTTGCGGCGTCGTGGTTCGCACGCAATTTGGCGCAGGTTGCCGAGTCACGCAGTGTCCGCGACACCAGTGCCAGTGCTTTCAGGTGATCGACACCCGCGCTTTCTGGTGCCAGCAATGCAAAAACAAGGTCAACTGGCTGCCGGTCAACCGCATCAAAGTTTAGCGGTTTTTCCAGCCGCAGAAACATGCCGACGACACTATCCACACCGGCAAGGCGCGCATGGGGCAACGCAATGCCGTGCCCCACGCCCGTTGGTCCCAGACCTTCGCGTTCGATCAGTGCTTCGATGACGTTGGATGATGACAAACCATAGCACGTTTCTGCTAAGTCGCCCAAATCGTGAAAAAGACGCTTCTTGCTGGTGCAAGATGCAATCACTTTCACAGCTTCGGGTTTGAGTATGTCAACAACCTGCATTTCGCACTTCTTTCGAGACGGATGGGTTTACCCAGCCGTAACGGGGTCGATCCATCCTATGTTTCCGTCATCTCGGCGGTAGACGACATTGATACCACTATGTTTTTCATTGCGAAACACCAGAACTGGCGCTTCTGCAATTTCCATCTGCATGACTGCCTCTCCAACCGAAAGCGACGGGATTTTGGTCGCCATTTCGGCCACGATCATGGCATTTACAGAATCTTGATTACCCTCATCGGTCTCTTCTCTTGATTCGAGGATATATGATCCCGCATCCGAGAGTTCAACCGGCTGTGACCTGTCTGCATGGTGGTCTTTCAGCCGGCGTTTGTAGCGCCGCAGTTGTTTGTCCATCTTTTCAGCTGAACGATCGAAAGCTGCATAAATCTCTGAAGCACGCCCCGTTGCCTGCGCCGTCAAGCCGGTTGAAAGATGCACAACGGATTCGCAGACAAATTCATGACCCGATTTGGAAAAGACGACATAGGCTTCTGTAGGGCGCCCCGCGTATTTTGAAAGGATTTCGGCAAGCTCTGTCTTGACGTGGGTCTGCAGCGCATCGCCAATGTCGATCTGTTTGCCACTGATTTGATACCGCATCGTTTCTCCTATCGTTATTTGTGCGCGCGGCGAATGACGGCTGGACTAGCGGTCAGATTCGCTTGAATACGCTGTTGTGGAAAACGATAACGCCCAGTTTTTGCTTAATTTATTCCTAACTGGCGACATCGTGGCCAGTAAAATCGCAGGAAAGGAAAACGGGTCTGTCATCTCCTATATTGGGCGATAAATTACGAGTGTTTGTCAATAAGCCAGTGATTAACAGGGTAAGAAATTCAGTTAACCCGAAAACTGTCGCCCAGATAGACCCGGCGGACGTTTTCATCTTGGATGACCTCTTGGGTTGTCCCGCTCATCAGGACCATCCCGTCATGCAGAATATAAGCCCGATCCACGATCTGAAGCGTTTCCTGCACGTTATGGTCGGTGATCAAAACGCCGATCCCGCGGTTTTTCAGGTCGGCTACCAGATGCCTGATTTCCCCCACGGCGATCGGGTCCACCCCGGCAAAGGGTTCGTCAAGCAATACATATTTAGGCCCCGCCGCAAGACAGCGGGCAATTTCCACGCGCCGCCGTTCGCCGCCTGACAAGGCCAGTGCGGGGGCGCGCCGCAAATGTTCAATTGAAAACTCTGAAAGCAATTCCTCAAGCCGTTCGCGCCGGCGCATCCTGTCACGCTCGGCGATTTCAAGGATTGCCAGAATGTTGTCTTCAACTGACAAGCCGCGGAAAATTGACATTTCCTGCGGCAGGTAACCAATGCCGAGTTTTGCGCGCCGATACATTGGTAAACCCGTTACATCGCGTCCGTCGATGATGACATGCCCGCCTTCGGGCGTGATCAGTCCGGCGATGGCGTAAAAACACGTGGTCTTGCCAGATCCGTTCGGCCCCAAAAGCGCCACAACCTCTCCCCGGCCCAGGGTGATGCTCACGTCACGGATCACCGGGCGCTTGCGATAGCTTTTGCGCAGATTGATAATGCGCAACCCCAGATCACTGTCTTGGTGCGCCTGGTCCGATGCATCACCCATCAGTTGTTGCCTTGCTGAAGGACTGTCCGCACGCGGCCATCCATGGTTGCCGCGCCGGTTGCGACATTCAGCACCATACGGCCCGCTGAAATGGCGCTGGCCCCTTGTGTCAGCATCACATCGCCCGTCAGTGTCAAAATACCAGCAGTGATGTCATAGTCGGCGTTCTGCGCTTCTGCGGCGTCGGTATCAGTGACGAACAAGACGTCGCCGGTGGCAATCAAACGCGTGATATCGCCGGTTTCATCGCTATAAATCACCTCGACCCTGTTGGCAGACAGACGCAATTCACCTTGTGAAATTAAGACCTTTCCGCTGAAAACAGCGGTGCCGGTATCTTGGTCCACGCTTAAGCTGTCTGCGGTCACCTCGATCGCGGCGGATGGATCAACGTTAATCCCGCCCAGGTTTACATTGGATTGTGCGATGCTGGCGGCCGTGCCAATCAGGAACAGGGCAACTGTAAAGGCAAAGAATTTCGTCACGGCATACTGTTCCTATTGCTTGGGCGTTCAGTCAATCTGCGGTCGGTATATCAGCCGGACCCCGTCGGTGAAAAGCATCTGCTGCCCTGTCTGATCTTGCGTCATCTTGAACGTCACTTTGCCAGCGGTCAGTTCACCAAAAGGCGCGCGGATTTCCAGCAACCCATCCGAGGTGACAACCCCAGTGTCAAGTTCTGCGATCAGGCCGTTGGTTTCCATCTCAAACCCGGTTGATGTTTCCAGCCGCGCCAGCCCCATAAACCGTGCGATCCGGTCTCTGCCGTCCAGTTCGCCACGGGTTGCAGAGACGACCAGGGTGCTGCCATCAAGGTTTTCCATCCGCATGGTCAACGCATCAATCTGCACGGTGTCGGGTCGCACCGCGTCTGGCTGGGCGCTGCGTGCGGCGATGGTGACGATCGCGCCTTCGTCGGTCAGGCCGGAAAATTGTGGCGATATGATCCGCTGATCACGGGCTATTTCCGCGATTTCGGCAAAAGGTATGTCAAATTGACTGGATGGGCTGCGCGCAAGCAAAAAAAGCGTTGATAAAAGTCCAAGTGCCGCAAGCGGCAGGATGATTTTAGCCCAGCCGACAATCTGGGAATGCAGGTTGTCGGAGGGGCGCATCGTCAGGCAACCCCAACGCGCAGGCAGTCATGAATGTGCAATATGCCGGCGATCTTTCCATTTCCTTCAGGGTCGACCGCAAAAAGACAGGTAATCGCCCGCGCGTTCATCAGGCCAACGGCTTCTTCGGCCAGCGCGTCGGGTGCGACTGTTGTTGGGTTGGCCGTCATGATTTGACCTGCTGTCCGGTCAAGCAGACCATCCATATGGCGACGCAGGTCACCGTCGGTGACGATCCCGACAAGCCGGGCATCACCATCGGTCACGCCAACAACGCCAAAACCTTTTTGACTAATAACAAGAAGCGCCTCTTTCATCGGCGTTGAAGTTCCGACCAGTGGCATCGAATCGCCGATGTGCATCAAGTCCCGCACCCGGGAAAGTTGCGCCCCGAGTTTGCCGCCAGGGTGGAATTCGCGGAAATTTTCAGGCGTGAACGCGCGATGTTCCATGAGCGCGACGGCCAGCGCGTCACCCAGCGCCAGCGTCATTGTGGTTGATGTGGTTGGCACTACGCCAATGCCGCAGGCCTCTTGCAGGCGCGGTAGCAACAGGCCGATGTCTGCCTGTTTGATCAATGTGCTGTCAGGCCTGCTCGCGACGCCAATGAGCGGAATCTGAAAGCGACGGGTATAGGCGACGATATCGGCCAACTCTGGCGTTTCGCCCGAATTTGACAGAACCATGACAACATCACCGCGTGTCAGCATACCCAGATCGCCATGGCTCGCCTCGGCTGGATGGACAAACTGCGCCGGTGTGCCTGTGCTGGCAAAGGTTGCGGCAATTTTGCGGGCAATGTGCCCGGATTTTCCCATGCCCGATACGATGACGCGGCCTTTGGTCTTTAACAACAGATCTACAGCCAGCGCAAAGCTTTCGCCAAGCCCGTCAGAAAGTTGCCTCAGCGCCTCTGCCTCGTCGGTAATGACGCGCCGTGCCGTCATCAATAGTTTCGCATGATCGACCATTAGTGCGAAAATATGTCGACTTCGGGCCAACCCGCCAGATCAAGATGCGCCCGCGTCGGTAGAAATTCAAAACAGGCCTGTGCAAGATCTGTGCGGCCTTCCCGCGCTAGCATCACATCAAATGCGTCTTTCAATTGGTGCAGATACAATACATCAGACGCAGCATAGGCCAGTTGCGCATCCGTAAGCGTTTCGGCACCCCAGTCGCTTTGCTGTTGGTGTTTTGAAATATCGATACCAATCATGTCTTGCAAAAGAACCTTCAGACCATGGCGGTCAGTGAATGTGCGGACCAGCTTTGATGCAATTTTTGTGCAATAAACCGGCGCTGCCAATGCGCCAAACCTGTTATAAAGCGCGGCAATATCAAAACGGCCAAAGTGGAACAGTTTCAATACTGCGGGGTCTTTTAACATTTTACACAAATTGGGAGCCGCAGTTTGCCCGACGGCCACCTGCACCAGGTGGCAATTTCCATCGCCGCCCGACATCTGGATCAGGCAAAGCCGGTCACGATGCGGGTTCAGGCCCATTGTTTCGCAGTCGATTGCAACAACCGGCCCAAGATCAAGCCCATCCGGCAGGTCGTTCTGGTAAAGAAAATTCGCCATGGCTGATCCTTTTGTATTGGCAGTCTGGGTTCCAGATACGGCCTGTGCAACTATTCCTCAAGCCCAGGTAAAAATTGCTGATCGGTGAGCGGTATTGCCTGATGGCGCGACCGCCTTGTCGCAGAGCCAGGTTTGAAAATCATCCGCCGACATCGGACGTGCAAAACCGTAGCCTTGGCCAATGGCACATCCCTGTGCGTTAAGTGATCGCGCCTGTTCGTTTTGTTCGATTCCCTCTGCGACGACTTGCAGGTTAAGTTCACCGGCAAGTGCCAGAATGGCGCGAACGACACTATTGGCCGCTGCGTCTGGCAAAGGCGATACTAGCGACCGATCCAGTTTTATTCCTGATAGTGGAAGTTGGGTCAACTTGGACAAAGAGGCGTAACCAGTGCCAAAATCGTCAAGTTCAAGTGCGATGCCGCATTCCGCGAGCGAATCGATATTTATCGACGCCATGTCATCATTGCCGTTAATGATTGTCGTTTCCAGGACTTCGATGATGATCTGCTTTGCGCTAACTCCGTTGAGGTGGAGCAGAAATAAAAAGCGTTCCATCAGGTGTGGATCAGAAATTGTCTCGGGGGCCGCATTTAGGGAAATCTGAGGAATCACAGTGCCATTGCATTGCCATTTTTGCAGAAGGTTCATTGCGGAATGCCAAATGGCGTGGTCGAGTTCGATCATCAACCCGGCACGCACGGCGGCGGGCAGGAACTTATCCGGTAACAGTAGCCCATGAATCGGGTGGCGCCAGCGGGCCAGCACCTCTGCACCGTGCATTTTTCCGTCAGACAGCCGGATCTGGGGTTGGAACCACGGTTCAATCTGTCCGCTTTCGATGGCATGAGGCAGTTCGAGTTGGAGCTTTTGAATCGCTTCCATCTCGTGCCGGAGGGCGGGTGTGAAAGCCTGGATTCGGTTTCCACCAAAAGCTTTGGCAGCGCGCAGGGCGATCCCAGCGTTAGCGATCAGTGACTGTTCTTCTGCTTGGCTGTCTTCGGACCCAAGATATCCGATGCTGACTTGTAGTGGCAGTTTACGCCCGGCAATATAAAATGGTTCTGCCAGAATTCGGGTTAACCGGTCTGCGATTATCGCGGGTGGTTCAAAGGTGACAAGGACAAATTCATCTCCGCCCACACGGGCTACCATGTCTTCGCTGTCGATGCAGCTTTGGAGCCTATCAGCCACTGCCTGCAGGACTAAGTCGCCAGAATTGTGACCGGCTGCATCATTCAAAGATTTAAAGTCGTCAATACCAACGAAAAGCACACCTATGGCTGGTGTCGGCTTGGCTTGAATAACTTTGTTCAAGTGCTTTAGCACCGAACTGCGATTGGGAAGCCCCGTCAGATTGTCATGGTGGGCCACATATTCAAGCTTCTGGTTCAGCTTCGTCAACTGATTCTTCGACTTTTCCAGAACTGCCGATTTTTGGCGTAATTCTGCGATTGTGTTCCTGAAGGTTCGCTGCGCCGGCATAAAGATCAAAAATGTCTCTGCCAGCAAGACGATGGCGGAAACGGCCAGAAGTCTTCGCTGTATATCCACAAGGTGCTGCGCCTGCTTTGCGCCGGTCGCGGCGACATGATCCAGCAAAGTCTGATGTTTGGCGTGCATTTCAGTTTGATGAAATGCATGCAAAGCCAGCAGCGCCTCTGACTGGGCGTCAAGGGTTTGTGTTGCCAGGCCTTTTGCCAAGGCTAGGTATTGTGTGGTGTTGCTGTCTAATTCTGCGTCATTGGTGAAATATGATTGCTGTGTCGCAGATGACAAAAACCCAGATTGAGCAGGTGCCGAATACGCATTTTGAAACCGGGCTATGGCGGCATTCAGTCCGGCGGCATCAGTATCTGCCCCGGAAACAAATTGTTCGGCGGCCAGCAAAAGTGCCGCGTCAGACGTCATTTGCACGTTCACAAGATGGAGGGTGTGCGTGGTCAGCGTGCCATGCGCGACGATCTTTTTGTTGGTCGTGTAGATGGCCGCAAAAAGCCCCATGATCACAACAAGCGCCAAGGCATGGTGAACCCACAAATGCTCTGGATTTCGGCGCCTGATCAGACGCGACATCCAGCTTTGGCAGTGCCTGATCGATTTCATCACCTGATTCCCACCATCTTCGCTGTAAGTGTGGACGATTTACATTAACGGGGTGTTGCCATGCCCAGGAAAAGGACGCGGAAATGCCGGGGTGGAAAAATTAATCTCTTTTTAACGGTCTTTGGTTACGTAATTGGGATGACTCTGCGACCAAGGAATTGCTTCATGAAATCTCTTTTTATAGCCGGGCTTTTGGTTTTGATCGGTGCGGTTGATGCAACTGCGCAAAATGCCTTGCCATGAGACACGGTGGCAAGGGATCACATCCTTGACGCGTTGGATGGGGCAAACATGGGTATGATCATTCTGGACGCTCTTGCCGTCATTTTTCTGGTTTTCACTGGTCGCGGCGGCAAAACCGTCTGATCAAGGAAGGTAAACCTGGTTGCCAAGCGATCGGGACAAAACGCGATGCGGATATAAGCCGCCATTGCGCCGCACGGAGAATCCGATGCTGAAATGGCCTGTTCTAGGCGTCATTATATTGTTGTTGAACGGCTGTGGGGTTGCCTACATCTCTCCACAAGTGAAGGGCGACCAGCAGGATGTTCGCGTTGTCCCCCTGACGATGCAAGCTGTGACCGCTGCCAACCTGTCACCCTATCAGCCAAAGAAGGTGCCAGAGGTGTTTTTTCAGGTGGCGTCTGTTTCAGGGCTTGGGCGCGCGTCGGGGGCCGCACTGGAAACTAGCCTTTTGGCGCAGGTGCGTCCGCCCATCTTGGTCAACAGGCCACCACCGGCATCTGATCCTGGCCCCTACCGGATTGGCGTTGGCGATGTGGTTGACCTGGTCACGAAATCGGCGGCCCTGCCGATGCCTGACCGGACGGGTTTGCTGGCGCAGTCGGACCGCCGTCAGCGGTATCTTGTGCAGGATGACGGCGCGATTGCCATGCCGGATGGTGCGCGCGTTGGCTTGTCGGGGATGACATTGGAACAAGCGCAGGCCCAGCTGTTCCAAAGCTTTGCGCAAACCGGGATTGAACCGACGTTCACCATGGAAATCGTGGAGTTCAATTCGCAGCATGTCACAGTTGGCGGCGCCGTGATAAATCCGGTGATTATCCCGATCAATCTGACTCCGCTTTATTTGGACGCGGCCGTGACCCGTGCGGGCGGCATTGCCAGCGATGATCCCGGGTCAACCTCCATTCGAATTTTCCGTGACGGGACGCTGTTTCAGATCCCGCTGCCGGCGTATCGTGGTCAGCCACACCATCAGAAAACCCGGCTGCTGGCGGGTGATCATGTTTTCGTCGATACAGCGTTTTCCCTTGATCAGGCGCAGGTGTATTTTGAACAACAGGTTATATTGGCGCAGGTCCAACAACAAGGCCAAGCACAGGCGCTCGCGGCACTGAACATGGAAATGACGCAGCGCCGGGCAAATTTTGAGGACTTGGTCGCGCTGGATGCGGTGGCGCGCGACCATGTGTATCTGACAGGTGAAGTCGCCCGGCCCGGGCGGTTTGCGCTACCGTTTGGGCGGGCGGCGTCGTTGGCGGATGCGTTGTTTTCGGGGGCTGGCCTTTCCCCTGAAACAGGCAACCCGTCACAGATTTATGTGTTGCGCGGCACGCCCGGGACAGATGTTGTTACCGCGTGGCAGTTGGATGCCCGCAATGTGACCAATTTGGTGTTGGCCACCCGCATGGAACTGCGACCAAACGACATTGTTTTTATTGCTGAACAGCCTGTGACCCGTTGGAATCGCACCATTCAGCAGATTGTTCCTTCACTGATCACAAGCGGTGCGACTCTGGCGGCAGACTAGCGCTAGGTCAGACTGGCACCAGCTGTCCCAATTTCTGCGCCGCATCTTGCAATTGATCCAGTTGCAGCCGAATCAGATAGCCCCAGCCGTTGATCCGGCAGATGATCCAGCAGGCAAATTGCATGCCGATCACCATCATCGCACCGGGAATAATGCCCGCGAGGAAAAGCTCTGAAATCGGCAGGTTCATCAAGCACCCGTAAACGGTGAAAATGATCGACGGCGGAATGATAATGCCCACCGTGCCGCCCGCTGCGGCGGTGGCCGAATGAGACCCCGGAAATCGCCGCGAACAGCAGCGCCTCGCGGATTGCCCAGGAATCCTGGCTTGCAAAGGCGGCAAAGAGCGCGCCCGTATCGGACCAGAATGATATTGGCCCACCCTCCCCTGAACTGCGGCGGCCGGCGAAATCCTTTTCTGCTTAGCGACGGCTTGTCAGCCTTTCCACCAGCGGCCCAGCCGTTCAGACGATCACGCCACTGTGTCCACAGTTGCGGCTGATATTCAGGCGAACACATTTCTTCGGCCTTTCTGATTTCCGCATCATCAAGGAAGGCCACCCGCACGTTGTTTTCGGCAAAGATCGTATTGGGCAATTGCGGATCATCGAAACCGCCCGTCTTGACCAACGCGGCCTCGGTCGCGTTCTGCACATGGGTTTGCGCCCAATAGGACTATGCCATCACGGTATCCTGCAATTCACCGCCCAGACTGTCAAAAACCGACGCGGTCATCGCGGTGTGTTCTATCCCGCAAAAGAATTTCAGATCAACGCAGTGGCTGAACAGGAATTTCAGGTAATACATTTTTTCATAGTGGTCGCGCAGGATTTCCTGACTTTTGGGATGATACAGAAAATGATGATGCGACGCCCGGCCCGGAAACATGAACGCATAGTCCTGAACGTTCAGGTAAGGCGCGCCGCCAGCAGAGTTTTGCGTAGAGGCCGCATAGATATCGGTGATGCCCTGCGGGGTTTTTGGACGCAGGGCAACTGACCGTAAATCTGGTTGTTGCCGATGAAATCCACACGAATTTCCCCATAGGTCTGCGCTTCGATTTTGCGCGCGAATTCCAGTGCGCTAGCGCGTTCGATCAGTAGGTTTTTCGGATTAAAGCCTGACGCGCCAAATGTCAGCGTGTGTTTTGCTTCCTTGGCAAACCGCCGTTCATAGGTTGATTCTGCCGCACGGGCGAGGTTGGCCGCCGCCAAAGGTGCCCGCAGCAAGCAGTGTAGAGCTCATCCCGTAAGTGCTTGCGGTTTTGAAGAAATCCCTGCGGGAAACCCCTTTATCCAATCACTGATAGCTACCGTGTCCTCTATTTGCGACAATTAACGATACATTTTGTCCCAAAAAATGCAGATTAGTCTGATCAATTTGCACAGAATTTTTCAACACATCGGAAGGAGCCTTGGTGGAAGCAGATTATGTGGTTATCGGCGCGGGGTCGTCCGGGTGCGTTATTGCCAACCGGCTAAGCGCCATTTAAGCTAACATGGTTGTGCTGTTGGAAGCGGGTGGGCGCGACTGGAACCCGTGGATTCACATTCCTGTCGGTTATTTCAAGACGATGCATAACCCGACGCTGGATTGGTGTTACCGCACCGAACCCGATCCGGGGTTGAACGGGCGCGCGATCGACTGGCCGCGTGGCAAGGTGCTGGGGGGGGCTTCGTCGCTGAATGGTTTGCTTTATGTGCGCGGACAGCCGCAAGACTATGACCGTTGGCGGCAGATGGGCAACGACTGTTGGGGGTGTGATGACGTGCTTTCGCTGTTCAAACGCGCCGAAAACAATGAACGCGGCTTGGCTGCATCGGCGTCGAGCTGCGCAATGATATCGATCGCCCCCTGTTCGAGGGACTGGACCCAGCCCGCGCGACAGCTGTCCGGGCCTTGATTGCAACTGCAAAGGCGGCTGGCGCTGAAACCATCAGCCTGATCCCGCGCAACGACGGCACGGGTCTTGGCAACGGCGAACGGCAGGCGAATTTGCGGGTCGCAATGAAAGCAATTCTGCCCATGTTACAGGATGCCGCACTGGTCGCCTTGGTGGAGCCACTGGGCTTTCAGCGGTCTTCTTTGTGCGCCAAGGCTGAATTGGTCGATACGATAGCGGGCATTGAAGGTGCCGGAAGTTTCAAACTGGTTCATGACACGTTTCACCACACGCTGGCCGGCAGCGGCCTGTTTTACCCCGAATTTACGGGTATTGTGCATATCTCGGGTGTTATTGATCCTGCGCTGGGGATCAAGGATATGGAAGACGAACATCGCGTTCTGGTGGATGAAGATGACCGTCTTGGCAACATCCCCCAAATCCATGCCCTGACAAAGGTGGGCTATGCTGGCCCCGTTTCCTACGAATGTTTTTCGCTGCAGACCCACGCGCTTGCCGACCCCTTTGCCCAGATAAAGAGGTCGTTTGAATTCATCGCCTTTTCTTATGCTGATCGTGGCTCCTTTATAACGCGGGAGCAACGATCAGCATAAGACAAGCACACGCGATC
>NZ_JACUUJ010000078.1 GCF_014859355.1 Yoonia sp. | reverse complement strand
TTCTGGTGATCGTGGGCGCTGATGAATACGGTCGCAAGGAACTGCTGGCCATGACCGACGGCTTCCGCGAAAGCACGCAAAGTTGGCGCGAGGTGCTGCTCGATCTCAAGCGGCGCGGCCTGAAACAGGACCCGAAACTGGCCACTGGCGACGGTGCCTTGGGGTTCTGGACCGCGCTGCGCGAGGTGTTTGCGACGACGCAGGAGCAGCGGTGCTGGCTGCACAAGACCATGAACGTGCTGAACGCGATGCCGAAATCCATGCAAGCCAAGGCCAAAGGCCATCTGCACGACATCTGGCAGGCCGAGACAAAAGCCAAGGCGAGCGCCGCCTTCGACTTCTTCGTCGCAACCTATGGCGTGAAATGGGACAAGGCGGTCGCCAAGCTGGTCAAGGACCGGGACGCGCTGCTGACCTTCTACGATTATCCGGCCGAGCACTGGAAACACATCCGGACGTCAAATCCCATTGAGAGCCCGGGGCTTCGCCCGTTCTGGGCTGAATTGATCCACTGGATCAATTCCAAGACGCCCATCACCCTTCGCCACCGTCCGGCACCGCACCAAACGCACCAAGGGCTGCCTCAGTCGTAAGACCGGCCTGGCCATGGCCTTCAAGCTGATGATGTCAGCGCAAAAGAAATGGCGCAAACTCGACGGCCAAAACCGCCTGCCCGAGATCATCCAAGGGGTTGAGTTCCGCGACGGGCTCCGCCAGATTCAAACCGCCGCCTGATCAGGCGTCACCAACTTTTGCCCATATCTCTGAGGGATCAGCCGAAATACATCGCATAAAGCCGCCGACCAGCGTAGGCCATGGCGGCAAGGAACGCGGCCATCGGCAGGGCCAGCGCCAGAGCGCCCTGCATTCCCAGAATGATCAGGATATCCTTGAGCGGGATGACCAGCCCGTGGAATACATAGATCGGCAAGGCCAGCCCGCCGATCACCACCAGCACGCGCAACAAGAACAGCAAAGGCCCTGACAGCTGGTGCCAGATCCCCGTCACCCCTAGTGACAGACCCATCACCGCGATCATCATACTGGCGTAAAACCCATAGCCCGGCAGGCTGGAAAAGACGGATGAAGCGCGCGTCATCACGGCGGCGGCCCCTTCCAGTGACACGATGGTCGTGGCGCAAAACACCATGCCTGCCAGCCCAACGGTCAAGAGCCGCCGTTTCACCAGCGCAGTGTCGGCCTCGTGTGCGATCCAGAGGCCTGCGGCAATGCCGACCAGCATGATCGCGCCCAGCTTGAATAGGCTGTAGCTCGCGATGGTCATCAGCCGGGGCAGTTCCATAATGGAATCAAGCTGTTGCGCGGGCATGATGTATTGCGCCACAGGCCACAGTAGCCAAAGCCCGACCGCGATCAGCGGCAGGGTCTGCACCGGGGCGGACAGACGCGCCAGCGCGGGCATCCACAAAGGTGCGGTACCCAGCATGATCGCATAGAACATCAGCACAGAGTAAAGCGCATGGCTCAGCACCAGCCCGCCCAACGATCCGCCGTTCAGCGCCACTAGCGTGATTGACTTGATCGCCAGAATGCCGATCCCGAGGCTGACCAGCAAAAACGCGTTGCGACAGCGCCGCAGCACGTTGGCGCGATGTGTCGTAAACTGCGGCAGCATGGTCAGACCGACCCCTATCCCGAAAACGGTGGCAAAACCTGGGGTGCCAAGCCGGTAAAGCACCGGAAGGTATTGGTCCGCCAGCGCGCCCCCCCCAGACGGTTGAAGAACCCTTCGCCCCAATGCGACAGCAGCACCGCTAGAACGGCGAATGCGCGCGCCAGTGTCAGTGCCCAGGTGCGTTGGGTCTGGTCGGCAAGCGGGGTGGCAGGTTCTGCTTGCGCGGTTGCGGTGTCTGCCGCATTGGCCTGTGCGACTTCGGCCAGGCTTCGGCCTTCGAATGTGGCGCGGATCGCGGCCTGGGTGAAATTCTGCCGTTCCATCGTCAGGGCGATCTGCAGCGCGCTGAGACTATCGCCGCCGATGTCGTAGAAGGTATCATCGGGGCCGATCTGCATATCCCCGACCACGCAGTGCCAGGTGTCGGCGACAGTTGTTTGTGCCGCTGACAGTGCTTTTCTTTCGTGCTGTGGCGCATGTGCCCCCGCTGCGGGGGGCGGGATATCGCGCAGTTTCACCCGCGCGATCTTGCCGGTGTCGGTGCGGGGCAGGGTGGTGACACGGGTGCTGCGCAGCGCGCCGGCGGCGGGGATGCCGCGGATCTCGAACGCCTGTGCGGCGGCGGCCAGTATGACGGGCACAATCGGATCTGCATCGGCTTCTGTCACCAGCAGGGCGATTTCGCCGCGCAAGGGGTCGGGGCTGTTGACGATCGCAAACTGGCCGGCGGCGGATGGCAACAAGGCGGTGATTGCAGCCTCGATCGCTTCGGCGTTGATCTTGACCCCGGCGATGTTGATCTGGTCGTCGATCCGGCCCTTGTAGGACAGATACCCGTCGTGGATTTCGCCCCGGTCGCCCGTCTGCAACCAGCCATCAGCGTTGGTCAGCGGTTTAAGGGTGCGGTCCGGAGTGATCATCCCCATGGCCACATGCGGGCCGCGAATACGGATCACGCCCGCTTCCGATACAGCAACCTCGGCGCTGCCTGTCGGTTTGCCTACTGTGTCCAGATAGCGGGGGTCCACATCCGACAAGACCAGAAACGTCGTGCGCGAGGCTTCAGTCATGCCGTAATGTTGCACGATGCGCGCCTGCGGGAACAACCGTATCATCGCGGCCTTTTCATCGCCGGACATGTATTGGCTGCCGATTTCGATCCAGCGCACCTTGCGCCCCGCATCGCCGATAATCTCGGGTGCGCCCAGCACCAGCCGCCACAGGCTTGGCACGGCGGAAATCGCGTTGATCGCATCTGCGTCCAGCATCCGCCGGATTTCGGCCGGATCAAAGGCGCGGGGCAGGAAAAAGGCACCGCCTGCGGCGCTGACCGCGCGCACCCGCCCCAGACCAAAGGAATATTGCACCGGGATGCCGATATATTCGCGGATCTCGGGTGTGACCTGCATGACATCGTTCAGCCGGGCGACGGCATCGGCCAGATTGCGATGGCTGAGCAGGATGGGTTTGGGTGCCCCTTCGGTGCCCGATGTCAGGGTGATCTGTGCGGGGGTGTCGGTTGTATCGGGCTGGTGCGCGAGACGGCCCCAACCGGTTGTGGCGGTGTCTATGCGCAGGTCCAGCACATCGCCGTCGTCATTGGGAAGCGGCAGGGCGACGCCTGGTTTCGTGATCGCGAAAACCCGGCCGCTTTCGTAATGGTCGAACACGGCGCGGATGAATTCCAGGCTGTTCTGCCCCGAAATCTGCGTGACCGGCATGGTAAAGGGCGGGTGACTGGTCACAGGATCGAATGCAGTCATGAAAGGTCAATCCGGGTGTGGCGGCGTTGCTTTGCGGGCGTAATTCGGTCGACATTAATATGTTTGTAATCCAGCTTTAGGACAAAGGAGGCAAAATGTCATCTTTTTAAGTATCCGTCTAGATCAAGCGGTTTTTGGCGTCCACATCCGATCAGCTTTGACCAGCGCGTTTGCCATTTCGATGAGCTTGCGCATGATGGCAACGATGGCGACCTTGGCGGGCTTTCCAGCAGCGCGCAGGTCTTCATATTTTACCTTGAGGTCCGGGTTGTGGCGCGTGGCGACCAGTGCGGGCATGTAAAGGGCGTCGCGCAGGGGTTTGCGCCCACCGCCGATGAACGACTTTCCCTGCCATTGACCGGATTGTCGGGTGATGGGTGCAAGACCGGCCAGGCTGGCCACCTGTTTGCGGCCAAGTGTGCCGATTTTCGGCAACAGGCTCAGCATGGCAGCGGCCGTGACGGCACCGATCCTGGGCATGGAACACAGTATGAACCGCCCCGGGTTTACCGGCGAGTTTCTGGTTCAATGATTACGCTGCTTTT
>NZ_JACUUJ010000077.1 GCF_014859355.1 Yoonia sp. | reverse complement strand
GTGCTGTGCCAGGATCAACGCCTCGGCCAGATAGGCGATCTGTTTTGCCCCGCCACGCAGGCCGGGGGGGGCGGTGCGCCATGCCAGTGCAAGGGTTTGCGCCAGCCGTTTCGGTCGTGCCAGCGCGGCCCAAAGGGCGCGGGGCAGGGTGGCGGGTTTGCGCGCGGCGTCGATGATGTAAAACGTATCGCTATGGGCGGCGCGTTCTTGCGGGCCGGTCAGCTGGCGGGCATCGGGGCGGCGCACCGCACAGGTCGCCACATCAAACCCAAGCGCGCGCAATCCGGCGACTTCACGCAGGATGAATGTATGCGACGCCGCGGGGTAAAGCGATGTCAGATAGGCAAGACGGGGCAGGGGGGTGGGGGGGCTTGTCCGGGGCATACCGGGAAATATCCTTTGATAATGGTCTTGTTATGTCGGAAGCTTTCGCAGGCGTAAACCTGCGCTGGTGCGATTGTGGCAGGGTTGCGGGCAGATTACCTTTGATCGCAGCGCCCCGGGCAGGTAGGAAGGGTGCGGCAAGGGTCGTCCTTGCAGGTATTTGCGTGTATTTTGTGACGGCCCCCTGCGGTTGCTGATGAGTGAAAGAGATCATGCCCACACAGATCTTCCAGATATCACGCCCCCAGCGGGGACCGGGCTAAGCCATGATACCGCCGCTTCTGGCCATCTTTGTCTGGCCCGTGATCAGTATCGTGTTTTTCCAGCGCTTGCGGCTGCCGCTGGCGATCCTGGTGACGATCGTGGGCGGGTTCTTGTTGTTGCCCGTGGGCACGGCGTTCAATCTGCCGGGCTTGCCTGCGCTGGACAAGGCCACGGTGCCTGCGCTGACGGCGCTGATCCTTGCGCTGATCTTTGCCAGAGATGACCGTTCTGATGACCTGCGCCCCAAAGGGTTGATCCCGCGCCACCCGATCATTCTGGCGTTGCTGGTGATGCTGGTGCTGGGGGCGGTGATGACGGCCTTCACCAATACCGATGCGCTGACCTATGGACCGCGCAGTCTGCCGGGGTTGCGGTTTTATGATGCGGGTTCCATGGCGGTGGCGGCGCTGATGATGGTGATCCCGTTTTTGCTGGCGCGGCGCTATCTGGCAGACCCGGCGGCGCAGAAGCTTTTGCTGATCGTGTTGTGCGTCGCCGCCGGCGGCTATGCTTTTCTGGCCTTGTTCGAGGTGCGGATGTCACCGCAGCTGAACCGCTGGGTTTACGGATTTTTCCCGCATAGCTGGATACAGCATATCCGGGGGGGTGGGTTTCGGCCCGTCGTGTTTCTGAACCACGGTCTGGTGTTGGGGATTTTTCTGGCGATGTCCCTGCTGGCGACGGTTGGCCTGATGCGGGTTGACGCGCGGCGGCGCGGGCTGTTTCTGGCGGCTGCGCTGTGGCTGGGGCTGACGCTGCTTTTGTCGCGCAACCTTGGCGCGGTGATGATCACGGCGGTGCTGTTGCCGGTGGTGATCTTTCTGGGGGTGCGGGGGCAATTGCTGGCGGCCGCGATCATCGCGGGGGTGTTTCTGGCCTATCCGGTGGCGCGGACATCGCAGATATTGCCGATCGCGCAGGTGATCCAGTTTGCCGAAGATATCGACCCGCAGCGCGCCGGGTCGTTTGTATATCGACTGGATAACGAAGAAATCCTGCTGGCAAAAGCGTCAGAGCGGCCGCTGTTCGGCTGGGGCGGTTGGGGCCGGTCGCGGGTTTTTAATGATGCCGGGCGTGACATCAGCGTGACGGATGGCCTGTGGATCATCATTCTGGGCGTCGAGGGTTGGGTTGGCTATATCGCGCGCTTTGGGCTGCTGACTGTGCCTGTTTTCCTGCTGCTCTGGCACCGTCGCCGTTATGACATTGGCATGGAAACCTCTGTTCTGACGCTTATTCTGGCGGCGAATCTGGTGGATATGGTGCCCAATAGTTCCAACATGCCGCTGACCTGGCTGATCGGGGGGGCGCTGTGGGGGCGGTTGGAGCTGCAAAAGGCCGCGCGTGCGCAAGGGGCGGCAGCGGCGCCTGCGCCTGCCGATCCTGCCTATCGCCGGGCCGGGGCTGCCCCCCCGGCCACACCCGCGCCACAAAGCCTTTATACCCGGCAGGTGCAGCGGATTGACCGCAAGAAACCCCCATTGAGGCCCGCGCATAAATGACCTGCCGTATTGCCATTTCAATCATCAATTACCGCACCGGGCCGATGACCATCGCCTGCGTGGAATCGGTGCTGGCCGATATCGGCGATCTGGAGGCGCAGGTGGTGGTGGTCGATAATGCCTCGGGTGACGGATCAGCCGACGTGATCGCGGATTGGATCGCGGCACAGCCTGCGGGCACGCCGGTCACGCTGGTGCAATCTGACCGGAACAGCGGGTTTTCCGGCGGGCATAACCTTGGCATGGCGGCGGTGCGGGCCGATCATTACCTGATCCTGAATTCCGACGCGCTGCTGCGGCCGGGGTTTCTGGCGCAGATCCTTGCGGCGGCGGATGCCAACCCCCGCGCCGGGCTGATCGCCCCGCAGATCGCAACCGACGATGGCGATGTGCAGGTCAGCTGTTTCCGGTTTCATTCCCCCGCCAGCGAACTGATCCGCGGTGCGGCCAGCGGGCCGGTTACAAAGCTGTTGCAGCGCCATGTGGTCGCCCTGCAACCGCCCGCCGAGCCCGCTGCGGTGGAATGGGCCAGTTTTGCCTGCATCCTGTTGCGTGGCGCGATGGTGGATCAGGTCGGCCCGATGGACGAAGGGTATTTCCTCTATTTCGAAGACGCCGCCTATTGCCTGCAGGCGCGGCGTGCGGGCTGGCAGATCGTGCAGGAACCGCGCGCGGTGGCGGTGCATTACAAGGGTGGCAGTGGCCCGGTCGAGGCATTGGGTGCGGCGCGCAAACGCCTGCCTGCCTATTACTATAGTGCGCGCACAAGGTTCTTTTATCAGGCCCATGGTCATGCGGGGTTGTTCCTGGCAAACCTGATGTGGTTGTGCGGGCGGGGGCTGGCGCATCTGCGCCGGTTTGTAGGGAAACCCGTGCCAAAAGCGATGGATGCCGAAAGCCACGATCTGTGGATCAACTTCCTGCAACCACTGAGGCCAGGGCATGCCCCGGAAGACTGACCCGCTGGCCGGAAACGACATTGCCGTCATTGTTATCGGGCGCAACGAAGGCGCGCGGTTGATTGCATGCCTGGACGCGGTGCAAGGCGCTGCCGCGCGGATCATCTATGTTGACAGCGGGTCCACCGACGGCAGCCAGGATGCGGCGCGGGCCCGTCAGGCAGAGGTTGTGGCGCTGGATATGACCCAGCCCTTTACGGCAGCACGGGCGCGCAATGCCGGGTTGGCAAGGCTGTCGAAAAAGCCGGATCGCGTGACCTTTGTGCAGTTTATCGACGGTGATTGCACGCTGCATCCTGACTGGATTGAAACAGCGCGCGCATTCCTGGTGGCGCATCCGGATGTGGTGGCTGTCGCGGGGCGTTTGCGTGAAAAACACCCCGATGCTTCGGTTTATAACAGGCTGTGTGACAACGAATGGAACACACCGGTCGGCAAAGCGCGGGCCTGCGGCGGGATCGCGATGATGCGGCTGGCGCCTGTCTTGCTTGCGGGCGGGTTCAAGGATGATCTGATCGCGGGCGAAGAACCCGAACTTTGCGTGCGTCTGCGCAAACAGGGCTGGCAAATCTGGCGGCTGGATGCCGAAATGGCCCTGCACGATGCCGCGCTGACCCGGTTTGGCCAGTGGTGGCAGCGGACGCGCCGCGGCGGCTATGCCTTTGCCGAAGGGGTGGCGCTGCATGGCGCGCCGCCGGAACGGCATTGCGTGGCGCCCCTGCGCCGGATCATCCTGTGGGGGCTTGTCCTGCCAGCGGTGACGGTGCTGGGTGCGCTGGCGACACCTTGGGCGCTGCTGTTGCTGCTGGCCTGGCCGGCGCAGGTGGTGCGGTTGCGGTTGCGGGGGATGTCATGGACGGCGGCGTTTTTCATGACGCTGACCAAACTGCCCGAGGCGCAGGGCGCGCTGACCTATTGGTGGCGGCGGATGACCCGCGCGCGGGCGCGGTTGATCGAATACAAGTGACGGTCTGTCTGGCCCGGG